>JANRIC010000120.1:0-70561 GCA_033765345.1 Microscillaceae bacterium
TCTTGTTGGAAAAAGAAACGATATTGCATCCCATTGAGAATCGGACAGTTTTTCAAATTGTGTAGTCATTATTTTTGGTTTTGGTCAACTCAAAAATAGACCCGATTCTCTAATTTTGAAAATCCCCAACAACTTCTAAAATAAACAAAATTTCTAATTTGAGTCAATAGGCTGGAAGATAAAATTTTTTTAAATATTTTTGAGGTTGTTTAGGATAAATATTATCCAAAAACCAAGAAGAAAGAAAAGAATATGCTGAAAATAGCCTGGACTGAAGAATATGTTTTGCCTCTTCCGCCCAAACACCGCTTCCCTATGGAAAAATATGCCCTGATACCCGAACAATTGTTGTATGAAGGGACTGTCAAGGATGAGAATTTTTTCCAACCGGGAGTTTTGACAGAAGAACTCATTCTGAGTGTGCATCAACCAGCCTACTGGGACAAGCTCAAAAATCTGGAACTGACCAAACAGGAAATCCGTTCGGCCGGGTTCCCACTCAATAGAGCTTTGGTAGACCGTGAAAAACGTATTGGACAAGGAACCCTGGAATGTTCATTGTTTGCGCTGCAATTTGGTATCGCAATGAATGTAGCCGGAGGTACACACCACGCATTTTCCTACAAAGGGGAAGGCTTTTGCTTAATTAACGATATAGCTGTAGCTGCTAGGCATTTGCTGCATAAAAAGCTAGTCAGCCAAATTCTGGTGATTGACCTTGACGTGCATCAGGGCAATGGTACTGCCGAAATCTTCCAGAATGAGCCACAGGTTTTTACTTTCAGTATGCACGGAGCCAAAAATTACCCTTTGCGTAAAGAAATTTCCGACCTGGACATCGGGCTGCCCGATTTTACAGAAGATACTTTCTACCTCAAAGTACTCAAAGAAACTCTACCCAGACTCATAGACCAGGTGGAACCTGATTTTGTGTTCTACCTCGCTGGTGTAGACATCCTCGCTACCGACAAACTGGGCAGACTCGGCGTAAGCCCCCTGGGCTGCAAAGAAAGAGATAGATTTGTACTGGATATTTGTAAAAGGTCGGAGCTCCCAACCGTCGTATTGATGGGAGGGGGGTACTCCCCAAAAATAGCCGACATCGTAGAGGCACACGCCAATACATTTCGTTTAGCCCAAGAGATTTTCTTTTAGGGAGTTTGGGATGTCAGAGGTTGGTTCTCCAAATTTTAGGAGAAGGTTTTTGGGTTCTGAAAAGCTTGTCCAAGTTTTGGGAGAAGGTTTTTGGGGGATGAAATCACCCCCGAAAATGCTCTCCTCGCACCTCAACCCGCCAGATAGATACCCACGACCATTGTTTTATCATCGGGTTCATTTTTGAGTTTGGAATTACCCTCAAGAAGAAATTTCCCCCATTTTTCCTGAATAGCAGTATAATTGAGTTTGCCTGTGTGCATTTGGTGCAGATTTTTGACGATAGGGTTGAAAAATTTATCGAAAGGTTGGTTGGGATCGATGTATTTCTGGGTTTTTTCATCCCAGATATTACAGATAAAAGAATGCCTTTCGCAGCCGTCAGACATAAGAGCAAAGGCCAGGGGAGTTTCGTGAATCACTTGACTCTCGATAAAATCATCCAGATTTTCTTCTTCCCAGATATCAGAACTCATGAATACGGTTTCATTGGCATATTCGCCTCGCCAAGGGCGAATGGCAGCTTTCCACTCCATATCTCGGTTGCAGTAGCCACAACGCCCATCGCCGATATGCGTCACCAGCAAACCCAGAGGAGAATATATCAATACGATGAGTGTAGAAGATAAATTTTTAATATCGGTTTTTTCCTGGATGGCAAAGATTTCAAGTTTTCTTCGGATTTCCAGAAGGGTATTTTTGGCTTTGGCTTTCCAGATTTCGGATGATGGGAGGCTGCTTTGTTGGTGCCACTTTTCTTGTATGATAAGCTCTTTAAAAAGTATCGCAGATTCTTTGGTAAGAAATTCTGAACCTTTGTAGGCCGACTCGACCGAGCCGGCTCCATCTGCTACTACGGTTATTCCCCAATAGGCGTTGATGGGTTCGATAAAATTATGATCCTGGCATGGGGTGTTGTTTTTAAGGTGTGCATGCCCCGGCACAGAAGCTCCCACAACCAACCAACCGGATATTTCCTTTGTTTCGTGCTTTGCCATTGATAAACAGTCAATTTATAAAATATTTAAAGATATTTCTTGCTCTAGGATTTATATTTCCAATTGTCCCCAGCCTGAAGTATCCGGGAAATAAACCTTATCACCCTCATTAGATTTGGTAATAATGCCAATGCTGTTACTCAGCCATTGGAAAAACTCAATAAAATTAAGCCCCTTCAGCATCATGGGTGGTGTGCTTGGATGAGCAATCTGCTTTAGGATTTCCATATTGGCATCTTGTACACCAATCGGGAAAAACATAAATTTTTTCTCATTTACGCCTTCGGTGATTTCCAACGTGATCCCTTCAATGTCTTGGTCGGTATCTGGTGTGCCGTCGGTAATTAAAATAATAAAGGGTCGGTAATAAGATTGACCTGTTTCTTTGTACCAGCGTTTGCGGGCTTCCACTTTCTCAACTGCCGAACGCACACCTGCCACGAGCTTGGTCGTACCACGGGCTTTGAGAATAGGCATTACAAATTTATCAATCAGAGCCGGTTCCTGGATGCACTTGACATTAGAGTTAAAGGCAATGATACAAACCTCAAGACGTTGTGAGGCTATTTCGTCATTCCTTACTTGGCGATGAAATTCATCCAAACCGCGATTTAATTCACGGATACGCTCTCCGATCATAGAACCGGAGACATCTAACACCAAAATACACAAACACTTTTGTTCAAAATTGTCGGGCGTTTCGGCCGCAAAATCATCAAATGCCATAGATGAAGAGATTAAAAATGTATTTTTGTCTAAAGTATATACAATTAATTGATTTATGAATAAGCAGAGCATAAATTCTGATAAGATAAAGCCTTCTGCTTTTTTTAGTTTTTAATGATACTTCGAGTGATTTCACCATAGGTATTGATGTCATATTCTCTTTCAAAGCGTGTGACCGTGGCTACACCGTCACTAAAGCTGGTTGCATTGTCCCAAGCTAAAGCAATGGCTACTTGGCCTTTTTTATTAATATAACCCCACTTGCCATTTATCTCTATGGCTGCCAGTCCTTCCCTAAACGGATAAGCCATATCAAATTGGGCTGGGATGACTAAGATTCCTTTTTCATCGATATATCCATACATTCCGTCTTTTTTGAGAAGTGCCAAACCTTCGCTAAAATCATAAATTTTATCCCCATCTAACTCAAAAAGTTTATTTCCTTCCAAATCAATAAACATATATTTACCATTCTGAGAAACCAAGGCTCTTCCATTGCGAAAATCATACGCATCTTCAAAAACAGGTTTTACGATAAATTTCCCCTGACGATCTACAAAGCCGTATAGTCCCTGATTTCTGACCCTACCTCGTCCTTCCTTAAAGTCATATACCCAATCGTATTTTGCTTCTAAGATGATTTCCTGGGTTTTTACATCCAGATAACCCCAACGCCCGTTATCTAGGGTAATGGAAATACCTTCGCTCGGAAAATCAAAATAATCTTTGTCAGGATGATGGTCATAAGAGGACATTCTCAGGTCATTGCTAGAAGATTTTACTTCTTTGCCAAATCGGGTATCTCCCTCTCGGATGAGCTTTTGCGCCCTATAATAACCAGAAAGGTTTACCACACCAAAAGAAGACCCCAATAAAACAATAAAAATAAGAAGAGAAGGAAGGATTCCACTCGTAGACTTGGGATTCATCGTACCGAAATGCATGGGCTCACGATGCAGTTTTTCCAGGTTAATTTTAGGGATTTTCCAGCTAAAGTGTAAATTCAGGAGTTTATTTAAATAAAAATTTCGGGGTTGGGCTTGTACAAGTACCTGACACCAATCAGCCGCAGAAGGTCGTTTGGAGGGTAAAAACTGGCCTTCTTCAAAGCAATTCAGAAAAAGTTTACGGACTTTGTAAGGAGCTTCCTTGAATTTTTTGTGAGGCTCCGGAATTATCTCAAAATGTTCGGATTTTTGTCCCTGGGGAAACAAACCCTCGATGATTTTTTGTTCATTAGAATTTAAATGGGCGTAATTTCCCTTAGTTGTACCAGCGTAGGGATGAATGCCAAATAAAATTTTATAAAAAAGCACTGAGATAGAAAAACGGTCCCAGGTTTCATCGATTACATCTTTTTTGAGGTTAGTTTCAGTAAATTCAGCCGGGCTATATTCGGGTGTGAGTCTTTCAGCTGGGAAAATCAGCTCTTTTCCGTTGGCAATAGCAATAGAATCAATATCTACAATAGAAACTCGTCCGTCGAAACTGATTTTGATGTTTTCGGGCTTGAGGTCTACAAAAGTAAATTTTCCGCCACGGTGTACCTGATTGACGGCAGCTGCAATGTTATAACATATCTTTAGCCTGTTTTTAAGCCCTTGTGGAGCGTTCCGGTTGTATTTATCATGCCATTCTTTGGGAAGCCTATCCGAATTTCCAAAAGTACACAAAGAAGTGAGATCAAATTCTCCAAGGGCTTTTTTCATGATAAAACCTATAAACCTGCCATCGGTCTGATACACAATATCTTCTGGGAATATCACACTAAGCGGTTCTTTTAGTTGGGGCTTGTGTTTGATCAGGTATTCAATTTTTTCTTGTTTGAGGGGGGCTTTCTCGATATCTCTATAGATTTTTACTACATAACCAGCCAGATGAGCAGGATAAATAATTTCGTACACACTTCCCTCGGCACCTATTCCAAGTGCTTCAGACTTGATTTCAATGGGTTGAAATTTTCCGTTTAAAAGTTGTAGGGACATAGAGTTGGTTTTTAAAAAAGATAACGAATAAATATAGGCAAAAATTAATTAAATCGCAATTTGTCCCCAATGTCCTGCATCAGGTAGGCGAATTATCTCTCCTTCCTGCGAACGAGTAATGACCCCCACGCTATTACTAAGCCATTGGAAAAATTCCATAAAATTCAAACCTTTTAGTTTCATAGGCGGAGCAGCAGGATGGGTAATATGCCTCAATACATCCATATTGGCATTTTCTACCCCAACAGGATAAAATAAAAAACGTTTTTTATTGACTCCCTCATTGATTTCAAGCATCAATTCTTCCAAATCTTGGTCTGCATCCGGCTCACCATCAGTAATTAAAATAATAAAAGGGCGGTAATAAGGTTGTCCAGTTTTGCGGTACCACATTTTGCGGCTAATTACTTTGAGGATGGCTTCTCTGATACCTCTGGCTAGTTGGGTAGAGCCATTGGCTTCTAAGGTAGGCATCTGAAAGTTTTTTATCAGAGCGGGTTCTTGAATACATTTCACCTCATTGGCAAATGTAATAATACTTACTTCCAGCCTCTCGGCTGCGGTTTCATTTTTAATGATCTGATAGCGAAACTCCTGCAGCCCGCGGTTCAGCTCACGAATAGGATCACCAACCATAGAGCCTGATACGTCTAATGTGAGTACGCAAAGGCATTTTTGTTCATAATTTTCCGGAGTTTCTACGCTAAAATCGCCAATTGCCATAAATGTTTTTTATTATGTCAATAAAGATAATAATTTTTAGGGAAACTTTATGATACAAAAAAAGGATTAATTTATCTTTTATAAAGATTGTGCATCAATACTCAAACTCTAGATAGATCGGTGTCTGGGGGTTTTAATTGGCGGTACGAATATATTCCAGCGTTTTGCCAGATTCGTTTTTACAGGTAAATGCAGTGCGATCGGCATTGTAAGTAATGATGATCTGTTCGGGTGAGTTGGGAAATTGAGCGATAATCTTATTTTTATCTTTATCTATTTCAATAATATCGAGAGATTGCTCGGAGGAGATGTCGGCGGACTCCTGGTAGAGGATATTTACTTGATCAAAAAACTCTTCTATTCGAAGTACTTCTCCTTTATTTTTGGCTTTGAAACTTCCTGAGAAGCTGGAATATTTTTCTTTAATCAGTTCTATATTTCCCTGATCATCTGATTGAAAATTCTGCTCGAAGTTTTCAATAAAGTCTTCACTTTGACCAAACATTTCTCCTTTTTTAACTGCCTGACCCTGTACTTCAATTTTACCGTTTTTATGTACTGTGGCAGTCCATTTGTTCTGCATATCCACATACGCAGCCAATCCTCCGATTCTAACCACATCAATCAGTTTACCTTCCAGGTTGTAATTGGCGAGGTAGGTGTAGGAGTAGTATCCTTCCATAAAAGTGGGGATATATTTAAAAATTACGGTATGATAATTTTGGCTGATTTCTAATTTATTTACAAAACCGAAATTTAGAACGGCAAAGGCATTATTTTCAACATTGATGTATCGGTCTTCCAATCCTTTGCGGGTGATTTCTTTTATTTCCTCGTTTTCCCAGAGTTCTTTGAAGTTTTCTGGGGAAGATTCCTGAGAAGCATCTAAAATATGTTTAATTACTATGTTGGCAGGGATGGTGTCCTGAATTTCGTACTTTTCGTCTGTTTGAAATGGCAGTTCTGCGAGCTGAAAAGTTTGGATAAAGTCTAAGACATTCTGAGACGAATCATCCGATTCGATTTTTTCAAGGGGATGTATATCGGAAGATTGTGCGTATACCGATGAGGTAAGAACGACCAGAATATATATAAAGGAATAGATGAAAACGATTTTGAAAAATTGATTGAAACTTTGCATAGGTTTTAATGGGCTTTGAGACCAGTTTCGAATTTTTTGATTACTTTTCATACATATATATACGCTTTATAAGTAATTTAGTGCCTGAAAAATGATTTTTATTTGTATTTATTGAAAATTTTTATAAGAGAGTTACACCATGGATCAAAAGCAGTCCCAACCCATAAAAATTGGGATTATTAACATATCTGATCGCGCTAGCCAGGGTATTTATGAAGATATTCCGGGTAAAGCAATCGTAAGTACTTTGAAGGAATACCTGATTTCGCCTTGGGAGTCAGTCTATAAGGTCATTCCTGATGAGCAAGGCCTAATTGAGGATACTTTAAAGACGATGGCTGATCAGGAAGGCTGTTGTCTGGTAGTGACCTCCGGAGGTACCGGACCTTCCAAACGGGATGTAACTCCTGAAGCAACCGAGGCAGTTTGTGAAAAGATATTACCAGGATTTGGAGAGCTAATGCGCCGAGAAAGCCTACGATATGTACCTACTGCTATTCTATCAAGGCAAACGGCAGGCATTCGGGGGCAAACTTTGATCATCAATTTGCCAGGCAAGCCCAAATCTATCAGGGAATGCCTTGATGCCGTATTTCCGGCAGTGCCTTATTGCATTGACCTGATCGGAGGGCCTTATTTAGAAGTGAATGAGCAGGTGATAAAGGTATTCCGACCCAAAACGGATTAATTTGTTTGGGATTTTTGACTAAGCACTAAGAATGACTGATGGAGTTGTAAAACTTGTGGTAATACGGCCTGCTTTTCATCATTAAATAGGATATGGTGGGCTTTGTTCATTTTTTCTTCTTCTGGCATTTGTTTGGAGATAATTGCCTGGATTTCTTCGGGGCTTCGGTGTGCGTCTCTGCTTTGAATTCTGCGAATCCTGAGATCAATAGGGGCAAAAACGGTAATTACCCGATCAAGCTGAAGGTAACGCCCCGATTCAAACATCAGGGCGGCTTCATTGAGCAGATAAGGAGCTTTTTTATGGTCTTGAACCCAGTACGAAAAATCTTCCCCCACACGAGGATGCACCAATGCATTGATCAATTTGACCTTTTCTTCCTGACTAAATACCTGAGCGGCTAGGTAGGCACGATTCAGCAATCCTGCCTGATCATAAGATTCAGTACCAAAATGTTGGATGATTTCCTGTTTGAGAAGCAGGTCATGATTCATCAACCATTTGGCACGGCTATCGGCTTCATAAATCGGGATTCCTAATATACTGAAAATGCGACAGATTGTAGTTTTGCCCGAACCGATTCCTCCGGTGATGCCTACTAAAAGGGGGTTATTTTCCGTCATAATCTAATTTGACACGTGGTCTGAAGCTAATGTCTTGATTTCGAACAAAAGCAGGTTTGTGTTTGAGAATTAAAGCTACGGTAGTATCTGTAACCCGGAAAGTGCGAAAATCTGCAAAAATCCGAAAATCAGATAACCGGACTTTGCCTAAATCTTTTTGAGCAAAGGTATAAGTAATTTCAGTAATTCTATGATCACGATGGAGTGAATACGAAGTGCCTTGGGGAAAATTAGCCACATCGATAATCAGATTGGCACTTTTAGTCACAAACAAAGTAGGGTTGAAAGAAACAGAAATTTTTTCAGTATCTTTTAGAATAAGCCCTGCGTGTTTGTGTTTGATTACAAGGGGAATTTTTTTACGAAAGGGTTTGTCAATACGGCGATCCGAGATTTCAATTGCTAAGGGGTCAGGGAGTGCGCTGAGTACTTTACGGGGTCCGTTGAGGGCTACTTTATCGGGATATACGCTGATGGGGTCAATCACCCTAAAACCCTCTTTGAGAGAAAGAGAGTTGCTGTCGACACGAATCCGAAAAGTGCGATCTATTCTCTGGTCTAAATTCATAAAAATGGTATCCACCAGGATTTCCTCTAATTTTAAGCCATCCATGACATTTGTCACATATACCTTTAAGGAAGAACCGAGAATGAAGTTAGGGCTATTTAAAGGATCTTTGATTTCATATCGAATAGGTTTTACTCTAATTCTGAGTACTTTTTTCATGATTTGCCATCCTGAACCTTTGACACTTATTGGGATTTCTTTGGGGAAAGGTTTGATGGCGATAAATTTTTTGTGATGATATACAAACTGAACCGGATGATTGATGATTTCTGTTCGTTCTTTGCTGAGGGCATTTAGAAACCAAAGCAGGGTTGCACCCAATGTGCAATATAAAAAGGCCTGAATCTTTTTTTTCTCAGGATGAAAAAAAAGATTTGCAACTCCGGAGGAGACACTAAAAAAAAGTTTTTTATTCAGTTTAAACACCAGTCACTTACTATGGTTTTAACTATTTTGAATTCTTTGGCTTGCTTCCATAGAAATAGATGCCTTGTCAAATGTAAGTTTAACGCTTTTATCCACCATCAAGGTTACGGTTTTGTCTTCTACTGATTGTATTTTTCCGTGAAGGCCACCGATGGTTACTACATCATCCCCTTTGGCAAGATTTTCTAAAAATTTCTTTTGGTTTTTTTGTTTTTTTTGCTGTGGCAATACCATAAAAAAATAGAATACAAGCATCACACCAATCATCGTAATCATGAAAGGATAATTTGAGCTTCCGCCTCCTGTCTGTAGTAAAATAAGTCCTGTAGTAGTCATTGTGTTTATTTATTTTTTGAAAAATCTGAAAACCAATGTTTTGTATGTTTTGGTTTTATGATTAAATGCTTAAAACTTAAAACAGTTTAAAAAGAAATCAAGGTTGTTTTCCTTCTTAAACTGTTTTAGGGTGTAATAAATATCGTTATTTGTTCAAAGGACCATTCATATCCATTACTTGGGTGACCGTTCCCTTGATCTGCAAAGTAGTAATCGGTGGGTAGGTATTGGCTTGGATAGTTACGGTTTTGTTGATATTTCCTGGTTTTCCTTGGCTATTGAACTGAACCTGGATCACGTTTTTTTCTCCTGGTGCGATGGGTTCTTTAGGCCATTGGGGCACGGTACAGCCACAGGAAGCGGTTGCTTCTTTGATCACCAAAGGTACAGAACCTGTATTGGTAAATTCAAAGGTATGTTCTACAACTTTGCCTTCTTTGACGGTTCCGAAATCAAATAAATTTTCTTTGAAATCCATTTTGGCAAATTCCTTATTGGCATCTTCTCCGTTTTCAGGGCTTGTGTCCTTGTCTTTGGAGGCATCTTTAGCCTCATCAGCACTATTGGTGCTGGTAGCCACAATACCGGAGGGTTCTGTACTTTCAGTATTTTCGGTTTTTGAGTCCGAATTACACGCCCAGAATGCGCTCATAAATAGTGCGAAGATTAAAGTGCTAAATTTTATTTGGATTTTTGTGCTCATATCTTGTCTGAATTAATTTGAATGTTATAATTCTCAGTTACAAATTTACAAAAATAAACATATTAGTATATCAAATTAAAGATTTTGAATGACATGTTTGGTAAATTCACGTGTATTTGCTTTGCCTCCCAGGTCTCCGGTGCAGAGTTCGCGATGTTTTAAGGTTTTGCCGAGTGCTGTGTCAATACGTTCGGCAATCAGCACCTCGCCCATATATTCCAGCATTAGGATGGCTGATCTTAGCAGTGCCGTTGGGTTTGCAATTCCTTTGCCTGCGATATCGGGGGCTGTACCGTGTACTGCTTCAAAAATGGCTACATCTTCACCGATATTGGCACCTGATACGACACCCAAGCCGCCTACCAACCCGGCGCATAAATCCGAGAGGATGTCTCCAAATAGGTTGGAAGTGACGATTACATCGAATCTTTCGGGGTTTCTGACCAGTTGCATAGCCATATTGTCTATGATTTTATCCTCAAAAATAATTTCAGGGTATTTTTGAGAGGCAAGCTGGCCGGCCTCGAGGAGTAATCTGCCGGAATTCTTAAGGATATTGGCTTTGTGGACGAGGGTTACTTTTTTTCGGTTTTCGCGGGCTGCATACGCAAAAGCAGCATCTACAATGCGGCGTGAGCCTTTTTCTGTAACACGACTGATGGTATCTGCAATTTTGAGCCTTTCATCGTAATAGTCCAAACCGGAATAAAGCCCTTCGGTATTCTCACGAAAGATGACCAAGTCTACATTTTCATATCTTGACTCGATGCCTTCGATGGTTTTACAAGGGCGGACATTGGCGTAAAGGTCAAAGAGTTGTCTTAATTGTACATTGACACTTTTAAAACCTTCGCCGATGGGGGTCTCGGCAGGGCCTTTGAGTCCTATTTTATTTTTTTCAATGGATGCAATCAGTGAATCAGGAATTAATTTACCGTGTTTGTCGAGTGCTGATTTGCCGATGGCTTCTTCTTCCCAAAGAATAGGTACTTGAGCTGCGGCAAATATTTCTTTGACTGATTCTACAATTTCGGGTCCAATACCGTCACCAGGGATTAGGGTTATTGTTTTCATGATTTTTTAACTTCCTGCGGCTTTTGCTTGGTGGCCTTTTTTAAGCGGTCAATTTCGACACCTAGGTTATTGATTTGTTGATCAATTCTTTTGGCTTGTTGCTCGACAAAGTGCACGTGTTCTTCCCCTTGTGATTTGGCTTCATTCAATAGAATTTCTTTTTCAGCAATCAGGGTTCTTAATTTGCTTTGCATACGGGAAACCTGGAAAGATATCCGATCTCGGGTATGTTTGCCTTCATTGGGTGCAAAAAGGATACCGATCAAAGAGCCTGCTGCGGCTCCGGTGATTACACCCAGAAAAAAACTAGTCAATCTACTCATGGCTTTTGAGTGTTTATTCAGAATGTGCTAATTTACAAATAATATTATTATAAGGTATACAAAGAAAATTTTAGTTAAAATTAAGCAAGGCTTATTTGTTATCCAACAATCCACGCCCGCTTTTTTTGATGATTCTTTTTTGAATTAATTCTTGCGAAATGGCATCCAGCAATCCATTGATAAATTGTTTGCTTTTGACGGTACTATAAATCTTAGATAACTCAATGTACTCATTGATACTTACCTTGACGGGAATGCTGTAAAAATGAATCATTTCGCAAATAGCCATTTTTAAAATGATTTTATCAATCAAGGCCAAGCGACTTAAATCCCAGTTTTTAGATTTATTGACAATGATTTCATCATATTTTTGGGATTCCTCGATATTTTTTCTGTACAAATCCTGATAAAAAATGCTATCCTCTTCCCAATTTTTGGATAGTGAAACCAGCTCGAAGGCAGACAGGTCTTGGTCTTGAATATTTTTAATGGTATTTTGAACCATACTTTGGATAATTTTAGCATTTTCAGACCAGTTGATGTCCATTTCTTCAAAATATTCATTAACCGGAGAATGTTTTTTAACGGCTTCAATTTTAAGGGTAACCCGCGTATTTTCAGACCAGGGCAGCCCTATTTTGCCCATAAAGAAATTCAGCGTATTAATCAGAATAGAAGTAAGGCTTGACTGATTGTCTACATGATTGAGTTTGGTACTTTCTAGGGTAGACGATAAGTGATTGATAATTTCACTGATAGCCTGCTTGATGAGCTGCTGAGAGAGCATTGGGCTGGTTTCCAGTACTTTTTCCAGGGTTGAGTTGGTTTTCTGGAACTTAACCCTAGGGCTGAAATTATTGGATGAGCTATCAATAAATTTGACATCTTGATAGATGTCTTTATAAATTTTATCCAGTCTGGATCGAAGAGCTTTGACAAGAGAAGGATGATTGGGAATCTCCTCTGGAATTTCTTTGGTAAATTCTTCTACTACTTCCGGAATAGACTCACGTATTTTAGAAAATATCTCCGTAGTATTAAATTTTTGAAGCCAGGTATCTAGGGATGCCTGGTCCAGTTGGGTTTCACTGACAATAAATTGATTCGAGGTTTTCTTTTTGAAGATTGTTTCTTTGATGATGTGTTTGATGATTTCTTTGTGATCTTCAAAATTTGGGTTACTTTTTAAATCATATTCTTGAAAAACAGGGTCATTTCTTAGGATTTTGTGATAGATTTCATTGAGTACAACCCGATTATTTCTCCAATTGATGCCTCTTTTGATGATTTCGGTTTCCAGAATATCATTTTTACGTAAAATAAGGCAGATGGAATTGGTTTCAAAATTACCTTCTTTGATGGATTTAAACTGTGCTGTTTCGCTTTCAAGGGCTTTTTCGCGCTCGATAAGCGCTGTTTCGGAGAGTTCTATCAGAAGTGACAGGATAGAAATATAAATTTCGTAAATGGTATCAACCTGAGTGAGTAGATTTTTGGCATAAAAATTTTTATCTCTGGTGATTTGATTTTGATAATAATGGATAGCATCTAGGGCAGCTTTGAAAGCTTTGGTGTTTTCGTTTTTGGGGATAGATCCAGGGTTGATCTCAAAATATTGTTGATAAATTTGAAGGGCGAGTTGCTTGTCAAGGGCAATTTTTTCATAATCGGCATCTATTTTTTCATCCCAATCAAGGACAAAAGCCTGGTTGACTAAATCAAGGGCTACCTGGTAGTTGGCATCTTTAGCTAATTCCAGGGCATAAAGCGACTGCATTACCTTGATTCTTAAATACCTGCGATTCAGCATAAGCTTATTAAATGTTTAACACATAATACAACTCTCGGTAGAGTTGAGTGGATTTTGACTATTAATTAGAAAGAGATAATCAGGGTAACCCTTTATGAGAGAAATTATTTACCCTGATTTAAAATATTTTTAAAAGGTCATTTTTAATCTACCTACGGAATTGATGCGCTCAAGGGCTAAATTTAAGGCTGCTTTATGCGTATTCGTTTGTTCTTTCTCTGCTTTTTGAAATATATTCAAGGTATAATCATATATTTTTTCTGCATGTTTGTAGGCTTGTTCACGATTATAGTTACCAACGACTTCATAATACACATTGATAATCCCTCCGGAGTTGATCAGAAAATCGGGTACATACAAAATACCTTTTTCTTTACAAAGGTCGCCGTGAATATTTTCGTCGGCCAGCTGATTATTCGCTGCCCCGGCGATGATATCGCATTTGAGGCGTTTGAGTGTATCATCATTGATGGTCGCACCTAGCGCACAAGGGGCATAAATATCTACATCCTGATCATAAATGGATTCTTTATCCACCACCGTGACCTGGTATTTGGCGGCAACCTCTTTGGCTCTATCTGCATAAAAATCGGAAATATAAACCCGCATATTTTCCTTGATTAAATACCCCAATAAATGCTCTCCTACGTGTCCAACACCTTGAAGGGCAATTTTTTTTCCTTCTAAGCTATCATTGCCATATATTTTTTTGGCTGCGGCTTTCATACCCATATATACTCCATAAGCAGTAACAGGCGAGGGATCGCCACCACCACCAAGATAATCGGGTTTGCCAGCTACAAATTGGGTTTCTTGTGCGATAAATTTCATATCCTCGGTACTCACGCCTACGTCTTCTGCGGTGATGTATTTACCGTTTAGATTTTTGATAAATTTCCCAAAAGAACGGAATAAAACCTCTGTTTTATCTTTTCTAGGGTCTCCGATGATCACAGCCTTTCCTCCGCCCAGATTTAGTCCGGCGATAGCATTTTTAAAAGTCATCCCTCTGGACAAACGTAGTACATCGTGAAGTGCTTCACTTTCATCTTCGTACATCCACATACGTGTCCCCCCTGCGGCAGGTCCAAGCACGGTATTGTGAATGGCGATGATGGCTTTCAGCCCGCTGGCAGCATCCTGACAAAAGACTACCTGCTCGTGTTCGGATTGAGAGATTTGCGTAAAAATGCTTGAAGTCAACTTTTCTTTGGTCATTTTTCAATAAATTTAGGTCGTTATAAAATAAGGTAAAATCACAAATTTCAAATGAATGATTCTTTGAAACACCTTTTCTTAAATTTAATTTTTTAAGGTGTGTGCAAGATGCAGTATTTAATTTTATTTATTAATTATTGCATTATTCAAATATACCTTAAATTAACATGACCTCAAAATTATTCATATTCAGTAAGTTTTTTTTTATTTTTAAAAGTAGACTTGGATTTTTTTCCAACAATTCAAGAATTTCTCTGGTTTGTCTATTTTGAACTATTCCTGTTTTATATTTGTGATTCGTTTGTGTATTGAGCTTGAAATAAAAACCTTGCATTGCCTAAAATTTCTAAAAAAACCATGAAATCACTTGCTTATTTAAATAAATACCTACGTAAATATCAGTTTTTATTAATTCTGGGTATATTTTTTACGATTATCTCTAATATTTTCAGTATTGCTCCTGCACCCATCGTGCGTTATGCTTTTGATCTTATTGAAGAATCCATCCGAGTTTATCAGCTTTATGATGGATTCTCAAAACAAGAAGCTATTTATGCTGATTTCGCCTGGAATGTATTGTTGTATGGTTTATTGATCGTAGCGATGGCACTGCTTCGGGGAGTATTTTTATTTTTTGTTCGGCAAACGATCATTGTGATGTCCCGCCATATTGAATATGACCTTAAAAACGAAATTTATAAACATTATCAGGAATTACCGATGAGCTTTTATCGGCGCAATAATACCGGAGATTTGATGGCTAGGATTTCAGAGGATGTAAGCCACGTGAGGATGTACCTCGGCCCGGCGATTATGTACAGCATCAATTTGATTACTTTGTGCATTATGGTAGTGGTGTTTATGTTTATGATTGATGCCAAACTGGCTTTTTTTACCCTACTTCCACTGCCTTTTCTCTCAATTAGTATTTATTTTGTAAGTAATGTGATCAATCGTCAATCTACCGAAATTCAGCAAAGCTTGTCAGGGCTGTCTACTTTTGTACAAGAAGCTTTTTCAGGTATCCGGGTGATCAAAGCCTTTGACCGTGAGCAAGATTCAGTGCGTAATTTCAGCAAAGAAAGTGAAGTGTATAAAAATAAATCGATCAGTCTTTCTCTTGTTCAAGCTTTGTTTTTTCCTTTGATCATTGGTTTGATTGGATTGAGTACCATTCTTATTGTGTACATCGGGGGAGTAGAAGTAATCAACGGCAAAATTACCAGCGGAGTAATTGCCGAATTTATCATTTATGTAAATATGCTCACGTGGCCGGTGACCTCGATCGGTTGGGTAACTAGCCTCGTACAAAGAGCGGCTGCTTCACAAGAAAGAATTAATGAATTTTTGAATACCCATACGGACATTATTTCTCAAAAAAACCTAGAAAAACCCATCCACGGAGAAGTAGAGTTTAAAAATGTATATTTTACCTACCCTGATACAGGCATCAAAGCACTGAAAGATATTTCTTTTAAAATCGAATCCGGTGAAACGCTGGCAGTTTTGGGTACAACAGGCTCCGGCAAAAGTACTGTTGCCAATCTACTTACAAGGATGTATGACGTGACCCAGGGTGAAATCTTGATTGATGGAATTAATATTCGAGATTTTAGCCTCAAAAATCTCCGAAGCCAAATGGGATATGTACCTCAAGATGTGTTTTTATTTTCGGATACCATCCGCAATAACATTGCTTTTGGCCTCGATCTGATAAATGAGGAAAAAATCATCCAAGCTGCCAAGGATGCAGATTTATATGAAAACGTGATGGACTTTGAATATCAATTCAATACCCGCATCGGAGAACGCGGCATTTCCCTTTCTGGTGGGCAAAAGCAGCGTCTCTCTATAGCCAGAGCGATCGTGCGCGAACCTAAAATCTTAATTCTGGATGATAGCCTTTCGGCTGTAGATACAAAAACCGAAAACGCCATCCTGAATAATTTAAAGACCATTATGGAAAACAGGACTTCGCTCATCATTTCGCATCGGGTTTCTTCTGTCAAACTGGCTGACAAAATCATCGTATTGGATGATGGTAAAATTGTGCAACAAGGTACACACGATACCCTGATCACCCAAGAAGGTATGTATAAGGAACTATACGAAAAGCAGCTCCAGTCCGAAGACTCCGTTAGCGAGCTTTAAGCCTGATTTAAAGTGTTGGGTTTAGGTACAGAAAATTACTACTCACCAAAATCACTCATAGAACTATGCACGTAACGATTCTTTCCACATCTCCCCGCAAAGACAGCAATAGCCTCAAAGCTGCCAAAGCTTTGGCAAAACTCAGCGAAAAAGCCGGACACGCAGTCAGTCTGGTTAGTTTTGAAAATTACGACATTCCGATGGTAGGGCAGGGAAGCCTACACAAAGACCAACTCAGCGATTTTCAAAAAATATTAATTGAACATTGGGAAAAAGCACAGGTGGTTTTTATGGCGATTCCTGAATACAACTGGATAACTAGCGGACAACTCATCAATGCTATTCATCAACTGGGCAGCCCTAATTTTGGGCATCTTTTCGACGAAAAGGTATTTGCGATGATGGGCGTTTCAGCAGGGCGTGGAGGAAGACTGCCTGCCCTCGAACTCACCACATTACTCAATAAAATGATCAGTTTTTTGCATAAAATGAGCATCGTTTCCCCAAAATTATTCGAGTCCCAAGAAACTCCTCATACCGTAGACCCTGACGGAAACCTTCTTCAGAATCCCCTTTACAATCAAGGCATCGAGGATTATGTGACCTATACGTTCAAAATTGCAGAACGTTGGCTGGGGAAATGAGAGGCAGTCAGCCACATGTATATCTATATAAGAAAAATATACTTTTACAATTTATGAAATACCGTATTGCCGTAGATATGGACGAGGTAGTAGCCGACTCCCTATCAAGATATTTACTTTGGTATGAGCGCGACTTTGAGGAAAAATTTCCCATAGATTTGCTCCCCGGTAAAAAACCTTTTGAAGTAGTACCCCCTGAAAGAGCTGAAATTGTCAAGAAATATCCGCATCAAATCGGTTTTTTTGAAGATTTACCCCTCATAGAAGATAGTCAGGAAATACTTGCCGAACTTGCCCAAAAACACGAAGTCTTTTTTACCTCCGCAGCCATGGAATTTAAATATTCCTTTCTAGAGAAGTATCACTGGATCGAAGCACATTTCCCTTTTATTCATTGGAAAAATCGTGTTTTTTGTGGAGATAAAAGCATTATCCGGGCAGATTATATGATCGATGACAATGGCTTTAACCTGGATACTTTTCAGGGAGAAGGATTACTTTTTACAGCACCCCACAATCTGCACATGCAGAAATATCGTAGGGTCAATTCCTGGAAAGAAATCAAAGAGATTTTTGAAGCTTTATAAAAATATAGGCGTGGAAATATGACCAAATTGTATTTCCACACCTGTATTTTTATTTGTAATTAAACATTTGCTCTCTTTTGAAGATTGCTGTATTTGATTCCATAAGAAAAATATATCAAAATACCCACGGCCATCCATAAGAAAAATCGTACCCAGGTAGGCCAAGGCAAAGCAAGCATCAAACCCGTACAAACTACCACACAAAGGGTACATACTACCTGATAAGCCGGTGTGCGGAATTTACGAGGCGTATTGGGTTCTTTGATTCTTAATATCCATATACCAATTGCCACAAGTACAAAAGCAAACAAAGTACCGATATTGCTCAACTCAGCAGCCACGCCAATATCTATAAAAGCAGCCAATAAGCCTACAATCAAACCCACCATCAGCGTAGAATAAGAAGGCGTTTGGAATTTTGAGTGCGTCTTGCTGAATCCCTTTCCAATCAATCCGTCACGACTCATCGCATATAAAATACGTACCTGCCCCAGTTGCATAACCAGCAATACCGTGGGCATCGTAAGCGTAACACCAATTGAGATAATCAACGAAATTTGATTTTCACCCACTGCCGTCAATGCAGCCGCCACAGGTTTTTCTCCATCAAGCACCGAAAGAGGAACCATCCCAGTCAGAACAGCCGCCACCACTACATACAACAGTGTACAAATCAACAAAGCGGTGATCATGCCAATAGGCAAATCTCGCTGAGGATTTTTGGCCTCTTCGGCCGTAGTACTGACAGCATCAAAACCAATATAAGCAAAAAATACCAAAGCAGCTCCTGTCATAATTCCCGCAAAACCATTCGGGGCAAAATCTTGCCAATGTGTACCCGGATCAAAATGAGGAATGCCAAAGATAAGAAATAATCCGATCAGTGCTAATTTAACGATTACCAAAGCTGAATTAACCCTGGCCGATTCTTTGATACCAATATACAATAAAAGAGTGATGACAGTGGTGATCAACAAAGCCGGAAGATTGAGTATTGCAGTAGTTTGTGGAAGACTTGCTAAAGTATCTGCATACTCTGTACGAATAGTTGGGCTCAGAGCCGTCCAGATACCACTCGGTAATTGTACCATCTCCGTTCCGGTAGGGGCAATCATCCAACCCGGAAGATGAATCCCAAAACCATTCAGCAAATTGGTAAAATATCCTGACCAACCGATAGCCACCGCCACATTCCCTACGGCATATTCTAGAATCAAATCCCAGCCGATAATCCAGGCAATCAACTCTCCAAATGAATAATAAGAATAGGTGTAAGCACTCCCAGAGATCGGTACCATAGAAGCAAATTCGGCATAACAAAGCGCGGCAAAGGCACAAGCAAAACCAGTGATGATAAAAGAAATTGTCAAAGCCGGCCCAGCCCCCAAGGCGTTTTCCGTGCCAGCAGCGGCTTCTCCGGTAAGTACAAAGATACCCGTGCCGATAATCGCACCAATACCAAACATGGTCAGTTCAAAAACCCCCAGCGTACGCTTTAACGGGGAAGACGCTGCCTCTTTGGTCAATTCGGCATAATCTTTTTTGGCAAATAAGTTACTTTTTGTCATAATCAGTGAAATATTTAGTAGCTCAAGAGCTATAAAATTTTAAATATCCTAAATTTTCTTTCAGTAAATGCGGTTAAATACTGCTTTTTGCCCAATGATACACAATAAATTGATAAAATTGTGATTTTAGTTCATATTTATTGTTTTTTTTTGATCTCAAGCTTTTTCTCTAAATTTGCTCAAATATGTCAAACTAAACCGGAATAAGATAAAATGGGACGCGCTTTTGAATACCGAAAAGCCCGCAAGATGAAACGTTGGGGCTTTATGGCTAAAGCCTTTACACGAATCGGCAAAGATATCGCTATTGCAGTAAAAGCCGGAGGACCTGACCCGACTACCAATTCCAGGCTGAGGGCTATTATCCAAAATGCCAAGGCTGTCAATATGCCCAAAGATAACGTGGAAAGGGCTATTAAAAAGGCATCTTCCAAAGAACAGGAAGATTATAAAGAGATTGTCTATGAAGGATATGCCCCACACGGTATCGCCGTGGTCGTGGAGTGTACCACCGATAATCCGCAAAGAACCGTGGCCAATGTCCGCAGTTATTTCAATCGCTCAGGAGGAAGCCTAGGTACGACCGGATCATTGGATTTTCTTTTTGATCGCAAATGTGTATTTAAAATCACCAAAGGAGACGTTGACCCCGAAGAACTAGAGCTTGAGCTAATTGATTATGGCGTTGACGAAATATTTGCCGAAGAAGAAGAAATCGTGATCTATGGTGGCTTTCAGGATTTTGGAGGCATTCAAAAGGTATTGGAAGACAAGGGTTTTCATATCACACAGGCTGAATTTGAGCGAGTACCCGTGGATACCAAAACACTCTCCGCCGAAGCCGAAGAAGAAGTCCAGAAATTGCTGGATAAATTCGACGAGGATGATGATGTGCAGAATGTCTATCACAATATGGGCTAGTGGTTTTGAATGCAATACTCTCATAAAATCGGTGCAGAACGTAGAATCTGCACCAAAGTTTTTTATATAATTGATGATATGTTTAGATTAAAACTGGTATTTTATCCGATTGTGTTGTTTAGCCTGACGGCTTGTGTCGAGAAGAAAATAAGCAAAGAGGAAAAACAAACTCTAATCACAGCATCAGATGTACTCGATGTATATGAGTTTAATATCAAAAATAAGAGGTCTTTTCTAAACTTATACCCAAATTATACCCAGATTGAAGTGATTTGCCTGATTTTCTTGATTGATTAGCTTGATTATTAATGATTTAAAAGCTAAAATCTCGGAAAACCACTTCGGTTTGAGTATAAAGTGATTTAGGAAACACAAGACCCCTGCGGGGCAAGTTTTCTTGATTGATTAACTTGATTATTCATGATTTAAGCACTAAAAGCTCCCCTGTAAGGGCCTTGTTTTTGTATTATACCCAGATTGAAGTGATTTGCCTGATTTTCTTGATTGATTAGCTTGATTATTAATGATTTAAAAGCTAAAATCTCGGAAAACCACTTCGGTTTGAGTATAAAATCAAAAACACAATGATAACCGAAATGATCATAGCAGAGCTAAAGCCTTAGAATATCCCAAAAAACTATTTATTTTTTCAAAAAATTCATCAGTGTTTCCCAGCTCAGTACAGCGCAGTCTATTCGGCTGGGAAAGTTTTTGGCAGCCGCAAAAGCATAAAATTCCTGGGGTGCTTGGGATAGCTCTTCGGGTTGATTGTAAGCTATTTTTAGAAAAATTTCGCAGATTTTACGGGCTTCTTCTGCATTTTTCCCCTCTATATGTTGTACCATGACCGAAGTAGAAGCCTTACAAATCGCACAGCCATAGCCATGAAAATGTACCTCCTTCATGACTTCACCCTCCCAATCCAGATAAATGCGAAAATGGTCGCCACACAGGGGATTATAAGCTTCCAAAACTTCCCCCGCAGCTTCTTTTTTCTGAAAATTCAGTGGATTTTTATTGTGCTCTAAAATAATATTTTGGTATAACTGTGATAAATCTGAATTCATAAGATCCTTTCAAGAGAAAATTTTGCGAATAGTTAAAAGGGATTTAGCCAGAAAATCAATTTCATCGGCTGTATTGTAGATGCTAAAAGAAGCCCTGGCTGTACCGGGAATGCCCAAATATTGCATCAGGGGCATCGTACAATGATGACCTGCCCGAATCGCAATGCCTTCTTCATTCAGAACCGTGCCGATGTCGTGTGGGTGTACATCGCCCAGCAAAAAAGACACAATGCTGCTTTTATGCTCTGCCTGACCGATAATCTTTAATTCGGGAATGCGGCTCAGTTTTTCGGTGGCATATTCCAGCAGATGATTTGTATAAGTTTGTACGCGTTTCATCCCCAATTGGCTCAGATAATCAATGGCTGCCCCCAGGGCAATGGCTCCAGCAATATTGGGTGTACCAGCTTCAAATTTATGCGGTATTTTGGCAAAGGTACTTTCTTCAAAACTTACACTTCGGATCATTTCTCCGCCGTATTGGTAGGGTTCCATGTTTTCCAAAAATGTTTTTTTGGCAAATAACACACCCACTCCCGTAGGAGCAAAAAGTTTATGCCCCGAAAAAGCAAAAAAATCGCAATCCAATTCCTGCATGCTCAAGGGCTGATGCCCGACACTTTGCGCGCCATCCAGCAGCACAGGAATCCCCTTTTTGTGTGCCATTGCGATCATCTCTTCTGCCGGATTGATCGTGCCCAGTGAGTTGGAAATGTGTACCAAAGCCAGCATCTTGACTTTTTTATGAAGCATTTTCTCAAACGCTCCCAAATTAATTTCCCCTTTTTGATTGATTGGAATGATGCTTAAATTTGCTTGATGCTGTCGGGCGGTGATCTGCCAGGGAATCAGATTGGCGTGATGCTCCATCGCACTGAGAAGGATTTCATCCCCTTCCTGCAAACGAGGAGCAAGATAAGCACTTGCTACCAGGTTGATGGCTTCGGTAGTGCCTTTTACAAAAATAATTTCCTCTTCAGAAGGAGCTTGTATGAATTCTTGCACCTTCTGTCGCGCTCTTTCATAAGCTTGAGTGGCTTCTTGCGCCAGATCGTGTACTCCTCGGTGGATGTTGGCATTGGAATAGGTATAATAATTTTCAATGCTCTGGATCACCGAATAGGGTTTTTGGGTAGTAGCCGCATTGTCCAAATAAACCAGTGATTTGTTCCGGGAGTTTCGTCGTTGAAGAATGGGGAAATCACCCCTGATTTTGTCAATATCCAGCATAATTGAATATTTTTATGTATAATTGTATTATTTTAAATAAAACTATCCATGGCACTAGTTAAGTTTACAAATATATTAAAAAGATTTTATCCGAATTTGAAAAGCATCCAAGTTCCGGGCAAAAGTGTCTCTGAAATTCTGAATGCACTTGAAAACGAATACCCTGGCATCAAAGATTATTTGGTAGATGATCAGGGCAAACTCAGACAACACGTCAATATCTTTATTGGCGAAGATTTGATTCAAGATAAAGAGGCCTTGCAAGATCAAGTCGGAGAAAAAGACGAACTCTACATCGGGCAAGCCATCTCAGGAGGATGAACAGTGCTGTGTTTCGTGTTTAGCGTAGTGATTGTGTGTGTCAAGTGGAAATCGTTGTGTGCGTCAAGTGGAAATCGTTGTGTGTGTCAAGTGGAGATCGTTGTGTGTGTCAAGTGGAGCTCGTTGCGTGTGTCAAGTGGAGCTCGTTATTAGATAAATATCTAAAACCCCCCAACCCCCAACACCCGACCCCCAACACCCGACTTAATATAAAAATTTATGATGTTAATGATTGCTACCGGCAAAGGACTGGTAATTTATCGCAGAAAAGCTAAAAATTGGGCATTTGATCAGGTTCATTTCCTGGGCATGCCAGTTTCGGTTGTGCAGCTAGACCCACACAATCAAACCTGGTGGGTTTGCCTCGATCACAAACATTGGGGACCCAAAATTCATTATTCAGCCGATCAAGGACGTACCTGGACAGAAGTACGTGCCCCCAAATATCCCGCTCATACAGAGATCAAAGCCGGAGTACCAGCGACTTTGCGCTATCTCTGGACTATGGGCATCAGCCATGCCCACCAACCCAAAGCCATATACTTGGGTACAGAGCCAGGTGGTTTGTTTCAGAGTGTGGATCAGGGCGAAAACTTCGAGTTGATTGAGAGCCTTTGGAATCACCCTTCTCGTGAAAAACACTGGTTTGGCGGAGGGCGCAACCACGCCGGAATACATTCTATTGTGATTGATCCCAGAGATCACCAACATATCTATATCGGTGTCAGTTGTGCGGGCGTATTCGAGACGCATGACGGAGGACAAAGCTGGGCGGCCTGCAATCAAGGACTCCGAGCAGATTTTTTGCCCAATCCCTTTGTAGAAGTAGGGCACGACCCGCATTTGCTGTTGATGTGTCCGACAAAGCCGGATATTCTTTGGCAACAAAATCATTGTGGGGTGTTTCGCTCCGAAGATGCCGGAAAACACTGGATAGAAGTCACCGACCCCGAAAGAGCCACCGGATACGGCTTCTGCCTGGCTATCGATGAGCAAGACCCCGACCAAGCTTGGGTAATCCCCGTGACAAGTGATGACAAAAGAGTAGCCGTCAATCAAGCATTGGCTGTATTTCATACCTACGATGCCGGGAAAACCTGGACTGACTACCGCGAAGGACTACCGCAAGCTGGGTGTTTTGATATTGTACTGCGCCACGCCCTCGACAAAAAGGGAAATATCATGGTCTTTGGTACGTCTACAGGGAATTTGTTCGGTTCAGAAGATTATGGGAAAACCTGGCAGGCTTTGAATCATTATTTGCCGGATATCTACGCCCTGAAACTGATAGAAGATTGAAAATAGGGGTATCCTCGGGTTTCGTTTAGTCAGGATTTTGTAGCATCGGCGGCTCGCCGATGCTGTAAAAAGCGTGGCAATCCTAGAGCTTAGTCTCACCTAAACCGGGATTGCTTCAGCGTTCCGCTTTCGCAATGACAGTTCTATAATTTTTAATGGTCATTGCGAGCCTCGCAGAGGCGTGGCAATCCCGGCCAACTATGGAACTAAGTCTCACCTAAACCGGGATTGCTTCAGCGTGTCGCTTTCGCAATGACAGTGCTATAATTTTAATATGGCATCGGCGAGCCGCCGATGCTACCAAGGGATCACAAAAACAGAAAAGCCCAAGAGATGATCTCGGGCTTCTTATTATGAGAAATAGACATAGAGTTTTTACGGCGTATTCATCTTGCGAGGCTTATGCCTGCTCAGGTGTAGGCATATTTTTACCCAGGTCATATCGGGTTTTGCGGCTTCGGGCGGTACTCATGCTCTGTACGATGGCTTCGTTGACCTGAGCCAGTACAGGCTTCAGTTCGGGAGCTTCGCCGCCTTCCTCGGCGAGTTCAAGCATATCCAGCAGTTTATTCAGTCGGTTACCCAACACAAACTTTTGCTCCTGGGCTTGGGCAGAGATTTTGAAAGACTGCTCTGTGTTACGTTCCTTTACTAGAGACTCAAAAGCCTCATTTTCCTGCTTCATCGTTTCTAGCCAAAAGTCGGCGTGCATATTCTGAAGGATTTTCAGGTTTTCGGGTAGCTCCAGGTCGGCGATGAGCATTTTCATCTTGGCCGTCTGAATGGAATAACCTTCCCGGTGTAGGCGTGTACCGTATTTGCGAAAGATCGCCAGTAGCTTTTCGGCAAGGGCACTTGGCTCGTCCTCTAGGTGATGGGTATAAGCCTCGATGGCGGTGCGTAGCCCTATAAAAGCTTTGTCACGGCGTTTGTCCCTTTCCTGTACAGAAAGAGTAAGCGCACTGGCTTTGTCGCGGGTCAAGGCTGCATTCAGGGCATCGATATCCCCTTGCAGCAAGCGCAGCGCACTTTCTACATAAGCATTGTTGAGTTTGACCTCCTGAATTAATTTTTGAATGCGTGAGGCAAGTGTCATGAGTTCTTCTGCTTCCAGCAGAGAGGTTGAAATGTTCTCGATCATTTGTTTTGAGTTTATGTGATAGATGGTGTATAGATTTTAAACGAAATAAGGGAATAATTAGGGATAAGCCAGGACAAAATTTTTCAAAAATTTTTGGGTTTATACCAGGAATTTATTGCCATAAATGCACGCATAAGGTGTATATCTCCTAGTTTGTGTGCATAGACCAGGGAAAAAACTTGCTGCTACCCAACGGGAAGAAAAAAATACAAAAAAAAGCTTGCCGCTACCTAACGGGAAGAAAAAAATGCAAAAAAAAGCTTCTCCCAACCTGGTGGTTTAATCCTATAAGGTCTCTAAAGACCTTATAGGATTGATTTAGACAAACCCTTGCCCAATTTCAAAAAAATCACTTACTTGGGTGTAAATTCAATAAACCCCATACACCTATGCCCGATAATCCCCCAAAATCCTACACCGAGACCGTCAACGGCCAGTCCTTTGAGATGATCTACATCCAGGGCGGCAGCTTTATGATGGGTGGAGAAAAAAATGATCGTGAAAAACCCATCCACGAAGTCACCCTCAGCGACTACTGGCTCGGCCAATACCCCGTGACCCAGGGATTATGGAAAGCCGTGATGGGCGAAAACCCGGCATACTTTCGGGGGGATGCCTTGCCTGTGGAGCGTGTCTCCTGGGAGGATGCGCTTGTTTTTATTAAAAAACTCAATGCCCTCACGGATAAAAAATACAACCTGCCCAGCGAAGCCCAATGGGAATACGCTGCTCGGGGTGGCATACATCAGGAGGATCATAGCCTGGAATATGCGGGTAGTAATCAATTGGGGGAGGTAGGATGGTTTAATTATGATCAAGAGGGTAGCTACATGTCTACTATGTCTCCCGGACTCAAAGCCCCCAATGCCCTGGGCGTATACGATATGAGCGGCAATGTGTGGGAGTGGTGTTTGGATGCGTATGATAGGGACTTTTATAAAAAACCAGAAGCAAAAAGGCTAAATCCTTTGAATGATAACTATAAACTTAGTTCGAATCGTTGCCTGCGCGGGGGTAGGTGGGGGGCGACAACAACTACTGCCAGGTGCGGAACCGCTACGGCTTCAATCCGAGGTACCGCTACGCTAGCGGCGGTTTTCGTTTAGCCAGGACTCTTTAAACTTTGGTTTTTTTACCCTTTTACGGCTGTTTGGCTGTTTTGGGGTTAGGGGCGTTAGCCCCTCGAAATTTTTTTTGGAGTTTTTGCGAGCCTCGCAGAGGCGTGGCAATATATACAAAAACATGTAGAAAACTGTCATTCCGAACGATCGTTCGGAATCTTAGCTTTTGCATCAAGAAACGCGTAGATTCCTCCTGCCGTCGGAATGACAGTTCCAGGTTAAGATTTTGTAAATATGAGGGGGGCATCGGCGGCTCGCCGATGCTACAAAACGAGCTAAATTTTCCTCTCAAATTCCTGCAAATATCAATTTTTATTTTATATTGGCTTCAAAAACAAAAGTTTACGAAAACCGAATAGAATTATGCCAATTCCTTCAGTACAAGCTATAGAAAAGCAATTGGGCACAACGCTCCTCAAAGCTGCTCCTGACCGTGACCAACTCCGCAGGTCGCGGTACTGCAATAATTACCTGCTGGATGCCGATGATCAGGTCATCGGTCTGCACCTGGGCGAAGAAATCAAAGGCACACTGGTACTGGGCGAAGCCTTCCGACACCTGCAACTGCTCAAAATCAAATCTCCACAGCTTTGGCAGATCGTCTTTGAAGCAGATATGCCCGACCTAGACTTGCTAGACCTCAGCGAATGCGACCTGGAGTCCTTTAGCCTGCCCTCCGGCTTCCAAAGCCTAAAAATCATGATCTTGCACCATAACCCAATCCAGAACTTTGAGCTACGTGGAGAGGAACTAGCCGCCCTCGAGATCGTAGACCTAAGCCATACCCCCCTGCCGGAGATTCGCTTGACTTCCAGGCTTCCCAAACTAGGATATGTCTATGCCTACGGCGGCAAGCTGCAACACTTTGCCGCCGAGCAAAACCTCCCCGAACTACAAGTACTCGAGCTCAGAAAAAGCCAACTCAAGCAGCTTCGTCTCGAGCACTGCCCTCGTATGGAAAGGCTGGATTTGGAAGACTTGCAGCTTACCGCATTCCCACCAGATTTGATTCATAAACTCCCCGCCTTACAGACTTTGGTACTAAAAGGCAATCCGATTGAGAATATTCAAAGAGATATTTTTGATCAAGGAGATGATAAACACGTTTGGGAAGATGTCAAAAATCACTTCAAAGCCATCGAGCAAGGGGGAGAAACCATCAACAATGAGGTTAAGGTCATTTTTATCGGTAATGGCAGTGTAGGCAAAACACAAATTGCCCGTAGATTGGCATTTACAAATGCATTTGAATTTAAGGAAGAACACGAATCTACCCATGCCATTAGCTTGCTTCGACGAAATCTGGATTGTGATTTTTTAAGAGAAGGACTTTTGATGAATCTATGGGACTTTGGAGGGCAGGATATTTACCACGCTACACATCGGATGTTTATGCAGACAAGGGCATTGTTTGTACTGGTATGGGATATTGAAAATGAAAGCATGTCCAGCCATAGCTACAAAGAAAGGGAATATAAAAATGAGAAACTAGGCTATTGGTTAGCTTATGCGACCTGTTTCGGGCAGGATAGCCCGGTATTGGTATTACAAAATAAAATAGATACTGATAGAGATGACCATAAACTTATGCCTCCACCCACTCAAAATGAATATAAAAAACAATTCCCCATTATAGAAAAATTTCTGGGACTAAGTGCCAAATCAGGAAGAAAATTTTCGGTTTTGGAAGATTATCTGGCTGAGGTATTTGATCAAAATGATACTTTAAAAAAGGATTTGCTTATCCCCATCGCTGTCCAATGGGTAGCTGTACGAGATCAAATCCGAAAGGAACAAAGCAAGGACGACAAGCATAGAGTTAAAAAGATTGATCAGGCTACTTTTGAGTTTTGGTGTAGTCAGGCGAGTGTAAAAGACCAGGCTTCTTCGATTTTGCGCTTCTTGCACAATACCGGGGTATTGTACTATCGAGAGGGTTTTTTTGAGGATAATATTTTATTAGATCAAGGTTGGGCTATTGAAGGCGTATATCAGATTTTTGACAAAGAAAGTAAATATTTTGAGCTATTGGAGGAAAGCAAAGGCAAAATCCATTATAAACATTTGTGTAAAATCTGGAAAGAATATACAGACTCAGAGAGGGAATTATTTATAGAGTTTATGTTGAATGCAGAGCTTTGTTTTGAAACCACTCCTGAAAAAGATGACTCTAATTACTCAAGAAAAGAACTTAAAGAAAGAAGCTTTATCGTCCCTCAATTGCTTCATGATCAAAAACCAGCGTATCTGATTGACTCAGACTTTGTAAATAAGCTTACTGAGACTTACGAAATCCCCTATCGATTTCTCCCTGCGGTATTTATGCATCGCTTTATTGTGCGTGCAAGTGATTTTATTCTGGGCGAAAAAGCGGACTCCATAGAAAAGTATATATGGCAGCAGGGTATGTATATTGTTTTAGAAGGGAGGGCTATATTGATTGAAGCTGTATATGGTGAGGAGCAAAAAATTATCATACATCATCAGGCACAAGACCGGAGCTTGGCTCTATCAATTGAACAAGAAATCAATGAAATAGCCCAGGAGGGCAATATTAAACTTAAACCTGAAACGCCCGGAAAAGAAGATGCTATTCTTATGGGGGAACGCTATCTGAGGGGCTTAGAAAAGTACAAAAAAGAAAACAAAGAAAAAAAATCTATGAATCAAAACAACCACCAAAGAGCAGATGATTTAAACAAGGCAATCCGTGAAGCTTATGAGTTATTGAGCGAACTGGAACAAAGTCACATGTTAAGTTTGAATCCCATAGAAAGGACTCGCTTTAATAAAGACATTCAGAGGCAAAAAGAGACTATTGAAAACTATCAAACAGAACTTAAGAAACTTTTGAACCAATCTGATGACATAGGCATAGATATACAAAAGGAAATTTTGGCAGGCATTGATCGCCTGGAAAAAGGACAAGTAGATTTGAAGCAAGGGCAAGCAAATATCATAGCCCACCTGAGTGAAACCAAGCAGTCTATTTTAAAAAGCATTGATACACAAAATCAACAGCTTCTACTTCCTGCCTTGCAAAAAATTACAGAAGAGCAGGCAAATTACGTGACAATAGTAGCCCAAAAGGAAAATGAACTGGCAGAAATCCAAACCGAAACCATTGCCGAAGAAATCTGGTATGCCCTGGAAGAATTACAAGAGGGCGATTCCGCCATTATGAAACAACTACAAAGCCTCAAAACCGAAAAATGGCAAACCAAGATCAAATTTGGGCTTCCTTTCCTGCTTTCTTTTGAAGCCGAAGTAGGCTTAAATGATCTTTTGAAAAAGACCTGGCAAAAAATCAACAAAGCCTTACCCCCACAACTCAAATATGGAGGGTTTAAAGAAATTGAATAACTCTTATACCCAACCTATAAGGTTTCCAAAAACCTTATAGGTTTAGAATACCAACCATGATGCAATCCTACACCGAAACCCTCCCCAACGGCCACTCCTTTGAGATGATCTACATCCAAGGCGGTAGCTTTATGATGGGTGATAATGCACTTGATGATGCCATAATACATAAAGTCACCCTGAGCGACTACTGGCTGGGTCAATATCCTGTGACCCAGGGATTGTGGAAAGCCGTGATGGGCGAAAACCCGGCACACTTTCGGGGGGATGCTTTGCCTGTGGAGTCTGTCTCCTGGGAGGATGCACAGGAATTTATAAAAGAACTCAATGCCCTGACCGATAAAAAATACAACCTGCCCAGCGAAGCCCAATGGGAATACGCCGCTTGTGGGGGTATTTATCAGGAGGATCATAGCTTGGAATATGCTGGAAGTAATCAATTGGAGGAGGTAGGATGGTTTGATTATGATCGAGAGGGTAGCTATCAGTCTACCATGCCTCCTGGACTCAAAGCCCCCAATGCCCTGGGCGTATACGATATGAGTGGTAATGTATTTGAATGGTGTCTGGATGCGTATAATAAGGACTTTTATAAAAAACCAGAAGCAAAAAGGCTAAATCCTTTGAATAATAACTACGAACTTAGTCCATATCGTTGCCTGCGCGGGGGTAGTTGGGACTTCAACGTCAACAACTGCCAGGTGCGGGACCGCGACAACTACGGTCCGTGGGGCCGCTTCAATTACTACGGTTTTCGTTTAGTCAGGACTCTTTAAACTTTGGTTTTTTTACCCTTTTACGGCTGTTTGGCTGTTTTGGGGTTAGGGGCGTTAGCCCCTCGAAATTTTTTTTTAGAGTTTTTGCGAGCCTCGTAGAGGCGCGGCAATATATACAAAAACATGTAGAAAACTGTCATTCCGAACGATCGTTCGGAATCTTAGCTTTTGCATCAAGAAGCACTTAGATTCCTCCTGCCGTCGGAATGACAGTTCCAGGTTAAGATTTTGTAAATATGAGGAGGGCATCGGGCGAGTTGTCGATGCTACAATATACTGCTCATTTTATTCTGTCATTCCGAACGATCGTGAGGAATCTTAGCTTTTGCATCAAGAAGCACTTAGATTCCTCCTGCCGTCGGAATGACAGTTCCAGGTTAAGATTTTGTAAATATGAGGAGGGCATCGGGCGAGTCGCCGATGTTACGCGTATTATTTCTGGGATAGGTACCAATCTCTAAAACCCTTCAAGTCGTCTATATTGATTAGGTCTACGCCGGCTTCGTGAAGGACTTTCCAAACTTCTGCCTGATCGGGGGTAGCCCAAAAGCGAATTTTAGCACCCAGATTGTGGGTTTTTTGCACCAATGATTGTAATTTTTCTTTTTCTTCGGCAGGAAAAACGCCCTTGCCGCGCCATTTGAAGAGATTGTTCCAGTTTTGGCTGATGAGGGGATATTCATAAGCCTGAATGGACTTTTCTAGGTCTTCTGTACGCCCATCTATGCCTACCCAACGTATATTTTTTTCTGCCAGAATGGTTTTAACCGGGCGATCTCCTGAAATAATCACACTTAATGCACCAGGTTTTTTTTGCCCGTTTTGATAATAGGTGAGCATTTTCTGATAAGGCTCTAAGGCTTTGAGCAGACTTTGGTAAAGTTGCTCTCCTTCTGCTTTGAAATCAATCAATAGGATAAATTCGGCGTAATTGGGATGAATAAAACCTTGGTTTTGTTGGAATCGCTCCCAGAGTGGCCGCAGGTATAATTTGTCCAGGGTGTTTTCGGATTTGATTTCCGGGCGGGTGTGGGCTACCAATAGTTTGCCTTCTACCCAGAAAATATCTGCTTCCACACTGATAAAACCCTGATCCAGGGCATCTTGTAGGGGTTGTTTGTGTAAATAATCATTGTGTGCGTGGGCATTTGTAAGGATTTCCTGTGCAGAAACAATACTTAGGGAGACAAGCAAAAAACAGCCCATCGGCCAAAGATTTTTTTGAGATGTAAGAAGCATCGTATTCGCCTTTTTTTGAATGCGAAATTAATCGGATTTTTTTGTTTTAAAAGACTTTGAAGCCGATTTGATGATTATTTAAAGTACATCTTGATAGTATGATGATGCTTCCGTGTTTTTAGTGCGAATCGCTGCTTTTTCTACGATCTAATTACTTGACCTGTTCGTATTCATAATCCACTTTTTTGATATACAAATCAAAAAAAGCTCCTGGAGATTCGGCTCGCAGGAATTCTTCATAAATAAAATCCGGTACACCATAATATTGATAGGTATGACCGGATTTGAAGTTGATTTCCAGCGTTCCGTGATCAGGCAGGTAAGCGACTGAATCGATGGTAGAGGATTTAAGTTTGGTATAAACCACGATTATTTTTGTATTTCAATGTTAAATTTTTAAAAGTAAAGATGGTCTTTTGTTATATCATCGGACCATCTTATAGGTTTTCATAATGATATGATTTCGGAAGCAATTTAGCAATTAAAATGAGTAATGCAAAATATTTGAGCATTTTTGTATAAAAAAAGCTCCCGTTTGGACGAACAGAAGCTTGATTATGTATATTATGTATAAAAAATGATCGGTGTTTATCTTTCTATTTTAATTCGTTGGGTTTTTATACCGTTTTCATTCTCGATGCGAAGGATATAAATTCCTTCCTGCAATCCCTCTCGACTTAAGTTAATCTTTAGAGTTTGTTTGGGGCTGCTTTCTCCCTGATAAATTTTTCGTACCTGATTGCCACGGATATCAAATAAGGTCAGGTTTACAAAGCCCGGTTGGATAGCCTGATAACTAATTCGGGAATCTTGGACAACAGGATTAGGATAAACCGTTAGTTTTTCTTCGGCAGGTTCTATCAACTCGGTTTGTTTTTCTGATTTCACAGTACCGAGCGAATAAACAATCGGTTCGGTAATTCTAAAATGAACTTCCATCGGAATTCCTTTTGCTCCTTTGGCATGTGCCTGAGAGAATGGAGTAGCCCGGATTTTATACAATCCGCTTGCTTTGGGAATGCCCGCATAATCTCCTAATGGAAAATCTCCAAATACTGCATAAGGGCTTAGGTTTTCTGTTCGGAGGAACTCCAGGGGTTTTTCCTCTTCACCAGGAACTGTAAACGAATATTCAAACATGATACTGCCTACTTCGCCGTAGGCATCTGCTCTGAAAGTCAGTAAATCAGGCAAACAAAGCGCATCCGTTGAAAATGTACTTACAGTTGGAATACTCGTGGGTCCTGTGCCAAAAGAAGCACAGGCATCGTGGTCTGTTTCGGCGTTGGCAATGATCAATCCATAGACGAGCAATAAATCACTTGGGATTACAGTTACCTCTACTTTAAATGACCCGAATGCAGAAGCTTCAAAACAGGTTGGTAATTTGGTAGGAGCCGCAAAAGAAATAAAGTCATCATACGTATAGCTACTGGGTGCTAAATTATGGGCATCAATAATGAGGGTGTTTTCTCCAGGGTGAACAGGAGATTCCAGGCGAAGCCAGGAGTTTCCCATCTCAGGCTCCTGTAAATTAAAAAGTGCTTCTGTATCTTCAAAACCGAGGTTAAACTTTACTTTTGTTTCCATCCCAGCCGGTACAGTTACTTGTAAGGTAGTTTCATCAAAATGAATTTTAGGGATTTCAAAATCCACAATGCAAAGCGGTATGGAAGCTATTCCTAGAAGTTCACCCTGTCCGTATGGCTTAGAGTAATATTCTGCAAGAAGGATAGATTGTCCGATAGGTAAAGAAAAAGCATTGTACTTACCAGCCATATCGCCACCTAATGAGTATGGGCGTACATTTTCATAGCGAATTTTTTTCCCATCCAGATAAAAAACCACACTTCCAATTTCTTCTTCCGGGAATGACCAGGCTTCATCAATGATAGTTAGTTTTTCAGGTAATTCTTTGAGGTTAAAGAAAAAAGGATAATCCAGATAAGCATCTATGATTTCTCCCGTTTCAGCATTTACAAGGCTAAAGCTTGTGCCGCCTGAGGCATAGATGCATGTCGGTGACAAAGCGAATAACAAAATAACAAAAAAAGCGATTTTAGGACAAAATTGGTAATTGTGTTGAAGTAATTGCTTGAACATGATTTAAAGAGTTTTAGGTGATATGACAAGGTAAGGCAAAGGGACGAAAAATTCAAGTGAAAAGTGTTAAATTTAAAAATATATCAAACTTTCCTGCTTGATTACTTAAAATATCTTCCTTATCGTATCACCGTCACTCTTTTGCTGAGGATTTGAGAACTAGCCACTGAACTGGTATAAAAAGCTCTCAATACATAAACTGCCGGATTTAATCGGCTTATATCCAGTTTTAATGCATTTTGGGTACGCTTTGCTTCCTGAACGAGCACCACTCGCCCTTGTAAATCCAAAATTTCAATCTTATCCGGGATTTCTCCTTCTAAAATTAAGTACTGATCTGCGGGGTTGGGATAGAGCTTCAGCTTGGTATCGAGTTCATCTTCTACACCTGTGACTGTGGTATCGGCAGCAAGGGCAAAGACAGGGCGAATCATAATGCTACCTCTTTCTTTCTGGCGAATCGGGTCATCAGGCTCTACAAAAAAGCTCTGCCACCCGCGTCCGTCATTAAAAAATATGTTGGCTGTGGCATCATTGTTTCTGTCGTATCCTGCGGTCAAGCGGTCATTGGTGGTTTGTTCCCAGCCTACATAAAAAGTCCCGGTGATGGCAATGGGCTTAAATTGAAAATCTGGTGCACTGACTTTCTTGACATCCGTAACACTCAGGAATTCATTGCGTGAATTTGGGTATCTGATCGGCACATTGACTTTATACAACACTGTATCCGGGTCGAGGGTTTTCCAGATCACTAGGTTATAAGTTTGCCCCAAAAGGTCTTTTTCAAACCGTGTCAGATGTATCAATACATCGGTCAGTGTATCTGCCTGATTGACTTCATACTTCACGGCTGCTTGTCCAAACCTTTGGTTAATCCCGATTCCATATTCGGCTGTACCGTCATCATATGCATAATAATCATCCAAGATGCTTATGCTGGAGATCGTATCGTTTACTCTTAGATCAATATTGGGAAGTTGGCTAGTGCCACCGGGTCCGTCGCCTGTGGATACAATAAAAGTAGTTTTCAAAGCCAAAGGTTCTTTGGTAATCGTCAGTACATCATCTGCAATAGCTGCATCCAGTTTAAAATTGCGCTCTTGAGGGCCAATAGGTATCAACCCCGTAGTCTCAAACAAAACATCGATCAAAGTTTTGCTAATTGTGTCTTCCAGAATGACCTGATATTCGGGTCCATCTCCAGAGGGTGGTGGGCTAAAGTTGTTGATGGTTGTCGAGATCGTATCGGAGGTCTCGATGCCCGGATTGGCAAAGTATTGGTTGACAGGCATTGCCGAATAACGTTTTAAAAAAGATTGCGGTTGTTTGGAAACGGCGATTTCATCCGGGAAAAAAGCTTGAGGATTAATGTTATCATTGCATACAACATAATCTACATTCCAGCTATCATAAAGCCCAGATAATCGGCCAGATGCCTGAAAGCGAAACTGAAAATCCTGATGCAAATAAATGGGATTGTTGAGGGCAATAAACTCTTGTATAAAACTAAAATTGCTGTCTAATTTTGTAACAATAACAGTATCGATGACCACACCGTTGGAATCCAGGCGGACTACGGTATCCAGGGGAGTGCCTCCGATTTGTTCCCAGACGGTGTGCCACACATCAAGGCTATCTTTGAATTGTACCCTGAGTGTATCTTCCGAATCTGGAATTTCACCGAAGCCTTCTTTTTGCCAATAAAAAGTCAGATATAATTGATTGATATTCAGAGTGCCAGATAAGTCAATAGGGCAGGAGGTAAGCGTGTCGGCTCCCCCAATCGCCTCCGAAACCGTGGTAGAGAAATCATAAGGTTCTCCGAACTCGTTGAAACCGTCGAAGGTAGCTACTCCTTTGCTGATAGGCTCAAAACCAAACTCGTTGTTGATAAATATCCCTTCACTGCCCAGCCATTGCCATTTGGTGGTGTCTAAAGTTAAAGTGGAAAAATCATCAAAAAAAGGCAGCGTAAGCAGCGTATTTCTTTTTGCCTGATTTTTAGATTGGTTTTGGTGTACCGGTTTTTGATAAGAAGTTTGATTGGGAGAGATGATCAATTGAGCGTGTGTTTGGATGCTCAAACTCATAGCAATAAGCCCAAAAAATAGTTTCAATGATGTATGCATTCGGTTTTTTAACCTTTGATGGACAATGATTTAAATTTGATTTAATCTCCTATGAATCTCCTAAGTGAGAATTTTATTGGTTATTATTTTCCGGTTTAGGATTTTCGGGTTTTTTGGTCGGTTTTTTTTCCTCAGTTCCCAGCTTTTTTTTGCGGTATCGGTCAAATTCTTCGGCATTACGGATATTGATATTTTGGTCTAAGGAATCTCGTCTGCGGATTTCTTCTTCGCTAAGTTCTTCTTCGGCATCTTCGGGGCGAGCTGCGGGGTTACCGGCCACCCAAAGGTCTACTACTTCTCCTGCCCGGATCATGGCTCTTTCTCGATCATCCATCACGCTTCCGGCTTCTACGCCCGGTTTGAGTGTTCCGAGATAAGGTCTAGGGTTTTGTCTCAACACAGTACCGATTTCTTGTGAGCTTTTGAAGTTATATTGTACTGTACCAAGGATTAACTCACTACCTTTGAGAAGAAGCTCGGCTTCATCCTGAGATAAACCTACCAGATCAGGCACAGGGAACTCATCTTTGCCTACTCCGTCGCCCACCAATATATGGACAACAGAACCCTTACTTATCAAAAGAGAGCCTTCTTCAAATATGAATTTATCTTTTGGGGTGTAAGTTTTTCCGTTGATCTTGATCTCTAAGATTACATTTTCGGCGATATGAGGTTTATACTCTACCTTTCCGAGTTTTAGGTCGGCATTGTTTAATGTTCGTCTTGCTTCACTAAAAGGCATGTCAATGATGTAAGGCATTTTAATTTTGGGAGGGTTGGTCGGATTGATTGTAATCCTAATTTTCCGATTTCGCTTTACAATGTCACCGGGTGCAGGAGATTGTGTAAGCACCACGTTGGGTTTGTGACTTTCAGAATAGGTCGAGTCGCTAATCACAAAATCCAAATCTCTTTTGCTCAGAAATTCCTCCACTTCACTCATATTCATGCCTACTAGATCAGGCACAGATACCGTTTCGCCGTGAAAGGTAAAATTCAGCAAATAACTATTAAAAAAATACATTAAAATAATGGAAAAAAGACAGACCACGATGCCTATATGAATCAATAAATCGTAAATCGAGCTGCTTTTAAGGTAAATATTCTTGATGTTTAAATAATTCATAGTTTAAAATAATTAAAATGATGAATAATTAAAGAATTAAAAAATGAAAACAATTAAGGGGGTACTCCTTAATTTCCTTAATTCTTGTGAAGATCCTTTCAGGATGACAAAGAAGGGCTTAATTTCCTTAATTAATTCCTTTAATTCCCATAATTGCTTTAATTGCTTTAATTGCTTTAATTGCTTTAATTGCTTTAATTTCCTTAATTAATTCTTTAATTTCCTTAAAGCAAAATTAAGAATTGCATCTATAAAATGATAAGGTTTGTAACCATTTATTGCGCTTTGATGAAAAATACATGTGGCAGGGGTCATTCCTGGTAGTGAATTGACTTCTATGATGATCACTTCTACTTTCAAATCTGCACTTACCCGCACAAAAGCATCTATCCGCGCATACCCTTCTATCTGCAAAATTTGAGCTACTTTTTTAAGTGCTTCTCTTACTCTAACGCTGATTTGGGTATTTTCGGTTGCCTCCGGTGCATAAACTGCCGGGGTAATGTTTTGCCCTTCGCCAGCCAAGAATTTTTCTTCCAGGGAAAGTACATCGCCCAGAGCCAATGTCTCGGAGGGTTCAAATACTTCGTAGTCAAGGCTTTGTGTGCCGTCGGCATGGGTCAGCAAGCCTCCGGTAATCTCCATGAAATACTTGGCATCTTGGCGGCTGATGAGTTCCTCGACCAGAAAATAGCCTTTTTGGGGAAATTCCTCATTGGCTTTGAGTTGTAAAACTTCGGATTCCTGTGCTAAAAATGGCGGCTGTTCCCGAAACATCATTTTAGTAAAAGCTACTAGAGATTCTCGGTTTTTGATTTTTTTGACTGCAGAGCTGCAGCCGTCGTCGGCTGGTTTGGCGATGAGCGGGTAGGGGAATTCCTTCTCGATATAAGCAATTACTTTATCGGGATTCTCTAGCCAGTCTTTTTTATGTACTAAGGTGTGTTTAGCAACCTGAATGCCGTGTTTTTGGAGGATTTCGTTGGTTTCATACTTGTTGATTGTGATTTGAGAGCTTTCTACCCCGGAGCCATTGTAGGGCAGTCCGTATTTTTCCAATTCTCTTTGCAGCGAGCCGTCCTCGCCCGGACGACCGTGTAAGGCAATAAAAACCACGTCTGCCTGTTCAGCCAATTCCTCAAAACCGATTTTTTGAGGTTTCATCAGGGGCGTTCCGGCGTATTTTTGGGTGATTGGGGAGGCTTCTTCCTTGATTTTATTGAGCATGGCTGCACCTTTGAGTTGGATATTTTGGGCATCCAGCAAGATTTTATCCCTGATGTCATCCGCATTGTCTTTGAGCATATAATGAATCGGCAATACATACAAATTGTAAGCCTCGTCGCTGCCCGTGAGGAATACAGGGAAAGGGGCGTATTTGCTCGATGAGGCAAGTTTTTCATAAATATTGCGTCCGCTTTCCATGGAAATATGCCTTTCGGTAGAATACCCACCCATAATGACCGCCACTCGGATTTTCTCTTGAGGGGATTCTTTCAAATCTTGGATTTTGCGGTCAATAAAGTGCATCATCTCTGCGAATTCCTGGTTTCTCTTACCGCTTTGGATGCGTTCTGCTAGAGAAGTACGGATGATATAAGTCAGGAAGTGTGAGGCGTTCAAGCCGATCTCGGCTGCCTGATGGAAGAAAAAAGAGGAGGGAAGCATGCCCGAAGTCGTATTGGGGTCATTGAGGAAAATATCGCCTGCTTCGGTGATAAAACCGTCAATTCGGGCGTACACGTGCGCATGAATGGACTCAAACAAAGCACAACAACGTTTGCGGATTTCTTCAATCATCTGCTCATCGACCTCAATCGGGGTAATCTTGCGACTTGTACCAGGCAAGTATTTGGAGCGATAATCAAAAACATCTTGTACCTTGCGGATTTCGGTAGGAGGGAGGGCAAGCGGGGTACCATCTTCCTCCTGAATTACAATGCAGGAAAATTCCTTACCCCCGATAAAAGATTCAAAAAGGACGAATTCTTCAGAGTTTTGAGCGGTGAGGAAAAATTGAGGAGCTATGCGTTCTAAATCTTTCTTTTTGAGTACTATTTCGTCTAATAAAACTTCAAATTTATGGATGCTATACTCTAAGAAATCCAGGAATTCTTCGGGATGATCAATTACTTTTTTTACTGAAAACCCTGAATGAATCTCTTCCCTTTCTTCTTTTAAAATTTCAAGATCAGAATTATCAGAAAAACCACTTTCTACTAAAACCGGAAAGCCCAATCCCTCCCGAATATCCGTAAATTGAGTGATAAATTTTTGTTTTTCTTCTGGGCTTTTATTTCGCCAGGAATCTACAGAAATACGCTGCATAAAAAAACTTTTGTCAATCGCCTCTGCCAGTCCCTCGCTTGATTTCAAGATGCTTACCCCGATCGATGAGCCTTGATTGGGAGATTTGACCACAACTGGCAGTCCTACCTCGTGGAGGATTTCGGAGAAAAGAGTATTTTCTGCCTGCGTTCCGCGTTCTTGAAGCCATCTTTTTTTAGTCAAAACGTACTGCTTGGGTCTTTGAAATCCGGCTTTTTTGAGCAGGTCACTTTGGATGATTTTATTCACGCCTATCGCCGAAGGCAGAATCCCCGAACCGGAATAGGGGATATTGTACCATTCCATCAGCCCTTGGATATTGCCGTCTTCGCCGTAAGAGCCATGCAAGGCCAGGAAAGCAAAGTCAAAATATTGCTGAAAGTCTTGCGGATAAATGCGTTTGCCGACTTCGGAAATGAGTGCATCAAGTTGCGCCTCTGTCAATTGCCCCAAAGACTCGATATAAATTTGAAAGGGTGATTTGGCAAAACCCAATTGTCGGGCAGCTTCTAAGGGCGGGTAAAAATCCCTGATCGTACCTTTATAGATGTATTCCCAATTCAACAAAATAAAATTCCCCAAACTATCCACAAAAACTGGCACTGCTTCAAAAATATCCTTGTTCAAATTGTCGTACACCGTGCGCCCACCGGCAAAGGACACTTCGCGCTCACGCGATTGACCTCCGAAAAATATTCCGATTCTTAATTTTTCCATGCTTGCAAAGCTAAATAATTTGTGGGAAATAGCACTCCAACGATAGGCTCAAAATACGCTTGTAAATTTGTGCCACAGATTCAAAGAATTTTAATAGCGAATACTTGTTTTCAATACCAATACCAATACCCATTACATTTGACTAACAATTCAACCCTCATATTTCATCTCATTCTTCACAAATTTTTCATAAGGCGTTGGCCTAAAATCTCACATACTATTATCTTTCAATTATTAGTAAAAACAATGAAAAATTATCTAAAACTTTTCTGTTTAATCTTGCTGGTATATCCAGCCGGTTTAGCTATGCTTCAAGCACAAACTCCTTTCTCAGAAAGTCCTCTCATTCAATGGGAGGAAACCATAGGTGGGAGAGGTTATGAATATCTCAGAAAAATATTTCCTTATGGAAGAGACAGCGTCCTATTGGCAGGCTCATCTTCCACCCAAGGGAGTGTAAATGGTGATAAACGTACGGGCTGCGTATACTGACGTGAATATTTTTAAGGTTCTTAGTAAAGTACAACTTTCATATAGTCTTTAGGATTGACCAAAGGGGTATGCGGTTTATGTTCTAAGAAAGTATATCCAATTAAAGCGGTCACCAAATTGACCAAGAAATTCACGGGACTACGATGCCTGGTATGGTCAATATCCATGAGATTTTTTACATATCAAAAGCCGATTCAATAATACCTCTTTTCTTTGCATAGTGCTTTTGTTGAGGACTAATGGGCAAACCGGCTTGATTTTTTTTGGGTTTGGGTATAAGTTCTACGCCTTTATCCTGCAATTCTTTCATAATTTTAGTCCAATAGCCTCTATCTGCAAAGACCCAGCCTTGAAAATTATGAAATAGTTGGCGTAAAAGCGAGGCATTATTGTCCGCTACATTGCCTGTACTCACACGAAAATTGACCAACTCCCCCCATTGATTGAGCAAAACGTGGAGTTTGAAGCCAAAAAACCAGCCCGTAGAAGATTTCCCTTTGCCAGCAATGCCTTTGAATACCCGATGTTGTTTTTCTCTTTTGATATGGCATACAGGCAGTTTTTTACTGTCTATGTAATTTGCCTCACTAGGCTTTGCCAAACCACACAAAAACAGATAGACTATTAACTCTTTGAGGACTTCGCGCATTAAACGGTTAAATCGCTCATATTTAGTAGCTTCTGGAAACCAAGTACGCAATATCTTCTATATAACTGTCTCATAATACCACTTAAAACAACGCATCCCTGAATGATGATAAAAGATACAGATGCTCATAATTTCACTTTTGCTCATCCTACAATCAGAGGCTAAAAAACCAAAGTCTTCTGCATAAGTGGGACTTTTCTCCAAATTTTTTACAAAATCATCACAAGTCACGAAGATTTCTACTAATTTTGATGTATTGAGAATTAACATATTATTAGGTGTTTTCTTGAAATAATGCAAATCAAAGTAAGCACTTTTTTGTTAATTCTCAAAATTATTCCTGTTATTAACCTTTAACTCCTTTAATATCAACTAATTATAAAAATATTCACGTACAGTGAGGACAAAGCTTCTGGGTTGCTTACAGGCTTCATCAGCAAGGCTTTTCAGGTAGTAGAAGATCAAAATCCGAACTTAATAGATGCCTCCAAGCAGGCTATTCGACTTTATCCCAATCCGAATAATGAAGATAAAGTGTATATCCGTGTGGCTAAGCCTTGGGAGGGTAAAGCCCTGATGCAAGTTTTGGATAAACAAGGCAATATATACCTGAATCGGGAAGTAGACAGCCAGGAACTAGAGTTAGACATTAGCAGCCTGCGAACTGGATATTACATCATTCGTTGGCAAACTGAATCCGGCGTATTTCATACGGCTTTGATCAGAAATTAAGCGATCATACCTCGCCACTGCAATTATCTTTGTCAGGTAACGTATGGAAGCTTCTAAAAACAAAACAAGGTTGCACAAGGCAACCTTGTTTTGTTTTTTTAATTTGAATACCTGCCTAAATCTGAGGACGAAAAAAAACAATATTTATACAACAAAACTGGAACAGCCCAGATTCTTAATTTTTCCATGCTTGCAAAGCCAAATAATTTATGATAAACTCAGTAGGTGTATTTAAGATCAAAGTCTTATCTTTACCATTCATTCATCTTATATAAAAATATGCTGACAAAACAAAGTGTTATAGAGAGTCTTGAAAAAATGCCTGAAAAGTTTTCCATTGATGATTTAATGGATCAATTGATTTTTCTTCAAAAAGTTGAAAAAGGTTTGGTACAGTCTGAATCCGGGGAAGTATACAGTACTGAGGAGACCAAGAAAATCTTAAAGGATTATGATAAAAGTAAGCTGGACTAAACAGGCTATTCAAGATCTGTATCAAATTCGCGAATATTATTTAAAGGTTTCTCCTAAGTATGCTGATCAATTGACGGATAAATTTTTTGATAAAGTAATGCTTCTTGAAAACTTTCCTATGCACGGTAGGAAAGTGCCTGAGTTTAATCAAGAAAATATACGGGAACTCGTATACAAAAATTTTCGCCTGATTTATAAGCTTGTAAACGAAAAACGAATGGATATTATCGCCATTCACAATAGCTTTACACCATTATCGGATGAATCTATATTGGATTAAAATACCAACATAACTCTAATAGGAAGAAATTCAATGTGAATTAATAAACGGAGCATAACTCGATGAATCTGCAAAACAATACTATACTCATCACAGGAGGCTCTACGGGCATCGGTCTGGCTTTAGCCAAAAGGTTCTTAGCACTTGGTAATCAGGTGATTGTCACAGGTAGAAATGCCCAAAAACTGGAACAAGCCAAAAAAGAAAACCCTGCACTGATTACTTTTCAGGGCGATGTTTCGGATGCCGAAGACCGTGAAAACCTCGTCCGTGAAATCCACGAACACTACCCTCAACTGAATATCCTGATCAACAATGCGGCCGTGAATTACCGCTATTATTTTGAAGATGAACCCGATTCGGTTTCCAAAGTCGAGTATGAACTTCAAGTCAATCTCATAGCACCTATCCAGCTCACAGTGATGCTCTTGCCGCTTTTGAGAGAAAAACCCGAGGCTGCCGTGGTGAATGTATCATCAGGCTTGGCACTTGCCCCCAAAAGCATTACGGCGGTGTATTGTTGTAGTAAGGCCGGTTTGCATTCGTTTACGATGGCACTCAGGTTTCAATTGGCCAAAACAAATGTACAGGTTTTTGAAATTCTGCCACCTCTTGTAGATACGCCTATGACCGCAGGGCGCGGCAAAAACAAAATGAGTCCCGAAGGGCTGGTAGATGAATTTCTGCGGAATTTAAAAAAAAATCGCTTTGAAACTTATGCAGGTATCGTGAAAGTCCTGAAATGGATTTTGAGGATCGCTCCAGGATTTGCTTACCGTACTGTGGAGAAAAGACCTTGAGGTGGCGAAGGAATGAAAAGAATTAAAAAAATTAAGCATGAAGGGAATTAAACCTGCTTTGTATACAACGAACTTGTTTGCACCATCTGGAATCTTACTTGTGTATAAAAAGTATAAATTCCAGGTTTTTTGTAACCAAATCCTCCTTCGTAAAGTCTTCTAAATGAAAGGCTCGAGATTTTAAAAAATATTTCATAAGATTTGTAATTTCGTCAGGATTCTTTTAAACAATCAAAATTTTTCAAATATGAAGCAAATTTTATCTCCTGAAGTACAGGAAAAAGTAAATCAATGGTTATCAGGTAGTTTTGACCAAGAGACTAAAGCACAACTTCAACGGATGTTGGACGAAAACCAAAGCACCGAGCTGACAGATGCTTTTTACAAAGACCTTGAGTTCGGTACAGGAGGCTTACGCGGCATTATGGGCATCGGCTCCAACCGTATCAACCGCTACACCGTAGGCATGGCTACACAAGGCCTGGCAAATTACCTCAAAAAAAGCTTTCCCGACCAACAAATCAAAGTTGCCATTGCACACGATAGCCGCAACAACAGCAAAGAATTTGCACGTATCACAGCCGATGTATTTTCAGCCAATGATATTTATGTATATCTGTTTGAAGAATTAAGACCTACACCCGAATTATCTTTTGCTGTTCGTCATTTTGGCTGCCAAAGTGGAGTCGTACTTACGGCTTCTCATAATCCCAAAGAATACAATGGCTACAAAGCCTATTGGAACGATGGCGCGCAAATCGTAGCACCCCATGACAAAAACATCATTAAAGAAGTGGAAAATGTCCGGGTAGAAGACATCCGCTTTGAGCCTGTTGCTGAAAATATTCAAATGATTGGCGCCGAAGTAGATACGGCGTATTTGGATCAGGTAGCTGCGCTATCACTTGCCCCAGAACTCATCCAAAGGCAAAAAAACCTTAAAATCGTATTTACACCTATTCACGGTACTTCCATCACATTAGTACCTCAACTGCTGCAAAAACTAGGTTTTGCAAATGTTCATATCGTAGAAGAACAATCCAACCCTGATGGGAACTTCCCTACGGTCGTTTACCCCAATCCAGAAGAAGCCGAAGCACTCAGCATCGGCCTTGCCAAAGCCAAAGAACTCGATGCCGATCTGCTGATGGGCACCGACCCAGATGCCGACCGCGTAGGAATCGCTGTCAAAAATCACCACGGCCAGTGGCAACTGCTCAACGGCAACCAGACAGGTACTTTGTTGATCGATTATCTAATTGGCGCCTGGAAAAGAGCCGGAAAAATAATGGGCAAAGAATATATCGCCAAAACCATCGTGACTACCGATCTCTTGGATGAAATAGCCCTCAAAAATGGGGTAGAAGTCTACAATACCCTGACCGGATTCAAGTACATCGCCGAAATCCTAAGAAATGAAGAAGGTAAAAAATCCTTTATCGGAGGTGGCGAAGAAAGCTATGGATACCTAGCTGGCGAATTTGTGCGTGACAAAGATGCCATTATGGCTTGTTCGCTGATTGCCGAAATGGTCGCCTACGCCAAAGACCAAGGCAAAAGCATTTTTGAAAGACTGATTGAAATTTATCAGGAGTATGGTTTTTATTATGAAAAACTCATCTCATTGACCAAAAAAGGCAAAGCTGGTGCTGATGAAATCAAAGCCATGATGGAGCAGTTTCGTAGCAATCCACCCCAGATGCTGGCCGGTAGCCAAGTAGCTAAAGTAATGGATTATCAGGCTGGGATTATCAAAAATCTGCTCACTGGCACAGAAGAACACATCGATATGGAGCGTTCGAATGTACTGCAATTCCTGACCGAAGACGGCAGCAAGATTTCCGCTCGCCCCTCAGGAACTGAGCCCAAGATCAAGTTTTATTTTAGTGTCAAAGAGCCACTCGCTTCCAAAGATCAGTTTGATGCTGTTCAGGAGAAATTAGAGGCGAAAATCACGCAAATTATTGCCGATCTAGGGATTTAATAATTAGAAAGAATTATTTTCCTAAGACTCTCCTGCTTTTTGAGTGGGAGAGTTTTTTTTCGCGCTCTTCAATATCTTGCACAGAATACTACCAACAAAGTTTGTCAGACAACCATAAATATTTGTACATTTGCCCTTAAAAATGCTAAACCAATTTGGTAAAAGATAAATATCATCAATTAGTGCGTCAATGTCTGGAAAATGAAGGTTGGACGATTACACACGATCCTTACAAAATCTCTATTGGTAAACGTAGGGGTTATATAGACTTGGGTGCGGCAAGACAAATCATTGCCGCAGAAAAAGCTGAGGAAAAAATTGCTGTTGAAATTAAATCTTTTTCTGAACCTTCTGATTTGGATGCTTTTGAAGATGCACTTGGGCAGTTTATCATTTATTGGAGGGCTTTGAAAATAAAAGAAGCTGAAAGAATACTATACTTGGCTGTACCTTTGAACTTCTATGAACGTTTTTTTGACGATAATTTTTTCTTGGATACTGCCAAGGAATTCGATGTGAAAATGATTATTTTCGATGAATTATCAACTTTAATCACAAAATGGATAAAATAAATGCCTATAAAAAAATAGTACGTGAATTGGTAACATACGTAGCAGGATTATCTGACTCGGAGGAAGACGGTGTAGAATATCAACTCATTACAGATGATGAACACGGACATTATTTATATTTTGGTGTAGGATGGGAGAAAGACAGACATTGGATATACGCTATTTATGTACACATTGATGTAAAATCATCAGGTAAGGTTTGGCTACAGCATGATGGGACAGATTTGCGGATCGCAGAACTTTTACACCAGAAAGGAATACCCAAAAATGATATGGTAATAGGATTCCAGGCTCCTCACATTAGAAAAATGATGAGCGAATATGCGGAAAAATGATTCGAGTAAAAACTAATTTACTTTCTTCAAAATTCTAAAAAACTATCATGACATTCATGGCCACCCTCCAAAATACGCCAAAAGTAGCAAGGTAAAGCTTTACCACCCTCCAAAATGAGTTTTGAGGTGCCTGGCAATAGCTTACCCCATAAAAAAGCCCTTAAAGCACAGACTTTAAGGGCTTCAAATAGTTTTTCTAAATCTCAAAGATTTGGAAAAACTCCTTGCTGCTTATGCATTTTGCATCTTAATCAGATTCAGTGCCGAACCGGCCTTAAACCACTCGATTTGGGCGGCATTGTAGGTATGTTTGGCTTCTATTTCATCTACTGAACCGTCGCTGTGATTCAGAACGATTTTCAAAGGTTTAGCCTCTGCAAACTCAGTCAAACCTACGATATCTACGGTATCATCCTCTTGTACTTTTTCGTAATCGGCAGGATTGGCAAAAGTCAGGGCAAGCATACCTTGTTTTTTGAGGTTGGTTTCGTGGATACGGGCAAATGACTTAACCATTACGGCTCTTACTCCCATAAAACGAGGCTCCATTGCGGCGTGTTCTCTGGAAGAACCTTCGCCGTAGTTTTCGTCCCCAAACACCACTGTACCGATTCCGGCAGCTTTGTAAGCCCTTGCAGTAGCAGGTACTTCACCGTATTGCCCGGTCAGTTGGTTTTTTACTTTATTCACTTCATTGTTGTAGGCATTCACAGCACCGATAAACATATTGTTGGAGATATTGTCTAAGTGCCCGCGATATTTCAACCAAGGTCCTGCCATAGAGATATGGTCTGTAGTACATTTTCCAAAAGCTTTGAGAAGTACTTTCATACCTTTGAGGTCGGTACCTTCCCAGGCAGCAAAAGGATCCAGCAATTGCAGTCGATCCGATTCAGGGCTAACAAGCACCTGTACCTGGCTTCCATCTTCGGCCGGCGGGATAAATCCAGCATCTTCTACGGCATATCCTTGGGGGGGAGCCATCAGACCTTGAGGTTCGTCAAATTTCACGGTTTCTCCGTCTTCGTTGATGAGGGTATCCGTGGTGGGGTTGAAGGTCAGGTCTCCGGCGATGGCTAGGGCGGTTACGATCTCAGGGGAAGCTACAAAAGCGCGTGTGGCCTGATTCCCATCGTTGCGTTTGGCAAAGTTACGGTTGAAAGAAGTGATGATGGAATTGGCCTTGTTGGGGTCATCGGTATGGCGTGCCCACTGTCCGATACAAGGTCCGCAGGCATTGGCAAGAACTACGCCGCCCATTTGATCAAAAGTATCAAGAATTCCGTCTCTTTCGGCAGTAAAGCGTACTGTTTCAGAACCTGGCGTGATGGTAAACTCAGATTTCGCCTTTAATTTTTTGCTGATGGCTTGTTGTGCGATAGAAGCGGCACGGGTCAAATCTTCATAAGAAGAGTTGGTACATGAGCCGATCAGACCTACTTCCAGCTTTTGAGGGTAACCGTGTTCTTTGACTGCTTTGGCAAACTCAGAAAGTGGCCAAGCCAAATCCGGCGTATAAGGACCGTTGATATGCGGCTCAAGCTCCGAAAGGTTAATCTCGATCAGTTGGTCATAATACTGAGCAGGATCGGCATACACTTCGGTGTCTGCTCTGAGGTGTGCTCGTTGTGCATCGGCCAGTTCGGCTACATCGGCACGTCCGGTAGATTCCAGATAAGCCTTCATGTAGTCGTCATAGCCGAAAAGCGAGGTAGTAGCACCGATTTCGGCTCCCATATTACAGATTGTACCTTTTCCGGTAGCAGAAAGGGCATCAGCACCTTCTCCGAAATATTCCACGATGGCTCCAGTGCCACCTTTTACGGTCAGGATGCCGGCTACTTTGAGGATTACGTCTTTGGCAGAAGTCCAGCCGCTTAGTTTGCCAGTCAGGTGAACACCGATGAGTTTGGGAAATTTAAGCTCCCAGGCCATTCCGGCCATCACGTCTACGGCGTCAGCCCCTCCAACTCCAATGGCGATCATTCCGAGTCCGCCGGCATTGGGTGTGTGCGAGTCGGTACCGATCATCATTCCGCCGGGGAAGGCATAGTTTTCGAGTACGACTTGGTGGATAATTCCTGCGCCTGCTTTCCAGAAACCGATACCGTATTTATTGGATACAGATTGTAAAAAATCATACACTTCTTTGTTAGATACGTTGGCGGTTTCCAAGTCCTTTTTAGCACCCAATTTGGCCTGGATTAAGTGGTCACAGTGTACTGTAGAAGGCACAAATACCTGGGCTCTACCAGCTTGCATAAACTGAAGCAGTGCCATTTGTGCAGTGGCATCCTGCATCGCTACGCGGTCTGGGGCAAAATCCACATAGTCTTCGCCTCTTTTAAAAGCTTTGGTAGGCATCCCATCGAAGAGATGTGCATAAAGAATCTTTTCAGCCAGGGTCAAGGGGCGACCGACGATATTTTTGGCGGCCTGAATGCGTTCACCCATACGAGTGTACACAGCCTTAATCATGTCAATATCAAAAGCCATATTTTAAGAAATTTTAAGTTGAGAATAAAAAATCAATTCTTTGCTAACAAAGATAAAGAATGAAATAGTATTTCTAATAGTACCGCTCTTATTTAGATAGTTTCTATTTTTAAAATCCAAATTTACTTTTTTCCTGCTTGAGAGAAATGTCATCATTTGACACAAATCGATAAAAATAGGGCGAACGGTGCGGTTCTCCAGTTTTTTGATGGCTTAATTTTTCAAGCATATTTTCTTTAAGGATTTTTTTACGAAAATTGCCTCGGTCTATGGGGCGACCTAAAATGGCTTCATATAACTTTTGTAACTCTGGTAAAGTAAACATTTCGGGCAGTAAATCCACACCTACAGGATAAGTTGATAAATCGTGGGACAATATTTCCCGGGCTTTCTCCACTATTTCGGGGTGATCCATCGCAAGCACACCCACCGCATCGATATCCAGCCAGGTATATGCTTCTGTAAAAATATCCAACTGGGGTGCTACTCGGTTGTACTCGACCAGGGCATAATACCCAACCGTAACGAAGCGGTGGTTATACCAATCTCGGATTTTAGGATATAAAGTTGTACGTTCTTTAATCGCTTTTTGTACTTCAGGGAAATAACGAGACTTTTTACCGAAAGTATGAAATTGCCGGAGAAAAAGCCGTTCAATGCCTGTTCTTTCCCTCAAATTTCTGGCTGCAGATTCTTCCAAATCTTCTTCCTGCCATACAAATCCGCTGGGTAGCACCCAAAAATCCACCCCAATCATCTTGAGTGCTAATACCTTTAAAGTTTCTTCGTGATAGGTAAAAATCACAAAATCCAGGGATAGCTGCGGTATATAGTTTTTGGGGTCAAAGCTGTTGAGGTAATCTTGTATTCGAGTATCTTTCATATTCTTATTATTTCAAGATAAAATTGCAAAAAACCTTTGAGTAAATTATACTCATTTAGATTTTTTTTCTAAATTTGAATACTTGATTTGAAATTTCTTTTGTTAATAGTCTAAAATCATTACAAACTCATTAGTTATTGACCATGAAACGTATACTGATCATTTTGGGAATCGTTGCCGTAACATCATTTGCGCTCTACCGATTCGTTTTTGCCAAAAAACGCTTTGTCAGCGTGTTGGTATTTTCAAAAACCGAACAATTTAGGCATGCTTCTATTGCAGCCGGAAAAAAGGCACTGGTTCAACTCGGCAAAGAATACAACTTCAGGGTAGATACTACCGAAGATGCCAATTTTTTTAAAGAAAAAAATCTCGCAAAGTACAATGTCGTTGTCTTTCTCAATACCACAGGCGATGTACTCAATGAAGCCCAACAACTGGAAATGAACCGATTTATCCAGGCCGGCGGTGGTTTTGTAGGGATTCACGCAGCGGCCGACACCGAATACGAATGGCCTTGGTACGGCAAACTGGTAGGTGCTTATTTCAATGGGCATCCCAATAAACCCAATGTACGCGAAGCAGATATCCAACTAGTGGATGATAAACACATTTCTACCAAAATGCTGCCCAAAAAGTGGCACCGCAAAGACGAATGGTACAATTATAAAGACATCAACCCCGGAATCCAGGTATTGCTCAATCTGGATGAAAAATCCTACAAAGGCGGTACCAACGGCGAAAATCACCCCATCGCTTGGTGCCACGAATACGATGGTGGACGCGCCTGGTACACAGGCCTAGGGCATACCGATGAGTCATATTCTGAAAAATTATTCCTTGAGCATCTATTAGGAGGTATTGAGTATGCTGCCGGTGAGGGCAATCCTGTCAATTATGCCAATGCCAACGTAGCTCCCGAAGAAAACCGATTTACAAAAGTCGTATTGGATGAGCAATTGGACGAACCCATGGAACTCGAGATACTGCCGGACGGCAAGATCATTTTCATAGAGCGAGATGGAAATATTAAGGTATTTGATCGTAAGGCAGATAGCTCCCAAGTGATTCAAAAAATGGATGTTTTTTCTAAACTAGAAGATGGCCTCCTGGGTTTGGCACTTGACCCAAACATCCAAGAAAATAATTGGGTATACTTATTTTATTCAGACCCCAAAAAATCGCAGCAAAATGTCTCCCGCTTTACGATGGGCAAGGATTATTTGTCTATTGACCTCAAATCCGAAAAACGTTTGCTTGAAATTCCTACCCAAAGAGAAGAATGCTGCCATTCTGCCGGAAGTATGGAAATGACCAAAGACGGTCTACTTTATATCGCTTTGGGTGACAATACCAACCCTCACGCCTCCGAAGGGTATTCTCCTAGCGACGAACGCAAAGACCGCTCACCCTGGGATGCACAGAAATCATCTGCCAATACTCAAGACCTCAGAGGTAAAATATTAAGGATCAAACCCGAAGCCAACGGCACGTACAGCATTCCTCTAGGAAACCTATTTAGCGATAAAAAAGATGGCCGCCCCGAAATCTATGTAATGGGTTGCCGGAATCCTTATCGTATGTCTATTGACCAACATACTGGTTATCTGTATTGGGGCGAAGTAGGTCCAGATGCAGGCGAAGACAGTAAGGGGAGGGGTTCTCGAGGTTATGATGAAATCAATCAGGCACGTAAAGCCGGATTTTTTGGTTGGCCTTATTTTGTGGGGAATAACTACCCGTATCACAAGTATGATTTTGCCAAAGAAGCTTCTTTGGCAACCTTTAACCCGGAAAAACCCCTCAATGAATCACCCAATAATACTGGAGCTAAAACTTTGCCTCCAGCACAACCTGCTTTTATCTGGTATCCTTATGGAGCTTCCAAAGAATTCCCAATGGTCGGCGAAGGTGCAAGAAATGCTATGGCAGGACCCGTATTTTACTTGAAAGATTATCCCAATAATCCAGGGCGTTTTCCTGAGTTTTTTGATGGAAAGCTTTTTATCTATGACTGGATGCGCGGCTGGATTATGGCGGTGACTATGGATGAAAAAGGCAATTACAAACGCATGGATAGATTTATGCCGAGTCAGAAGTTCAGCAATCCGATTGATATGGTTTTTGGCCCCGATGGAGATATGTATCTGCTGGAATACGGGCAGGTTTGGTTTTCTCAAAACCCGGACGCTCGACTGGTACATATTAAATATGAGTCGGGTAATCGCAAGCCTCTAGCCAAAATCAAGGCCGACAAAACCGTAGGTGCTTTGCCGATGAAAGTACAATTCAGTGCCGAAGAATCCATTGACTATGACGGCGATAATCTCAGCTATGCCTGGTATTTTGGAGAAGGTGAAAAAATAGATTCTAAGGAAGCCAATCCAACATTTACTTTCGAGAAGGCCGGCAAGCATACTGTTCGCCTAGTAATCAAAGACCCTTCCGGTCTGAGTTCGGAAGCACGACTCGATATCTTGGCTGGAAATGAACTACCAGAACTTAGCTGGAAATTTACGGGCAATCGCTCTTTTTATTGGGACAAATACGCGCTTGAGTACGAAGTAATAGCCAAAGATAAGGAAGATGGCACCGTAGGCAATGGCATTGACCCTCAAAATGTCTATGTAAGTATTGAGTTCTTAGAAAAAGGCTATGATACCAATGAAATCGCCATGGGGCATCAGGCTTTACAGGAAGCTTCCTTATTCCTTTTAGGCAAACAATTGATGGATCAATCCGACTGTAGTGCCTGCCACCAACAGAATAAAAAATCTGTGGGGCCTTCCTACGAAGACATTGCCCAAAAATACAAAGGCGACGCTACTGCTCTGGATAAACTTTCTAAAAAAATCATCGCAGGCGGTGGTGGCGTTTGGGGAGAAACCATCATGGCGGCTCACCCCCAACTCTCACTCAGTGAAGCCCAGCAAATGACCCGCTATATTCTCTCTTTGGGAGGCGATCAAAGCCTTAAAACTAAAGGATTAGCCCTTAAAGGAAACTATGCCTTTGACAAACATAAAAAGGAAAACCTAGAGGGTAAATATATTCTTACGGCTACTTACACAGATAAAGGGGGAGACCAGATCGGACCGCTGACCGTCAGGGATGTGATCACACTAAGGAATCCTACCATAGGTGCCAGTCAATTTACAGAGGCGGCCAAAGCGCAGAAGTTTACCGTGACGCCTGAAATGTCGCAGGGGATGGTTAAAGAAGACGTAGATATATTGATGGGCGAAGCCGGAGGTTTTGCCAAATATGAAAAAATTGACCTTTCCGGTGTAAAATCTCTTACTTTGGGAGTGGTCAAAGCAGGGGCTTATTTTAGCGGCGGGAATATAGAATTCAGAATAGACTCGCCAACGGGCCTCAAAATCGGAGACTTTAAGGTGAGTATGCCGCTCACCAGTTTGGGATTTGATGAAATCAAAAGCAATATCAAAGCTACAGAAGGTGTACACGATGTATATATGGTTTTCAAAGGAAAAGGGGGTAAACCTGTGTGTGCAGTAGTTACTATTTTCTTTGATCATCAGGGAGTCGTGCAATAAGCGGGAAGAATCGCCCCATTTGGAGGAGTATTCGTAGATGGTTGTTTATTGCCACGGATGCACGAATGAATGTATTTTATTCGTGCACGCACGGCAATGGTTATCAAGAAGTAATTGCGTATTATTAAACAAATTGTTAAAACAAAATAACCTTATACTTTGAACTTTCCGATACTTTCCAAAGCAGCCATTGGTCTAGGAAATGGTAATTTGAGCATCGAAACTACCCAAATCTTGGCTCCTGTAGGGGATGAAGTAGTGGTAGAAATAAAAGCTGCCGGCGTATGTCATACCGATTTTGATTCTTTGGGTTGGGGCAAAAAAATTGTAATGGGGCACGAAGGCGTAGGAATTGTCAGAGCAGTAGGCACTGAGGTGACCCAATTTGAGGAAGGGGATCACGTAATTCTCAATTGGGCGATTCCTTGTAAAAAATGTGCTCAATGCAGGCGTAATAATTTTTTTATCTGTGAAAACAACTCACCTGTTATTGCAGGAAATGCAGTTTCAGGGGGACACGCCAGACTGGAAGCCACCCAACTAGGAGGTCAGGGAATTGAACGTTCGTTTTCATTGGGTACTTTATCGGAATATTCTATTGTAAAAGCGTCGGCTTTGGTCAAAATACCCCAGGAAATAGATTTTAAAGTAGCTGCTTTTGTGGGTTGTGCTGTGATGACAGGGGTTGGCTCTGTACTGAATATACCAATTCCTTTTGAGCCGGATTCTGCATTGGTGTTGGGAGTAGGCGGTGTAGGGATTAATGTGATTCAGGGCTTGAAAATTCGGGGTATTCCAAAAATCATTGCTGTTGATATTAGTGCAAAAAAACTGGAAATTGCACAAAGGTTCGGTGCTACCCACACTATTTTAAATCAGGCTTCCAAAGGTGAATTCAGGCATTTTGCTGATTTAATCAGACAAATTAATGCGGGTCAGTTGGTAGATTTGGCTTATGAATGTACAGCTATTCCTGCGCTAGGTGCTGCACCACTTGCTTGTATTCGCCATGGAGGGATGGCAGTGCAGGTATCTGGCATAGAGGAAGACCTTACGATAGATATGCGCCTGTTTGAATGGAATAAACTTTATCTCAATCCGCTTTATGGCAATTGTAATCCTGAAATTGATTTTCCCAGATTGTTTCGGCTTTATCAGGAAGGTCAGCTTCAACTAGGCGAACAAATCAGTGCGGTTTACCCCCTTGATAATTTACCTCAGGCATTTAAGGATATGCACAGTGGCGAAAATATCAAGGGAGTAATTACATTTGCTTGAGGGTGTACTTACCAGCCTATGCCGTAGTCCTCTCCGTGATTGCTTGAGCCGCCCCAAAAGCTACCGTTGAGCCAGTCAAAATAAATGGCGTTGATCGGTCCGCTGGTGCGCTCTTGGTAAGAGATTTTATAGCCCATGCCAGTGAGCTCTTTTCTAATCCAATCGGGCATAGCACTGTTGAGGGTCAATCCGCCAATAACTTTTTCGTGGTCGCCAAAGCTTGAATACATTTGATAGGTTTTAAAGCTGGGAGCTTCGCAAGCCTCTTGTACGGTCATATTAAATTCTACCATATTCAAAAAGAACTGAAGCAGTAATTGATCTTGTTCATCTCCTGCTTGTTTGGCAAAAGAAAGGAAGGGTTTTCCGTCTTTGAGAGCCAGCGATGGTGTAAGGGTAACTCTGGGTCTTTTACCGGGTTCTACTACATTGAAGGGGTTTTCTTTTTCGTCCAAAACAAAAGATTGCATTCGCTGGCTCATACCGATACCTGTATTACCAGCGATGCAGGCAGGCACCCAACCGCCACTAGGCGTGATAGACACTACCCATCCTTCCTCGTCTGTTGCCTCGATGGAAGTAGTGCCTGCGGCAAATTGTTCCAAAAACTGATCATTTTGATTCAGGTGATGAGGTACAAAACCCATTTTTTTGTCATTCCATTTTTGGAGTAGTTCTGCAAAAGGATTTATTTTGTTTTCAAAAACGTAGGGATCTCCTGGGCTTGCTTGGGGGTCGTTTTTATCTGGATTGATTAACTTGGCGCGTTGCTTGGCGTATTCTTTGGAAAGAAGACCTTTCATGGGTTCTTCGGGGGCAAAAGCCGGGTCGCCATAATAAAAATCCCGATCTGCAAACGCAAGGTTCATGGCCTGATATAGCGTGTGAATATATCGGGTAGAGTTGTAGCCCATACTTTTGAGATCAAAATTCTCGAGGATATTCAAAGCTTGTAGCATGGCAGGGCCTTGTGTCCATTGTTGTAATTTATATACCTCAATGCCTTTGTAGGTAGTCATCATCGGTTCTTCAATTTTAACTTTCCAATTGGCCAAGTCTTGTTCCGTGATAAGCCCACCTTGTTCTTTGCATCCTCGAGCGAATTCTTTGGCAATATCACCTTTGTAAAAACGGTTATATGCGGCATAAATGGCTTCTTTTCTTGACTTTCCTTGTTTGAGAGCTTCTTCTTCTGTGGCTACCAGTTTTTTTAAAGTTTCAAGTAAATCTTTTTGTACAAAAATTTCTCCGGCATTGGGAGCTTCACGTTTTTCGCCTGGATGTGTCAAGAATACTTTTTTTGAGTAAGGCCATTTTTTGATTTCTTCTTTTCCACGTTCAATGGAGTTGGCTGTTTGGGCTTCTATGGGATACCCCTCTGCCATTTGCATGGCGGGTGCTAATACTTCTTTGAGGCTCATCGTGCCGTATTCGGCCAACATAGTCATCAAACCACCGGGCGTACCGGGAGTCACTGCCGCTAAAGGACCGTATTCAGGCGGATATTTCATGCCTTTATTTTTGAAAAAATCAGCCGTAGCCCCAGTGGGAGCTACTCCAAGCGCATTGATGGCAATTACTTTTTTGGTTTTTGGATTATAAATCAATGCTTGGGTTTCACCGCCCCAGCTCAACACATCCCACATGGTACAGGTAGCAGCCAGCATGGCACAAGAAGCATCGATGGCATTCCCTCCTTTGGTAAAAATCATGGATCCGGCAGTAGCTGCAAGAGGCTTACCAGTAATCGCCATCCAATGTTTGCCGTGTAAGGGAGGTTTTTGTGTTTTGACGGGAAGATTATTAAATGATTGGGAATAAGTCACATAACTTATTAAAAGCCCCCAAAGAAGGAATGTTAATTTTTTCATAATTGAATTAAATTATAAATGATCCAATGACCCAAACTCTTGTTGTTTTTTAAGATACACTCAAATTAAAAAGCGCAAAGGCTATTTTTTATGTTGGAATGACAAGCATAAATTCAACAAGATGTTTTTCCATCAATTCTCAAATTATTCAAAAAAAGTAATAATAGAAATATTTTTCGGATAATTTTCAGCAAAGTTAAGTTGATCATTCGTGGTTTTGTACTGATAAACAAGCGTATCAATCAAAAACCCGGACTTTCATAGTTTAAAATCTGGGTTTTTGGATTGTTCAAAACCTTTATTTTTGATAGTACAAGCTATTCCATCTCAATTCATTTTTTAGCTCTCGAATGCGGGTTTGAGCGTCGATACAAATAAACTCTATCCCGGTCATTTCGGCGAAATCTTCCAGGTATTCTGAGGTCAGGGATTCGCTGTAGCAGGTATGATGTGCGCCTCCTGCCAGAATCCAGGCTTGGGCAGCGGTTTTGAGATCAGGAAGCGGCTTCCAAAGTACACGTGCTACGGGTAGTTTGGGCAGTGCCTGCTCCAGAGGTAAAGCTTCTACCTCATTGACCAGCAAACGAAATCGATTACCCATATCAATCATAGAGGCATTCAAAGCAGCCCCTGGTTTGGCTTCAAATACCAACCTTACCGGGTCGCTTTTACCTCCAATGCCCAAAGGATGTATTTCACAGCTTGGTTTTTTGGAAGCGATAGATTCACAGATTTCCAGCATGTGAGAGCCCAGTACACTGCTGTTTTGCCCAGCAAAATGATAGGTGTAATCTTCCATAAATGAATTGCCACCCTCTAGTCCGGCTCCCATGACTTTCATCAGGCGTACCAGTGCGGCGGTTTTCCAGTCGCCTTCTGCCCCAAAACCATATCCTTGTGCCATCAGACGCTGCACGGCAATGCCAGGTAGCTGATTCAGCCCGTGTAAATTCTCAAAAGTATCTGTAAATCCTTTGAAATTCCCCGATTCTAAAAAATTCTTCAAACCCAGCTCTATTCGGGCGGCTTCCAGAAGAGCGGGATTTCCTCTTAGATTTTCCTGAATGATGTAATTTTCTTCATATTCTTCTATCAGGTTTTTGATTTCCTGCTCTTGTACTGCTTCCACAAAAGCCACCAAATCTCCCAGACCATAACCATTCACCGAATAGCCGAATTGCAGTTCTGCTTCTACTTTATCCCCCTCGGTGACGGCTACCTGGCGCATATTGTCTCCCAGCCGGGCAAATTTCGCGCCTTGTAAGTCTTGTTTTCCGCAAGCGGCACGTGTCCAGATTTGGAGTCTTTCTATCACTTCGGGGTCTTGCCAATGCCCTACAACTACCTTTCTTTTCAGATTCATACGTGCGCCGATAAAACCGAATTCGCGCCCTCCGTGTGCTGATTGGTTTAGGTTCATAAAATCCATATCGATTTCACTCCAGGGGATTTCGCTATTAAATTGGGTGTGTAAATGCAGAAGTGGTTTTTGTAGAATTTTAAGCCCATTGATCCACATCTTGGCCGGAGAAAAGGTATGCATCCAGGCAACCAATCCCACACAATGAGGGCTTGCATTGGCTTCTAACATCCATTGATAGATGGCTTCGGGTGTAGTGAGAACGGGTTTGAAAATGACCTTTACCGGGATGGCTTTGTTTTGATCTAAGACCAGGGCGATTTCCTGGGCGTGATTGGCTACTTTTTCCAAAGTTTCTTCGCCGTATAGATGTTGGCTTCCGGTAATTAACCAGATTTCGTAGTGATTTAGTTGTATCATGTTTATGAAAATATGGAGTAATCGTATGTGATGAATTGTTCATGAAGATTGCCCGTAATAGGCATTTTTGCCGTGTTTTCGCTGATAATGTTTTTCTTTGAGCGCGTCTTTGAGCAAAGGAGCTCCAGGATTGATCTGGAGTGTCAGGTATGCCATCCGTGCGATTTCTTCCAGAACAGCACTGTGGTATACGGCTTTTTCGGCAGTTTTTCCCCAGGTAAAAGGGGCGTGATTGGCTACCAGGATCATTTCTACTTCTTGGTATGAAAGCCCCAATTTCTCAAAATGCTCGATGATCTGAAAGCCAGTCTGGTATTCATAATCTCCCTGAATCATGGCTTCTGACATGACCGGAGCGCAAGGGATATTTTCGGTGGTATGGTCAGCGTGTGTGGTGCCTAAAATCGGAATATCTCTCTGTGCCTGCGCCCAGGCGGTGGCATAGGTAGAATGTGTGTGTACAATCCCACCGATTTTTTCCCAGTGTTTGTAGAGTACGGCGTGGGTTTTGGTATCCGAAGAAGGTCTTTTATTGCCCTCCACTACCTGTGCTTCAAAATCTACGATGACCATATCTTCAGGCTTGAGTTCTGTGTAGGGTACACCGCTGGGTTTGATGGCAAAAACACCCTGTGCCCGATCTACCACGCTTACATTGCCAAAAGTGAATAAAACCAAACCCAATTCGGGCAGGCGACAGTTATTTTCATAACAAATAAACTTGAGTTGCTCGTATCGGCTCATGAGTTTAGAATTTATGGGGCGGTTTAATTGGATTTTTCGTCAATATATTGATTATTAACAACTTATAGATTTGAATTTACTAAAATATACCTCGGCTGGGTATAAATACCCCAGGCTGTGGGCATTAGTGATCGCCCTGCGACATCATTTCGTTTTCTACCAAATCGACATATCTGCTGTAGGCTTGATAAAGATTTTGATAATGCGTCCTTAGTGCATCTTCAGGCTGGTAGGTTTTTTCAAAACCCATACCCATATTTTTTTGTGCTTCAAGAACATCCGGGTAGATTCCGGCAAGCGTCGCTGCAAACATAGCCGCTCCCAAAGCACAGGTTTGCTCCGAACGTACAATCTGAATGGGCATATTCAATACATTGGCCAGGGTTTGCATCACAAAAGGAGATTTATTGGCTACACCACCCAGCCCAATGATGCCTTTGATCGGAATCCCTTCTTCCTGAAAACGATCTACGATTTTTTTGGCTCCAAAACAAGTGGCTTCTACTAAGGCTCTGAATATTCGGGGGGCATCACTACCTAAGTTTAGGTTGAATATAGCCCCTTTGAGTGCTTGATTGGCATCAGGCGTGCGCCGCCCGTTCATCCAGTCCAATGCCAGTACGGCCGAAGATTGCGGATCGACCTGTGCTGCGGCTTCGGACAATGCCGGAATGATTTGATCTCCGATTTCTTGTTTGAGCCTTGTTTTGGAGGGAGTATCCAGCCATTCAATCGCATCGATCAGTTCTAAGGGATAAGAAATAACTTGCTTAAACCAGGCATACACATCCCCAAAGGCAGATTGCCCTGCTTCCAGACCCATCATACCGGGTACAACCGAACCGTCTACCTGACCACAAATTCCTTTGACCAATGTATCTCCAAGTTCGTCTGTAGGAACCATCAGAATATCACAGGTAGATGTACCCATCACCCTGCTCAAATAATAGGGCTGTATCTCGCCTCCCACAGCTCCCATGTGTGCATCAAAAGCACCAACACCTACTAGCACTTCAGTAGAGAGTCCCAGTCTTTCAGCCCATTCGGCCGATAAATTCCCGGCAGGAGTATCCGAAGTGTACGTTTCTCGAAATAATCTGTCTCTGAGTCCGGCAAGCATGGGGTCTAATTGTATCAGAAAATCCTCGCTCGGGAGTCCTTCAAATTTTTCGTGCCACATAGCTTTGTGCCCTGCCGCACAGCGACTTCTTTTCATCTCGTGGATGTCCTGCCCTCCAGTTAATAAAAAAGGAATCCAGTCACAATGCTCTACCCAAGAATAAGCGGCTTGACGGACATCCTCATCTTCCCGCAATACGTGCAGGAGTTTTGCCCAGAACCATTCCGAAGAATATATCCCACCCACATATTGGGTAAAATCGGTTCCACCCCAATTCCTGGCTACTTGATTGATCTCGGCGGCTTCTTTGACGGCTGTGTGATCTTTCCAAAGAATAAACATGGCATTTGGGTTTTCAGCAAATTCGGGCAAAAGTGCTAGTGGATTCCCCATTTTATCCACCGCAACAGGCGTAGAACCTGTGGTATCAACGGCAATGCCTTTTATTTTTTCGGCGACTTCCGCCGGTGCCTGCGCTAAGGCCGCCTTGACACTTTGCTCCAGACTCTCCACATAATCCAAGGGATGCTGGCGAAATTGATTCGCCGAAGGGTCGCAAAACTTGCCCCTAGCCCAGCGAGGATAATAAAAAACTGCCGATGCAATTTCCTCTCCCTGAGCTGTACCTATGATCACCGAACGTACCGAGTCGGTTCCAAAGTCAATTCCGATTACATAAGATTCCTGAGTCATACAATTGTTTTATTCGGATTTGGAGTTTGTAATGATAGCCAATAAACGTCATAATGACATTTATTTTCTAATTGTTGCTAAATTACTATAAATTATTTTGAAAGTTAAAAATTAATTCTAAAATTGTGACATAAACGTCAATATAACATTTATAATTTATTTTCAGCGTAGAACTATTTATCCAAAATATACTCAGCGTCTCATTCTGGAAAAAAAGTAAAAAAGTCAGCGCGACTTTGGCTTCTTATTCGTTGACGGTGATTCGGATTAAAACATAACATATCTGGTGAATAACTCTCCTAATCTCTATGAGCCTTGCCCAAAGCATTATGTGGCTTTGGATAATATCATTTTTGGTTTTGATGAAAAAGAACTGAAAATTTTATTGATAAAAAGAAGTTTTGAACCTGAAAAGGGCAATTGGTCACTGATGGGCGGTTTTCTTAAAGACGAAGAAGGGGTAGATGAAGCCGCTACTCGGGTGCTTTATGAACTCACCGGATTAAGAAATGTATTTGTAGAGCAACTGCATACATACGGGGCGATACATCGTGACCCGGTGGCACGTACAGTTTCTGTGGCCTATTATGCCCTCATCCGGGTCAATGATTATGATACCGAGTTGGGGAAAAAATATGGGGCTAGGTGGTTTCCGATACACAACTATCCCTCTTTGATTTTTGATCACCCGCAAATGGTACAGGATGCACTGGATAGATTACGCAGCAAAACCCGCACACAACCCATTGGTTTTGAGCTTCTCCCTGAAAAATTTACCATCCCCCAACTCAGACACCTGTACGAAGCCATCCACAATCAAGTGTACGATCCGCGCAATTTCAGCCGCAAACTTAACAGCATGAAACTCCTCATTCAACTCCACGAAAAAGACAAAGAAAACTCAAAAAAAGGAGCTTATTTGTACAAATTTGATCCCAACCGCTATAAAATGCTGCTTTCCCAAGGTTTTAGTTTTGAGCTCTGAGGATTTGACCCATGGTGCTTTGATTTCTATGGTTTGTACAAGTAACCAGCACGGCTCGTGCTGGCAAAACTTTGGCGAGCCGCCAAAGGTACAAAGACCTTTGTAATACTTCTACAAAACCCTTATTTTTGCTCAAACACTAAGCTTATGAAATGGATTCCTTATGTATTATTCCTGCTCTGCACTGCCCCGACTTGGGCACAAAAACCCGATAACTTTATCCGAATACCCGGTGGGGCTTATCCTTTTCAGTTGGAAGATGATACGACGGTTACTTGGGTCCAACTGGCTGATTTTTATATCAGCCCTACCGAGGTGAGTTATGCACAGATGGCAGCCTACGCCATGGATCATGGCATAAACCCCGAAACCTTTCATTATACAGCCTGGGGTGAGCCTGTGGCCGATCGGGTGGCGATCCATGTCAATTGGTTTGATGCCATCCGCTATGCCAATTGGCTCTCCGAGCAGCAAGGCTATAGCCCGGCCTACCATATCTATAGCCGCCTAAGGGCTGAGGACGGTACGGACTCCTGGCTTGAGTTAAGCAGCTCTGATACCGCTTACTGGGCTAATGAGACTAGTGAAGACCCTACACCGCTGTACTGGGATTCGCTCTCTTGGGATAGAAGCTCCAAAGGCTACCGACTCCCTACCGAAGTAGAGTGGGAGTATGCCGCAAGCAGCTATACCAAGCTGGGGCGTGTGCAGGTTTATGCAGGAACGGAAAGCGAATACTCACTCGATGACTTTGCTTGGTATTCGGGCAACAAAGCCCATGCCATCGCCTCCCGCAGCCCCAATGCACTGAAGCTCTACGATATGAGTGGCAATGCCTGGGAGTGGTGCTTTGATGTATATGCCTCAAACCCAGCCGCATCTTGGCAGTCTTTGGAAAACCCAAGCTATGAGAACTACGAAAGTCTTCGTACTTCGTATCGTTGCCTGCGCGGGGGTGGTTGGTTCAACCTCTTCAACTACTGCCAGGTGCGGAACCGCAACTACAACCATCCGGGGATCCGCTACATTAACGACGGGTTTCGTTTAGTCAGGACTCTTTAAACTTTGGGTTTTTTACCTTTTTACCCTTTGGATACGGCGAAGCCGTCAAAATTTTTTTTGAAAAAAGGGCTATTTCAGGCTTTTGATCCAGCCTCCGAGCATTGCCCCAATTTCATTGATCATCCTACTGATGTGTTCGTACCGGCTGTGGTCTAAAAGCTGTAGGTCGTGGCAGAGCCTAATCAGGAAACGAAGCTGCTCCAGACTGAGGTTAATCTGCCGGAGTAGGGCTTGTTTTTCGGAGCTGGGTGCATAATATGCCTCGATGAGCTTTTCCTGGTTATCCAACACCCGGCTTTGGATCCTATCGGCAAGCAGGAATTTATGGCTTTTAGGGAAGCGATTCAAAATAGGTATTAAGTAGCGCAGAAAGTCATAGTTTTTCTGTATAATTGGTGTATCGTTCAGAGACATAGATGAAAAGTTTTAAGCATTTATATCCGCAAATTTACGCATTCGAGAACTTATGGCGGGCAGCAAAACAAGCCCAAAAAGGCAAAAGATATCAGGCCAATGTGCTGGATTTTAACCTGCACCTGGAGCAAAACCTGTTTGAGCTACAGCATCAATTACAATCACAGACATACCAGCCCGGCACGTATACTACCTTTTACATCTATGAACCCAAAAAAAGGATGATCAGCGCAGCCCCTTATCGGGATAGAGTAGTGCATCATGCGCTTTGCAATGTAATTGCTCCGATTTTTGAACGAAGCTTTATTTTTGACAGTTATGCCAATCGCAAGGGCAAAGGTACACATAAAGCCATTTTACGCTACCAAGCATACACACGCAACTATCGATACGTACTCCGATGCGACATTGCCCGCTTTTTTCCCAGTATTGACCATCAGATTTTGAAAGCGTTGTTGTTTCGTAAGATCGTTTGCGAGCCTACACAAAGGCTTATCAGCCGAATTATTGATAATAGTAATCTGCAAGAACAAACAGGCTTTTATTTTCCGGGGGATGACCTTTTTACTCCTGGCACAAGGCGCAAAGGACTGCCGATCGGTAATCTGACCAGTCAATTTTGGGCAAATGTATACATGAATCCCTTGGATCATTTTATCAAAGACGATCTAGGGCTTCCATACTTAAGGTATGTAGATGATTTTGTGGTATTTGGCCAAGACAAAGCACAACTCCAGGAGCTCAAAAACCGGATACGCCTGTTCTTGTATGCTTACAGGCTACATCTACACCCTAGCAAAAGTCGGGTACATCAAACCTGGGAGGGCTTGCTTTTTCTGGGGCATCGGGTGTTTTCAAGGTATAGATTGCTCCACAAAGAAAATTTAAGAAGATTCAGAAAAAGACTCAAACATCGCATAAGCGATCTTCAAAAAGGAAAAATCACCCCGGCTTTTTTTCAAAATAGTATACAAAGTTGGTTGGCACACGCTGCTTTTTCAAATACTTATCGGCTCAGACAAAAAATTTTGACTACATTGGCTTCCCAAGGGCTTTATGGGTCAAACGAATCGTTGCCTGCGCGGGGGTAGTTGGAACAACAACAACAACAACTGCCAGGTGCGGAACCGCAACAACAACAATCCGAGGAACCGCAACAATAACAACGGTTTTCGTTTAGCCAAGTCTCTCAGGGTCAGAGTTTCTGCATCTACGGATTCGGAAAGTGTACTTCGAGAGTCCACCATAGTGCCCTGTGTTTGCCTTATTGTGCAAACCAAACAGATCAACAATCCGGCTTGGTAAGTAGGACACGAACATGAAGCCGGATTTTTTTTGTAGTAAGATCACTACTCCCTTTTACTATCTGTATACTTTTTTGTAGAATAGTATTTATCTCTGATGCTTTGAATCACACTTGTTCCGAGCTTTTGCTCCATTGCACTGAGTACGTGGGCGCGTGCCTGGGTTTTGTTGGGGAGCTTTTGTGCCTCTCGGAGTGCCTGGTCAAAGAGCTTTCCGTTTTGCTCGAAAATCAGGACGACTGTTCCCTCACGCATTTGAAATACTCGCAGGCTTTCCAAGTTTGGCCATGCCTTTACGGGCTTTTGGTGCAATTCTAAAAATGCGATTTCAGCCATCAAGGGCGGCAACTGCGCTTTGATTTGGGGGTTTTTGCTGAAGCTCGCAGTGACGAGGTGGCCGAAGGCAGTTTGGGGGCGTACCTTATCCAGTTCGGCACGGGCAGAGGCGATTTCACGGCGTGCGATTTCGGCAATGGCAGAATCGGCTTTTAGTAGGGCTAATTCAGTTTCTTTTTGAGCATTTTCGGCTTTTTGTAAGGCTATTTCAGTTTCTTTCTGAGCATTTTCGGCTTTTATTTTAGCCTTTTGTGCATCGATTTTTAGTTGATTGATGCGATTGAATACCTCAATGATTTTTTGCTGGGATTCATCGGCTTGGTCGGGGCAGTGGAGCATAGCGGCACTGAAGGCATTGATGGCCTCCTCGAAGCGTTCGGCTTTGACGGCGGCATTGCCTTTGTCCATGTATTTTTGGTAGAGGGGGCAGGGAGTTTGTGCCAAACAAAAAGCGGGTACTAAGAGCCAAAAAACGAAGGTGTAGAGGTTTTTCATTTTGTATCTTGATTCAGTCTTTGGATAAGTTTTTTTAATGAATCTATATTTTTACGAAGGCTGTCCATCTTTTGGGTTTCCAGGTCGGCCAAGTCTAGAGCATCAAATCGCTCAAAGGATGCTTTATTTCTTTGGGCAATGGCGATTTCGCTTTCTTGTCTTTTGATCTCTGCTTCGTAAGCGATTTTGAGGTTTTTGGCAGATTCTTTCGCGCTATTTTCAGCCATTTTTTGGGCATTTTTAGCGTTTTCCTGGGCTTTTTTGGCTCTATTTCTTTCAAAGGAAGCCCAGATGATTCCTGCGGCGGCGACCACAAGGGCTAGAACAGCCAAAACCAGCAAGGAGCGGGTGGTGCGGAGTTGTTTTTGTACTTTTTCTTTTTCTTTTTTCTCCAATTCCGCCTGTTCTTTCAGCCTTTTTTCTTCTTCCAGGCGGTCTTTCTCGGCTTTTTCTTGGGCTTCTTTGGCTTCACGGATTTGCCTGGCTTGCTCGATGGGAGCGATGAGGGTATCGTGCGCCAGCTCCAGGCTGATGCCACCTACGGAGTTGCGCTCACGGCGCAGCAGGTGTCGGTTTACGAGTATTTCTAAGATTACTTCGGGGACGTACTTTTTGCAGACCAGTTCGTCTACGGAGAGTCGCCTTTGCTCTTGTACCAATTGATTTTCAATGAATTTGCGGGCATTCAGTCGCTCAGATTTGGGGACAAAAGCCAAAGTATCGTAATAATAATCCAGAAAAATATCCTCAAATTCGGGAATATCCTTGACTTCAACACGGGCTAGCCCGAGGGTTTCTACTCGATTGCAGAGGATTTGCAATTGGGTACTCTCTATGGGCTGGGTATTTTGTTTGCTGAGATAATCCAGGATTTTGCGGATGGCTTCGGGGCTGTATTCAAAGCTTGCCGAAGTAAAAATGCCCTCTTTTGCGGCAGGCTCTAGAATAGCCTCCTGCGCCTGGGTGGTGCTGAGGGGTTCGAGGGCATAGCGGTATTGGGTGGTATTGGGCAGGTAGTCGGTGATTTGGTTGAGTTGGCTGTACCTGTCTTCTCGGATAGACATAAGCACTTTTACAGGGATTTTATCTTCCAGCAGGTCGAGTTCTGCTTCGCTGAGTAGCTTGGGGCTACTGAGGCTTTGGTCTTCGTAGTTTTTCCAGACTTCTTCGGGAGCATCTTTGTAGATCAGGTCGGCGACTTGTTTTTTGAACTGAAAAATATCCCCTTGAGGATAGGTAAAAAGTTCCTCGAATTGATCAAAAATCAAGAGGAAGCTTGTACCCGGCATGGTCAGACTGAGGGATTTCAGGTGGTACCAGAGTGTGCTTTTGTCTGGGGTGATTTTGTCTAACCAAGCCGGAGACTTGGCAGGGGGCAGTTTTTGGATGATGGTCTGCACGGGGCTGGAAGAAACATCGGCTGTATAGGCTCCCAAGCGCATAAAAAGCGGCAAAATCTGGGTTTTTTGCTGCAATACAGGCACAAGCCCTGCATTGATCAGGGAGCTTTTGCCCAGGCCGGATTTGGCATACAAAAGCGTGATGTTTTCACGGATCACAAGGTTGTAGAGCCTTTGAATGTCTCCTTCGCGCCCGAAAAAGATGTCTGCCTGTTCGGTGCTGAAAGGCACTACGCCAGGGTATCGGGTTTGATGTGTGCTGGTGTCTGCCATTATGCTTTGTATTGGAGGGTGGTAATAAAAGTTTTGAGTTGTTGGATGAGGTCTAGCGTAATTTTAAAGCTCATTTCACTCCGCAAACGGTTAAATAGGTGCTGATCATACATCAGATGCGCTGTATGGTCGTCTATTTCAGCAAATACTTTGTTGTATTCTCCCTGATCTACTTCTGTCTGAAGCTTTTCTTTGAATGCCTTGATGTCAAAATCAGGTTTTTCGGCAGCTTTTCGCAGTTCGGAAGGCTCAAAGCAGGCATACAGGGTATTGACAAACTCCTCTAGGTCATCATCAATAAATTTGACCTGAAAACCTTCTTCAAATACCTGCTTCCAATCGCTGTAAAAGTCCTTTTGAATCAGCGAGGTATTGCTGCTTTTGATTTCGTCAATTTTGAGCAAGTGCAGGATGAGCTGAAAGTACCATTTGTCAAAATCACAACCCAGGAAGACGATGGTGTCTGTTTTTTCTTTGGTAAAATGCGACATGATCACTTCGGGCGGTGCAGAGTGGGGGTTATAAATAGACCTGACGTAGTTAAAAAGGTCGGTGTGTTCGATATACAGATCATCCTTGCCGCCCTCTACACAGCCAAAAAGGTGATAAATCAGGGGTTTGCTTGGAGTCGGCTCGGTGAGTACTTCCTTTTTATGGAGCTTGTAGTACGCGTGTTCAAAGGGAAAGCTTTTGCTCTCGAAGACCTTTTTGAGCGATATGTCAGGAGTGATGTGGACGATCAGGTGAAAGGGAATCTCGGCCAGCTTCTCGAGGAGCGGATTGCTGAAATCTTGCTCATAAAAAGCCTTGAGCTTGGCGACCAATTGCCGTTTTTTGGCGTTTTTGAGGATAAATAGCCCGTCTTTTTGGTGTAGGGCAAGGGCATTTTCGCCCAGTTCCTGAGCGATCTGCTCAAAGACCAGAAATTCATTTTGGGGTTTTTGGTAATTGTAGGTCATGCCCTGCCCCAGGAAAAGGATGGTTTGCCCATCCAAAATAGAATCTTTTAATGCCTCCCAGTCCATGATGTGTGCGATTTATGAAGGTTCTTTTAGTGTACCAATAAATACTTTGAGCTGATCTATGAGATCCATTTCTACTTTGAATGCAATCTGCTTTTGCAAACGATTCAAAAGAAATTTGTCATAAGTATAATGGCTTTTGTTGATTTTTTCAAATACTTCCTTGTATTCTGCATTCTCTACCAAATCAATCAATTCTTTTTTGAAATTTTCCAAATTTGTCATTTTTATATCTTTTAAGCTCCAAAGTAGGTTTGGACGATCAGACTCTTTGCAATACAAAGCCCAGGGCAGGGTATCGTCGGCTTTTTGTTGTGCTTCGGGGAGTAGCTCCGAATAACGAATCTCTCCGAGCCTAAGGAAGCGAGAATCTGTGGCGTTTTTGGTCTTCATCAGGGTGGAGGCGCGATGGTAGGCTTCCTGAATGCTGGCTCCCTCTGCAAAACTTTGGTAAAACTGAATGGCAAAATCTGTAGCCTCTGTATCTTTGACTTTGACCGAGGTGGCGATCACTGCCTTGACCCCTGCTGCCAGGATTTGTGCCACATGCCCGTAGGTGGCACAACCGTTCAGAAAGACCAGCTCGATGCCGCCGAGTTTATTTTCTTCGGCGAGTAATTCGGCGAGGGCTTTGCCGTTGGCGGTTTTGCCATCGAGGATGATATTTTGGGGATCGGCGTGCCCTCCAAAGTGAAAAATCTTCACCTGTCCACGATATTGGTCAAAATACTTGAAGATATCGTCTGTGTTTGTTGCTGATTCGTGCTCCAGGATGATCTGCCCTTGCTGCACGGCAGGGGAGAGCTTTTCTTTGATTTCTTTGCGTTCTTTGTCTAAGTTGGGCAAATGATCTTTTTGTTGATTAGAGAAAGTAAGGAGAATAAGCGGTTTTTTCATCATTTTTTGCAAATAATAAGTTAGAAGTTTATTGAAAAATCATATCCAGATGGCAAAAATGCGTTTGGCGTTTTATCCAAGTCATCACTTCCTACATATTTATACGCCTTGTTGAGTTCTCCCCCTATATCCAATAGCTAAATTTTGCAATGATTTTGCTTATTTGGAAGGATTGCTTTTGCCCGTCTGGTATTTTATCTGAATATTTTTCTTGGGACATGCTGCTGTTTGTTTTAGTTGGGATATACCATCAAATCTAAATTTGACCTCAACCTAATCCTTAGCCTAGAGGTAAAAATTGGGAATGAGGTCAAAAATTAAGTCAAATTTGTTGATTTTTCATCTGCAAAATGGCTTTTTTCTGTAATTTTTTTTACTGATCAAAAGCTGTATAGTATTCGGGTGCTTCCAGAGCTCTTTTATCAGTGGGCAAGTCTCGGCTGTGTACCAGTGTGTAGGTATAGAGATTGCCGTGAAACTTACTACTGATGCGCGCCAGCTCAACGATTTGCCGGAATATGGGTTCTGGAGCTCCCTGACAGCCCTGCGACCAGGATACGTTTTGATAGTTGACATATCGCTGGTGCTGCCCGTTACCACTCATACGATGGATATTGATGCCAAACAAGCCTACTTGTTGAGGCACTTCATAATCCAGTATGGTATCACGGTCATGATCCCTGAAGATTTTTACGGGACGAACCTGATGGAAAAAAGGGTATCTAAGCCATCCGTGATAGGTATCGTTAAACTGCCAGGTATCCATGTATTGTGCCCTTCTTTGAGTACGGATACTCCCGTCACACCCAATACAGAAAGCGGATTAAACACCCCGCCGTGTCCCAATGTACCGGGCATGGTAGTCCATTCAAACTCTTGTTTTTCCCATTCCATATTCTCGTTCTTCCAGAATATCACCATGCGATCAGAAAACATATTGTCAAACATATCATCCTTGCGGATGCCTAAAAGGTTGATCTTGTATTGTTGATCATTGACCTGATAGCCCTTTTGGTGATACACATCCAGTAAATCCTGGATTTCAAAAGTGGGCATCGGAGCGGAAAGGTTCAGCTTTTGCACTTCCTCTTTGAGTTTTTCATACGTTTTTTTACCCATCACACCATCTACTTTAAGTTGGTATTTGTGTTGAAAAGCCATGATACCGACTTTTCGCACCCTAGCGAAATATTTAGATGAAATATAACTATTCTTATAAAACTTACATGCTATATTTCATCAAAACCCATATTTTGTGATATTTTATAGAGTTTTAGAAGAAAACTTACAAAAAAACTCAAAAAA
>JANRIC010000252.1:0-63936 GCA_033765345.1 Microscillaceae bacterium
ATTTATATGAAATATAACTATTCTTATAAAACTTACATGCTATATTTTATCAAAACCCATATTTTGCGATATTTTATAGAGTTTTAGAAGAAAACTTACAAAAAAACTCAAAAAAAACAGGGGGGTGCGAAAAGTCGGATAAATTTATACACCACCCATATAAAATATCTTGTTCTAGCATTAAACCCCTGTTTTATATGGGCATACATACAAAAATTAAATTTTCGCTTAGAATATTTACACGCACAATACCTTATTTTTCTTCAAACCCACATTGCCAATCTGCTCCGATCGGTGGTCCATCAGGGGGGCTAAGGGGTTTTGTCAGGGGTACTTCGGGGGCATCGTCCAGGGCTTTTTCTATCAGAAAATAACCGTAGTCAAGATGTGCTTTCCAGGAATCAGGTTGTTTGTTTTCCTCGAGCCACTTTTTCAATTGATTCAATTGAAGGGTTGCTTCTGCTCTGACGGCAGGCGAGGCCTGGGTATTTTTTGCCAATTCAATCAAGCGATACAACATAGTCAGATTGACTACTTTTTGGACTTCGGCGGCAAGTCCTTTTTGCTTTGCGGACTTCCAGGTTTCTGCCAATAGGCGATCTATTACTTCTCTTAGACTGGGATTTTGTGCATCTCGGGCATTGTATTCTATGAGTCTGGCGGCTCTTTCGGAGTGTAGAATCAGTTGAAGGGTCATATCGGCGGCAGTTTCGGCGGTTGAAAGCGGATCAAATGTGCGTCCGGTATAGGTCTTGAAGTTTTCGCGACTGCGTGTGTAGTTATATGCTTTGGGTGGAATGAGCTTGAGGATATTTTCGGGTAGCGTGAGCACTTCGGGCTTAAGTGTACTGAGTAAGGACTCAAGGGCTTTTTTCTGTTCTGATGCGGGTACAATCTCTGTCACAAGCTGGCCGTCGCCTCTTAGGGTATAGGTATAATTTAATCCCCCCAGCATTTTGGCGGCTGCTTCTACTTGATAGCGATGCATCAGATAAACTGGTACAAGCACATCCTCTAGGGAGGACATGGGTACCCCCATTGGGATATTTTTTTCTGAGAAGTTATTGAGGGCAATCTGGCGCACCTGGATCAGTCGATTGAGTTCGTCGGCGGCATGGATTCCTGTATCCCAAAGGTGGGCTTGTGGGTGTGCGCTTCCTAGAGGGCGGGAATCAGCATCAGAAATAAACTGTAGCCCCTGTCTGAGTGCTGCTTGAATGATTTTATTGAGTTCTTCTTTTTCATTTTTATCGCTCGGAATATCGCTGTAACCATATTGAATAGCCACCTTATCCCATTCGCCGATGCCTGTATCGTAGGCTTCCGACCAATCTAGCCGTCCGTCTTTACCTATTTGGATAAAAGGAGGTGGATAATCCATGACAGAAGCTCGGTTATTGACGCTTGAGGTATAATTATGCGCCAAACCCAGCGTATGTCCAATTTCATGGGCTACCAATTGTCGAAGCCTTGCGAGGGCAATTTCACGCATGGCTGTGGGCACTTCCTTGCCAGATTCGTAAGGAGCAAGCAGCCCTTCGGCAATGAGATAATCTTGCCGCAGGCGCAAAGAACCCAGTGTAACGTGCCCTTTGATGATCTCTCCGGTGCGTGGGTCAGTGACAGACGAGCCATAAGACCAACCTCTTGTGGCACGATGAACCCATTGGACAAGGTTGTAGCGCACATCCATGGGATCGGCATCTTCGGGCATCAGTTTGACCTGGAAAGCATCTTTATACCCAGCAGCTTCAAAAGCCTGATTCCACCAGATAGCCCCCTCGAACATGGCTGTGCGGATGGGTTCGGGTGTGCCTCTGTCAATATAGTACACAATTGGCTCAATGGCTTCACTGAGGGCGGCATTGGGGTCTTTTTTCTTTAATCTGTGCCTAGAAATGAAGCGTTTGACGAATGAACCGCCCAAGGGGGCAGCATAATCCTGGTAGTCTATGCCGAAATATCCGGCTCTGGGGTCGGATTCTCGTGGCTGATATTTGTTATCTGGTAATTGTACAAAAGAATGGTGCTGGCGAACAGTCACAGCCTCAGGACTGGGAACAACCTGCTGTACATAATAACCTTCGGGGCTACCGATAAAAGTCAAAATGGACTCAAATTCAGTATTTTGAGGAAAATTTTTGATGCGTGGGGGATAAAGCACCGAACGGTTCGGGTCCAATTTGTAAGTGCCTTGTTTGGTATCTTTTAAAGTCTGAGCAACTTCGTGGGCATCCTGCAACAGGAAATCAGTGGCATCTACCAGTACTTTTTTACCTTCTTCGGCGGCCACCGTAAAGCCCCAAAGCGTAGATTGAGCGAAAGCCTCCTGGACTACTCTTTTTTCATCTAGGCTTTGGCTATCAGCGCGGTAATCATAGTTGGGCTGTATGAGTAACACTTTGGGACCGAAGCGTTGAAATTTGACGATTCGGTCTTTGCCCAATTGCCCTCGGTCTAGCCCAATGTCATTAGAGCCTAGGCCAGTGGGCAAGGAATTGACATAGAGGAACTCTTCGTCCCAGCGGTCAATCTCAAGCCAAATTTTGCCTTTGGCCTCATCAAAATAAAAACTAAAAAAACCTTCGGATTTGCTCAATCCTTTGGTTTTCAAAGCGATGCTGGGGATTTCCTGCCCTAATAAAGCTCCTGAAAAAATCAGCAAGCCAAATAATATCTGTACATGTTTTTTCATTGTGTAGAATGATCGTTTTAATGGAATTTCGGGCGAATGCTAGGTAATATTTGTGGGAAAGTCAAATGTTTTTCTGAGAAAAATTCAAGGATATAGTTGTGGATATTATCATACAACCTTACATGAAGTCCCTTCTAGTGTAGTTTTCCAAATAGAATTTTTATCTGAAATATCAATCGTGCAAGAGATTAATCCATACCTATATTTGATCTCTTGAACGCTACTATTGAATTGTTTGATAATCTTAGTAACTCGATTTGTTCTTTTTTTTGGTTTTTTGCTAACATCAGTAGGTGTTGTGATATATAGTTCTTTGGACATCTTTTTATATCTTTCTACCATTTCATTGGGAGGGAGTTTCTTTTTTTTATTCCATGGTGTAATAGTAGATATTGGTAAGATTTCTACAAGATTATCCCAAATTTCTTGGTGAAATCCATTCTGAGAACCGTGGTGAGGAATTTTAAAATACCTTGATTTTTCAGAGATTTTAACAACTTCTGAATTCCTAGTAATATCCAACCAGCCACGATTACTATCTGAGCATACCTCTAAATCAGCCCCTAATAAGATATTGTGGTACCCAAGTTTTAATAATAAGACTACAGAGCGATCATTTGGGGATTGTATGACCATTTTTTGATTAGGCTGACCGAATTCTGTTATTAAAGACGAAATTTCAACGTCAAAAAGTTGAGAGCTATAATCTGAAGGAGAAAGAGAGTGAATTTCAATGAATAAATCATTATATTTGGTGGAATATAAAAGCTTATCTTTTTCAGATAATTTGGCAGGCAGCGTCCTTGTTTTTAGAATTTCCAGGCATTTATTAAATTCTTTTGTTGATGAGTTAGAGCCGATTTTGTTCAATTTTTCATAATCAAGAGAAACAAATTGTAAGAACTTCTTTAAATCATTGGCTCTTGCAAACGAAAATATAGCCTGCTCACATTTCTCTAATATTTCTGAAATCCCTCTTATGTGATCATCGTGCCAATGTGTACATACAATTAGCTTAACGGAATTCAATTCAACTTCTTTTTTAACAAGCAATTCTAGTGGGAGGCTTTTTTTAGTATCTGGATTATAGCAACTATCCACAATTATCCACTCATTATTACCCACATGAATGATCAAACTCTCTCCATATCCCCCACCAGTTCCTATCAAGTTAATTTCTGCAATATTTGGTATCAATTTACAACTAATCAAATTTTAGTGTATTAAATAATTCAGCTGCTTTATCAGAGGCATTATCGTAATCCTCCTCATCCCATAAAATTACTCTTTGAAATCTTAAATATGATTCTTTAGTAAGTTGCCCTCTATTCATCTTCTTGGTAATATTCCAATAAAATACAGAACCTAATTTGATTAGTTGTAAATCGTCAGGGCTTACAGAACCAAAATCGAATTCAGCGATCTCTGTTGTTCCTTGATTAATTAAATCTTCAAGTTCAGCTACAAAAAAATCATCATTAATTTCAGTAATGTGGCCACGCCAGCTTTGAATGATCGTTGAGTATATTTTTGGAAACTCTATTTTAGAGGAAGATTTTCTTAAAGTAGACTGTTCTTTTTTGTGTTCTATATCATTGGAGGTCTTACTTTTAGCTTTCTCTTCTTTGTCTGGTAAATACATGGGTACAATATTTCCTATTTCACTATTTTTATTAGAAAAAGAAGATGTATCATTTATAGGATGTTGATCAGTAGAGGTTATATTGCTAAATTTTTCCATAAGTTAGTATAAAGTTTATTGGCTCTATCTAATGAATTTGCCCAATTTCCAGTCAATATATTAACAATATCTTTATTATTTGTATTTTTGTTATCTGTTGTTATACCAAAATGATCATTTATATTTATACTAATGCCATCATATTGAATTAGTTCTGAAGGGTTAATAATAACATTAAAACTCCCATTTAGACCATCTTTTCTTGGATTTTCGGTAATTTGTAATGAAAGAAGTTTGGGGTCATCTATGATATTTCGCCAAATATTGAATGATACTAGGCTATTAGAAATTTTTTCAAAATTGTGAGGATCAAATTTAAAATGAAAAACATGATTAATTCCTAAATAGGACAGAGGGGTATCTTTTAGTATCTTAAAAATACTAACGACTAAATCTTTAGTTATTTCAAAATAATCTTGTTTAAGAGTCCTAATTAAAAATCTTTGTCTGGTAATCTCTAAATTTGCCCAATCCAAATCAAATTTAGTTATTTCCTTATGAACCATCTCAATTCTTGCATTTTGAGCATCAGATTCAGTTATTAATTTCTTATACGCCAACCAGTATGGTTGAATAATTGAAGGACTAAAATCACCAATTAATACAATACTTAAGTCAGTAATTTCAGGAGTCATTGTGTAATAATTTACCAATTATTTCCTTAAATTAAAGTGATAATTTGTAAATTCCAAAATATTTACTGATTAATCAATTCTTGCTTTTTTATTTAAAGTTTTAGCTCATCTCTGATCCATTTAAGATCATACAACTACCCACCTACGCAGGAAAAGCTTCTGCTGAGGATTCTTACAACATAGGTTTGCTTTTTTAGATTTCATTTTGTAATTATGTGTTTCAATTAGAATATTCAACACCTTGTTTTATGCAATCCAACAACGAATCTTCTTTGATTATCAGGTCTCAGGGTGACCAAAAACTCTCCAAAGAACAAAAACAGTTCAACAACTCTATCAAAAAAATACAGCAGATTAAGGATGAAATGCTCTTGATTGAGGAAAATATCCTGTGGGTTCAGCAAAAAATTCAAAAAGAAATTAGCCCCTTGGAAGGTGAATTGGTGCAAAAAAAGATCGCCTGGGTCAAAGGCTTGGATGAAGCTTACCAGCAAAAATTTTTTAGAAAAAATGAAAAAGCTCTCATAGCCCAAATTATTGAAGAAGATTCTTTTGAATTGATTCATCATTATGGCATCTCAGAACTCCTGGAGCTTCACGACCAATACGCCGTAGATACTTATGAAGAATATCAGCAAGAACAGAAGGAATTTAATAAGATGATGACCCAGTCTTATATGAAAAATTTCTATGGAATTGATGTAAACCCAGAGGAATTTGGCGATCTGGATGAACCCGAAAACTTTTTCAGATTCAAAGCCAAAGTCGAGGAGCAAATTCAACAAAAAGAAGAAGAAAGAAAAAAATACAGAAAAGAGCCTAAAAAAACTCAAAAACAACTCGAGAAAGAGAAAATCCAGGAGGAAGAAACCAAAAATATCAATAAATCAGCCCGTACCATTTATACTGAACTCGCCAAAGAACTTCACCCCGACCTAGAATCTGATGAATTTGAAAGAGATCGTAAAACCGAACTCATGAAAGAAGTCACCAATGCCTATAACAAAAATGACCTCTATACCCTCCTTCGCCTTCAATTGGAGTACCTTGGCAACAAAATCACCAAGGTAGGCTCATTGGTGGATGAAAAACTCAGATACTACAATAAATTGCTCAAAGATCAAATCCAAGAACTTCAACTTCAAAAAATAACACAAATCCAAAAATATCCCGAATTGTCGCGCTTTAATATTTCAGGAAATAAAAATCAGATCAATTACCGATTCCGCAAAGAGAAAAACGACCTGAAAGAATTGATCGCAGTCATGGAAGCCAGGATTAAAATCTTATCTGATAAAGCCGGTTTACGTAATTTCCTTAAAAATATAAATCAGCAAGAAGACGATGATGACTTTTTTTTCTTTCACTTTTAATAATCTTATGAACTAAAAATTTTTTTTTAATCAATCAAAGTGTTTAAATATTTTATACCTAAATACTTTATTAAAACACTAAACCCTCAGAATTTCAATCTGAGTGAATCAAGCAATTTATATAAAACGGTGATTGGTGTATAAACTTCTAAAGTTAAAATAGTGTTCTAACTCCAGGAAGGAAATATTTTTATTTACATTAAAATTGATACCATGAAAATAGAAGAAGAAATAAAGCAAAAAAGCTTTAGAAATGAATACCAAAAAGCCGCTATTAATGTACTTTTTACTGGAAACTGGCTGGAAAACAAATACAAGCACTTTTTTAAGGAAAAAAAGTTTCAGATTACACTCCAGCAATACAACGTTCTAAAGATTTTAAAAGGACAATATCCAGACTCAGCTTCTATCAATCTGATCAAAAAAAATATGCTCGATAAAATGTCCGACGTATCGCGTATTGTAGAGCGTCTTCGCAAAAGTGGATTGGTTCGCAGAGAGCTTTGCCCAGATGACCGCCGCTCCGTAGACGTAACCATCACACAGGTGGGATTGGATCTGATCAATGAAGTCGATCGGCAAAATGATGAACTGGATGCTGTACTCAATAATCTTTCGGAGGAAGAAGTTAAGATCCTCAACCAACTTTTGGATAAAGTCCGAGAGGATGACATCCAAGATCAGGAGGATTAAAAAGTAACGATCCATGCTTCCCACTCAATAACCCTGGAATCGATGTTGAGAACTGTTTTATGACATTTCTTTTGTTGGAAGCTATAAGTTTAGGTTTTATAAAATTAAGCATATTTAATTTAAAAAACCGCTATTGGGGCAAATACCCCTGGAATGCCTGTACTTTTTGCTGGGTATGGGCAGCCTAAGAATATCGCTAAACAATCAAGCTCTGGTTGAAGGGAGTTTTTTATGTATGAAGAAACTTATGGAGGTCTTTGAGTTGAATCTTACCTTCATAAAAGGACTTGCTGAAAATCACACCAAAAACCCCGATTTTTTCAAGTTCTTCAATATCTTTCGTGTCTCGAATACCTCCGGTAGCCAATACTTTGAGGTCAGGGAATCGCTCCACAATTTCACGGTAGAGATCAAAAGCAGGCCCGGCAAGTGTTCCGTCACGGGCTATTTCGGTGGCCTTAACCCGCCGAATACCTCTTTCGTGATAATACTCAATGTGCTCAAATAGATCGATTCCAGTGTGCCTTTTCCAACCTTTGGTAAGTACGATTCGGTTGAGTGAATCAGCCGCTAGGATAATTTTTTTATTTCCGTAAGAAATCAACCAGGAGTTGAATTTATCCCTTTCGTGTACCGCTACACTGGCAACAGTAATAAACTTAGCACCAGATTCAAATACGGTACGCACATCATCATCAGAGGTGACTCCACCCGTAAAATCGACTTCTAGTTTGGTGTAATTGGTGATTGTTTCCAGGATGTTGTAATTAACTACCTGTCTTTTTTTGGCACCGTCAAGGTCTATCAAATGCAGGCGGGTAATTCCATTGTCCTCGAACTCCATGGCTAAGTCCAAGGGGTTTTTGTCATAGATTTTGATTTGGTCTATATCACCCCCAATGGTTTTGACTACCTTACCGCCTTTGATAGCCATGGAAGGAATTATTTTTATCATCTTTATATACTTAAACTTTTGTAAAAAACACTATAAATTTACAGACTAGAAATAAGATTTAATAATTTTCGCCCTCAAAATATGAAGGATTCTTGGGGCAAATATTACTTTTACAAAATTTAATTTTAATATTCCATGCTATATCATAAAAACCGATACTTTATTCAGGGTTTAGACCTTTTGGAAGTCAGCCAGGAGTTCGGCACACCCTTATATATTTATGATGCCGACAAAATTATTGAAAAAATTAATACCCTAAAACAAGCTTTTTCAGGATTAAAACTAGGTATCAAATACGCTGCTAAAGCCTTGACCAATCTTTCTATTTTAAAGCTGATGAAGAAGCAGGGCATTGGGCTGGATGTGGTTTCTATCGAGGAATTAAAGCTGGGATTAGCGGCTGGATTCCGACCCGAAGAAATTTTATTTACGCCCAATGGTGTTTCTTTTCAGGAGGTCAAAGCGGCTGTAGAGCTGGGTGTAGTGATTAACTTGGATAATATCTCGCTCCTAGAGCAGTTTGGTCACGAATATGGTAACACAGTTCCTTGTTGCATTCGTCTGAATCCGCATCTGGTAGCAGGAGGCAATTCCAAAATTCAGGTGGGGCATATCGACTCCAAATTTGGAATTTCTTTCTTACAAATAGCCCACGTACACAAAGTTGTAAAAGCCAACAATATTCACGTGCGAGGGCTTCACGTACATACAGGCTCTGACATCTTGGATTCGGAGGTTTTTCTTAGAGGGGCAGATATTATTTTTGACGTAGCGCGTGATTTTCAAGCGTTAGAATTCATTGATTTTGGGAGCGGCTTTAAGGTGGCTTATCGGGAGGGCGATATCACAACAGATATCCAGGATTTGGGTCAAAAAATGAGGGAAAGATTTTTGGCTTTTTGCAAAGAATATGGTCGCGAACTGGAGATTTGGTTCGAGCCGGGCAAATACCTGGTGAGTGAGGCTGGTTACTTGCTTGTAAGTACGAATGTAGTCAAAACTACCCCAGCGTCTGTTTTTGTAGGCGTTGATTCGGGGCTGAATCACCTGATCAGACCGATGATGTATGATGCCTATCACGAAATAGTCAATATCTCGAACCCCGAAGGTGCTAAAAGAGTGTATAATGTAGTAGGTTATATTTGTGAAACAGATACCATTGGTTCGGACCGTAAGCTGAATGAAGTAAGAGAAGGTGATATTCTGGCAATCAAAAATGCAGGTGCGTACTGTTTTAGCATGGCATCCAATTATAATTCCCGATTGCGCCCACCCGAAGTATTGATTTATCAAGGGAAAGCACACCTAATTCGGGAGCGTGAAAAGATGGAAGATCTACTTCGCCACCAGATAATACTTGATTTTGAAGAAGATATGATTGAGATCCAGCACTAATTTCTCCAATATAAACTTTGATATTACGTACCCAAATTTACGTATATCAAATGCTTGCACACTCAAGTGATTTGATATAAATACCTGATTATCAGAAATAAAAAGATTCACCGATGCTGTTTTAGAAATACAAGTATCGGTGAATTATACCAAATCTTCCTATTTTATTACGTGTGTAATCATTCTTCTCAAAAAACGGTGTCTGAAAAATCTTCTTCGATCAAATTATTACTAACTTCACCCCCAATTATGACACAACACAAGCTCTTATGAATAAAACTCCCAAAATTGCCGATATTTATTTTGATGAGCAGACCGGAATCATCCGAATGACTTTAAACGGTTTTGTAATTACCCGCCATTATCGTAAAGCCTGGCAAGACGCACTTAACCTAGCAAAAAAACATAACTGCCAATCCTGGCTTATTGATTTGAGTAGCTTTAAAGGTGCTCATAACCGTGATCTGGAATGGTCTTTCGGCGACTGGTTTGAAATCACTCAAACAGGCAATCCGGCACAGGGTGCCAATGGAGGCGGGCGCGTGTCTTTGTTATTACCCAATGACAAAATTGTAGAATATCTCATCAACAATTCATTAAGACGTACTTCTAATGAACGTAGTACAACCCGTTTTGAATGTTTTAATGATGAACGTTCCGCCGCAGGCTTTTTAATTCAATAAACTTGAACAGTTTTTAATCATAAAATTCCAGACCTAGACAGGCGGGCGATTAAACCTTAATAACTCCGGCTTGACAATCAGCCCAAAGGCTACTGCCGTAAAAAAGGTAAACAAAGCATAAATAGATGCAGGAATAGCCATCTCAAAGTTATTGAGAAACAAAGGACTTGTCGCTATCGTAATTGCCAAAGCCGTATTTTGCATTCCGACCTCAATAGCAATCGTGATTTGGTTATCTTTGCCCAATCTGAACCCATAAGCCAGCCAGTATCCCGAAAGCATTCCCAGGATATTGAGCAAAAAAGTAAATACTGCAACCCCTGAATATTCCCCGAAATCAAAAGAAAAAGCCTCTTTTTTATCAAAAAATATCGCTCCCAACATCGCAAAAGCGAGCAGAAAAGGCATAATGATGTGTAAAGGACGCTCTAGCATATACGCCAGGATTTTGTTTAAATACCGAATGTAAATGCCTACTAGGCAGGGTATTACCGTAATGAGTAGTATTTGTAGAATCGTACTCCAAAAAGGCAAATGAATACTGCGCTCGCCTTGATCTCCTAAAAAATACCACAGCGTAACTTCCATAATTGTAGGAATGGTAAAAATTACCAGAAAACTATTCACGGCTGTCATCGATACAGACAGTGCTAAATTTGCCCCAAGCATATAATTAATCAGATTAGAAATAGCACCTCCGGGACAAGCCGCCACCAGTACTATGCCTACTTGCAACTCCGGTGACAAACCAGAAACCTGAGCCAATACCAAAGCGATAGTCGGTAATACAATCATCTGACAGCAAAGCCCCGTAATCAGCCCGATAGGTTGGATAAATATATTTTTAAAATCCTGCATCGTGAGGGATAAGCCCAGCCCTAACATCACTAATGACAACACAATCGGGAGTATGTATACCGAGAAAATAGGATCTTCCATAAATTTTTATATGATGTGGTGAACAGTTTTTAAGCCTATGAATAGCCTTCTAAGCTCTCTTGAATACATCAGGAATACAAATATGTAAGAAAATTAGTACTATAGGCCATAAAATTTCTAAATTTTAGCTAACTTAAAGCTATGTTTTTTACAATCAATAATAAATCCTAAACTCCGATATACCAAGATTGTCAAAGTTTTTTTTAATTTTATGCACTGATTCATCACACACTAAAACTTCTAAAACAATTTGAGCGAACACCAGAATAGTTTACAAGCATCCCAAAACATAGAGCAACATACTGAGGACTCCGAAGAGCAATCCTTAAAATTCCGCCTTTTTAAGCGTCTTGTGATTGGATTAGCAGTCGTTCTTGGTAGCTTGGCTATTGCTTTTTACTTCGCCGTGTATTTTTATTTTAATCCTTATGTCAAAGAACAAATTATTAAAAACCTCCACCAACATACCGATAGTCTGTACCATCTCCAAATTGAAGGGCTGAATATCAATTTCTTAAACTCCTCTATTCGCATTCAAAAATTAAAACTGAAAAGAAATCCAAAACGATGGCAGCAAATTTTGGATCGTCGTGAGGACGAAAATCAAGTAGATATCGACCTGGAGGTAAGCCAAGCTCGAGCCAAAGGAGTTCACTGGGTGAAATTCTTGCGTACCCGTGAATTGGACATTGATTTGATCGAGCTACAGAACCCCAAAATTCATTTTAAAAACCATATTGCCCAGGATACTTCCCGCATCAGTCGTACTACAAGCGAGCAAATCAGTGATTTTATCGGTAATTTTTCGGAAGGGCTTAAAATCCGAAGCTTTACTGTCTCAAACGCAGCAATTAGTTTTAAATTCAATAACCGAGGCAAAGAGACTTTTCATCAGGGAGATAGCATACAACTGAGATTTTATGACATCCAACTGGAAAAAAAACGGGCTGGACCTACAAACCCTTACCCCGTTCAACTGGGTGATTTTGCCATAGCACTCAAAAATTATGATTTTATCAGTCCGAACCGAAAATATCGTTTTTCATCCGATTATTTTGCCGCATCTTCGCTCGATTCTACATTCTTACTTGAGAACCTTCGCATTCAACCATTATTTAGCATCTCTCCCGAAGACCCGCTGCGCTTTGACGTACTCAGTAAAAAAATACAACTTCAAAAAGTTGATTTTCAGCGAATTATGTTCAAACAAGAATTCGACCTGGGATACCTGAACTCCGAAGACCTTCTGTTAAATATTGATCAGGCAGAAGATGCCCAACCCGAAGCACAGGCGCAAACCTATGAAAAGCTCAAAGTACTGGAAACTCGTACCCTCAAACAACGCCTCAACAAGCTTCCTTTTTATGTCCGAATGGATACTTTATCTTTGAAAAACTCACAAATACGCTATCGACTTTTCCACAGCAAGGATACCAATCAGGTCATTACACATCATTTTTTAGACAGTATGAACCTGAGCTTTGAGTACCTCGCAGTTGGCCGAGCAATTGATGAAAAAATCAAAGACAAACCGCTTTATTCCAAAAACGTGCGCTTTAGCTTCAAGTCTTATGATTATCAAAGCCCTGACGGTATCTATGCCCTACACCTCGGGTCAACCTATATCTCTTCTCTGGATTCTATCATCGATATCCGGGGTATCCATTTGAAACCTCGAGTAAACCCTGCTGTATTCTCGAGCAGGACTCAATTCCAAAACCTTTTAATTGATGCCAAAGTAAGCGAAATCAAAGCCGAAAAACTGGATATTGAGCGATTGGCCTATCGGCAAGAATTTGCCTTAGGCCATTTACACATTCAAAAGCCTATCTTTAAAGCCTTTTTGGATAAAACCAAACCCAAACGCCCAGGGCAAAAATATCAGAATTTTGAGGAAATTTTAGAATCAATTCCTCTGTATATACTTGTAAATCAACTTAGTATCAAAGATGCCTCTGTAGATTATCAAGAACAGATCAAACTCAATCAGGGAGAAAACGGAATGGCAAGGCACCAGGCAGAATCCATTCATCTCAGCGTGCTAAGTATGCAGCTCGGAAAAGCCATCAATCGCCCAGCACTGGCTGAGATGGATACCAAAAGCCTCTTAATTAGCCTAAAAAATTATGCCTTTTTTACTCCCGAAGGGCGATATAAAATATCTTTGGGTGCACTAGATGTGTCTTCAGCCAAGTCTTACATTCGCCTGGATACTTTTAAGATAAAACCGCTGCTCTCAGAAAAAGAGTTTTCAGAAAAAATTCAATTCAGCAATAGCCTGCTCGACATTGAAATAGCCAATATCCTTGGGCAAAAAATTGATTTCAAAAAACTACTGATGTATCAGGAAATTGACTGGGGGCATCTACAGCTCAACCAAGCACTCATCAATATCTACCACGATAAAAGAAAACCCAAAAAACCTCGTACCGATAGCACCGATTTTGTCCCTGCATTTGCACTAAATTATCAAAAACCGGATTCTCTTTTCCAGATATTGCTTCGTATACCCGGAGATAGCTCCCAGAAAATATACCCTCCCTCTGCTCATATTTTTGATCCGTTTCACGAATCTTATCCATTCCATCCCAATCAACCGAATGACAGACCCAACCGCAATCTAACCGATACCGTAGGGCTAAGAAATTTTCTTCGTCAAATTCCTGCCTACATCAAAATAGATACCCTGGCAGTCAATCACGCCCGACTCGCATACCGAGAGCATACCCTCGTAGAGCAAGGAAGCGGAGTAGCTTACCACGCTGTGAATGACATCAGCTTTGTAGTCCCTCAGATTCGCCTGGGAGAAGCCAGCCGCGATTCAAGTTTTCAACATTTTTACTCTGGGAATATCTTTTTTCAGCTAAAAGACTACATCTACAAAGATAAATATGACATCTATGCTTTTTCACTCACTGATGTGAGCAGTTCCTTGGTTGATTCTACGCTCATGATTCGCGAACTGGCCTTCCAGCCATTGATGAGCCGTGAAGAATTCATCGGGCAAAAAAAATTCAGAAGTACCTACATAGATGCCCGTTTGAAGAGCATCCAAACCAACTCCATCGATGTAGACCGACTTGTTTTTGATCAGGAATTTGTACTACGATCTCTTTTTGTGCAAGAACCACAGATTGAGCTATACACAGACAAACACAAAGAATCCAACCCCGACAAAAAATCTAAAACAGCCGAAGAATTACTTAGATCAATTCCTTTTTATATCCGAATGGATACTTTTGCCCTACAAAATGCTACCTTCCGTTATTCATTGCTTAACCCACTGCCCGACGGAAGCAAAGGAACTGCCCTCCATCAGGCTGATTCGGTAGATATTTTTGCCAAAAATATTGAGCTGGCTCTCGATAAATCTACCGAACGAAAAAAAGACTCTTCGCGCTTTTTGTATTCAGACGACATCGAAATCCAGGTTAAGAAATATCATTTCCTCACGCCTGATGGTCTGTATAGGCTATCTTTTGACAATCTGCAAAGTGTACTAACCGACTCCATTCTGGAGCTTAAAAATCTGCACTATCAGCCTCTATGGAGCAGGGAAGCTTTTGATAGTTTATCCCCCTACCGAAAGATGCGCTACGACATTCAAGCCGATCAGGTAAATATCTCAACGGCTGATTTTAAACGCCTCCTGGATAACCAGGGTTACCAACTCCATAAAATTGAATTCAAACAACCTCGCATCGACCTGTATTATAACCGCATCAAGGACAAAGACCCCCAAGCAGCAGCTCAAACTCCAGAGGAGGTTCTGGGAAAACTCCCCTATTACATCGAGATTGATACATTAATTTTTAGCAAAGGCTCACTAAAATTCACCCAGAAAATTTTACACGAAAATCGCGAAGTTCTTAACCAACATTCGGCTGACAGTGTAGATTTTTCACTCTTTGCCCTTAAAATTGACTCTACGGTAAATAATAGTGCCGATAAGATTCTCTTTTCAAAGAAAATGAACCTGAGTCTACAGAATTATCATACCCAAACCCTTGATGAGCTTTATCAGATTAATCTACAACAACTTCAGGCTTCCTCCCAAAATTCTACCCTCAAGATTCAGGGCTTCGACTTCAAACCTACTACGGTCAATGACAGTGTTTTTGTGGTAAAAAACGGCGGCTATCAGGTAGATCGCTTCAAAACCTCCGCAGAAGAAATTGAGCTATCCGGTGTTGATTTTAAAAGACTCATCAATCACCGCGAGGTGGTCATCCGAAAATTTACGGTCAATGAAGCCATCACAGACATTTATAGAGATAAAACCTTCCCCAGGGATTCTAATTTTGTACCTCGAATGCCCCATCTGGCTTTCCAACGCATCCCCATACCGATCAGCATTGATACCCTGAGAATTCTCCACTCAGAAGTCAAATACAGTGAAAAGGTACGGGGAGGAGTAGGGGTCGGTAAAGTCTTTTTTACAGAATTAAACGGAAATATGTATCAATTCAATACAGTTGATCAATCTGATACCGTGCTTATTGTCGTAGGAGCCAAATTGATGGGAGAAGGAAAGCTTTCAGCCGTTATGCGGCTGGCACTCCACGCGCCTGAATTTTACTGTGAATATTATGGAAGGTTGGGGCAGATGGAAGCCAAATTCTTTAATAGCATGATCGAGTCTAATGAACACATCCGCATCAAAAAAGGACATATCGACAAAATCAATTATCAGGCAGAAATCAGGGATACGCTTGCCACAGGTACATTGGCGGCAGGTTATAATAAACTTAAAATCCAGGTACTCAACCAGGAAAATCATCAAAAAAAGCGAGGTTTGATTACTTTTTTAGCCAATATGATCATCAACAATAAAAATAACCTCGATCGCCGCAAGGTAAAAACCGGTGAGGTAAATTATATCCGTACCCGAGAAGACGGCTTCCTTAAGCTCCTTTGGCGCGCGTTGGCCACCGGGATGGTCGATACACTTAAATAAAGCAAAGCTTCCCTAGGGTTGGGTTGATAGTCCATTGTCCATAAAAAAAGCTCATCCCAAAGGAACGAGCTTTTTCGAACATTCTTCAACCAGCTATGCATCGAGTACTTAACTCTTGACTAGGTCTAGTCCAATTTGATGCCAAGAGGCTAATTACTTGATAATCATAACTTTTATATTGGCAAGCCCTTGTCTTTTATCCCATTGTCGGCAATTTACTCCCATTATTAGAAGTTCATATTTCAGGTAGAATTTAGGTTATTTGGGATTGTACTCCACTCCAAAGGCTTTTGTATTGATAATGAATAGGGATATTCGGCGAAATTTTGCAAGTACTACAAATGCGTTGAGCTTCAGAAGTTATGTATTGAGCTTCAGAAGCTATGCGTTGAGCTTCGGAAGTTATTTTATTTATCTGATCTAATTTACTTCCCTCTCGCCTGCGTTCTCACAGGCGATTTGTGTGTTTGGGTTTCCATTAATTCAGATATTGATTCAAGTTATTCAATGCTATTTGAATAAATTTTTGATTGGTAAATAGAGTTTTTTTTCTGTCGCTCCAATTTTCCAATTCATGGATAATATCTTCTGTTGTATTTACTTTCTTTTCTGAAATAATAAAATCTATGGTAGAAAGTAGCTCTAAACCAAACGGAGAATAAAATCCTGTTAAGCATGATTTTGTTCTTTCTACAATGTTTTTGTAGGTTGTGTTTTCAGGTTTATCTAAAAATTGGTTAACTTCAATTTCAGCATCAGGAATTAAACCTAATTCTTCAAAAGGTTTTTTGTCTTTGGAACTGTAACCTATGATGTAACTTCCATTCAAGTAATATAAGACGTGTTTTACTCTACCTGAATAAGGTCCATAAAAATTTGGCGAAAACTCTAACTTAAAAATATCTTTTGCGCCAAATCGTTGCAGGAAATAAGCAATTTTTTCTGAGGTGAACTCTGACACAAACTCGCCATGACGAACCAAATCATATAATACAGAGAGCAGCATTGCTCTTGCAGGTGTCAATTTGACTCTTTCCTTTCTCAGGGCTTCCTGTATGATGGCATTTGGCTCATAAATATAAATATCACAGTCTACCTTTGTTAAATATTTTTCCAAAATCTGTTTCACTTTATTCCAATCTAAACCGCCATTTCCTGCCCCAAGTGGTGGAATAGCCATTGATTTAATATTTTTTTCTTTGATAATTTTCACAAGTTCAGTTAATCCAGACTCAATGTATTGATATTCGGAGGGCAAACGCCAATTAGTTTTTGTAGGGAAATTGATAATGATTTTTTTACCTAATAACAATGATTTTTCTTCTGTAACTAATAATTGGCCAATACCTAGTTCTTTGTTTTTACAAGCATTGGAATACAGCTTGAAGTTGTTGGGGAACATATTTTTAAACTGTAAAGCAATGCCTTTACCCATCACACCGACGGTGTTTACGGTATTTACCAATGCGTCTGCTTCGCTTTCTAGCAAGTTGCCAGTTTTGTAATGTATCATAATTTAAAAATAATATTCAGATTTAATGATTACTTTGGTAGCATCAGCACCAAAATCTATCAACCGTTTTTGTGCGTTTTCATTGTAAGTCAAATAGCCTAAAATACCTTCCGAAATAACATCTCCCAAGACCAAAAACTCTGCTTCTTTTCTGCGTTTTTTGTCCAAATCATTTTCATCTTTCCAATACTTGGCGTTGATGGCATTTTTATCTATAATACTATCAATACTTTGAATATCAGCAATCGTATATTGAGAACTAAAGCTATTATTGGTGTGACCGTCTGTGAAAATAAAATCTAATTTTAAATTTACAATTTTTTGAATAGAACTCACACAATAAACAATGTTTTCTGCCGGAGTAGAAGCTACACTATTAAAACCCTTTTGAATAACATAGAGCATCGGTGTTCTTACTCCAAAATAAAAGGGAATGTAATCTCCTAACCGCCTGCCATTATTCAATGAGAAATTATTTCGTGTAGCAATTAGACTACTATCCCCAATAGGGACAAAATTGGGATTTGCATTTACCGAAGTTGAATGAGTAATGCCATTTTGAAGAACATGGGGTATATTCTCAATATGCGTAATTCTAAACAGGTATATTTTATTCAAATCCGGCATTTTACAAAAATAATTTATTCACAGTCCCCTTCAATTTGTTTTTTGTTTTCACTTATCTGTTTTTAGCCTGAGTACTAACACGGATTTATCCATAAAATCCGTGTTTCCAAATATATGACGAAAAGATGATGATTCTAATAGCCCTGTAAGCTTGCAAATCGATCCAGGTGATAGGCATAATCACCGAAGGTCATTTGTACGGCACGGGCTCTTTTGAGGAAAAAGCCAATTTCCTCATCATCTGTCACACCGATTCCTCCAAACATCTGAATGGCTTCGTTGGTGACTCGTTTTACGGTTTCACAGGTTTTGGCTTTGGCTAGGCTCGCCAAGAGTGGCAGATTATTGGCTTGGGCATCGATGGCCATCAGTGCTTTCCTGACTACCGACTGGCACATCTCAATATGGCAATACAAATCAGCCGCTCGGTGCTGTAGTCCCTGAAAACTTCCGATCGGTACACCAAATTGTTTACGTTCTTTGAGATAGGCCATAGTTCGTTCAAAAGCCTCCTGCATCAATCCTGAAAGTTCGGCAGCCAGGTGTATGTTGCTTATATCCAAAACTGTTTGCAAGAGTTCGTAGCCTTGACCCAACTCCCCTAAAAGCGCATCTGCGCTTACTTTCAGCCCTTGTATTTGTATATCTGCATAATTGCGACTATCCAGCGATATAGTACGCCGGATTTGCAGCCCTTCGGCTTGGGCATCGACAACAAACAAGCTGATTCCCTGAGAGTCGCCGGGTTTTTGGGAGCTACGAGCGGCTATAATAAACTGATCTGCTATGTGCCCATCTATGACGAAGGTTTTGCTTCCGTTCAAAATAAAATACGATCCTTCTTGTCGGGCTTCTGTACTGATCTTAAGGGGATTGTGGTGCTTACCTTCTTCCAGTGCAAGGCTCATCAGTAGATTTCCTTCGGCAATATCTGGTAAAAAGCGTTCTTTTTGGGCTTCACTTCCGCCCAATCTCAATGCTGTTGCACTTACCAAAGCAGTCGATATAAGCGGAGAAGCAATAAGCGTACGAGCGGCTTCTTCCAAGACAATTCCCATACCCAGGTAGCCAAAATCCAGCCCTCCATAAGCTTCGGGAATCACCATACCCGCCCAGCCCATTTCAGCCATCTGTTGCCAAAGTTGGGGATCAAAACCTTTTTCGTTCCGGGTATCTCTCAGGGTGCGGAGGGCACTTACTGGAGATTTTTCTTTGAAAAAATCACGAGCGGAGCTTTTGAGTAGCTCTTGTTCTTCATTTAGCACCAATAAGTGGGATGTAGGTAGAGTTGTTTCTTGCATCAGTGTAAGGTTTAGCCGGGTAGCCCCAGGATATGTTTAGCAATAATGTTGAGTTGAATTTCAGAAGTTCCTCCCTCGATGGAGTTGGCTTTGGTACGCAACCATTTGCGGGGGATGTCACCTTCCTGAAAGGCTTCACCCTCCCAGCCCAGTGCATGGAAGCCATACAGAGAGATGATGATTTCGTGTTTTTGTTTGTTGAGTTCGGTTCCGATGTATTTGTACATAGAAGATTTTGCGCCCATGCCTGCGCCGAGTTTGGCTTCATCCATGCCACGGGTCACATTGATTTCGTGTGCCATCCAGTTCATTTCAAGCTGTGCGACTTCCTGACGGAGGATGGGGTCGCTAAGTTTGCCCTTTTCAAGCTCGATGGACTCGATGGCTGTTTCGTGGAGCATTTTTTCGGCGGCAGCATTAAAAGAAGATCCGATCATATCCCTTTCGTGCTGAAGGAGGTATTTGGCGATTGTCCAGCCGCCGTTTTCCTGCCCCATCAGATTTTCTTTGGGTACTTTTACTTGGTCAAAATAAGTCTGACAAAAAGGAGATTTCCCACTGATCAACTTGATCGGTTGGGTGCTTACTCCTGGAGAAGCCATATCAATGAGTAAAAAACTGATTCCGGCGTGTTTGGGGACTTCAGGATCAGTACGCACCAAGCAGAATATCCAGTCTGCCTTATCGGCATAGGAAGTCCAGATTTTGGAGCCGTTTACAAGATAATAATCTCCCTGATCTTCGGCGCGCATTTGTAGACTGGCCAAGTCCGAACCTGCGCCCGGTTCGCTATAGCCCTGACACCAGCGTATTTCACCACGTACGATTTTGGGCAGGTGTTCCATTTTCTGTTCTTCGGTACCGTACATCATCAGTGCTGGTCCAAGCATCCAGATTCCGAAGCTACTGAGTGGAAGGCAACAGCCCAGGCGATTCATTTCCTCGAGCAGGATTTTATATTCCTCTTTGGAGAGTCCACCTCCGCCGTAGATTTTAGGCCAGTGGGGGGCAGTCCAGCCGCGGTCACGCATACGCTCAAACCAAATTTTTTGGGCTTCACTGCTGAAACTTGCGTTTCGTCCTCCCCAGAAATAATCATTTTCATCTTTGGCAGGTATACGCATTTCTTGGGGGCAGTTTTCTTCCAGCCAGTTTCGGGTTTCGGTTCTAAAAGCAGCTACATTTGTTTGTAATTCTTGCATAGGTATATGAATTGATCAATATTTAGGGAAAAGTGATCTAAAATTACTCTGAACGACGAATTTAGCCATAAAATAATAATATTCTCAGATAGAATTAAATTTTCAGAAAAAATATTGATGAATTGGTGCTGGGTAGTGTATAACAAGCAATGCCGTGAATTCAAGGTTTGAAAAACTTTGTATATTTCACTTTCCCAAACTCCTCGCATCAATCTTGAACACTAGCGTTTTTTTACAGGGTTTAATTTTTCAGCAAAAAAAAGTATATTTGTGTAGAAGGTTTATTGGGATCAAGCTGGAAGATTTGTGATATTAAACAAAAAACGTATGATCGTTAAAAAATCACCCATTGGTATTTCGGATTTTAAAAGAATTATAGAAGAAAACTATCGTTATATCGATAAGAGTCTTCTTATTAAGGAAATCCTGGAAAATTCTTTAATTGTATTACTCATCCGCCCTCGTCGCTTTGGCAAAACACTGAATATGTCTTTATTAAAATATTTTTTTGAAAAAACGGCTGAAGACAGTTCTTATCTCTTCAAAGACCTGAAAATCTGGCAGGAGGATAATTTTTACAAAGAGCAACAAGGGAAATACCCTGTGATTTTTCTTACCTTCAAAAGTATCAAGCACATTCATTGGGAAGATGCTCTCTTGCAATTTAAATTCATTATCAGAGAAGAATTTAAAAGACACGCATATCTTTTGGAAAGTCTTTCGGAAACTGACAAGGATTACTTTCAAAAAATCATACTTAACCGGGCTGAAACAGCAGATTATACCCAAAGCCTGGGGCAACTTTCTAAGTTTCTTTGTGAATTCCATCAGGAAAGAGTGGTCATTTTGATAGATGAATATGATACGCCTATTAATGTAGCTTTTTTGAATGGATTTTATGAGCAGATTATTCCTTTTGTCAAAATTTTGTTTGAAAGTGCTTTTAAGGACAATTCTTATCTAGAAAAAGGGGTGATTACAGGGATTTTCAGGGTAGCCAAAGAAGGGGTTTTTTCGGGCTTGAATAATCTCTCGGAGCATTCTCTGTTGAGCTTCAAATTTGCGGACAAGTTTGGATTTACACAGGATGAAGTGAAAGGACTTTTGGAAGAACAACAAATCAGCGATCAGCTACCCGAAGTGCAATCTTGGTACAATGGTTATTACTTCGGTAATGGAGAGATTATCTATAATCCCTGGTCAATTTTGAGGTTTCTCTCCTCCATAGAGGAAGGTTGCCAACCTTATTGGGTCAATACCAGCGATAACCAATTGCTCAGGACTTACATGTTTCAGCCTCAAAGGGATACAGATATTCGGCAGGAACTCGCTGATCTGGTGGCAGGTAAAGCCATTCCCAAACAAATTATCCACGAACATTTGACTTTCCCTGACTTGACGGAAAACAAATCTGCTATCTGGAATTTACTGCTATTCGGAGGTTATTTGAATGCCAAGAACCGCACCCGTCAGGGAAATTTTTTTGTGTATGACCTAGAAATCCCCAACCGTGAAGTGACTTATCTGTATGAATCTTTTATCTTGGATTGGGTCAATAAACAAGTGGGTGGACGTGAGATTTTGATCATGCTGGAAGCACTTACACAAGGAGACATTACTTTATTTGAGAAAAAACTTAGGCTATTTGCCGAGCGAATATTTAGCTATCACGATACACAAGGCGAAGAATCCGAAAACTTTTACCATGCTTTTATCCTAGGGCTTTTGGTAAATCTGGAGCATAGCCACGAAATCAAATCCAACCGTGAGTCAGGTTACGGCCGCTACGACATTGTACTTATCCCCAGAACCGATAAAAATCTTGGTGTTGTCATAGAGCTGAAAAGTGCCGAAAAACAAGACGATCTCGATAAAATGGCTGCCAGGGCACTGGATCAAATCCTCCAAAAAAATTATGCTGCAGAGCTCAAGCAAAGAGAACTTCGGCAAATCCTCCAGGTCGGAATTGCCGCTTATGGCAAGGAGGTGAAAATGAAGGCCACTTTGGCTGGATCATAATTATAAATCATAAAAAAGGGAACTGCTCCCCTTTTATATGTAATTTTCCTTAGAATTACACACCAACAGCATTTTTATTTCCATATTAAACTGGGCAACAACGAGGTCTTTTTGAGCGACGCTGTCGTTTGAATAGATTTATCTTCAAGTAAAATCATAAAGAGCCAAAGATACGATACCTCTGGAACTTGTCTTATTTCTTAAAAAACATTATCTTGGAGACTCATCCACAAGTGTTTGTACCCTATGAATCCAATTCCAATAAGCTTTATCGGGCTGTTCTTTAGCCTCTTATTGCTCCATATTCAGCCCCAGCTCCCAATGGATTATCAGACGTATATCATTCGCCAAGGGACGCACAGGTCTGTCAATAGCTTTGAGTTTGTCAATAGCACTCAATTTCGTTTTGAGGTAATTTTCGATAGCAGTGCTGTTTACAAGACGCGAAACCCTGAAAATCAGGCAGATATTAATAAATTGTATGGATTTTCGGATTGCTTTAGTTCACATCAAGAGAATAGTACCCGATTTGGCTGGCGTTGGTATCAAAACCGCCTGGAGCTACACGCTTATTGTTATAAAAATGGAGAGCGAATTTCAGAATTTATCACAGCCATTGACTTACACCGGGCTTATATCTGTGAGATCAACCTGAGCGAACAAAAATATATTTTCAAACTCAATGGAGTCACCCGTGAAGTACCACGCACCTGCGCTGGAAACGGACTAGGATATAAATTATATCCTTATTTTGGAGGAGATGAAACCGCTCCACACGACATTATTATTAAAATTCGAGATTTATAAACTATCTTTCCAGAGCTATTCGTCTATAAAAAAGATAAATTGTTCTTATGCTTATCTATAAAATCAAATCTAATTATAAGAGGCTCTATATCAGCATTTTATTAATTATTATTCCATTGTTTTTGTCTTCTTGCTTCAAAATGCGTATGCGGGATAAGGCTATTTATGAAGAATTCAGCAACACTGCCTACAAGCCTAAAATAGTACGATATACGATTGAGGAGCGCGAAATCTATTACGTAGAAGTGGGGGCAGATACTTTGCCGATGGTGCTGTTTATTCACGGTGCACCAGGTTCGTGGATAGCCTTCAAAGAATTTATGAAAGACAGTACGCTGCTCCGCAAGGCTCGAATGATCTCCGTAGACCGCCCCGGACACGGTTATTCCGGCTTAGGCAAGGCAGAAATATCTATTAAAAAACAAGCTGCTTTGTTGAAACCAATTTTAGACCTGAATAAAAACCCCAAAGCTCCTATTCTCGTTGGGCACTCTTACGGCGGGCCGATCATCGCTCAGATGGCCATGGATTATCCCGAATTGGTCGGGCCGCTCGTGATGGCCGCCCCAGCAATTGATCCCAAAAATGAAAAAGTATTTTGGGTATCTTATCCGGCTGATTGGTTTCTTTTTCGTTGGGCATTACCCCGGAGTATTCGGGTGACTAATGATGAAAAACTTTCACACGTAGAGGAATTAAATAAAATGCTCCCCTATTGGCAACAACTTCATAACCCTACCACCCTCATTCACGGCGAAAAAGACGGTTTAGTGCCCATAGAAAATTCCTATTTTGGTGAAAAAATGATGCTAAATGCCCCTCTGGAAGTGATTTATGACCCTAAGCTCAATCACCTAATCCCCTGGAAAAGACCTGATTTGATAAAAAATGCTATCTTAAAATACCTTTGGGAATGATGTAATAAAGCACAGAGAAAGCTCGAGAAACATGTCTAAAAAACATGTCTAATAAGTATGGAATTTAGAGTTTTTATTTATTAGATTTGAAGTAATAAATCATTCAACTTCATCTTAACTTGGCTTCTCTATGAAAATCGTAAGTTTTGAGGTTTCCAACCAGAAAGAATTGGATCAGCTATTAAACTTTGCCAAAAGGCTAGGCATAAAGCTTGTGAACAAAAAGAGCTCTCCCAATTTACTTAAACTAATCAATGACCAAATTGAAAAAGCCAGAGAGGACTTAGACAAAGATTACTAAACCCTTTCAAATCTATTCGTAAAACTCAATTCAACCAAGCACTACTTGGATTGATCAAACAGTTTTTTCTCAAATAACCCCTAATCAAACGCTTAAGGGATATTTCTCCGGTTTTGCCTCAGCCCCTATGGCATTGTATAGACTAAACTTATAAGGCGGTGTACACGGACCCTGCGTTCTCAGGCTTTATAGGTTTAGTTAAACCATTTCTTCCACCAATACTGAAACACGATCAAGCCCCAGATACGTGCGTGTACATCTTGAGGGTTGGCTGAAAAAAGTTGATTTTTCATCTTTTTTACTTCCTCTACTGCAAAAATCCCCTGCTCTTGAATAAACTCATCTTTTAACAAATCATCCTCAATCAGCCCTCTTAATTCTCCTCTAAACCATTTCAGCAGAGGGACTTCAAAGCCTTTTTTAGGGCGACGATACAACTCCTTGGGGAGTACATCTCGGAAGGTATCCTGTAGTATTCTTTTTCGCATACCTGAGTTTATTTTGGACTCAGCCGGCAAACTCATCACAAAATCTACCAAATGATGATCCAGAAAAGGTACCCTTACTTCCAGACTATTGGCCATTGACATCATATCTACCTTAGTGAGCATATCGCCAGGCAATACCAATTGCATATCTGTATAAAGCACTTCATTAAAAGCTTCCAGGGATTTTCCCGAGTAATGATGAATATGTTGTAAAATAGCTTCTTTGCGGTTTTGGTATAAAGCATCCTGAATTTGAGCACGGCTGCTTTCGGAAAGCAAATTTTGTACTTCCTGCTCCTGAGCAAAAATAGCCCAACGCCAGTATCTTTCTTTCTCAGAGAGATCAAGCCCTTCTGCAAAACGAAGTAGCTGCCGAACCTTATTACCCCAAAAACTATTGCGTGACTTGGGGAGTCTCTGCCAAAGAGGCTGTAAATTTTTGATGACTTGAGCGGAAAATCCTCCCTGACGTGCCCGAAATTCGGCCGTATGCTTATTGTAGCCCGAAAACAGCTCATCGGCTCCATCACCTGATAGGGCAACTTTTACCTTCTGGGCGGTTCGTTTGCTTAGAATATAAACCGCCAAAGCAGATGAATCTGCAAAAGGCTCGTCAATATAATCCAATACCTGAAAAAGATGATCGTACAAATCTTGGTTGGTCAATGAAAAAACGGTATGCTGGGTATTAAACTTTTTGGCTACCAGATTGGCGTACTGCGTTTCATCAAAAAAAGCCTCATCCCGGTAACCAATCGAGAAAGTATTGAGCTTATCTGTAAATCTACTGGCTAGTGCCGTGATGACAGACGAATCTATCCCTCCACTCAGAAAAGCTCCAAGTGGCACGTCTGCAATCAATCTTTGTTGAACGGATTGCTCGAGAATTTCAAGCAATTGTTTTTTTTGTTGTTCATAACCTCTGACAGCAGCTGGGTGTGCGGGATGCGGCTTTGGGATTTGATAATAAGCTTGTTCGATAATCTGTCCTTTTTTGATCTTAAGAAAATGTCCGGGAGCGATTCTTCGTACATTTTTTAGAATGGTGTTGGGTCCAGGAATATAATTAAGCTGTAGAAATTGCTTGAGGCTGAGGTAATCCAGCTCTTTGGGGATCCCAAATCGGATGAGTGCTTTCATTTCAGAGCCGAAAATAAGCTTGTCTTCATCTTCGTATACCAGTAGGGGTTTGATTCCTAGGCGATCTCGTGCCAAAAATAACTCCTGAGTATCAGCATCATAAATCGCACAGGCAAAAAATCCATTGACGCGATGCAAAAATTGCTCTTTCTCGTGCATATATCCTTTAAGAAGAATCTCAGTATCACAGTTGGTACGAAAGCTGTACCCTTTTTCTTCCAAGTCTTTTTTAAGGCTTGGATAATTATAAATTTCTCCATTATAGACAATCGTAAAACGCCCGCTTTCATCTTTCATCGGCTGATTGGCTTCTCGGCTCAAATCAATGATAGAAAGACGTGTATGCCCAAGATTGACGAAATGATGCAGAGACATATCTGCAAAATCAGGCCCACGCTGCCGAAGCGTATCCAAGGCCTGTGATAATTTGACACTATTAAACCTGCCTAGTTCGTTGAATGCATAAATGCCGGTGATGCCACACATAATTTATTGGAATGGATTAGAGTAATAAATATTGGGAATGGATAATTAACAATCAAATAATATACTGGTAATCAATTACTTGACAACTTAAAGCTGTATTTTATTTAATTTTCATTCCTTATAAAATAAAATCGGAAAAAATTTGCTCTAAAATAACAATTTTATGAGAATGAAGCCGAAAAAAACAAACTCGAACAAAAAAAGACCCATCTTGTAAAAATGAGTCTTGGGATAACTGCATAATCATTGTATATTATCGTTTCATACCTAGCACGCCGGCGGCACAAAACTTATTGGTATCTTCAAACGAAAAGTGCATTTGATAAATCCCTGTTCTATGACAGGTAAAAGCGATTGCCGGAAAAAATTTCCCTTCTGTAAAACTGGAAGCAATTTTCTGATTATTAGAGTCGTAAATGGTAATATATACGCCCTTGTTATCAGGATTATAGTTAGCCAACGTAATCATATAATTGGCTCCCTGGCTAAAAATATACGAATATTTTTTGCCTTTCGGATCATCTACTACATAACTTTTCAGAAAAGTATAACCGCTTTCTTCAGATAGCTTTTTGATTCCTTTTTGTTTCAGGAATTCAGGATCACATTGTGCAAACACTATATCAAAAGCCAAAAGCATGAGCAAAGCAAAAGGTAGAAATGATATTGTCTTCATGGCTAAGTCTTTTTATATTATTTTACAATTTTATCACGAATGGCAGAAGATGTTGTAAGGATATTCTCGATATCTTCGGATTTGTATTTGATAGAGCTTTTATCATCTTCATTTCCTTGGTATACTACAACTTCCAAATCCCCCCATTTTTCGATGGTGAAATTTTGATCTGCTTTATTTTTTTGCTTGATTTTAATTTTTTTGAATACTTCATTGAGTGAATTAAGCTCCAGATAAAGCTCATTCATCTGATTACCTTTTTTATAACTGTTCAGCAAGGGTAATATTTTGTCGAGTACAATTTTTTGTTCGGCAATTCGGCTATCCAATACTTCGTTGGGGTGGGCTTTGGCTACCTGACAAGTGAGGTACAGCGTTTCAAGCCAGCCTCCTGTGAGCATCAGGATAGAAAGTTCGGGCTCTTGTTTATTAATTAATTCTTGATTTATTTTTTCAAAAGAAACCGTAGTTTCAGACAGCAATCCATTCAGATTATTACTTAGTGCATACTGTGTAATCGTTGTAAAATTGATCAGATTATTGATATTTAGCCCATTAGATAGTGTAATGATACTTTGTAAATAGGCGGGGGCAAGCGTATCTTGGTTTTTGTAGATATTAACATAACCCAAATCTGTGCTAAAAATGCCTAAGTTAAGTGCTCTAAAATACTTATCCTGGTATTTAGCAGCATTTTTGGAAGGATTAAGCATACTCCCATCAAATTTGATCCCACTGTTTTTGATCAGTGAAGACATTTCTAGAGGGGATGGGATAGATTTTAATAAATTATTAAGTACTTCTGAGCGGTCTTGCACCGATTCTTGAGAAAAAGTGGATTGATAGCTTAGGACTAAGACAATCAATCCACTTAATACTTTGTATTTCATAATCACTAACGAATTATTACAGAACGAATATCGTGGACGACTTTGGATATTTTTAGAAGTTCTTCAAGAGATAATTTGATATCAGCACTTATATTAGTATCTTCTGCCACGAGGATTTCAACCCCACCGATGGTTTCTTCTTTGGTAGTAATACTGCTATTGGTATCAAAATTATATTTATCAAAGAGGGTATTCAAGTTAGAGAGGTCTTTGGTCAGATTTGCGACATTTGGGTCGGACTGATAATTCTCCAAAACTTGGAGCAATTGACCAAGAATTAATTTCTGCTCTACTATTCTGCTGGTGATTTCTTTATTATCAGGTTGTTGTTGAGCCACCTGACAAGTAATATGAAGGATTTCAAGCCAGCCGCCTACCATAATAAGGGCTGCGAGGTTAGACTTTTGCTGTTCTTGGAGGTAAGTACTCATGTTTTCAAAAGTCACCGAAGTTTCTTCAAGGAGTTTATTGAGGTTATTTTTATTGGCAGCTAGGCCTAATATTTTATTTACATCAATAAAGTCACCCAAGTTCAATTTATCGGCTGTTTTTTTAACAGAGGTTAAGTACATCAAAGCGTCTTTGCTTTGCTCATTGATATTGGCATATCCCAAATCAGTGCTATACACCCCGAGGTTAAGAGCTTGTTTAAATTCGGTCTGATAAATATTTTGGGGGTTATTAAGTATCTCTCGATTATACTGAATTCCGGCTGTTTTGATCACATCAGAGATTTCAACTGGAGAAACAATTTTGATGATATTATTCAAAAGAGGGTCTCCTTGTGCCAAAATCTGAGAGAAATTAGTTGAAAAAGCGGCTATTAAAAATAAGATTGAAATTCTGTTTTTCATATTAATTAAGTAATAATTTTATTGCGTATTTTCATGGAAACGTTCAGAATGTTATCTAAGTCTTTGGAAGTGAAATTAATCTTACTGGAAGTATTATCTTCTACTACCAAAATACCATTTTCTTCTTTGTAAGCAGATTCTTTGTACTCATAAACGATTTTTACATTGTCATAAATGCCTCTGAGTTCATTCAAATCTTCGATCAGCGATTTAATTTTATCATTATCTTCATAAAAAGACAGGAGCAATAAGAGTTGCTCAAGGATAATTTTTTGTTCGCCGATTCGATTGTTTAACAGTTCATTGGGGCGTTTTTTAGCCACTTCGCAGGTAAGGTAAAGAGCTTCAAGCCAACCGCCTGTCAGGATCAGAATCGTTAAATCTGCGCGACCGTTTTCTTGCAAATGGTCATTGATGCGTTCAAGATTTGTATTAGTTACGAGTAAAAGGGAATCAAGGTTGTTGCTGCTAGTAGCTAATTCTTTAATCGTATTAAAATCAAAGAATTGGCCGATGTTCAATCCCTCTGCCATATCTTTTACAGAAGTAAGGTAATAGAGCGCATCCTGAGTTTGCTCGTAGATGTTGGCATATCCCAAATCGGTACTATAGATCCCCAGGTTGAGTGCTTGTTTGTAGCTTGTATTGTAGTTGGCGATATTATCAGCCGAATTAAGAATTGTTTTATCGTATTTGATTCCTAGGTCTTTGATCAGGAAAGAGATTTCAAGGGGAGAAGGGATAGATTTTACGATATCGCTCAGTACTTCTTTGGACACAGCGGGAGTCTGAGGTTTGGAATCTTCTTCAACATTACTTTCTTCAAGAAGTTCTTGGGTACTTTTCCCACTTGGGGAACCACCACAAGCGGCCAGAAACAAGGCAATACCAAGAGAAAGAATCAGGTGTTTGGGGCGAAAATATTGTAGTGATTTCATTTTTATATTATTCGTTGGGTTATTCATTATTAGTTATCAAAAGAGATTCCGGGTTTATTCTTTTTTTCCAAATTTAAGTTTTGTAAAAACCATACCCACCACTTTAAAAAATTGATAATAAAGGGTGAGGTACAAGATCAGGGTTAAGAGCCAAATGACAGCGATGTTGAAATAATACGTATCAAACAAATATCCTGCAAAGTGCTTCTTGGGTGCCATAAAATGTGTACGATAGTCGAGTGGGTTTTTTGAGATTCGAGGTTCCAGATAGATTGGGTCTATCTGCTGGAGCAACGCACCCTGATGCTCGACAATACGGTCTTTAATTTCAACATTGGTTACAAAAATTTCCTGCGCCTCATTATGGTATTTTTTCAAATATTTATTGTGGTCATAATTCGGGTCTCGTTTTTCTTTAATGAGGTCAACGGCTTTGTCTTTCTGCTTACTGGCATCATTGAGATTGTTTTGAAAACGAACCGTAAGCGAGTCAAAATAAGTTTGTATTTTATTTGAAATCTTGGAATTAAACTTTGAATAGGTCAGTAGTTTATCCAAATCAAAATCCTCTATAAGTTCGGGATAAGCATTGATTTTTTTAATTTCGCGCCGGATAAGGCGTAAATCATCCACCACTTTTTTCCGAATGGAGTCATTTTTTTCTTTCAGATTTCTGTTTTCCAGTGCTTTAGTAAGTCGGGTTTTAAGATCAGGAATCCAATAAGTCACCCGAAATTTATTTTGGCTGATTTCTTTATCAAGATGATAAAAATCTTTTTCAAAAGGATTATTTACAAATTGATTGACCATAATGGCTTCAAAAGCCCAGCGAGAAGTCATAATATCGGCAACCAGGGGTACTTTTCCTTTATCACTGATGTATTTGTTCATCTTTTCATAGCGGAAGATAATTCCACTGAGGATCATTTGAGGAATCAGCAGCAAAGGAATGGTAATATAAATTGTGATGACTGAGTTGAATGTAGAAGAAATATTAAGCCCTAGTACATTGGCAAAACAAGATACCGTGAACAACACAGCCCAGTAAGTAAACCATTCTCCTTGTATTTCTAGGATGAGATTTCCGATCAATACGAAGGAAAAAGTCTGAATGGCAGATAACATAAAAAGGATAATAATCTTGGAGGCAAGATATCCGAACCGGCTCAAATTGAGAAATCGTTCCCTTTTTTGTATTTTTAAGTCTTTGATAATTTCTTCAGCACTTACGGTCAGCCCCATAAACAAAGCTATGATAATACAAATCAGAATATATGCGGGTACGTTGTCATTGAAATAATAGACATAGTCTCCGGTTTTTGGTTCGTTCTGAAATCGGATTATATAAGCCAGCAACAATGCCAATATAGGTGCTTCCAGGAGGTTGATGAGCAAATATTGTGTATTACTAATTTTGGACAGAAAATCTCTGATAGTAAAGAGATAAGCCTGTTTGAAGATATTGGGGCGGTCTAGCGAGGTTGGTGGAGCTTCAAGGATAGTCTCGACTTCATCGATTTGAAGTTTGGTCAAAAATCGTTCATTCCACTGTTTGGGGCTCAACTGCCGTTTGCCCGTTTCTTGGCCGAATTCGTTGACGACCTCCTTCTCGATAAGGTTGAAGATTTCCTCAGGGTTTTCGCTCCATCGTTCGCTATCGGCCTGATTGGTTTCGCGTTTGAAGTATGAAATTGCCTCGATGGGAGGTCCGTAGAATATCAAATAACCACCTCGGTCGAGGATGATCATTTTATCAAAGGTCTTATAAATATCTGCGGAGGGTTGGTGAATGACTACAAAGATGAGTTTTCCTTTGATGGAAAGTTCTTTGAGCAAGTCAATTACATTTTGAGAATCTTTGGAAGAGAGTCCGGAAGTAGGTTCATCTACAAACATAACGGCAGGCTCACGGATCAGCTCGAGAGCAATATTAAGGCGTTTTCTTTGCCCACCGCTTATTTTTTTATTGAGTACGCTTCCTACTTTGAGATTACGGATATGATCCAGCCCTAGATTAGCCAGGGTGGTCATTACCCTTATATCAATTTCTTTTTCATTTAGTTTTTTGAAGCAAAGTTTTGCGTTGTAGTAGAGATTTTGATAGACAGTGAGTTCCTCGATCAATAAATCATCTTGGGCTACATAACCGATTACGCCCTCGATCTTATCCTTATCTTGGTGTATATCAATGCCATTGATGAGTACCTGACCACTTGAGGGGCTTGTGATTCCGGCAAGAGTGTTCATGAGCGTGGTTTTACCGGCACCACTACCTCCCATGATTCCTACCAGTTTGCCTTGAGGTTCGGAGATGCTGAGTTTTTGGATTCCGATACCACCATTCGGGAATCTGAACTCAATATTTCGGGCGGTAAAAGAAAGCTTGGCATCTTGGAGGTTTTGCAAGAACAAGGAGGCGATATCTCCATAATAAACCGAGGCACCTTGTTGGCTTTTGATGCTACTACCATTGGTGAATAAGTAGACCTGATTGCGTTTCATGGAGAAGCCGTTCAGCTTTACATCATCTTCACCGATGTATTTCACAAAATACAAGTCTACGCTATCTACTCTTTTGAAGATAATTTCACCCTGGAGTTTATCCACCGGATAGTGTTTTGCTGCGGGGCTAATCAGCTTATTACTGGCACTAGCTACCAGAATATCAGGATAATTGAGCTCAGAGGAACTTTCACAAAGCACAAAGCCTTCGATGGCATTGTAGTCGTCTTTGATATTAAAAGTTTTTGAGACTGTATCAATGACCTCCCGGCGCTGTTCGGTAAATTTTTTGTCAGAAGCTACCAACTCGAGAAGCTTAATAAGGATGATCACTTTTTGCCTTTGCTCGAGATTTCCGTTAATCTGCTTGCAGAAGCGGAGGATTCGCACAGATTCTTTCATAGACATAGGTCCAATGGCTTGAACCTTGCCGTATTCAGATACTTCGTCATACAGGCGGGTATACTCCTTGACAGAGTCTTGGTCTAATTCCTGAATAAAATAATCGATCACAAACTTTCTTTCCACCTCGGTCGCTCCACCGTCTTGTTTGGTGATGATTGCGAAAAGTTGCGTTAATGCTTGTAAAATATTTTCACTCATATATAAAGCTGCAAACTAATGGCATTACGTACTTGGAAAGCCCCTACTTACAAAGATATTCTAGAATTAACTAGTCTAAGGTCTACAATTCACTCATGTTATCAATTAATTTATACACTCAAAAACAAAGATAAACTTTGCCGGGCAGGCTGGCAAAGTAACATTTGTTTTTGGGGTGCATTGAATTAATTTAATAGGTTTTAAACTCGAAAGGTACTTCTACCAGTTCGGAAAATTCAGTTCCGGCTTCTTCCATGTCTTCGTCATCTTCGTGAAAATACCAGGAAATGGTGGTATTGTCAATGGTCTCGAGTTTAGAGAGAATATCTAAAATCAATTTGGAAGAAGCGGTATTAAAGTATTCGAGTTTGAAGATAAATACGGTTTCAGGATTAGGATTCTTGCTGTACTCATCAAGCCAATCAAGGATAGGCTGATAGAATTCGGCTGAATCTTCGGGTAAGGATCTACCAGAAATCTCAAAAATACCGTTGTTGCGATCCAGGATTATTTTTGGAGTATCTTCAGTACCGTCTAAATTTATAACTTCCATATTTGTATAATTAATTATTACCTTGTTTTCTATTTAACTACGTTTCTTCGAATAATCGTTTTTAGAGAGAAAAAAGATATACTTTCATTGATAGGTTCGAAATCAAATTGCAGTTTTTGCCCAGATTTACGAGCCATGTCTATAAAGCCGAGCCCTGCCCCACCTTTTTTAGTCAGTCCCTTACTATTTTTAATTTTATCTTTATAAAATTGTTTTAGCCCTTCCTTATCCAGGCTGTTGATATACTCTAACTTACCTTGTAAGTCTTGTACTTTTTCATTTGTAACTGGGTTTCCGGAGGTGATGATATATTTATCTTCCTGCTTACCGATCATAAAAATAGCACTATTTTTATTGGCATAGTTGATATCATCAATTTCATCAGAATGTTTTACAATATTTTGCAGACATTCCACCATTACGTTGAATACTTTTCTTTTGATGGTAGAGTCTTCCCCAATTGCGTCCATATTCCTTTCAGCCATCGCCAAAACAGATTTTGTGATTTCCTGGGTAAACTCGCCTTCATACACCAAGATGAGGTTTCGGGTCACCATAACCTTGTGTAATTCATAAATGTATTTCATAAGTATTGTGTTTCAAGCTTTTAATACTCATTATAAAAGACTGTATCACAAATAGGCCCTTACATCTCGATGTTTTGGCTTGGCACAGGCCACAAATCTTTAAACTTGTACGCAAAAGTATTAATTAAATTTATAATTTAATACCAATCATTAAAACATCGTCAGTTTGCTTATTATTTCCTCTCCAATCCTCAAATTGGTTGTCCAAAATCCGGTTGATTTCTGCAAGTTCCAAATTTGAGTTATTTTTAATAATTTCTCTAATTCTTCGGGGAGAAAATTTCTTATTTTTAGGCCCACCAAATTGATCCGGGAATCCGTCGGAAAACAAATAAACCGAATCATTGTCTTTATAGTTTATTACCGTGTTGGTAAACTTACCTCTATTTTTGTATTGTGCTCCACCAATAGGGAATTTATTGCCTTTAATTTCGTGCAGTTCGCCGTCAGTCAGATAATACAGTGGGCGGTGAGCACCTGCGTACTCGAGTTGCCCTTTTTTGGTATTGATTTTACACAAAGAAATATCCATTCCGTCTTTGGTTGAGGAATCACTTTCATCCTGTTTGAGGGTTTTGGTGACTTCTTCATCCAAAATATCTAGGATTTCGCCTGGTGTATCGGCTTCTTTTACATTGACTATATTATTGAGTAGGAAGAAACCAATCAAAGAGATCAAAGCACCAGGCACACCGTGGCCTGTACAGTCTACGGCAGCAATATAAATATTATCATTTTTTTGCAAGAACCAGGGGAAGTCTCCACTAACTACGTCTCTGGGCTTGTAAAGAATGAAAGAATCCTTCAAAAACTGCCGGATGTAGTTGGTATCAGGCAAGATAGCTTCCTGGATTCTTTTGGCATAATTGATACTTTCCGTGATTTTTCGGTTTTTCTGGGAGATTTCCAGCTCGATGATTTTGCGTTCAGTTATATCGTGTGATACAACCAGCACCGATTCCAGGTTACTTTGGTCATTATATTCTGGGATGGCATTGACCTGCATGACCCTTTCACCCATAATGGATGGAAAATCCATATCAAGGGCTATTTTTTGATTTTTGGTAATGACTTCCTTGAGTATATCATTCCAGGATTCCAGAATTTCCCCTTCGAGTTCAAGTTCTTTGAGGTGTTTTTGTAGAAAGTTGTCTTTATTTTTACCTGTGTAAGTTTCAATCGTAGGATTGATATAAAATACCGTACCTTCTTTGGAAATACGGGTGATCAGATCGGGAGAGTTTTCGGAAAGAGCCTGCATCTGACCTCTGAGTCTTTGCTCTCTTTCAGCGGCACGTCGCTCTGTAATATCACGGGTATTGAGTACAATCCCTTGTATCGCAGGGTCGGAGAAAAGGTTTGTTCCGGTGGCTTCTAGCCAAATTCTTTGCCCGGATTTGGTTTGGTAGCTAAACTCGATGGTTACTTTTTCATCAGGTTTATCGAGTAGGTCTTTAAACATCTGCTCGTAGGCTTCTACACCGTCAGGATGCACATACGCAATATCACGAATGCCGATCATTTCTTCCTGGGTATATCCCAAGATTTTTTCTACTGAGGGGCTGATATAGCGGATAGTTGCATCGGCTTCATAGATAGTAATTACCTCTGAGGCATTTTCAAGGAGTAATCGGGTTCGGTCGGTGGCTCTTTGTACCTCTCTGATCTGGGTCTCGAGTTCTTTGTTGGTTCTTTGTAATTCTTCCTGAGTGGCTTCCATTTCTTCGGCGTTTTGGCGAAGTACTTCCTGCTGTACTCGAAGCTCACTACTCATTTTTTGAGATTCAAAAAGGAGTTTTTCTGTATTTTCCCGCACCTTGATATTAAATACGGTACGGGCGATAATCTCACTGATTTCTTCTACAAATTCTATTTCACGGTGGCTAAACTTTTCAAATCCGGCAAATTCAAGCACTCCGTATACCGTTTCATTCGTGATTAAGGGTGTGATGAGGATACATTTAGGTTTTTGGTCTCCTAGAATACCTGAACTGATGGTCATATAATCATCTGGAATTTCAGTTCTTACAATGGTATCTTGCTCGATGGCTGCTTGCCCGACCAATCCTTCTGCGAATTTAAATTGAGCTTTAAGATATTTCTTTTTATTATAAGCATAACTCGCATTCATCTCAATGATGGGATTTTCATGGTCTTCATCATTGACGGTGTAGAAAGCACCCTGTACGGCACCGATTTTATTGGTTACGTATTCACTTACCAGTTCGCCTAATTCTTCAATGGTAGAAATGGAGGGCAAAATATCCCCGATTTCAGCCAGTCCGGTTACGATCCAGTTGCGTTCATCATCTCTTTGGGCAGATTGCTGGATACTATCGCGCATACTCAGGAGGGCATTGCCGAGGGTATCCACCTCGCTGAGTGGATTAAAATCAGACTCAAAATCTCCGTGACCGATTTTTTCGGCAAAAGAGGCAGTATTTCGCAGGTTTTCTACCAGGTCATTGATTTTATCTGCCATTTCGCCGATTTCATCCTGAGAGGTATTTCTGAGCTTTTCGGGAAGTACTCCTCTGGAAAGCAGATTGACTACTTCTTTGAGTTTGATCAGCGGATTTGTCAATACATTTGAAAACAATAAACCCAAAAAGATAGCAATCGCTAGGATTGCCAATCCCCAGTAGATCAGCCAATACATGAGATTATACACCGGTTGGTAGATTTCATCCCTGTCAAATTCCACAGTTAGCCCCCAATTGATCACCGGAACGGGCAGCCAGGCAGCAAGAATGTCTTTGTTATCGCGGTTTTTGGCAAATCCGCTCCCTTTGATGCCTTTGACTGCGTCTTGGGAAGGAATTTTTCGGTCTGTTCGGATAGACCAATTACGTTCTCTCAAAAAGATATAGAATTCTTGCCCTCTTTTGGGGTTTTGAAAAAAGATGCTATTGTTGATATTGATGTAGGTAGCCAGTAGGATTTCGCCCGTTGTGCCTAGCCCGGTAGAGTCAGCTACCATATCGTAGACTGTCTGTAGATTTATATCATAAATCAATACCCCAAGCAATTCTTCTTTTTGGTTGATCACGGGGGCTGAAACGTACATGTGTTTGATATAGCTTTCCTTACCGTTGAGCGCATTGGAATCACTGTCTATGACTACATTGCTAAAGAATACGGAGTCTCTTCCGGCACTGATGATATCTCCGTCCTGGTTGAGATCACCAAAGAAGCGACCCTCGAGTGCTTGATTACGAGATTTTTTGATTTCTCCTTCGCTAAAGACAATCCGTCCTTCCTGATTGGTCAGAAATACATTATTAATTTGAAAGTTTTTTAAAATCTTGGTAAAAAAATCCTGCAAACTTTCATCGCCACCCAAGAAGTTCTCCGCCAGAGGTATTTCTTGAATAGAATCGTTGATATTCAAAGAATCCTGATTGAGTAAAAAACGAATGGTATCTTGTTGTGTAATATTGTCAGTAAAAAGATAATTGGAAGAGCTTAGTCTTTCCTGAACCACTTTGAGTTGGGCACTGAATTCAATATTACTTTTTATTCTCTCAAAAAAACTGCCGACCTGCCGTGCTTTTAATTGAGCAATCACCTCAATAGACTCTAGGTGGCGGGCAGTTACGGCTTTTTTACTCCTTTCATACGCTATCAAGCCAATGACAAGGATGGAAGTAAGCACCACGCCTATCACCAGTAAAGTGATTTTTAAGCCTAAAAATATTTTGACACTGCCGAACATATTCTCTGATTGTGTTAATAATTATAATCGTAAATTATAGTATTCGTTAGTTTCTATTTCTTTTGCCAAAAGTAATGCCACATCTTTCAAAAAATTTTTTTCCTTCTCCTTAAAGGTCTTGAAAGAAGCCAGCTCGATGACCCCCAAAACCTCTTCTTCTTCATTTTTTAGGGGGAAAATAAACAAATGATTGGGAGAGGTATGCCCCAGCCCCGAAACCACCTTAATATACGCATCGGGCACAGACGATAAGGCAATTTCTTTTCCGTTTTTGGCTACCTGACCGACCAAGCCCTGCCCGAATTCATATTGCAACAGATGGTTGTTGGTGTTATAATAGGCATAACTCACCACCATCTCGAGGATTTTATTATCTTCAATGAGTTTGGAAATATAGATGGCGCCTACAACCGCCTGAACGTTATTACAGATTGTCCGAAGGATTCTCTCAAGCAGTTGTTTTTTATTAAATTGATTGGAAAGAATAATATCTTCAATTTTTTTAAGTGCCGAGGAAGATGCTTGCCCATTGACATGCTCTTGGGCACTATACGGTGTGGTGGAAGATAGCTGATTGGTACCTTCCTGGGTGTTATTTTTTACATAAATGACATCTACGCTACGGTTAGAACCTAAAACAAGCGTAAAAAATCCGATAAAGCTTACCACGATCATCGCAATGTAGAAGCGAATTAATTCGGGTTTTTTTTGAGTCAAAATCGGGGCGATTGTATCGTCGATAAAGAGTTGATAACCCACCGTAAACAACAATATAATATAGACAATGATAGCAACTGCTCCGATGATTTTATACCATGACTTCATCAGTCGTTTCAGGTTTATTTAGTAGTTTGATTTAATTTTTTTATCAAATAGCAATAATAATTCTATAATCTCATCAACTTTCAGGGAGTGGTCAATTTGAGTAACTTTGAGTGCTGAGCTTGGCATCGTATCAATCAGACACTCCTCAGGATTCTGGATGACAGTCAGTCCTCCTCTTTCGTGAATACTCTTCATACCGGCTGCACCGTCTTTGTTGGCACCTGAAAGTAATATCCCAATTAATTTGTGCCGATAGGCATAAGCAGCCGTTTGAAACAAAATATCGATAGATGGTCTTGAGTTATTCACCAGTTCTTCGGTTGTTAAAGCAAAAGTACTGCCTAATTCTACGGAGAGGTGATAATTTGCCGGGGCGAGGTATATTTTTCCTTTTTTGATGGCTTCTTTATCAAAAGGCTCCTGAATTGCAATCGTACTCTTGATATTGAGTGCTTCTACAAATCCATTTCGGACGTGTCGGAGTCGGTGCAGACACATCATGATAGGGGTTTCAAAATCAACCGGTAAACTACTGAGTATTTTACTGATCACTTGAAAACTCCCAGCTGATCCTCCGATAACAATGGCTTTATAGTGGCTCTCTATGTTGAAACGTCCCATAAACTGAATTGTGAAATAATTAATCTTTTATCTTTTTGTAGATTTTTTCTTCGTTATTAACGACTGCAAATTTATTAGCTATCTCACACCAAATAAGAGATTCTTTGGAGCCAACCGCCAAATAACTATATTTAAAAAGGCTTTCGTGAAATACTTTCAGCACTTGATTTTGTAAGGTTTGGTTGAAATAAATCATGACATTTCGGCACAAAATAAGGTCAAATTTTGAAAATGCCGCACCATTGACCAAATTATGTTCTTTAAACATCACGTCTTTGATCAGGCTTTTATCCAGATAAGCCTTTCCGTTTTGCTCTTTGAAATATCGATCCAGGGTATAAGGTCCTTTGGCGCGCTCATAGTTTTTGCTGTTAAGCTCCATATTTTTGGAAGAGTAAACGCCTTCCCTGGCTTTTTTGAGGATTGCCGTATCTATATCGGTTGCTACAATGCGTACCTTATCGAGCAGATCCATTTCTCGGAGTGCAATAGCCATTGAAAATACTTCTTCCCCCGAAGAGCATCCAGCATGCCAAATACTCACATTTTTATTCTCATCAAAAATGCCAGGTAAAATATTTTCTCTTAGCTCCACCCAAAAGGTAGGGTCTCTAAACATCTCGGTGACGTTGACAGTAATCTCTGATAAAAATTCATGAAAAAAATTAACATCTCCCAGGTTAAGCTTGTCCATCAGGGCATCAAATGTGGGAAATTTGTAAATTTCTATGATTCTTTGTATTCTTCTTCGAAAAGAAGACATGGCGTAGTTTGAAAAATCATAATCAAACTTCCTTTTCAGCATATCTGTGAGTGCCCTTAACTGTGATATTTCTATTTCTTGCATATCCATTCTATCTAGGTTAATGTCAATGAGCTTTGAGTTGTTTTTAAAACCAATATTAGGATCAAAAATTAATTTTTTTTAAAAATATACCGAAATGACAAACAATAATACTATAATAAAAAAGAAAAATAAATAAATGGAGCTAATTTTATTCTTTAAATCAAACCCGTGAATTATTTACGGCAATTTCGCACTAATCTAGCTTAAAATTTGATAGATTTGAAGTTATAAATTTCCTACCAAATATGCTAGATTCTTTGGAACTTTAATTTCATTTTCATTTGAATGAGAAATTTAATGATTTTTATTTATAATTGACTAATCTTTGATAATTTATACTAGCTTATTTCTCATGAAAGTAATTATTCCCGTAGCAGGTATCGGCTCAAAACTCAGACCGCATACCCATACTCAACCCAAAACGCTTCTACCCATCGCTGGTAAGCCCATGCTTTCGCACATTGTAGATTCATTGATTGATGGGGGGCTTCGCGATTTTGTCTTTGTTTTGGGATACCTGGGCGATAAAATTGAAGATTTTATTACTACCCGATACAAGGAAATCAACGCTGAATTTGTGACTCAGGAACCCCGCGAAGGTTCTGCCCACGCAATTTGGGTGTGTAGAGAGTATATTCGCCACGAAAAAGAAATACTCATTGTATTGGGAGATACCATTGCCAGCTTCAACCTCAAAGAAATGTTGGCTTCGCCCTATTCTGTTTTAGGCGTGCTCAAGGTCGCTAACCCACTCCAGTTTGGTATTGCTGAGATGAACAATGAGGGTTTTATTCAAAAACTCATAGAGAAACCTCGCATTCCCAAATCTAACCTAGCCCTTGTCGGTATCTACAAAATTATCAATCCAATGCTTTTACTAGACTCCATAGAGTACATCATTCAAAATAACATCAAAATCAATAACGAGTATTATCTCACAGATGCTTTGATGAAAATGATAGAAGAAGGTGAAAAGATGAAGACCATTCAGGTAGATAATTGGTTTGATTGTGGAAAAAAAGAAACACTCTTGGAAGCCAATGCCATCTTACTCAATATCAATAAGCACCGACAACAAATTCCTGAGAACCTCGAGGATTCTATCATCATTCCTCCAGTAAGTATCGGACTGAACTGCAAAATCAGCCACTCCATCATCGGACCCAATGTAGCCGTAGGTGAAAATACCATCTTGAAAAATACCATCCTGAGTGATTCTATCATCGGGGCTTATAGTGAGCTTAAAGACGTGGTACTCAAGCACTCTATTGTAGGAAATGATACTTCCATCCGGGGGCTTAGTCAAAGCCTCAATATCGGAGATAATACAGAGATTAGTTTTGAATAATCCTATCGTTTGACCACTACGAAATCTAATTCGTTGTTGCGAACTTCCAGATAATAGTCCAAGATATGATCCTGCTCAAAATGCAGGATAAAATAAAAAATAAAATCTCGGATTTCGGGCAAACCTATATATTCGGTATCATAACTTTGAATATCTACCAAACGATAGGATATGGGAGTAAGGCTCAGTAATCTGTTGAGAAACCGCACGATACCTGCAAGCCTTGATAAATCGGATTGCCTGAAAAATTCAAATCGCTGCTTTACATAAACATATTCCCCAGTACCCAGAGCCATAAATCGCTGCATAAAGCCAAGCAAAGTTTCTACTTTGGGATACCCAAACTGAAACCAGGAACCTGTTGATTTTTCGGGCTTTTCAAAAATATGAAGGGCGGGGCGTTCTTTCAGGGAAAGTATTTGATGTGTAGAACTTTGAATTTTTAATTCATTCAACTGCGCCAGACTTTGTTTTTTTTTGTTTTCAAAATAATGATGGCTGACTGCATCCCAGCCTTGAGGCATATCCAGGTTTGAATGTGGATGCCATTGATGAAATACGACGGTATCTTCCCGATCCATGATTTGTCGTGTCACTCCTTTTGCCTCACAACGATCAATCAAATCTGTATCTTCAAGCCCCCAAATACGATAATACTCATCATAACCCCTGATCTCCCCAAATACTTGTTTGCTGATTACAATAGTACCGTTGGCGTAGATATCTGATTTTGGAAGATAATTTCGGAGTTTTGAGGCTTTTTTTTCCAGATATTCGTAGTTCTTAAAGCTCTTAGAAAGATAATATACTTTATAATTGAGTATATATTTCGGATCAAACTCCTGCCTGACCGACTCTAGAAAATTTTTAGGTAGGATTAAATCCACATCTACTACTACTACTACTTCAGATCGTGATTGACTAAAGGCCAGGTTCAAGGCCCGGGATTTATTCCAATACATCCCACAGGTATTTGTGAAGATGTATCGGAAACGCTCATCTTGATTACACAATACTTTTACGGCTTCCTGTTGAGCACTATGACTCCCATAATCTACAAAAATCAACTCAAAATTTTTAAAAGATTGATTTTGAATGGATTCCAAACATCTTCTTACCAATGTTACGTCTCTGTCCCGATAAGCTATAACCAATGAATAGGCGGTTTTTGAGGTACTCGAGTGGGGTTTGATCATTTTCAAGATGTTTTTTTTCAGACTAAATTATTCAAAATTTGAAAATATATGTAGATTTAAACAGATTTTAGAATAAGAATTGCTTTTAATTGCTCACGTATTAAGCCCAAATCCATACCATGACCGAACAAACCGCCGAACAAAGAATCCATGAACTTAGCCTGAAAATCAACTACCACAATGCGTTGTATTACCAAGAAAACCGCTCTGAAATCTCTGATTATGAGTTTGATATGCTTTTAGAAGAGCTTATCCGGCTGGAGGCACAATTTCCACAATTCAAAAAAGAAGACTCTCCCAGTCAGCGTGTGGGCGGTACAATCACCAAAGACTTCCCGACCGTTCGTCACAAATATCCGATGCTTTCGCTGGGAAATACCTATTCGGAAGAAGAATTGCTGGATTTTGACAAAAGAATCAAAAAAATCTTAGAAAGTGAAGGCTTGAACCTCGAGGAAATCGAGTATGTCTGCGAACTGAAATTTGATGGGGTTTCCATCAGTCTGACCTATCAGGATGGAAAACTCCTAAGAGCCGTAACAAGGGGCGATGGCATCGAAGGTGACGACATCACGCCCAATGCCAAAACCATCCGCAGTTTGCCCCTGAGTATCAAGGGCGACCAATTTCCGGCTGAGTTTGAAGTGCGCGGAGAAGTATTTATGCCCAACAAAGTTTTTGAAGAACTAAACCGACAAAGAGCCGAAGAAGGCAAAGAACTTTATGCCAATCCCCGTAATACTGCCTCAGGCACGCTCAAACTTCAGGATTCTGCCGAAGTAGCCAGACGCAAATTGGATATGTATCTTTATTTTTTATTGGGTGAAAATATCCCCTACAAGACCCACGCAGAATCCATTAAAACTATTGAATCTTGGGGCTTTCAAGTATCTCCTACCTACCGCTTGTGTCGAGATATTGAGGCCGTCATAGAGTACATCAAATATTGGGAAAAAGAACGTAAAAACCTGCCCTTAGAAACAGACGGAGTCGTGATTAAGGTCAATTCATTGAATCTGCAAGAGGTTTTGGGCTTTACATCCAAAAGCCCCCGCTGGGCAATTGCCTATAAATACAAAGCTGAAAGTACCTCTACCCGCTTGAATGGGATCACTTTTCAGGTAGGGCGTACAGGTGCTGTAACCCCTGTTGCAGAGCTTGAGCCTGTATTTTTGGCTGGTACTACCGTGAAAAGAGCCTCCCTGCACAATGCCAATGAAATTGAACGCCTTGATCTTCGGCTAGGAGATACTGTCTTTGTGGAAAAAGGCGGCGAAATAATTCCCAAAGTAACAGGTGTGGATTTGACTAAAAGAGACCCGCAAAGCCAAACCCTGGTGTATATCCAAAATTGCCCAGAGTGTAACACGGCTTTGATCCGCAAAGAAGGGGAAGCCGTCCATTTTTGCCCCAATATCAAAGCCTGCCCCCCACAGGTCAAAGGGCGAATCCAACATTTTATCCAACGAAAAGCCCTGGATATTGAATCGCTGGGGGAAGGAATCATTACACAGCTTTATGATCATCAACTGGTAAAAGACCCTGCCGATTTGTACGATCTGAAGTTTGATCAATTGGTCAACCTAGAAAGATTTGCTGAAAAATCTGCCCAAAATCTTGTAGACGGTATTGCCGCTTCTAAAAATGTGCCTTTTGATCGAGTACTTTTCGGGCTGGGAATCCGATTTGTAGGAGGAACCGTAGCCCGTAAACTGAGTGAAGCATTTAAAAATATAGATGCCCTGGCAAAGGCAAGCCTTGAGGAATTGACCCAAGTTGAAGATATTGGCGAAAAAATTGCAGAAAGTGTGCTAGAGTTTTTTGCCGACCCAGATAACCAAAAACTCATACAAAGACTCAAAACCGCCGGCTTGCAGTTTGAGGCGATCGGAAAAAGCTATGCCTTACAAAGCAACCAACTCGAGGGCAAAACTTTTGTGATCTCTGGCGTGTTCCAGCAATTCGGTCGGGATGAGCTGAAAGATAAGATCGAAGCCCACGGTGGAAAAGTGGTTTCGTCTATCTCCAAAAAACTAGATTATCTGCTGGCAGGAGACAAAATGGGTCCCTCCAAGCTTGAAAAAGCGCAAAAACTACATGTATCGTTGATTTCCGAAGCCGAATTCTTAGGGATGATCGGCGAAGCTACGACTTCGGAAGGTGAATAACTTGCAGGATTAAGTAAAAAATATAAGTTTCGGTTTAGATTAATTACAGAATTATGGCTTTTAGAACAACCATTAAAACAATTACCGCTCTGGGATTCTGCCTCGGAGTATGTCTAAGTACACAATCTTCCAGGGCGCAGGATGCGTCCGGGGTGCTGGTAAATCAAAACTCGGCCGGCATACTCAATTTTAGTCAGCCTGAAAGTGCTATCAAAGCCTATCAGATTGATAATTTTCTGAGTGAACTCTACAACAACAACCTTTTTAACGGCAGCATTGCTGTGGTTGATCGAGGAAATCTGATCTACCATCAGGCTTATGGCTGGGCTAATTTTGCACAAAAAGACACCCTTAGCTTGGATACACCTTTTCATCTGGCTTCGGTCTCCAAGCAGTTTACGGCGATGGCTATTATGATTTTGAAAGAAAAAGGCAAATTAAGCTATGATGACGATATTTGTAAATACTTGCCTGAATTGCCGTATGGAGGCGTTACGATTCGAAATTTATTGCATCACAATTCAGGGCTTCCTGATTATTTGAACGCCAATTTGCCTGTTTTGCAGTTTTTCCCCAAAAAAGAACTCATCACCAACGATGATCTGATTAAGTATTTTAGCGTCAGAAAACCCAAATTACTCTTCAAACCAGGCACACAGGCGGCTTATTGCAATACAGGGTACGTATTTCTTGCCTCCATCGTGGAGCGTGTGAGTGGAGAATCTTTTGCCCATTTTTTACATCATCATATCTTTCAGCCTTTGGATATGAAAAGTACTTTTATTTATAATTCCCGAAATATTGAGACTCAAATTAGCCAAGATACTGTACTTGTAGCCACAGACACCCTTTTGGAAGCGTACAATGAACTGAAAGTAGAAACGACCATAAAAATCCAAACCCGTATCAAAACTGTTCCCAAAAGACGGGCTTATGGTTATGAACTATCTTTTCCTTATCCCAATGGTTTCGAGCTCAATGACTTTCATCCTTATGATGGCATCGCTGGTGAAAAAAGTGTCTGTGCCTCTACTGCCGATCTGATCAAGTGGGATCAAGCACTCCACAACAACGCGCTTGTCTCGGCAAGTACTTTCAAAGAAGCCATCCGCCCTAGTAGTGTAGCAGACCACGGGCATTACAAATATGGCTTCGGATGGAAGATTTTCAGCGATCAGCCCCATAAAATTTTCCACGCTGGTTTGTATGCCGGATTCAAAACGTACATCCAACGAAATCTCAAAGATCAAACCTGTATCATCGTATTAAGTAATCGATCTATTCGTGGAAGGGTATTGGCTATTGCGGATGCAATCGATGATATTCTGGAAGGCAGACCTTACAAAGGAATCAAAGCCACAAAGGTCGAGAAAAGTACTTTACACACATTTAAGCAAAAATATTGGATCGATTACGCCAAACGTTGAAATTTTAGGTTTCTTATCATTTTACTAAAAGATCAATCTATCCCAACGACGAGGTCGCTTTGAGCGACTTCGTCGTTTCTTAAGCTTCCCAGAATAAAGTTAGGTTTCTTTAAAATGAATAGGTTTTCTTCAGAAAAAGATAAGTCCGCACAACTTAAAGTAGGATTCGCTCAAGATGAAGTAGGATTCGCTTAAGTTGAAGTAGGATTCGCTCAAGATAAAGTAGGATTCGCTTAAGTTGAAGCGATGTCCGCACAACTTGAAGTAGGATTCGCTCAAGATAAAGTAGGATTCGCTTAAGTTGAAGTGATGTCCGCACAACTTGAAGTAAGATTCGCTCAAGATGAAGTAGGATTCGCTTAAGTTGAAGTCGTGTTCACACAAGGTAAATACCTTTATCTTTAGGGGGAAATTAAAATTTTCTCACTTGCCTGAAAAGTACCCTTGTTTGAGCGAAAATACCGTTTTAGAATCTTTTTTAATGGATGTACCTAAAGATACGCCAGTATGCTGGAAGGACTTTTTATTGAAGAAAATATTAGTTAGGCAAAATTTACAGTTTTTATACTCAGTCTCTTTCCATGTAATGATCAAAGAATATTGGTCTCGATTTACTAAGGCAAGTTACAAAAAAAAATCGTTTTACAAAAGTTCATTACAAAGGCTTTAAATCAAAAAACGAATAAAATTCTTGGTCATTGTATTCACAAAATACTCACTATTAGATAGTTATTTATTATTTTTTTTGAATAAGCTTATTTTAAATAATGACTTTTTACAATACACTGGTAATTTTTTTAAGCTTTTTCTACATCATTTGTTTTATTTTCCCATTAAATAATCAGAAAATTTTAATCTCTGGGTGAATGATTTATTTCTCTTCCCAATAAACCAGCGATCGGTCTAGAGCAATCTTCTTGGGTTCAGACCTATTGCCCGTGATCATATATTGCCTGGCAATTGATTCGGGCAAAACGCTCCCGATCAGCCCTTTTATTCTGGAAATTTTTTCGTTCATGGAGTTGTCCTGGCGGTTGGTCAGTCGGGAAGAATTTAGTTCTAAAATCTCTTTGCTTGCGTGCGGGCTGATGGTACGGTAAATTTCGCAGATTTCAGCCTGATACTTTTTAAGATCGTAAAATGAAATCCCTTCGGGGTGTTTGAGAAATAAGATGTATACCGTCTTGATGATGGGTTGCATTTTCAGCTCTTGAAAACCATAATCCGGTAGATACACATTCAATTGTCGGTTAATAAACAGACGGCTTAGTTTGAAGGAGAATCGCTCAAAAGTTTGATTTACCTCCGGTGTTTGTGTTTGATTAGATTGGATGACCATGACAATATTTTTTTATCTTCATGGATTAATAACAAAACCCGGAAATTATCTCAACTTTTTGGCAAAAATTTCTAAGTTTTAACAATTAGTGTTATAAACACGTGCGTATCGCCTGATTACAATAAAAAAGGGAGGCTTTCACCTCCCTTGCATACACATTATTGATTTGTTTTACCCTTTGGCTTTTAATACCGTCTTTTGTTCTTTGGTTTTTCGCTGTAGCATCAGTGAAATATCCAATACAATCGGGGATGCTATAAAGATGGAGGAGTATGTTCCCATCGTGATCCCAACCAATAGGGCGTAAGAGAAACCACCCAATATCTGCCCTCCCAATAGGAATAAAACCACCACCACCATCAGGGTAGTACCGGAAGTCATCACGGTACGGCTGAGGGTATCATTGATGGCACGGTTTAAATCATCAGGGAATTTGGAAGAATCTGTATTATGGGCAAATTCCCGAATACGGTCAAATACCACCACTGTATCATTGATTGAATAACCTACCACGGTAAGTATAGCGGCAATAAATACCTGATCTATCTCATAAGATATACCTATTAGCCTGGCAAAAGCCATAAAAGCAATCACCATGAATACATCATGCACCAAAGCAATCAAAGCTCCTAAACTATATTGCCACTTTTGGAAACGTACCAAGATATAAAGAAAAATTACAATCATCGTAAAGGTAATAGCCAAATAAGAGGTATTGGCAATATCATCAGCAATCGTAGCACCTACTTTGGAGAAACTGATGATCTCTGGGTTTTTGTCTTTGAATGTTTCCAAGCCTTTCAGCAAGATAGCTTCTACTTTTTTATCTGCTTCGGCTGATTCATCTGCAATCAGATGGCTGGTTGTGATTTTGAGTTTATTATTACCCCCGAAGGTTTTAATTTCGGTACTTCCCTCAAACAAACTACTGACGGCGCCACGGGCTTCATTCACAGATACCGGGGCATCAAATCCGACCACATAAGACCTACCTCCCTGGAAATCAACACCTAGAGTCAGACCTCTGAGCATCGCTAGTGCCAATCCGACAATGATCAGTGTGCTGGAAAAGATATAGGCTTTTTTACGAATACCTACGAAGTTAAAATTAATGTCTCTAAACGGATCTTTGGCGAAGACCGAATCAAAAGAAATAAACTTGCTTTTTTCTTTTCTGAGGAAGGACTCAATAATGACCCTAGTGATAGAAACTGCTGTAAATACCGAACACACGATACCGATCATCAAAGTCACGGCAAAACCTTTTACCCCTCCTGAGCCGAAGCTGTATAAGATTACCCCGGTGAGGAAAGTAGTGGCATTACCGTCTATGATGGAGCTATAAGCCTTTTCGTAGCCGATTTTGATGGCATTTTTGAGTGTCTTTTTATTGTGTAATTCTTCCCGAATCCGTTCGTAGATCAATACGTTGGCATCTACCGACATACCTATCGTGAGTACGATACCCGCCATACCGGGTAAGGTAAGTACGGCACCAAACTGCGCCAAGATACCTACAATAAAAAAGATATTGATAATCAGAGCCAAATCAGCCACCAGTCCGCTGGTTTTATAATACAAGATGATAAAGATCATCACAATGGCAAGCCCAATGACCATAGACCATAATCCCTGATTGATAGACTCCTGCCCGAGAGAAGGGCCTAAGGTAGCTTCTTCTACGATGCGGGTGGGGGCGGGTAGTTTTCCGGCTTTCAGTACGTTGGCCAAGTCTTTGGCTTCATTGACTGTAAAATTACCGCTGATTTGGGAGCTTCCATTCGGAATTTCACCATTGACATAGGGAGCGGAGTACACATAATTATCCAGTACGATGGCAACTCTACGCCCTACATTGCTTCCTGTAAGTCTTTTCCAACCTTTAGCACCCGTAGCGTTCATTTGCATGCTGACAATGGCTTTTCCTTGATCAAAATCCTGACGGGCATCTACCACGACTTCACCCTCTAGGGGAGCTTTACCACCACGGCCTCTTTTAATTGGGTAAAGCACGATGAAGTTGTTGTTGGCATCAGGTTTTACATCCCATAAGAATTTGAGGTTGGAGGGGAATAATGCCTTTACCTCAGAACGATTGAGGTATTCATTAACACGAGCTGTATCACTTAATTTGACCTGAAAGCCGTCTCTGATAGGCTGTAGTATTTGAGCAGCCAAAGCTGCGGCGATCTGAGCACTATCTGCTTTGGCAGAGTCGGCGGCGGCTACTTGGTCGGTGCTGTCTTTTTGGGTCGAGTCACCTTCGGTTTTTTTGCCTTTTTCTGAGCTATCTCCTTCTACAAGCAGTGGGTTGTCTTCTTTTTTACTGCTGTCTTTTACATCCTTCTTTTTATCTTTGTCTTTATCATCTTCTACCAAAAGCGGATTATCTTCCGGTGTTTTGTCATCTACCAGAAGCGGATTGTCTTCTGTGCCTTCTTTTGTATTGTTTTTAGCAGTTTGGGACTTGGGTTCCAGGGCTTTTTTCCTTTGTATTTCACGGCTCAGATACGAAGCAAACTCCTGATAATAAGGTAGCACCTCCTCTGTTTCCCATACTTCCCAGAATTCCAGCTTGGCCACGCCTGAAAGCAGCTTGCGTACACGCTCAGGATTATCCACACCAGGAAGCTCTACCAGGATTCGGTTAGTTCCTGCCAATTTTTGAATATTCGGATTGGCGACTCCAAACTTATCAATTCGGGTACGGATGATATTGAATGAACGATCAAACGCATCTTCTACTTCTTGGCGAATGACCTTGATTACATCTGCATTGGAAGAATTAAAATCGATTTTACCTCGGGTAGTGGTATTGGTGAATATCTCTTTGAGTTGCTTATTGGGGGCAAATTTTTGATAAGAAGCAGCAAAGAGGTCTACAAAATTATCTTGGCTTGTTTGCTGCTTTTTTTGAGCATCTTCCAGGGCTTTTTTAAGCTGAGGATCTTCTGCTTTGTTGGCTGCCAAAGCTTTGATGATGTCAGCCGGTGAAACCTCCAGAGTTACGTGCATTCCCCCTTGTAAGTCTAAGCCGAGGGCTAATTCTTTTTCTTTGACCTCTTTATAGGTATAATCGTCAAAAATCAGATTGTATACAGGCTCATCGCTATCACGGAGTGAATCCAGATAGGCTCTTTTTTTCTTGCTATCAATAATATTTTTCGAGTTTGTGGCATGCTGAGTAGCTGCACGTTCAATATTTTGCGCTACAAAGGTAAAGGACAGATAATACACACAAAGCAAAAATATGACGCTTGATAGTATAATAACTCCAATTCTATTCTGCATTTTTTTAAAATTTATATCTTTTGAATAAAATAATCTTTGAAATAATGTGATTTGTTTGTTGAATAAATTAATCGCCGTGGTCGGTGTATTCACAGACTACTACAGATTCAGAAATATAGTATTGGGATATCGATGCACCTACGGCGCATTAATGACAATGATCTTACAAAAAGTTTTGATTAGATAAGAAATAAGGGGTCGGGGAGTATCTTCAAAAGGGAAAGTAATCTCAAGAATGGGTTCGGGGATTGGGTATATCACCAAAAAAGCCTGCATGGGCAATATAGAAGGTGAATGTACTACTGCTTCCAGGGTAAAATCCGGTAAGATGACCGTTTGGTCTTCAGAATTATTTTCTTGGGCGGATTTACTACTTTTTTCAGTGTTGGCTTTTTCGGCAAAGGATTTTTCCAGGTAAGAGGAATAAGCTGCTACATTGCTCAATATCAGGTAGCTGAACAGAGAAATATAGATTAGAATTATTTTTAGACGCTTATTCATTCTCCGGGATTAAATTGGCTGCAAATATAGAGATATTTTTGATATATCTATCAAATTATCCTGAGATTTATTTGAATGTATTTTGTAAAAGTTCAACTTAAACGTTGAGGTGGACAAATTTATCCACATCTTTAGACTTGCCCAACACGATCAGAATGTCTGTTTCATAAAGTATGGTATCAGGTCTAGGAACCCCGATAATGTGCTCAATTTCAACCGTTTGTCCGTCTTTATTTTCTTCAAAAAGTCTTTTGATAGTGATTAGATTGATGTTATATTTTCTTCGAAGGTCTATTTCACGGACGGATTTATCGGCTATTTTTTTAGGCGTATTGATTTCTACGATTTCGTATCCGTCAGGAAGGGGTAAAAAGGATTTGATATTGGGATTGAGCAGTGTTTTGGCTAGTGTGCGCCCTACTTCTTCTTCTGGGGAAAGAATATCTTTGATCCCTAGTTTTTCCAGAATCATTCTTTGCTGTGTATTGGCTGCTCTAGCGATGATTCTCTCGACTCGGAGCTCCATGAGCTGCACGGTGGTCATCAAAAGTGCTTCAAAATCTTCTCCAATGGCGACCACTACGGCGTCCATCTCCTGAATGTTTTGTGCTTCCAAAACCCTTTGATCGGTTGCATCCAGGGTAACTGCGTGCGCGACCTCATCTTTGATCAGTTCTATCCGATCAGGGTTATTGTCAATAGCCATTACTTCGGCGCCTTCTTTGGCTAGATTTCGGGCAATAGCCACTCCAAACTGCCCCATTCCAATAACTGCAAATTTGTTCATAATTTGTTTTGATTAAATGCGAAGCTATAATTTACTCTTCAAAAAGGCAACCAATACTTCCAAACCTTTGTCAAAATTCCGGTTATTCGGGATGATCATATCAGATTCAAATTTATAGGGTGCGATGTATTTTTGGTAAGAAGGAGATACGTGGAATTCATAACGATACAGGACATCATCCAGTGAATGCCCTCTTTCTTCATTATCTCGCAGAATTCGTCTTTTTAATCGGATATGGTCTTCTACATCTACAAACACTTTGAGGTCAAAAAGCTCCCAAAGCTCTTGGGCATGAAAAATAAACAGACCCTCTACAATGATAATGGGGGTAGATGTTAGCTCAATAGAAGTGCTGATCGGGTTGTTTTTATTATTAAAATTATATTCCTGTATTCTTACGGTTTTTCCATCTCGAAGTGCCCTGATGTCAGAGGCATAATCCTTCAGGTGAAATGATTCGGGAAGGTCAAAGTTAATTACTCCGTTTGGGTCAGGTTGTTGATGCTCAAAGGGTTTGTAATAATTATCTTGAGATACGATACAAATTTCATCCGGGGCAAAAGCCGCACAAAGACGGTGGGCGAAGGAAGTTTTGCCGGAACCGCTGGCCCCTGTAATTCCAACTACATAGCTACTATGAGTAGGTGTGGAAAAATCTTCGTGATTTGTACTCAAATTTTGGGATAATTATTTAAAAAATCTATTAATTGCCTTAGTGCTTGTGCCCGGTGGCTGATTTTGTTTTTTTCGTCCAAGGTCATCTCTGCAAAAGTATGGCTATAACCATCCGGTACAAAAACAGGGTCATAGCCAAAACCCTGCTCACCCCGCTTTTGTTCTAAGATTTGCCCACGAATAATCCCTGTAAATTGCTGCACATTTCCTTCCAGCACGAGGGTAAAAACGGCCTTAAACTGTGCCTGTCGGTTGTTTTCATCTTTTAGATTATTCAGCAAAAAGGCAATATTTGCATCAAAATCCCGGCTTCCAGAGTAAAAGGCTGAATCAACTCCTGGCGCACCGTCTAAGGCATCAACCTCCAATCCGCTATCATCTGCAAAGCAATTGACCTGGAAACGATCCCAGATAAATTGTGCTTTTTGCAGAGAATTGCCCTCGATAGTTCCGCTGGTTTCAGGGATTTCCTCGTAGAAATTAAGGTCATCCAGTGAAATAAGCTCAAAGCCCGAAGCCAAACCGGCTCGAACTTCTTTTAATTTATTTTGATTAGATGTCGCAAAACAAAGCTTAAGCATAGATCACAATTTATTGCACCGAAATCAATTCTACCTCATAGATTACTGGAGCTCTTTCAAGCACAAACGGAGCCGAGTCATTGCCATCTTCTCCATAAGCCAATTTAGAGGGCATCATAAGTATAATTTTCCCGCCTTGTTTCATCAAGCGAATACCCTCTTCAAGCCCGGTTGTAAGACCACCTTGCTGATTGTCGGTCTCCAGATCAAAGGTAATAGAAGGTTGATTGGTAAACTCTACCAACTGCCCCGAATAATCGATATAAGAGCCTTTGAGTTTGACGGTCACATTGGAAGTAGCCGAGGGAGTGGCACCTGTTCCAAGCTGTGTATTGACATAATACAATCCTGAACTGGTAGAAGCTGTATCATTTTGTAAACCTTGTGCATTGATATACTCGATAATCTGTTGTTTTTCGGATTTGACCAAAGTGACCTCAAAAGCCAGGGGAGCATAAGCTGGGATAGAATTATTTCCAGTGCTCCCATAAGCCGCTTTGGAGTAAATCACAAATAAGGCACTATCTCCTTCATTCATCAGCTTAAAACCTTTATCCCATCCCTGGATTACTTCCCCAAACCCCAATCTGAATGTAAAAGAAGAATCCAACCCTTCATCAAACTCAGTCCCATTGAGCAAAAATCCACGATAAGCTACCCGCAACTGCTCTCCATTATCTGGTTTGGTATTGGGTGTTCCTTCGCTGATTCTATAAAAAAGCAAGCTGTCTTCAATCACTGTTGTAGGTTCTGAAAAAGGCAGTGTAGATATAAAGGTATTGATCTGGTCATCTTCACTTCGTACCTCCAGTACTTCTATTTCATACACAATGGTAGAATATGGAGGAAGATTGGGAGGAGTCAGTGTGCTGAAATTAGAGCCATAGCCCAAATAAGAGGGCACTAACAAAATAGACTTTTCACCCTCCTTCATCAATTTGAGTCCTTCACTGAGCCCTAATACGATTGGGCTGGCACCTATGAGAAACCCATCCGGGCGATCCAAAAACCGTGAAGTAGAGTCTACCACATAACCATTGACCAACCTGGCTGTAAAATGCACAGTGACAGAATCACCGTCGCGAATACTATCCCCATTGGAGCTTTGAGTAATTTGATAAAAAAGCCCAGAACCTGTACCAATTGCAGAGAGGTTATTGTCTTGTATATATTTTTGGATTTCCTGGTCATTCAGACGAGCAAACTCGGCATCATTGTCAATTCCTTCATCACAACTGCCAAGCACTGACAATACGCCGAACCAAAATACCATTTTAAAATAGTTTCTCATTAACATTTTTGAATAAAATTATTTTACTTCAATAAGCTCAACATCAAAAACCAAAACTGTATTGGGCGGAATGATATTTCCCATACCCTTCGGCCCGTAGGCCAACTCTGAGGGTAAAATAAAAGTTCCTTTGCCCCCCGATTTCATGAGAGCAATGCTTTCATCCAAGCCTGTTGGTTCTAAAACTCCCAGAGGAAATTCATTCGTTTCCTCAGAACGGCTATAAATCGTACCGTCTAATAATTTGCCGGTATAATTGATAATGACCGTATCGCCCTCTTTAGGTTGGGAGCCATTTCCTTCTTTTTCAAAGTAATAGTAAATCCCTGAGGGGGTATTTCGTATGGCGATCCCGGAATCCAATTTTTCTTTAATGAATTTCTCTATCAATTCACGATCTTCTTCTCTCTGAACTTTGAGGTCTTTTTCTACTTTTTTTCGAATATCGTCTTTGTTTTGGATGTCCAGAATTTTGACTGTGTATTTGATCAAAGACCCAGGAGCGATTTTGGGGGTTTTGAGATAACCCGACTTGTTGGTCAGTGAATCGGCATTGATCCAAAAACTAAGGCTGTCTCCAATAGAGATCATGGAGAAAATATCTTTGTAATATTCTTTACTGATGAAATAAGGTTCTTGAAAAGGATATTGTTGAAAAACTTGATTACTCAGCACCGAATCCAGATGATTTTGTACTTTGAGTTGAAAAGTGATTAAATCTCCTTGTTGAGCTGCCCGATTGTTTTTAAACCGCGTATAAAACACATACCGCACCCCTGATTTGCTCAACTCGGCATCTTCAATTGTAGCATTTTGAGTGTTTTCTCTGCATCCGGGCATGAGCCATACAAACCCAAGCAATAAGCCATAGAACAGTTTTTCTAAGCATGTGATGTTGGTTCTCATTTGATTGCTTGCTCAAGTTTATCTTTATATTCTCTTAATAATTTGAGGAATAATTTCTCGGTTTCTTCAATGTCCAGCGCGGAGATACCACCAGAAGCATTTTTATGTCCTCCTCCGGAAAAATGGCTATGGGCAAAGTCATTGACTGCAAAATCCCCCACTGAACGAAAAGAGAGCTTCACACGGCCTGATTTTTCAATAATTGTTGCTGCAAAAGCTATATCTTTGATAGACAAGGCATAATTGACCAAACCCTCCGTATCGCCCAATTGGTTGTGAAATTGTTCTAGCTCTCCGGCAGTAATTTTAAAGTACGCTGTATGATATTCGGATAGTACAGTCAGCTTTTCTTGGAGGGCATAGCCCAAAAAGCGCAAGCGGCTTTCGGTGCTGTTGTCATAAATTAATCGTTGAACCCGATTGGTGTTCACGCCTAAGTCTATCAATTCTGCTGCGATCAGGTGTACGCGTTTGGTGGTAGTCGGGTGTTTGAAAGAAGAGGTATCTGTGACTATCCCAGCATAGAGGCATTCTCCTATCTGGATATCAATGAAGGATTTTTTGCCCAACATCTCAATAAAATCATACACCAGCTCACAGGTTGAAGAGGCTTTTATATTCCAGAATTTAAAATCAGACTCCATTTCCGGGTTGAGATGATGATCTATCAGCCCCACGTGTCCAGAAGCCTTTCTAAAAACAGGTTCAAGCTCCATCAGGCGATTATATGCAGAAAAATCCAGACAAAACAGAATATCCGCTTCAAGGATAAACTGATCAATGAGTTTTACGTTTTCTGCTTCATAAATCCAAACCGACTCGCTACCTGGCATCCATGTTAAAAACCCTGGAAAAGAACTGGGAGAGATAACCCTGGTCTGATGCCCTTCTTTATTCAGAAAATGAGATAAGGCAAGGCAAGAACCAAGCGCATCCGCATCAGGATGATGATGTGGGATGATGGCTACTTTACAGGGACTGTGCGTAATCTCTTGGAAAAGCTCAATGTTTTGCATGGATATTAAAACCACAAAATGTAATTCAAATGTAACAAGCCGCAAAATTAATGTAAAAGATTATAAAATTTAAATTTTAATCGGCGCACTTTATCAAATTTACAGACTTTGACCAAATTCAGTATGATTTATTTCAATCAAAAGAACTTTATCCTTTCCAAATTATTCCTAACTTTGCCCTGAAAATCAACTCCAAACCTTGAATCTTTATATTATGGCTGGTAACAGAACTTTTAGTATGATCAAACCTGATGCGGTCGCCGCAGGCAACAGTGGGGCAATCCTTAAAATGATTGAAGTAGCCGGTTTTAAAATCCTGGCGATGAAAATGACCAAAATGTCTAAAGAAACTGCCGGAAAATTTTATGCCGTACACCGTGAAAGGTCTTTTTATGAAGATTTGTGCAATTACATGTCTTCTGGTGTGATCATTCCTTTGATCCTTGAAAAAGAAAATGCAGTAGCCGATTTCCGTACACTGATTGGTGCTACCAACCCCAAAGATGCCGCCGAAGGAACTATTCGCAAGTTATTTGCTCAGTCTATTGAGGCCAATGCAATTCACGGTTCGGATTCGGATGAAAATGCACAAATTGAAGGTAATTTCTTCTTTGCTGAGGTAGAAAGATTTTAATGTTCAGTCTATGAACTGTCATCTTGTATAAAAAACAAAACCTATAAGAATGTATAAACTCTTATAGGTTTTAGTCAATTATTTTTGGCTCTTACCTAGAATTGGACTGATAGTTTTAAAGGGTAGTCTTTTGACGAAATTATGGGTTTAAAATCATTGAATTTCAGTTATCAGTCTAAGCTTTGGTAAGAGCCTTATTTTTTTTCAGTAATAAAAAATGATATAAGTATAGTAGAAAGTTTTATGGTTGTCTGACAAATTTTGTGGATAATTTTAAATGATTGGAATATACGCTAAAAACTTGAGGGAAGGGTTGCCATGAATGCACGAATACATGCATTTATTCGTGCATTCATGGCAAAATTTATCATAAAGAGAAGTATAGTGAATGCACCTATTTTTTATCTAATCATCATTTGAAGATATTTGTATTGGATCATTCCCACATAAATTGTCAGATAACCACTTTTTTTCGTAATTTAGACTTCAATCAAATAAAAAACCATGGAATTCGGCAAACTGGAAGACATCAGCCGGGTAAAATTCAGCCTACCTCCCGACCAATCAGGCAATTTGAGGGTTTTATCCTCCGACAAACCCTCAGAAAAACTCCGTATTTATGTTGGTTGCCCAATCTGGGTCAATAAAAACTGGCTTGGCACTACTTACCCTGCCGGCACCAAAGAAAAAGATTTTCTAAAACAGTACGCCTTCCAGTTTAATACCATCGAGCTAAACTCCACCCATTATCACATCCCCGACCCCAAAACCATCGAGAAATGGATCAAAAATACGGGGGAAAATTTTCGCTTTTCTCCCAAATTCCCCCAGGAAATCAGCCACCAACTACTCCCTGAAGGAAAAGCCCGTACCCTGAGTCTGGTCTTCTGTGATGTCATCCGGGCTTTGGAGATTCGCCTGGGCACAAGTTTTATTCAGTTGCCTCCTCATTTCACTTTAGCGCATCTGCCTTTGTTGGAGAAATTTTTAAACGAATTCCCAACTGATATTCCCTTGGCGGTAGAATTTCGCCATCGCAGTTGGTTCCAAAACCCTGACCTAGGAGAAGCCGCTTTTTTATTGGAAGATCATCAAGTTGGAACCGTACTCACCGATGTAGCCGGTAGGCGCGATGTATTGCACATGCGCCTCACGACCCCACAAGCCATAATTCGGTTTGTGGGCAACGGCTTACACCCCACAGATTATGAACGAATAGATGATTGGGTTCTCCGCCTCAAAACCTGGATAGATCAGGGACTTGAAGAACTATATTTTTTTGTGCATCAGCCCAATAATGACAAATCACCGGAATTGGCAAGGTATTTTATACAGAAAATAAACAAAGTGTGCAGTTTAGCTCTGGTTGCCCCTAAGCTTTACAACCAGGCAATTCAACAAAAGCTTTTTGAGTAAGGATGAGAAAAACAATTCTTCTGAATCTTTCTATTTTATGGGGTCTGTGTTTGTTTCCGGTGGTTTTATTAGCCCAGAAAGCTGTATTACACGCCCAAATCGGCCATTCCAAAGCTATCAGTGCGCTGGCAGTAAGCCCCGACGGAAATTTGCTGGCAAGCGGAAGCATTGACAATAGCATTCATCTTTGGGATTTGCGCCAAGATCGTGAGCTGAGTATCCTTCGCCAACACACAGGCGACATCAACCAACTGACTTTTAGCCCCGATAATAGCATTTTGGCAAGCTGTAGCGAAGATTTTAGCATCATCCTCTGGGATCTGACTCAGGGCAAAATGCTTATTCAGCTCAAAGGACATATCCAAGCTGTAAGAGATATTGTATTTAGCCCCGACGGCAAATATCTCTGGAGTGCCTCTGCCGACAAAACCATCAAAATATGGGACCTTAGCCAGGCGACATTTATCAATACGCTCCTGAATGATTCGCCAGTACAATCTATAGACATCAGCCGTGATGGGCAAAAACTGGTCAGCGGTGATCAGAATAAAAACCTCAAACTTTGGGATTTGAACCGCTTTCAGTTGGAAAAAATCATTGATACGTGCGCCTATCCCATCCATGTAGTCAAATTTAGCCCTGGTGATTCGCTCATCCTTTCCGGAGGAGGAAGCCGTTTTTTGGACGTAGGTGAGCTAAAAATCTGGAATACTTCCCAAGCTATCCTGAGTCATAATTTTAGCGGACACCGGGCCGAAATCCACGAAGCAGATTTTAGCCCTGATGGCACTACCATCGTCAGTGCCGCCGGAAACGGATTGATCAACGAACTGAAGGTCTGGAGTGTAATCAATAGATTTCAGATCAGAGACCTAGTTGGGCATGCCAGCCGGATAAATGCCGTACGATTTAGCAGTGACGGGCAAAGAATCATCAGTGCAGGGGGAGAAAATAACGGCAGCTATTCGGAATTGAAAATCTGGGAAGCTGAAAAAGGCACACTGATCAAAAACTTACAGCCTTATGTAGAAGCACTGACCGCTCTCTCTTTGAGTACGGATGGTCAATTTCTAGCCACAGCTTATGAAAAAGGACTGGTGAAAGTCTGGAATCTAAGCGAAGGGCGGCTTTTATACATCTTAAATATGCATCAAGGCGCAGTTCAAGCCTTGAGTTTTACGCCTGATAATGAGTTTTTACTCAGTAGCGGCAGCGATGGAAAAAGCATCCTATGGTCGCTGGAAACTGGGATGATTCACGAACAACTCAATGATCCTTATCCCACTCATAGCCAGGATTTTGGTCCCAATCAAGAACTCATCGCTTTGGGGGGGGCAGGGTACATCAACCTTTGGAATTTGAAAAACAAAGAACAACAAAAAATCCTCAAAGCACATAATTTATTTATTTATGCGCTTCAATTCACCAAAAATGGAGCTTTTTTGGTGACTGCCGGCTACGATGGCCAACTAAAAATCTGGAATACACAAACCCTAAAAAATCCCCGTGTGATTGATAATCGGGAAGTCAAAATCTGGGATATTGCCCTGAGTCAGGATAGTCGTTTTGTCTTTGTTGCGGATGATTCTCGGCAGATTAAAATGTGGGATCTAAATACAGGAGCATTGACTCGCTCTTTTTCAGGACACCAAGCCGGTGCCCGAACGCTGACACTAAGCCCTGACGGGCAATGGCTCTACTGTGGAAGCGAAGATCAAAAAATACATATCTGGAATGTCCAAACCGGAGCTTTATCCAAAACCCTGGAAGGCCACCAACATACCGTATCAGCTATTTGTATCAGCCCAAATGGTAAAACACTCTTTAGTGCAAGCTACGACGGAACTATTAAATTTTGGGACATAGAAAAAGGAGAAGAAATACTCACTTTGATTAACCTCAAAGGCAACCGTGAAGATTTTGTGGCGGTCAGCCCTAAAGGCGATTATTCCAGTGGAGGTGAGGGAACGGCAGCCATACACTTTGTAGAAAATAATACCTGCATATTACTCTCCCCTGACCGCCTGAAAAGTAATCTCATTCTTGAGAAGCTCAACGCAGTCAGCCAGGATTGACACAGCGATACTTAAAAAAAAACCCTCTAAATCATCTAATTAAAAATGCCTTTTGATTAATTTTAGGCCTTATCTAAGAGTATGTTTTTTATCTCTGATTTTACAGGATTAACCCCCCAAGATGTATGAAAATTACGATTAAGTTTTTTACAAACCTTAGCTTTATACTGAGCCTTTTGTGGTTTCAAGTCGCACCGGCACAGCAAATCCAATGGACTCCAGAAGGAAATGCTTATTTTACCCAGGAAAGCGGCGAAATTGTACGCTATCAATTACCTGCCTTAGACAAATCGGTCATCCTCTCCAAAAATGATTTGACTCCCAAAGGTGCGAGCAGGTCTTTGATCATAGAAAATTTTGCATTTAGTGAAGACCGCCAAAAAGTGCTTATCTATACCAATGCACAAAAAGTATGGCGTTATAAAACACGCGGAGATTACTGGTTACTCGATATGGCAAACAAAGAATTGAAAAAATTAGGGAAAGATCTGCCTGTTGCCTCGCTGATGTTTGCCAAATTTTCTCCTGATGCCAAAAAAGTAGCTTATGTAAGCAAACATAATATCTATGTAGAAGACCTTGCTACCAGTTCTATCAAAAAACTGACCTCCGACAACGGAACCCCTAAGCTCATTAATGGCACTTTTGACTGGGTTTATGAAGAAGAGTTCTCTCTCAGAGATGGTTTTCGCTGGTCTGCCGACAACCAAAGTATCGCTTACTGGCAAATTGATGCCAATGCCGTCCGCGATTATTATATGCTGAATACCACCGACTCGATCTATAGCCAGGTAATCCCCGTAGAATACCCCAAAGCTGGTGACCCTCCTTCTCCTGCCCGAATCGGCGTGGTAAATATCAACACCGGCAACACTACCTGGATGAACATCGAGGGTGAACCTAACCAACACTATCCCGCTCGCATGGAATGGACTCCCGATGGCAAACAAGTCATCGTACAACAACTCAACCGCAAACAAAATGAAAGTAAATTGATCCTCTGCAATGCCCAATCAGGCAATACACAAGTGATTTATTCCGAAAAAGACCCCGCTTGGGTAAGTCATATCAACGAGTGGAAGGGAAGTAATACCATGGGCTGGGATTGGATCGAGGGGGGTAAGGCTTTTCTTTGGACAAGCGAGCAGGACGGCTGGAGACATCTTTACCGCATCTCCACAGATGGAAAATCTGCCAAAGTCATCACCCCAGGCAACTATGACGTGATAGAAACGCTTTTAATTGATGAAAAAGGCGGTTTTGTGTATTTTTATGCTTCTCCAGACAATCCCCTACAAAAATATCTATACCGCATCGCTTTGAACGGCAAAGGAAAGCTCGAGAAAATTAGCCCTGCCAATCAAGAAGGTACACACGATTATAACATCTCTAAAAATGCACAATTTGCCCGACACCGCTTCTCTAATTATTATACACCTCCCCTGACCGAATGGATTGACCTTAAAAAACATACTGCCCTCAAAGCAGAAGATGATATCAATAAAAAACTTAATCCCGAAGCCAAAGCCCAAAGCAATATTTCTTTCTTCAAAATCACGACCGAAGACGGCGTAGACATGGACGGCTGGATGATCAAACCTGATAACTTTGATGAAAATAAAAAATATCCGGTCGTTTTTTATGTCTATGGCGAACCCGCCGCTACCACAGTGAATGATGCCTATGGCAATGCCAATAGTTTTATCTATGGCGGGGATATGGCCGCCGACGGATATATCCACATATCACTGGATAACCGAGGCACTCCCGCTCCCAAAGGTCGTGAATGGCGCAAGGCTATTTATGGTAAAATCGGACAAATCAACATTCGTGACCAAGCCATGGCTGCCAAGAAAATCTTGGAATGGAAGTACATAGACCGGGAAAGGGTTGCCGTTTGGGGATGGAGTGGCGGTGGTTCTTCTACCCTCAATCTGATGTTTCAGTACCCGGATATCTACAAAACCGGTATTTCTATTGCTCCCGTAACGGCATCCTACCTTTATGACAATATCTACACCGAACGTTATATGGGTCTTCCACAAGAAAATACGGAAAACTATAAGGCCGGAGCAGCCCTTACACACGCCAAAAATCTACAAGGCAATTTATTATTGATCCACGGCACAGGAGATGACAATGTACACTTTCAAAATTCGGAAATGCTCCTCAATGAACTGATCAAACACCAAAAAATATTCAGCTTTATGCCTTACCCTAATCGTACGCACGGTATCTATGAAGGGGAAGGTACTCAGCAACATCTTGTTACTTTGGCAACCGATTATCTACGCAGGAATTGCCCTCCGGGAGCTAAGTAAAAACGGGTTGCTTGGCTGAATTGAAAAACGCCACAGTGCCTAAGTGTCTATACTCAAACCCAGGGTATTCCGCAGTTTGAGTCAGGAAATCATTCAAAATCTAAGCTCCTTCCGAAGTGATCGTTTGAGCTTCCGAAGTGATCGTTTGAGCTTCCGAAGTGATCGTTTGAGCTTCCGAAGCTGTCGTCTGAGCTTCCGAAGTGATCGGTTGAGCTTCCGAAGCTATCGGTTGAGCTTCCGAAGCTATCGTTTGAGCTTCCGAAGCTATCGTTTGTGCTTCCGAAGCTATCGTTTGAGCGTCCGAAGTGATCGTTTGAGCTTCCGACGTGATCGTTTGCGCTTCCGAAGCTGTCGACTGAGCTTCCGATGTGAGCGGTTGAGCTTCCGAAGCTATCGGTTGAGCTTCCGACGCTATCGTTTGAGCTTCCGAAGCTATCGTTTGAGCTTCCGAAGCTGTCGTCTGAGCTTCCGAAGTGATCGGTTGAG
>JANRIC010000255.1:0-28749 GCA_033765345.1 Microscillaceae bacterium
GATAGACTATTTTCACCGTATGGCTTATGGCAGTTCCAAAGCATTGGCAGAACATTTGAGTTTGGGACAGGCTTATTCGGAAATCAAAAAGGTAATTTCCATTCATATTGTATATTTTGACTTGGGACAAGGAAAGGATTATATCTATAAAGGCAAAACAAATTTTGAGGGCTTGCACGAAAAAGACACGTTGCAACTTTCAACCCAACAAAAATTGATTTTTACTAAAAAAGAAGTATCTGATATTTTTCCTGAATACTACATTATTAAAGTCAATCAATTCAACGACATTGCCAAAGACACATTAGACGAGTGGGTTTACTTCTTGAAAAACAGCGAAGTCAAAGACGAGTTCAAGGCGAAAGGTTTGGCAGAGGCAAAAGAAGTCTTGGACATGATGCGTTTAGACAAAGAACAGCAGTATGGCTATAATCGTTATTTGGACTATTTGCATCTAAAAGCAAGCGAAGCACTTTCTTTACAAGCGGAAGCAGAGGAGAAAGTACGACAAAGTGAGAAAATTGAAATAGCAAAGAGTTTATTACAAACTTCTCTCACAAATAACGATATAGCAAAACATACAAAACTAACCGTTGAACAAGTAGAGCAACTACGTAACGAAACAAAGCAAAAATGATGACAACATTGTGGTGATTTTGAGCATTAATTCATTTGTTTAATAGAATGGACATTTTCAACACCAAACCAATTTATTACTCTTTCCTTTGCTTTTTCTGATAATTCAGTCAAACATAAAAACCTCCACCTGGCGCAAGGATTTCCTTGTGCCAAGCATTTAGAAAGCGTCCGCTTTCTGCCGAAGGCAAAGGTCGTGGGCTGCTGAGAGGTAAAGCATAAAGCCAAAACTTAGAAATTACCGATAAAAGCATTACATTCGTGAAGCTTTTATTGTTTTTTAATGGATGCAAGTCACAAACTTCAATCATGATGAGCAGAAAATATAAATTTAGAGATGATTCAAAATTATATTTTGTAAGCTTTGCTACGGTTTATTGGATAGATTTATTCATCAGAAATGAATAATTTTACTTTCGTGAATAGAAAGGCCTTTGCCGTAGGCAGGAAGCGGACGCTTCCAAAATAATTTGGCACAAGCACCGCTACGCTCATGCTTGCGCCAGGAAGGGGGGTAAGGGGGACGAAATACTAAATGTAAACTACTCCCGCTGCCTGGATTATTACCCACGTCAAAAAAATCGACCAAAAAATAATACCCAGCACCCCGAATACGATGCCAACCGTTGCTTTTTTTCTATATTTCTCTACTTCGGGGCAATCAGGATTTGCTTCGGCGAGCTGGATAGCCTGTACTCCATTAACAATAGCCACTATTCCGAAAATCATTCCAAGAAAAAAGAAGCCAAAAATTCCGAAAAAGTTAGCTCTTTCGGCTTTTTTCTTAAGCTTCGGGCAGTCATCATTGCCAGGACTGAGCTTTTGCAGGCGTTTAGCCTGATGTTTGAGCAAAAATAAAGTCAGTCGTTCTTTGAAATTCAAACGTCTGTGCAGCTTTTGCTCTACTTCTTTTCTGCTCATATTCAGCAATTCCGAAAGTTGAAGCGGTGCAAAAGGAGTCCAAGTTTGTCTGGTAGTTGTATCTATTTCTTGATAGATGGGTGCAGAGACAGTAGCTGGTCTGCAATCGGAAATTAAAAGAAAAAACAAACTACTGAAAAATAATACGCTAATTATAAAAGATTTTGGTTTCATAAGGGTATGATTTGTTTAGAAAATATGTACTGTTGTTTTAGGGTATTATCCATCACATTGAGGGTGTTGATATTTCAGGGAAAGTTCAGTTAAATTTGAACGTTGGTTTATAGAATCGATAATTTTCTTGTTTGCCTTTGATGGGGATTTTGATAGTCGTAGAGCCGATAATCGCTCCAAAGGCTGCTCCATAAAAAAAACCACCTAATCCACCGAGCAGTGCTTTTTCGCCTGCTGTATATGAATAAAAACATGAACTAGTACCTCCGAAAAGACCGCTGCCGTCACATTGGTCATCCCCTAATGCAAAGCCGATGATTACCCCTAATAAAGTACCTCCAGCCAATCCGATCAGCGTACCCTTAAGCAGACTATTTTTTTTCCTGTATGTAAGCAGATCAATCTGACCGATCGGGTATTCAATAGGCTGAAAGTTAAACCGATTGACAAAAACCAGCGAAGAGTCTTTTAGCTCCGATAAGTGGCCTTTCATCGGTTTGAGTTCACCTTGATTGAGTTTAAGAAAATAGGTGTACTTTAAGGATGGTCTCGAGAGCGAGTCAGTCTGCGCCTGCAAGAAATACGCGTACACAAAAAAGAGACATGTGAGTGTGAAAAGTTTCATAGTTTTTGAAAGTTGGGTTTGACATTTATTGAAAAATGCAAGCATCTTATGAGTCAGATTTTTCTTTTTTCATGCCAAAGTTAGATGTAAATAACGATGCTTGTCAATAGTGATTTATCACTGCTTAAAGTTGAAATAAGTACTTACTTCCTTCCCATGTCTATAGCACTAACTATGTGCCATAGTACATGGGCTAGGTTTTATATGATTTACGTCAAGGATTTAAGCTTTATACCTTTGTATTGTTCCCAGTAATTGAGTAATCGCATCATGAGCTGTCCACCTAAGGCACTATTTTTGTCATAAAGGCTTCGTACATTATTTAAATCGTCAAAGTCCCCTCGTTCAAGAAGCCTTAGAAAAATTGCCATCAAGGGGGCTAAATCGAGCATATACCGAGTTTTGGGATGAATAGCTACAGATACTTTTCTACCTAATTTGAATATTCTTTCGGAGTCTGTGTTAGCAGTAGTACTTAAATCCTCCATCAGGGGTTGAAATTGCATAGCTCTTCTGAACCACATCACCATCACTACCGATAGAAACTCTTCACGGGTTATATTCAAATTAGAATAGTCTCCACTATTGGGTATCTGAGGTATGTTTCCTCTTCTGGCAGTCAATAGTTCCCGAAGAATTCTTAACATTTCAAATAAAGCGATATCGTCAGTGGCATCCGCCCCTACAAGATTTGAGGAGTTAATAATTCCCTGCCAGACCAATGTAAAAACTCGATCCAAGATGCTACTGAAATTTTCATTATTCAGATTAGATTTCGTGTATTTGTAGGTTGAGCTACCTGCGCCATAATCTACTTCCGAACCAAACATACGAAAGTAAATATTTCGCCTTGTAGCCTCGAAATTGGGGCGAAGCGTACTCCTCAAAGCCAAAAACTTTTTAAACGAATGATTTTGATAAAAAAGCTGTTCTGTATTCTGAAGCCAGCGGGCGGTTTCCTGACTTGGCATGCCTAAAGCTTCCCCGTGGATATACAAATACAAAACTTTTTGAAGTGCTCTTACTAATCCTGTATTTTCTACCAGGAAGGCATAAATCAGATGGTAATTATAGGGAAGCTGATCGCTGCCAACTGAAAAATTGATTTTAGTCCAAAGTAACTCTATGGCTTCCTCAATCAGATTGGGGTCTTTAAGTAAAAAAGCATCTCCCGAAACATTCAGAAAGCTAAACCGATCCAAGGCAGGATCCAGTATATTATTTATATTTTTACCGAGTACATCTTCCAGGGTAGCCATAGAATTCCCGGTCTGTAAAAGTTGACTTAAATCACTAAACATAATCGTATTTTGTTTTAAAGTGAATAATTGTTTTAATTTTTAAGGAAATTATATTCCCTTGTACGTCTTACTCAAACTTTCATAATTCTTCTTATAAGCTTCGGAAGGTTCTCCAATTTTTTTTGTTTTTTTGTTAAATTCCTGAAATTCTTTCAGAATACCTTCCGATGCACCAGCTTGTAATTGCGTTCCTTGTGATGTTTGTGGAAAAGGGATTACCTGCCCACGCCAATTAAGGAGTTGATTTCTGAAATTGGGGATAATATCCGGCAATGCTAAGACTTTATCCTTGATTACTTGAATGATTGTAGGTTTGGTTTGGTAAGCGGGTAAGGGTATATTTGTTAGGCTAAAAACAGGTTCTTCATTGTCATTATCAACACTAGGGGTCTTATTATCTCCTATTGATTCAGAGTCTGGTATCTGTTTTTTTGCAGTTTTTTTATTATTTGTAACGATTTCAGTTTCTTTCCCTGAAGATTCAACACTATAATCACTTATCACTCTAAAAAGATGTAAAATCTCAGATTTGTTTAAAAGATTCTTTAACAAATCATGAGGAAAAACTTCAATATTAAATAATGAAGCACTAGTATTATAATTATATTTAACCTCGAATAAAGTCTCATTTGAAGTAATGACTTGAGGAAAAGTAATTTCTTGTTTTTGCCATTTCGTTAAAAAGACCTTTGTAACTTTATCATTACCGAGAGGATAATAACTAATTTCATCATATAAAACTTTAAATTCAGGGTTGAGTTTGATGGTAATTATCTTTTCAGGTATGGGAAATGTACCTGAAACCTTCAAAATTTTGCAACTATTAGATTGTTCAGAAGTAACGATTATATCGCAATCTCCTTCTTCAACCATAAACCAATCTAGTTCAATCGGTGCATCTTTTGCAAATTTATCTATATCAGTAGTAATTTTAATAGTAAAGTCCTTCTTGATAGGATCTATTATAAATTCAGACTTAAACAAAGGTGTGCCCGACCAATCATCTATTATATTCTGGGTTAATAATTTAGTACTCATATTCAAAATTTTTAATTTCAATTAGTTTGTTATTTCTTGTTAGTTTCTTTTGAAAACAAAGGGGTTCTTTATTCTCCGCCCTTTTCAGAGCCCAGTGCGAGAGTAATCTCGTAATCCATTCGCTTTCAGCAAAGGCATTTATTTGCTTGTGAAATCTCGCCTGCCCGAGCATGGCGAAGGCTGTACAGGGCTTTAATTGATAAATATCCAATTGCCCGGATTGCCACTTTTTAAACAAATAGCTCAAACGTGCAGGTTGAATATCTTTCAGAGGAAAAATATCCACCAGTTTTTTACCTTGCAAACTTTCCGGTCGGTGATTGATCAACAGACTCACAAACTCAGGAAGTACTTCTTCAAGTTGTTTAATCAATGTGTTTTTACTGTGATCCGAAGGATGTAGGGGGTATAATTCTTCCCAGAGTGCCTCCAGATCCAACCATTGTGGATGAGGGAAAAGTGCTTTGCCAATGGCAGCACTAATCTTGACCCTAATCCAGGGGAAAGGATGAGGCTTATCCGGCAGCATACGCATGACAAAATATCTTGGTAAACTGACAAGATTAATCAAACCCAGTGTGGAGGTACACCCAACTCTTGCTACCGACCAAAAGTCAGAAATAATTTCTCCAATCCATCGACCAAACAGACTCCAGGCAATGCGATATATTATTGACTGCTCAGCTTTAGCACTAAGTAAAGGGCGTATAGAACTCACCAAACCTAATAAAGCCGACCCTTGATGACCTGCTTCATGAACAAGTGAACTGGCGATCCCACTACCAATCATTCTTTCACGAGGTAATCGGATAACTGCCACCGGATTGTTATGCCCACCAGGTAGTTTTGTTCTGGCTCTGCGTATGGCAGCTCCGTGGCCTCTGTCCAGATAACACACCAGAGGAGGAATGGAATAATATTGTTTTGGTAAAGTCAAACTATCTTTGGCAAATACGTCCAACCCCGCTAACCAAATACCTGTGGTATGTTCACTTCTTTGATTTAAGACATCTGCAAAAATATCCAGCTCATCCAGAAGTGTATTAAAACGCAACTTAAGTAAGGAGAAAGCCGATTGCCATTCATCAGGGCGAATGGAAGTGTTTATTTTCTGCTGTTGTTTGAGTACCTGGATAAAATGGTTTACCTTGCTAAACAACTCCCTTTTTCCCTTATCCAATAATATTTGAATGCCCTGGTATGCTTCCCTGGATACTTTGGCAGCTTCTACGCTTGAAATAGTCAGGTCAAAAGATTTGACCTGATTTAGACGACTTAAGAGAGCATAAGATTCTTGTATCAGGAAGTCTATACTTTCCAAATTATTTTGGATCATGCCCCATACAAAATTAATGCATTTCCTCTTCTCACCCAGCGACCGGAATGTCCCCTTTTCTGACCTGTCCCTCCTGTACCTCTTCTGTAACCGTTTCTTAATAAACCGGGGGCGTTTCTTCGGGCAGAGTCAATGATTGCTTTTTTAACTCTTGGTCCGACTAATTGATTAACAGGAATGCGTCCTATATTACGAGCTGTATCTCCCACAAAGCGGACAATTCTTCTTGCAATTTCAAATTCTTTGTCCTCATTACTTAGTCCTTCCAATTCCATTTCAAACAATCTACTGGCAAAACCTCCGAGCTTACCACCTATTTTTGCTCCAAGAGGGCCTCCAAAGAACCCACCAGCTGCTGTCCCGACAACAGGCAAAGCCTTCCTAGCAACACCCTTGAGAAATCCACCTATTTTACGCCCAATGGGAGAACGAGCAAATTTACCAAACCTCGATACCAAACGTCCCATAAATTCCTCAAGCTCTTGTTCGTTATTTACAGCAAGTAATTCGGAAGCAAGCTCCATCTCTTCTTCCTGGCTAAAGGGACTTTCATAGTTCTCCAAATTTTCGTAGTTCTCCATCTCAGAACCGAACATTGCCTCAAGTTCATTTTCAAAGTCATATTCTCCTGCATATTCTTGCTCATACTCTCCCTGAGTTACAAATTCATCTTCAAATTCTGAGAAATTTAAATCATAGTTTTGCATTTTTATAAAATTTAAGTTTAAAATTGATTATGTTTCTAAATAATGTTTAGGTCTTTTTTGACTTCGCCCGTATTTGAAAATATCCGTTGATCACTTATTTTACCATCTAACCTTGTTCAGTCATCTCGAGACGGGTAAGCAACTCTTTCAATATCTGTTTTTATTTAAGTATTTATAACAAACCCCTACTACTACTCACTCCAGATACCTATAGGTATTTACTCCAGATACCTACAGCTATCTACTTCAGATACCTACAGCTATCTACTCCAGATACCTTATACTACCGTCAGGTCATAAGGCAAGCTATTTTTTCTGGGTTCTTTAGTGCCTTTTAAAACAGTCCGCACCTCCAGCGTATATTTCCCAGCCGTGAGCCCTTCGGGAATCATAAAAAGTACTTCAGCGGGTTTGTTACGAATCAATTTGCTGACTTTCGTTTCCACGCCTGTATCACTTATTAAAAAGATGCCTTGGTTGGCATCGGCTTCATTTTCTATCTTCAGTCGGCTGCCATTGAGCTGCCCTACCCCTCCACTGCTCAGGGTTTCGTTGAGGGTATTGCTGTTGATGTCTTTAAAATCTACCGGAGTAGGCATGGGTTTGTCGGCAGCTACCTTTTCGGCTTTGAGTTCTTTTTCCAGCTTTTTAAGACGTGTGCCTGCGGAGATATTGATTTTGATCCGATGCCGTTTGGGGTCAAAAGAATCATTTTTATTGATAAATACCCCTTGGACGCTGACCGAAAGGTTAAAAAGTTCGGTTTTAATCGTGCCGCCGTTTTTGAGCAGGGTTTCTATACCGTAGGCAAATTCTTCCATCACGGAAAGGGCTTCGGCTTTGGTCACGGTAGAGCCTTTGCTCATCATGGCATCCAGTACGCTTTCAACAGAGTAGCTTTTGTCGTGTTGTACGATAGCCATGCAGTCGTCGGGATCGCTGGTCATTTGGTTTTCATAAAGTGCATATTTGACAGCCATAGTTTGATTGTTTGTGTTTTGTTGGGTGAAGTGTTTTATTCACCTGTTTTGAATGTTTTTATTTATATCCCAAAGTTAGAGAGGTTATCTACTATTGTCAATAGTGATTTATAGCTAGTGTTTATGCCTGGTAATAGTGATTTATCACTATAAAAGCAAATTTTACTTGTGTAAACGTAAAATTTTCTCTAATTTTTGCTCTAAAACTATGGGATATTTTAATGAATTTGACATGTATTATTGAGCGTCTTTGCACAACCTATTTAATCATTAAATTCTTCTAACTATGCGGCTTCATGAATTTCTAAACTTAACTGATGTATCAGAGTTTCAAACTTATCCTACTCGGGATTTAATACCTTCGGCTCAAAATCCTGAAAGCATATATACAGAGCTGATTCGTGAACTGGGCAAGTGTTCGGTAGGTCCTTATTGTTGGTTTGTCTTAGATCACCCCCGTAATCACATTCATTCCTTGGGAGGGATGGTGGAGCATCTGACCAATTACACAGAGGAAAAATGGCTAAACATTGATCTTGATCGGCTACTGGACATCTGGCATCCTGAAGATAGGTGTTTTCTTCCTTTTTTTGCACAAGTATTTCAGGATTATCTCAGAAAATCTCCTTACGTGGAAAGACCTTTTATCAAACCCGACTTGTATTGTAGAATGCAGGATTCTAAGGGAAGTATACGCTGGGTTTCGCTGCAGTTTTTTTGTCATTTTGAGGTTTCAGGCTTACGGAAATATACGCTTTATGTGATTCAGGATGTGTCTCATCTCAAAAAAGATACCCTTCCGATGATGATGATTCGGAATACATATTATGACAAAAACCCCCGCATTTTGGTATGTGAGGCACCTATACGCAAAGGTAGATTTTTACTTACTGCCCGCGAGTGTGAAGTGCTGGGGCTTTTAACAAAGGGATTGTGCAGCAAGCAGATAGCCGCCCACCTGGGCATCTCTAAATACACCGTAGAAAACCATCGCCAGAATATGCTCCGAAAAACACATACCCAATGCACCACCGAATTGGTGGCAATGGCTATCCGAGATCGTTTGTTCTGAAAAACAGTTTGCTGGGCAAAGGCATTATGGAGGCACTAATTCAGATAAATTTTTTATCTTTGTAAAAGCTGATCTGGTATGATATCATATGAAAAAACTCTCCACAGGCGTACAGGATTTTGAAAAAATCCGCAAGAATAACATGATTTATGTGGATAAAACCCGCCAAATACTGGATTTGATCCGAGATGGGCTTTACATATTCTTTGCTCGTCCGCGTAGATTTGGCAAGTCGCTGCTGTGTAGTACGCTGAGTTATTTGTATCAGGGGCGCAAAGATTTGTTCGAGGGGCTTTATATCTATGACCAGATAGACTGGGAGGACATTGTGCATCCGGTGATTTATATTGATTTTAGTCAGATTGCCTTTCAGGAAGTTAATATCCAGGAAGCTGTCATGGCCTGTATGAAGAAGATTGCTGAAGATGCAGGCATAGAGCTTTATCCGGGCAGCCCTTCCCTGACTTTACAAAACTGCCTGAATTATTTTGCCGCCCAAGGGAAAAGGACCGTAATCATCATTGATGAATATGACAAAGCCCTGACCGATGTACTGGGCAACGAACAGAAATTTAATGAACACAGGGATTTTCTACGGGGTTTTTATGGCATGCTCAAACCCAATGATAAAAATATTCATCAGGTTTTTATTACCGGAGTGTCAAAGTATGGTAAGCTCTCAGTTTTTTCGCAGTTGAATAATATTACGGATTATTCTATGCATGAAAACTACACCACTATCTGCGGCTATACACCTGAAGAACTGGAATTTTATTTTGAAGATTATCTGGAAGAAACCGCCAAAAAGTTTGAGCGAAGCAAAACAGAACTTTTGGATAGGTTAAAATTCCGCTACAACGGTTATTCTTTTGACGGCATTTATCAGGTCTATAATCCTTATTCTATGCTGAATTTTTTTACCTTAAAAGAATTTAAAAACTATTGGTTTGATACGGGTACGCCTTATTTCCTGTTGAATATGCTCAAAGAGCAAAATATCAAAATTCACCAACTTGAAAACACGATCAGCAATCCGTCTATTTTGGATATCGCTGATATAGAGCATCAAAGTGCCATTTCATTGCTCTTCCAGACGGGTTACCTGACCATCAAAGAAACGATTCGGAAGGGATTTAATACCCGTTACCGACTCGATTTCCCCAATACCGAAGTCAAACAGGCTTTTGCCCAGTATCTGCTGATTACTTATACCAACATGGGCTTGGATAGGGTCTATACGAATATTTCTTATGCCCTAGCTGATGCGCTTGAACGTTTGGATTTTGACAAGTTTTGCGAGGTACTCCAAGGCGTTTATGCCCAAATCCCCTATCAGATTTATATCCAGCAGGAAGCTTATTATCATACCATCTTTCACGTGGTGATGAACTCCCTCGGATTTAAAACCCAATCTGAAGTGCAGACCAATATCGGCAGGATTGATTCGGTAATCGAGACCGATGAAAATGTCTTTATCTTTGAATTCAAACTCGATGAAGCCCAAGAAAGGGCATTGGAGCAAATCGAGAGCAACAAGTACTTCCAAATATACCAAAATCAAGAACTTCCCATCTATGCTGTAGGCATCAACTTCTCTTCAGAGCAGAAAAACGTGGAAAGCTGGCTAGTAAGGAAGCTGAAAGCATAGATTGTCATTAAAATTTAATTTTTTTATCTACATTTGATGTATGAAAGCCGAATCAATCTTCAAACATCCCAACACGCTTTTGGGTGAAGGTCCTGTCTGGGATCAGCAGCGACAATCGCTCTGGTGGGTAGATATTGAACAGGGTACGCTTAACGAATTGAAGCCGAATATCAAAAGCAATCGTGTTTTTAAACTTGGGCAGATGGTCGGTTCGGCTGCTTTAAAGGCACAGGGTGGATTGATCTTGGCACTTCAAAACGGTTTTGCATCTTTTGACCCCGACCATAATCTACTTGAGATGCTTGAATCTGTAGAGTCCGACCTACCTGCCAACCGATTTAATGACGGCAAATGTGATCCGGCAGGCAGATTCTGGGCAGGTACCATGGAAATTGACCCCATAAACCCAGCCGGAAACTTGTATTTCTTCTGCCCCAACCGGATGAAGTCCGAGAAAAAACTGGATAATATTTACATTTCCAATGGTCTAGCCTGGACAAAAGACCATTCCCTGATGTATTATATTGATTCGCTGACTTATAAAGTAAAGGGATACCGCTATGCGAAAAAAACCGGAGAAATTAAGTTCCAGCGGGATGTCCTCACATTGGATAAAAGCCTGGGTATCCCTGATGGAATGACCATCGACGAGAACAATAATCTATGGATTGCCTTTTATGACGGGGCGAAGGTTTGTTGTTTTAATCCCTTGACCGGAGTTTTGCTGGATCAAATCGATGTAGCCGCGCAAAGACCTACCTCTTGTACCTTTGGGGGTACTAACCTGGATACCTTATATATTACTACTGCCGCCAAAGAAAATGATCCTTTTGGAGGAGCTATTTTTGCAGCAAAACCAGGTGTTAGGGGTTTGCTTCCTCATTTTTTTGGGGCTTAATGTACGATAATCACCCTTTTGAGTACTTGTGTATGCTCATTGTCTTTTAAGATCAGTAGATAATATCCTGCCGGAATACGACGACTATCCAAACGCAGGGTATCTGTTTCAAAAGTAGCCTCTTGTATCAATTCCCCCCAGGCATTGTACAATTCCCAGTGCTGAAAGTTTTCTTCATCTCCCAAACTGATCTCCAGGTATTCGTCTGCCGGATTAGGAAATACCTTGAGGGAGCTTTTGGTTACATTTCCAGGGTTGGCTTCTTTGCCAAGAATTTCTTGTTTTGTGATTAGGCGATAGGTAGTCTGTAAGATTTCTTTGGTCTCGATATCCTGCACAAAAAACACCAACATATAAGGATATTCATTGAGTGTATCTGCTTCGGGGTCATTTTGAACTTCTTGATGCGTCAGATCGGTAGGCCAGTTGATTGCTTCATTCAGGCTAAAGCTTTCTCCTATGGCTAAGTCCGAGGGTATCGTCTGTCCGTTATGGGAAGGCAAAAACCGTCGCACCACGTTTTTTTGGAGTTTATTCTTGAACTTTAAGCCTCTTTCTACGAGGGCAATCCTTATTCTATGTTCATTCTCAAAGACTGTGGAATCTTTTTTAAAAACCTGGTAGTTTATTCTGAGTGGATTGGTATTTAAAATAGGGGTAATTGTGTAGGGTGTAAAATCCAGTTTACGCCTTTCAAAATCAACTTTTAAGGAATCCAATTGATCCTTTTGCCCATCAAGGACGGTGTTTACGGGATTACCGATTCCATAATACAGCTCTCTCAAAGCTCCTATGGAGGGCTCAAGGGCAGAGTTACGGTACAGCGAGTCGTCTTCGGGATTGGTGTAATAATTGATATGCAGGGCAAAGGGATCATTTTGGGTCAAATTGCCCAAGACCTCTTTTTGTGTGGAAGAAGCCTCATCTCCAACAAAATGCTCCCACAAAACAATACGGTCAGCTTCTTCTACTTTGAGTTCAGCAAAAGCAAAAGTACCTTTGGGAAGATTATTATCATCTAAAGAGCTGAAAGCAATCCGAATACGCAGGACGCGTTCGTCTTCGTCTTGAAATTTTTGCCTAAGCGCTTCCTGAACTTCTTTTAAGGAGAAACGCATTCTTTGCCAGCCTTGAGATTTACCAGACCAACCCAGATTTTCACCACTTTGATCACCAGGAGAAGAAGCAATTCCCCTTTGATTGTACCATTCGGTATCAGGCCCGACATCCTCGTCATTGCCAAGCCTTTGCCAGTTTTCTTCGTCACCCAGGGTATATTCCAGCACAGCCCCGTCTAGGCGGGGTTGGGTATCAAACCATACTTTGAAAGTCAGGAAGGGGTTTAGGAGCGTATCAATATCAAAAAAGCGACTTTGTACCCAGGATTTTTCGTTGTTGTTGTATACAGAAGTAGAATCCGTCCCTTGAGTAATCCAAACCGGCCCGCTGACATTTTCTCTCAGGGTGCTATCCAAAGTTTGGCTGTCTCTGAGCCGCCAACTGCTGTTGCGGGTAGTGAGTAGACTCAGGTCAGCATTGCTGGTAAAGGTATTAATCAATGATTCACCATCTTTTAAGATAGACTCTACGTAAAAGCTAGATACCCAATTGTCCAATAATTCAGCTTCTTTTTTATCAAAGATAATCAAAGGTAAACCGTATAATTCATTACAAAACTTAATTGTGTCGTTGGCAGTGGGCAAAAACGGCTCGCCTGTGTTCTCATAAAATGCCAGATATACGCCGGGTGAGTTATACGTTTTGCTTATATTACTGGACTGCGTAGGCAGCAAACTGTCGGAATCAAACGCCAGATTAAAAGTGAAAGAAGAATTTTGTATAAAAGGGGCGTAAAAAACATCGAAATACCATATTTTATCAACAGGCCTCAAAGTATTGTCATTTTCTAGGATAAATTGTGTGGGTTTACTGGCTCTTAATCCTGTGATCAGAAAGTCGGGGCTAAATCTCTCAGGATTTCCTATTTTGATCTCTTCCGTCCACACACCGTTACAAACGCTGCTGTCATTTTCTTGGATAGTCAAACTTATTGGATAGGGTTCGGGTCGGGGTTGGGTGAAGATATAAGAATATTGGAAGTCAGCAGTAGAATCAATGGAATTGGTAATATCTATTTTTTCATCTTCAAAACTAAACTCATAGCGGTAGATACTCGGAGGGAAGTCGGTAAAAGTAGTTTGAGCAATGGTAAAAGTGACAGGCTCACCATCGCAGAACACTTCATTTCGTTTAAAGGAAAAAAAAGCTAGGGGACCTTCCTGCACATAAAATTTAATACTTCGTGTACTGGGGCAGGTATTGCCTACGGTAGTAATGGTCAGTAAATAATGTGCTGTATCATTTCTTGGTAAAAGAGCCAGACCAAAGTTGGGGGCATCCGGGTCAATGATTAGGCTTTGTCCATTGGGAAAAGTTTTGGTGCCGAATGTATTGTCTTTCAGATTGGTGTCTTTGAATTTCTCTATTTTGAAAGAATAATTTCCTGAAAAACTATTGCTGGATGGCGTAATAACATTCTGCGAAAAAATACACACGATGGCTTTATCCTGGATTCCGCTCAAGGTAATGGCTGAAAGCGAGCTGACTGTATAAGTCACCGTAGCAGGTAAGCTTACAAGATTGAGATTGGTTTTTTTCCTAATTTTTACACGGAATGTATACGTTCTCGGTGGGCTGTTATGGGCATTTGCCATCGTAATGCTTGTACCCTGGACAGCTAGTTGACTAAGTAAGGGTTTTTTTCTGGGGGTGGGTGGTTGAGATACCAGGAGAATATCTTCATTATTATTGGATACAGAGTACCAAACAAATTCCAGGGTATTGTCGATATTGTTGGTGATTTCAGCAACTTGTGTTGTGGGAGAAAATGCCGTTCCCGGACAGGTACTAAAACTATTGGCATTGTTTTTCAGAGTAATTGTGCCATCTATCACCGTATATACAACTTGTGCAAAAGTACCTTTTACTGCACCTTTTTCTACCCTTACCTGAAAGGTATAGGTATTGTTATTGAATGTGTGGGCATTGCCCATGTGTTCATTAGCTCCCGGACCAAATTTGAGTTCTGCAAGTAGAGGTTCTTTGGTGTCCTGAGGTTGTGTAGCAAGGATTGCGGGGTTGTTGCCTGTGCCTACATACCATACCAATTGAGAACTATCCGGTACATTGGAAGTAATTTCGGGAACCTGGAGAGAGTCGAGAGCAACTCCTTCAAAGGTATCAAAGGTATTTTCTCCGTTTTCAAAGGTAGGAGCTGGCTGGGCTTTAAGCCCAACCGCTACTAGAAGAAATACAAAAATCCAACAATATTTTAAAAAATAAGCCATACATTTTAGTTTTTGATTGGTCAAGTGATTTACTTACTTCTTACTAGTTTTTCAAACAACGGACACACAATCTATTATCGCTGATGTCTCTGGAAGTGGCTACCCTGTCTAATTGTGTGCTAACGTTTAGATCAATTATGCTACGAGCAAATGCTAAGGTGTTATCACTGGGGTCAATGGTAGAGGTCCAGTAAGTAAACAAAACATTGATTCCCTCGAAGGTCCCTCCGTTTTGCCTGCCTGCTTTTTCAGCCTTAAAATCTCCATTGACCAGTGTGGCGCCCTGGTCGGTACCTCGGTTGCCGATAATGTCTAATTCATTGGCAGGGATGCCTAAAAAAGACTCAAGGGTTTTCCAGTCGGCATCACTGGGCAAACGCCAGCCACTGGGGCAAGCTACCACAGCCGCATCATAGTCATAGAGTCTGCCGAAGGTGCTGCAATTGCTGTTGTTATTATCATAACAAGCAGAAGTACCCGCGCTGGGGGATGCATATTTCAGATTTTCTCCCATCCAGGTTTGACTGCCGATTTTGACGGTTTTGTACACTTGCCCGTCTCTACTATCCGTAAAGCTGTCGGGGTCTGTGTTGTCATCGCTGCTGCAAGAGAGAAAACTAACCATAGTGCAAAATAAAAGAAGTTGAAGAAAAAGATGTTTTGATAAAATCATTGGATGAAAAATTTAATAATGGTATAATTAGAAAGTTTTGTTTATTACGCAGCAAAATAATACATTTTCATGTAAATCTCAATGATTCTGCTTTTTTTAATATCAGCAATCAAGCGATCCAATCATCAGACTAAACCTTATTGCCTCAAATTTGTCTTAATGAGATATTTTAAAAAGTGATTTTATCTACCTATGATCTTCAAGGTAGACTGGTGCATCTGCAAGTATTGGATTTGCAATGAAGGGTTTCGCTATTGATCTCTAGGTATGTAGGTTTGAACCTTTCAGGTAGGCTTTGTTGGGGATTAATATTTCAAAAAGGGTGTATTGATTGGGCTCGCTTTTGAGTTTCAGCAGTCCACCCAGTCTTTTGACAGCCCTCTTGACAATGTACAGGCCTAAGCCGCTACCAGGAGAAATCCCCGATCCTTTGTAAAACATATCAAATATTTTGCCTTGTTCTGCAAGGGGAATTCCGACGCCATAATCTTTGATTTGAATATGAACCAAATGCACAATACTATGGTAAGAAATCTCAATGCGGGCTTCTGTCTCTTGTCGGTATTGTACAGCATTTTCTAGGATGTTAAAAAGGATGGTAAATACCAGTGTGTCATTATTGACAAAGGGTGCTTCTTCACTATACTCTATGTCTACAAAACAAGTATGCAAATCCAGGTATTTGCCCAAGCTACTGCGAATATGCCGAAGCATTCGCTCAAAATTTATTCGGCCTATAGAGAGGTCTTTTTCTTGAATGTCATTGACCATCCGCAATTTTGTCAAGAGCCGATCCATGCTATGGCTGGTTTCTTCAATTTTATTCAGAAGCTCCTGCAATTCGGATTGGTCATCGGTATGACGAATGAGATTGACTAAGCCCATAATGGAGGCGATGGGTCGCCTTAGATCGTGTGCAGCCCGATACAGGAACAGATCAAGCTCCTTAATGACAGATTGTAGGCGAATATCCTGAGTACCCAAGCGAGAATCCATCACCCTGAGTGCGGCCTTGAGCCTCAGGTTGAGTTCAGAATGGCTTAAAGGGGGGAACGATTCCGGGCTGTCATTAGCATATATTTCTTGATCATTTAAATCCGTGGTCATTTTTATGAGTTTGATATTCCAAGCAGAACTACTAAAACAGGTACAAGTATTCAGAATGCTGTCGTCATAATAATACAGCATAGTTACTTTTTTTTCTACGTAATTGACATTTTTTATGCCACAAAATATTACATAAGCTATGAGAAGGCAAAAAAAAAAGATATATTTGCTTAAAGCATCTCGAATTCTTATAGCTAGTGTGAGTATAAAAGTTCCGCAACGTTGGAGATTGACTGATGGTGAGTTTTTTGAATTTTATCTTCAAAACAAAGATGTCAAAATTGAAAGAAAGAAAACGGTCAAATTGCATTTGGAATGCCCACAGGAACTAAAGCAGGAAGCAGAAATACACAAATTATTGTGGAATTGGAGCTCTGTAACTGGATTTATACTCAAACCGAAGTGGTTTTCCGAGATTTTAGCTTTTAAATCATTAATAATCAAGCTAATCAATCAAGAAAATCAGGCAAATCACTTCAATCTGGGTATATCTTTGATGTTATGGTTTAGGATACAAAAGAAGAGCAAGTCAACTTGCTCTTCTTTTTGAGGATCAAATCATCATTCTTCATTGTATTCTCTAGAATACGTTTCCGACTCCTCGACCAGATGTTGAACTTCGGCTTTTAAATCGATCTCTTCAAAATCCAAAGGGTCTAGATACATATTGGTGATTTCGCTCGATAAGTCTATGAACTTTTTGTTGACCTGAATCGGTCCTGCAATCCCCAGATAGGTATTATGATAAAACCTTTGGTTGTTTTCATTTTCGGGCAGGTTTTCATCAAAATCATAATTTTCGGATTGGGCTAAAATTTTATAGACATGAATTTTTTGGCTTTCCCCCAGGAATTTGACATTTTCAACAGATAATAGTTCTAATTGATAGGTATAGAAATCCAGTTCATTGTCATCGATATGCTCTGACATCAATAAGTACGCTATTTTCTCTTGATTCAGATGTTGTTTGCCTACTAAAGCTAATTTTTCAAAATTCTGCAAAATCTGGAGGGTTCGGATATACGTGATTGAATCCGCTAGAAGTTCATCGATCCATTGGGGTTCGGGTTTGAGCTGATTACTGAGAAAATAATTCAAAATATTTGTTTTTAGCCATTGATACTTCAAATCAGTTCGAGTGATTGTTTCCAGATGGGTAATAATTTCTTGGTCGGGCTTTAGAAGAAAACACAGGTCTACAAAACGAAATAGTGCTGAATATTCATGATAAGCGTAATTTTCCGCTTCATCATAGTCTGGGGAGGACTCAAATCTTTGGATGACCCTCAAATCGCGCAGGCTTAGTTCTAAAACTCGAGCTTGGTATGTCTTGAAATAGGCAGGTGTGATGAGCGAGTCAGCCAGAAGTTGATAAAAACACCCAAACACCAGATTGTGATACATAGGATTTTCCTCGGACAAAGCAATCAATTGAGGCAAATAAGGCTCAAGAAGCTCCCAGGAGGAAGTCAGACCCTCGACCATATTCCAATAATCTTCTACTATATCATCAGGAGTAAAATTTTTAGCAAGCTCTAGGAATAATTCTATGCTTTCTTTTTCAGGAATTCCGGCAAGGATTTCCAGGATTTTGCTGTGATAATTTGCGGCACTGTCTTGGGCATAAAAGTTTTTAAGAAAATGTACTGTTGAGGAATCGTGTATGGTGAAAAATGCGTCGAGTAAAATAGAGGTAACACTTAAATACTCCAGGCTATCTTTCTCGTATTCCTGCGCTAAGGCTTGATAAAGCTTTCCGATTTCTTCCTGCTTCCAGGTATAATTTCTAAGGGCTTGCCGGGATTCTGCTCTGAATAATGAATCTGTGGAAGATAAATCCTGAAGGATTAAATCCAGCTTGGGAGAGAAGAGCGACCATTCATTCCGTGCTAAACTTTGAAGTAGAGCCAGTGAATTGAAAAACCCGTCTAATTCTGAGAAATCTACAATCTCGTGGGGTACATAAGCCGCAAGCACATAGAAACGATCATGGTCAAGGATCATGCGTATAAGAGTTCGATTGTTGGATTGTTTACTTTCAAGTATGTGAAACCGGGTGTATTTGCCTTGATCTTGTTCTTTTTGTTCTTTGATGATTTGGTGATTTTCTGCCTCTACATAAAAATCACGCACATAGTCAAAGAGTGAATCTGCATCAGGAAAATAGGCATATTTTGAGAATTCAACCGATGCGGCGACAAATACCGAACCGGTACTGGGTTCTGTGCCTTCATAAGCAATGACATTGCGGATGTCCGAATTCCCATAGTTGCCCAATTCACCACTTTGCTTGAATTCTTCTGGAAAAAGCAAAGAAACGTTCATATCTTCAAATTCCTGGACATTTAAAACCATTTTCTGATAAGGCTCAAATCGAAATGAATCAAAAAAAGTATTGTCTTCTTGCCCCTCGGTTTCTTGAATAAGGAGCAGATAGACTCGATTCCCGCGTAAATAAAATTGACTTCTGAGTTTGATGGATTTTTCGGGGATACAACTAAGTGCATATCCAGGATACCCATTCAGCTCCAGAGGAGACCACTCGTAGGGCTGGTCTTCCATTTTATTCAAAAAATTATTTTTAAGACTCTCAAAAACCAAAGAATCATTGAGTACCACCACTCCCGTTGGGAAATCATTAAAACGCATAAAACAAATTCTTTTTTCATCTTGATTCATGGTGGTATAAAAATGAATTTCTTGTTTGCCTTGCTCCTCCGACATCTCGATTTCCCGATATTGGTAGGTAGGCTCTCCCTGCATTTTTACTGAAAAAGCGGCTTGTGGATTTGAAAAAACCTTCCAGTTTTTGTCAGTCTCCCGAATAGATATAGAATCATAAAATCGCTGGATATCCGGATGCTCGAGTAAATCCTCGATAGTCATAATAAGCACAATAAACAACTTTTTATCCTTTACCATAAATCGAAGCCGAATGCGCTCTATGGTTTCTTTTTTATTTTGCAGAACAAATTCATAAATTTTTTCTTCCTCATTTTTGATCCATTTTCCGGAGAGTACTTCTGCGTCAAAATTTTGCCCCAATGAATCACTGAGTTGCTGTAATTTGGCTTCATAACCCTGTGTATCAAGGTCTTCATTACTAGCATCTACCGAAAATACAAAGTAAAAAATACCCTTCCCTAAATCAGGGTAAAAATACGCCTGTATACTTTTTTCGGGGTCAATCAGCATCGACATAGGCTTTTGAGGCGTGCTAAAAGCAATCCCTTGTTGTGTATCATAAGTCTCATACCATACGATGGGTTTGGATGATTTTTTAAGCTCATAAGTATCGGCTAGTCCTGTAAAATCTGCACTTACCCTCCGAACGGTATAGCCTTTTTTGCGAAGCAGGGTCAATAAACCCTCTTCTCCAACAAGATGCAGTAGCCCGACGACGGTAAATAAAGATTGATTGGGCATGACAGCTTCCATGCTTTTGAGCATGGTATAATTCCGTAGAATTAGTATAGAATCATCATCAGGTTTGTAAAATTGATCAAAATAGTTCAGGTCTCCTTGGGTGTATCCTCGCACAAATTCTTCATAAATCGGCGAATCACGGTCAAAATTAAGGGTATCCTTGGTAGTCTTGGCTATTTCTTTGTATAGATTGAAGTGTTCATCGACATCTTCCAGTCCATACACCTCTTTGCCCATGCTTTTTGCCAGGTTAAAAAGATAGGCATCTAAAAAGGTAGCTTTGTCTCCTTTTTTAAGTCCAAATTGAGATAAACCCCAGGATTTGCGATCTCCATCTCTTCTCTGATACTCAGATAAAAGCTGATTATTGTTCAGGAATGTCTCTAAAAGTGTATCCAAATGTACTTCCATCGCAAAAGCTTCGCAGGATTCCATCAGAGGCAATAAAGAATCACTGAATTCAAAAACCCTTTTGTCATTGATGTGCATAGAGCCAAAGAGATAAGATTTTTTGGGCAAATTATTCCCACTGATTTCCCAGAGTAGGGCATAGTTTGAGCGATCGATTTGTGCAAGGAGCGAACAGGGCAGAAGCAGGAAAACCAACCACAAAATTTTCATATTTTTCATGGATTCAAATTTATGCATGATATGTAGAAAAGATCAATCGAATGGAGGACTGGTAAAAGATTCTGACTTGTAAAGGTACGAAAAAAGTATTCTGATTGGATAGATTTTGCAGCTTTGAATTTTAAAAAAATCACATTGTTTTAGTGGGATGGATGATGAGATGTTACATTTCCACCCAAAGTAGGACGTATACATCCATCTTATCTGGGTGGAAATGCAGGTTTTAAGAAAAAAAAAACTCTAAATTATTTGTTTTTCAAATCATTTTCCAAAATCGCCATGCTTAGCGAGTCTGAATCCTGGTACTGTGCTTGCGCTTCCTTGAGCTGTAAAAGCAATTTTTCTCGAATGTCCTTGTAAGCAGCATCCTCATAGACATTTTTCATTTCTTGAGGGTCTTTCTCCAGGTCATAAAGCTCCCATTCATCCACATCGTAGTAGAAATGAATCAATTTATGTGTTTTGCTGCGAATGCCATAGTGCCGCTTGACGGCGTGTATGCCCGGATATTCATAATAATGGTAATAAATCACATCCCGCCAGCTTTCATTTGATTCAAGCAAAAGCGGTTTGAAACTCTTGCCCTGCATATCTTGGGGAATTTTAGCACCTACGATGTCAAGTAGCGTCTCAGGGATGTCCAGGTTTTGTACCAGTTCTGTGCAGACCGAGCCAGCTTTGATCTTACCTGGCCAACGAACAAGCAAAGGCGTGCGGAAAGATTCTTCATACATGAATCGCTTGTCGAACCAGCCGTGCTCGCCTAGGTAAAAACCCTGATCTGAGGTGTACACCACAACGGTATTTTCGGCCAAGCCCGATTCGTCTAGGTATTTCAGCAGGCGACCGATATTTTCGTCTACAGAGCGAATGCAAGCCAGATAATCCTGCATATACCGTTGAAATTTCCATCGAAGCAAATCTTTGCCTTGAGGTGTATTCTTATCAAAATCTTCATTGATCGGTCCGTAGACGGCATCCCATTGTTTCTTTTGAGCTTCGTCTAAGCGGGCATAATCATTTTTAAAAATTCGATCGTACCAGACCAGGAAGTTTTTAATGCCTTTTTTGTCTGCTATTTCAGGCTGGATTTTATTATCGTTGCTCAGTCCCATGTGTTCATTGATGCGCATTTCAGCTTCTTTGGCTGCTTTTCCTCTACCCTGATAATCATCAAAGAGCGTCGCAGGTTCAGGGTATTTTTGGGATTGCAGGTCTTTGAGATGCTCAGTTGCTGGCCACCATTCACGGTGAGGAGCTTTGTGCTGATACATCAGCATAAAAGGGCGAGATGTGTCCCTTTTGCTCCGAATCCAGTCTATGGCTTCGTTGGTGATGATGTCCGTTACATAACCTTTTTCCTGTATTTTGCCTTTTGGAGTCAAGAAATCTGGGTTGTAATAATGCCCCTGATCAGGAAGCACTTTCCAGTAATCAAAGCCTGTAGGTTCGGACTTAAGATGCCATTTGCCAATCATAGCCGTCTCATAACCAGTCGCTTGCATAAGTTTGGGCAGGGTTTGTTGTGTGCTGTCAAAGCGTTGGATATTGTCCCTGACACTGTTTAAGTGACTGAATTTCCCTGTCAGAATCACTGCTCTGCTTGGCGCACAGATAGAATTGGTCACAAAAGCCCGATCAAAACGCATACCTTCTTTGGCCAGTCGGTCGATGTGGGGTGTTTGGATAAGTTTGGAGCTGTATGCACTGATGGCCTGATAAGCATGGTCATCCGTCATAATAAAAATAACATTTGGGGGAGTTTTTTGGGATAAGCTTTTGACATCTTTAGGTGTGCTTTGGTTGGTATTACAAGCGAAACCTAAGACCAAAAGGATAATAAAAAAGATATGAACGCACTTTTTCATAATTTAATAAAGGTTTTTAGTCAATTTGCGCTCAAAATAATTATAAAAAATCAAAACATAGCAGAATTATTTGTCTAAAACTTGATTTAAAAGAGTGTAGAATTAGCTGCATTTATAGAATACAAGCACGAAAAATGAAAATTTTGCCCACAGAATTTAATGGACTAAGTTGACCAGTAAAGGTCAACTTATCTTAGGCGCAGACATAAATACCAAACCAAAGTGCCTGCTATCTCCGGGTGGGGAAGTATGAACGGTAAGCCTATTTTTATTACCGGATTTTACTCTCTGCTTTGTACGTGCTTGATTATAGCTATCATTTATGTATACACCCAGGATAAAATCTTTTCAAAATATGTAGGTATTTTTTATGGTTTTTTGTACGTAATTGGGGGAGTTTTATTTGTCATTGAAAAGTTTGTGAGTAAGACACTTTTACCTGACAAACTTAACATTTACGTAGAAACCTTGATAGCGTACCCTTTTTTATTGCTCTGTTTTGCAGCTGCTTATCAGCTATACAATACGCAAAGACTCGCCTGAAATACCCAAAAATATCTCCATAACAATTTGCTTATAACACGCATCATGTTCGCTTGTCTTCTATCCAACCGAATACTTGGAGACTTACTCTTGAACTCTCAGCCCAACTCAAGTCTGCACTACAAAATACGGTAATACAAAAAATCCCTTAAATCGCTTGTGATTTTTATATTATTTATACATTTTGTAGAAGTTATTATACAAAATTAATTTTTAGTCAAAAAATCATGTTTAAATTTATATGTCTGATATTTCTATTAGTTGGTATTTCGCAAGTTAGTATCAAAGCACAGCAAATTTCCAAAGAATACATGCTTCTACTTACCCGTGAATGGAAAGGAGAAAGATTCCCGGATGGGAGACCTAAAGTACCAGATGATCTTCTCAAAAGAATGAAGCTAGTTACCTTGGAAGAAGCCTGGGCAGTACTCAGAAATGAAAACTATAAGCATCAATTCGAGGATGGCTGGATGTGTATCAATCCCGATAGTGTATTGGTAGGTAGGGCACTTACGGCTACCTTTATGCCTGGTAGACCCGATGTGCAAAGAGTCATAGACGAAAAAGGCCGCCAGGAGGGTAGAATCCGATCTCAAAACTCCTGGCCGATTGATATGCTTGGCAAGGGAGATGTTTATGTAGTGGATCAATTCGGTGCCCACGAAGACGGCCCCACGATCGGCGACAACCTCGGCACATCTATATTTACCAAGTCAGGAAACGGTATCGTATACAATGGCGCGATCAGAGATATCAATGGCTTGGAAGAAATGGGTTCGTTTACTTCTTTTTTCAGGTCTTATCATCCTTCCCATCATCTCAATAACCCCGACGGTGACCTAAACACTACCCTCGTAAGTATCAATCACCCAACTAACATCGGCAAAGTCATGGTGCTTCCTGGTGATGTAGTACTGGGTAGGGATGGTGGAGTGATTATTATCCCGCCTCACTTGGCAGAAAAAGTGGTGAAAACCTCAGAAATTGTCAGATTAAGGGATATGTTTGGGCATCAACGCTTGCGTGAGCAGGTCTACACGCCAGGGCAAATTGATTCAAGATGGACGGATGAAATCGAGAAAGATTTCTCTAAATGGCTCAGTGATCACATCAATGAACTCCCCGTACCCAAAGAACAAATCCAGGAATTACTCAAATCAAGAACCTGGTAATTGACGCTATGTCCTATAAATTTTGTAAATCATTTATTTAAATGTTGCTCTTTATCTAAACTTAACATGAAAAAAACTCATTCAAGAAGATCTTTTCTGGGCAAAAGTGCTTTAACGGGCTTATTCAGTGCTGCTACACTGTCGGTTTTCGGCAAAGGGTTGGAATCAGCATTGGACAATTCATCCACGCTTTCCAGACCTGCAGATTTGAAAATTACGGACACCAAATGCGGATACATTCGTGGAGGTCATAGCCTTTTTGTAAAAATATACACCAATCAGGGAATATGGGGCTGCGGTGAAGGTGTAGATGCTACTCCGGGCACATATCATTTGGTAAAAATGCTTGGAAAAAGAATTGAAGGCAAAAACCCCTTAAATGTCCACCGATTGTTTGAAGATATGCGTAGGTCAGGATTTTTCGAGGGTGCCCAATCGGGGATGTTTATAGCGGTACTCTCAGCCATCGAGACAGCCCTGTGGGACCTGGCCGGAAAAGCACTCAACATGCCAGTGTATCAATTGCTGGGAGGCAAATTCCGAGATAAAATCCGCGTATATTGCGATACTGCCTTGTATCAAAGCACCTTGCCAAGCCCTGAAAAATTTGCAGAAAGTGCCCAAGAAGTCGTCAAAATGGGTTTTAATGCCATTAAGTTTGATCTTGATCAAAGAAACGATCCTCACAAATACGATCTTTACAACTGGACGGCAAGCCCAGGTGAATTACAAAGAATGTATGATCAAATTGCTGCCGCACGGAAAGCTGTCGGACCCAACATAGATATTTGTGTTGATATGCACGGGAGATATGATGCCACTACCGGCAAACAAGTAGCCAAACTCCTTGAACCTCTCAACCTGATGTGGCTCGAAGAACCTATCCCTGCCGAAAATGCAGAAGCGTATAAAAGTATTACCGATTCAACCAGCACGCCAATATGCACTGGTGAAAATTTATACCTGGCCTATGGCTTCCGTAGATTGCTAGAAATGGGGGCGGTCAATATCATTATGCCTGATTTGCAAAAAGCAGGAGGGCTGGGAGAGGGGCAAAGAATTGCCAATCTGGCCAATCTCTATTATGTACCTTTTGCACCCCACATGGTGGCCTCTTTTTTAGGGGCTATGGCTTCTGCCCACGTATGTGCCTCTGTTCCTAATTTTTTAATTCTTGAATGGCAGATTTATTTTCATAAAGATCCGATGTTCAAGGAGATTGTTTCTTATGAGGGCAATCAGGTAGAAAATAGCTTTATTACGGTATCCGAAAAACCAGGCATAGGGGTTGAAATCAATGAAGAAGGTATGCGTAAATATGCACAACCTGGCGTGCCATTTTTTGAATAAAAAAATGATTCATTCGTAAATTGAGCGTAAACATAAAAACCTCTTATCCCGTCTTCTCTTCTGCCGATAGAGAAGGCGGGCAAGGTAAAACATAATCAAACCTACATGCTTTTGTACAGTAATATATCAAAAAAATCTTATTTTTATTCCAGACTCTCATAATACTTCAATACTTCCAACAGATCAGGTTCATCTTTTAGATCAAGATGCTGCTTGTCTGCATAATGTTTTATTTTACTTTGAGAAGATCCCAAAACTTCCAACAGGCTATTTTTACTCTTAATTTTAGTGATTTTTCCGTTTTTTTCAATAAAAAGCTGTGTTTTTAGATCATATTCATTGTAAAACTTACCCGAATTATAGGTCACGTCCTTGTCAGCCTGAATAAAGGTTTTTTTCCACTTTTTTAATAAATTAACTTTTCCTTCAAACAAGACTTCCAAAAATTGTGTCTTATCGTGAAGCGTATACTTTTTAAACTTACGGTTATTTTGTGTATAAATAATAAAATTTTCAAGTTTTTCTCTATTTGGTATCAAGGAATCATTGGTAATGGGGTTCATAATCATCAGCTCGTCTTTGAGAATGTTATATTTCATCGCCGCATCTTTGTAAGTTACGCCATTGAGTACCAATTCTCCAACTTCCCAACGATCAAATAAATAAGGATGACCTTGTGTACCTTCATAAAAATTTACAACCCGGATAGAAGAAGCCGAAGACGAAAAACTAGCCCTCGGGTCTAAGCTCTCTAATTGCCGAACCTGTGCTTTTACTATAAAACTAAAACAAACAATTATAAAAGAAAGTAGGATTTTTTTCATAATTCAAAATGATTTGTAAAACTACAGACAAATTCAGTTCAATATATAAAATGCTTGGATTTATTCCTAAAAAAACTCAGAACTTAACTTAAGATAGGAGAACCTCAACCAGCATTTTCTAATCTAATAGGGATTTTTTGCATTAAGCCAAGCATTTGATTAAGTTACTCAAAAAAAGAATTTATGCATTGATTTTCTAAAATCAATTCTTACCTTCGTAAAATTATTTATTGGAATTATCTAAAAAACAACGTGTCACTGTCAAAATTTACCTATGCAAAAATACACACAAATTTGTACTCACTTGAGATGGATGCTTTTTATACCAGTTCTTTTTTTTGTGGCTTCTTGTAATCATAATAACCAGGCCGATAAAAACACTCAATCCGATAAAGTACTAAAAGATACCCATCTGACCTACCAAGCCTATACCCCTAAGCCTTCCGACCGGGTTATATCGAGAGAAAAGTATATCCATAAATTGTATGGCTTCTGGCTTGCTCAATGTATTGCCAACTGGACTGGCTTAATCACCGAAATGGATAAAATCGGAGGAGTGGGCAAAGATGGAAAGGGTGCAGGGTTTTATACCCGTAATCATTGGGGCGGACCTGATGAGCCGAATATCTGGAGCTCGGATAATCCCAATAGGAAAATTGATTTCTTCTTGGAAAAAGAAGGTAGTGCCTGGGGGGCAGATGATGATACAGACATAGAGTATATGTATCAAGAACTATTAAGAACCTACAAAACCAGCTTGCTCAGTGGCGACCAAATACGCAACGGCTGGCTTAAACATATCAAAGCAGAAGAAGAGAATTTTCTGTGGGTTTCCAATCAATCTGCTTTTGACTTGATGAAAAAAGGAATCTCCCCGCCTGCTACCTCTGATCCTAAAAATAACCCACATTATGACATGATAGACGCACAATTGACCACCGAAATTTTTGGTTTTTTTGCACCTGCGCGCCCTGATATTGCCTTGAAAATCGCTAAATTGCCCATTCAAACGACTGCCCGAGAAAACGCCCAATGGATTGCCGAATTTTATGTGATTATGTATTCGCTGGCGTCTTATGTAGATGAAAAAAAACCGATGAAAGAAAATTTATCCTGGATGGCCGAGCAAGCCTATCAAAGACTTCCTAAAAATTCTTATGCTGCCAAAATGTATGATTTTGTAAAAAACAAGTACCAAACAGGGGCTACTTGGGAAGAAACCAGGGATGCACTCCACGAAAAATATCAGGTCAAACAAGAAGACGGCTACCTCTGGGCTACCCAAGATACTGTATGTAATGGCTGCTTCGCTGCCGGAATCAATTTCGGAGCCAGCATCATCAGTCTCCTTTATGGCGAAGGCGATCTAAAGGAAACGATTAAAATAGGCGCTTTATGTGGCTGGGATTCAGACAACCCCACTGCGACCTGGGGCGGGCTGCTGGGTTTTATGTTGGGTAAAGACGGCGTTGAAAAAGCCTTTAATCAAAAACTTGCCCATCAATTCAATATCCACCGAACCCGACAAAATTTCCCCAACAATGGCATTGATTCTTTTGATAATATGGCTAAAAAAGGCGTATTGATCATTGATCGAGTGATACAAGAACAAATGAACGGTGGGGTAGACCTCCAAAAAAATGTTTGGTACATACCGGCCGTACCCATAAATATTGCTCTTGGCGATTGATCAAATTTTAGTTTTTTTATCCCAATGGTTTTTCAAAACATACACTGTTCTCGATATTTTCGTACTGCCCATAATTAGGAATGATTCGGTAGCCTTTTTTGAGGTAAAGCGCAATGGCTTCAGGTTGTCTTTTCCCGGTTTCCAAAATACATTTTTGATAACCCAACTCCTTTGCCCATTGTTCCAGTTCCTCTAAAACTACCGAGGCAATCCCCTGCCCGCGAAGATGCTCGGAGACATACATCCTCTTTACCTCCATGGCTTCGGGACTGAAAGCACGCAAAGCACCACAAGCCACTGGGGTTTCGTGCTGATAAGCCACCACGGCATAAGGAATATTATTAATTTTATTAAATTGAGCATAAAATGAGTGATCTTCTCCATCGCGAATGCTCAACTCTTTGTCTAAAAAACGAACAAGTGCCTGAAAATCCAAATGTGTAGAATCGGTGCGTATCAGTGAAATCATCTGCATAAGATTAAGTGATGAAATATAAAAGAAATACCCATAGTTTGTTCAGTAAAAGGTGGTATTAAAGATGTAATGCTTCTAAAAAAAACGCCCAGTTTTGTGTCCTCAAAAAACCCTTTTTGAATACACAGCATTCCTTGTTTAACACCACCCAGTAAAAAAACTAAAAAAGTATTTAATTCTTAATTCTTAATTCTTAATTCTTAATTCTTAATTCTTAATTCTTAATTCTTAATTCTTAATTCTTAATTCTTAATTCTTAATTCTTAATTCTTAATTCTTAATTCTTAATTCTTAATTCTTAATTCTTA
>JANRIC010000256.1:0-13316 GCA_033765345.1 Microscillaceae bacterium
GATAGACTATTTTCACCGTATGGCTTATGGCAGTTCCAAAGCATTGGCAGAACATTTGAGTTTGGGACAGGCTTATTCGGAAATCAAAAAGGTAATTTCCATTCATATTGTATATTTTGACTTGGGACAAGGAAAGGATTACATCTATAAAGGCAAAACAAATTTTGAAGGCTTGCACGAAAAAGACACGTTGCAACTTTCAACCCAACAAAAATTGATTTTTACTAAAAAAGAAGTATCTGATATTTTTCCTGAATACTACATTATTAAAGTCAATCAATTCAACGACATTGCAAAAGACACATTAGACGAGTGGGTTTACTTCTTGAAAAACAGCGAAGTCAAAGACGAGTTCAAGGCGAAAGGTTTGGCAGAGGCAAAAGAAGTCTTGGACATGATGCGTTTGGATAAAGAACAGCAGTATGGCTACAATCGTTATTTGGACTATTTGCACCTCAAGGCAAGTGAAGCACTTTCTTTACAAATTGAGGCAGAAGAAAAAATACGAAATCAAAAAGCGGTTGAAATTGCTAAAAAACTCATTAAGCGTAATTTGTCAAGTGAAGATACTGCGGAAGATACGGGCTTAACCGTTGAACAGATAGAGGAACTACGGCACAAGAAGGAGTAAAACTGTGCCTTCGCATTGTATTTGCGAAAAATGGACATATGCTAAATCTGAGCTTAGGTGCTTTTTATCGATTTTTGTACTGAATTAAACATCTATGCTTCGTACGCCCCTCCTTCCCACCACTAGTGCGAGTTTCCAACTCGTACCTACTATTAAAAGAGTTTCCTAACTCGATAAGTACATCTTCGCTAGTTATTGTTTGTTAAGGTTTGAGGCTACTAACCAAGTTACTTGTGGAGGGTGGTTGTGCAAAATACTTAGAGGGTAGTGTTAAACAAGTAATGCTGTTCGTTCAAAAAGGGGCTTTGTGCAGACACAAAGCCGGGCGTTTTTTATTTCAGCATTACCTCCTTAATACTACCCAGGAAGTTTATGTTAAGCTACACTTCACAAAGTTTAGTTATGGTTTTTGAAAATCACCGGCGTAAACCAACACAAATTTGCTCAAATCAAAGTATTTTTTGAGTGCGGCATTCACTTGTGCCAGGTTAAGTGCCTTGACTTTATCTTCATAAGCCTGGTATTCCTGGAGGGTTTTGCCTTGCTCTAAATAACTTCTGAGCGTGCCGGCCATAAAATTATCAAGTCCCAGTGTGGTTTTCCGTTGTTGTAGCCAGGATTTCAGCGAATTATCAAATTCTTCTTGGCTAAAGCCTTTGTCCAGTGCTTTTTGGATTTCATCTTTGAGGGCATTGTCTAATTTTTCCCTGAAATCAGGATTAAAGAAGGCATACACTCCCCAGGCACCGGTTTGGTCAAATGCATTCCCGTTTGCATAAGAACCTGCGCCATAGCTCATTCCTTCGGCCTCACGCAATCTCTCCGGGATACGCGAAGATAAAAAAGCTCCCCCGCCCAGTAGTTCATTAGCCATTTCTATGGCCGGAAAGTCAGGATGATTTTGCCCGATATTCAGGTTAATTTTCCCAAAAACGGCTGCATTGGTTTTGTCATTTACCTGGATGATTTCCTGTGATGCCTTGACATCAAAATACTGGGTAGGGATTTTTGTGAATTTATTTTTGGCAATCCAGTTATCCATCATTTTGCTGAGTGCAGTTTTGATCAGAGTTTTATCAATACCTCCTATAAAAGCGGCATAACAATAATTACCCCCATAAAACTCCGCATAAAATTTCTTGACATCTTCTAGGCTGATCTTGTCCAAAAGGGTTATGCTTTCATCAGCCGTAGCCGTGTAATAAGGGTGATCTTTGGGGTATTTTTCTGTCAATAGAGACAATTTCTCATCAGCAAGCGATTGGGGATCATTTTTATAAGCCTCAAATTCGCTTTTCATTTCCAGCTTTAATTTCTCAAATTCTGCTGCATCAAAAGAGGGATTTCTAAGAATATCCTCAAGTATTTCAAGTGCTTTGGCAAGATTTTCTTTATCGGTACTTAGCGTTACAAAGAGTCCGGTTGCATTGGAGGAAAGGAAAAGAGATGTTTTGTATTGATCCAATTGGTCATTGATTTGTTGCTTGTTGCGATTTTTTGTACCCAGTTTAAGCATTCTTCCGGTTACTCTGGCAATCATACTTTTGCCGCTTAGGCTTTTTTCGTCACCCATACGCAAGGTGATTCTACCCTCAATCTTGTCTCCTTTGGCGGGTTTTTCGAGGAGTGCATATTTCCCTCCTGATTTAAGTTTTCCCTCCTCGATGTTTTTGAGCATATTAGATACATTTGCCTCAAAAGTTGCTTTGTTTTCTTCCACAGTTTTGCCTTTGTACCCTTTCACCAGCGCATCTATATCCTTTACTTCAGCTACTTGAGTACGAGTGCTATTGTTTTCGGGAATGAACCTGCCCCAAGTGCGGTTGGTGCTGAGATAATATTTTTTAGCGGCATTTTGTAAATCTTGGATGGTAAGTTTCTCGATATTGTCTCTGTTGAGAAAGAAGAGCCTCCAGTCGCCAGCTCCTATGATTTCAGTCATATCAATGCTGAGATCTATAGTTTTATTAAAAGTATTCTCAAACTGCTTTAAGAGTGTATTTTTAGCTCTTTGTAAATCTTCTGCTGTAAAAGTCATTTGCGGCACCTGGTTCATGGTTTCTAAAAAAGCTTTTTGGGCTGCCTCGATGCTTTTGTCCTTGGGCACTTCACACTCGAAATAACTAAATCCGGGATCTCTCAGTGAAAAACTGTATCCATAAATACTGGTGGCTAATTTACTTTCAATCAGGGCTTTGTATAAGGCTCCAGAAGGGTTGTTGGTCAAAATAGAGATCAAAGCACTGTTGGCGGCATACGCTTGATCTGGATAACTGGGTGTATGATAAGCCATTGCGATGTACTGGATATCCCCGTTTCGGCGTAGCTCTACGTACCTTTCGCCGTCTTGGGGAGGTTCTACAGTGTAAGTTTTCTCGATTTCAGCACTGGGTTTGGGAATCGGTCCAAAGAATTTGCCGATCCATTCCAGGGTTTTCTTTTCATCGAACTTACCCCCGACGATCAAGGTAGCATTGTTAGGCTGATAGTATTTTTGATAAAATAGCTTGAGCCTAGAAGCAGGTACACGCTCGATGTCTTCCTTGCTTCCAATTGTTGATTTGCCGTAGTTGTGCCAAAGAAAAGCCGTAGAAAGGATTCGCTCGTTCAGAACGCCGGAGGGATAATTTTCACCAATTTCAAATTCATTCCTTACTACACTGAATTCAGTGTCGAGATCAGACTGAAGAATGGCAGAAGTCACCATACGGTCTGCTTCCATATCCAATGCCCATTGCAGATTCTCATCCGTAGCCGGAAGGATTTCGTAGTAGTTGGTTCGGTCGTACCAGGTAGTGCCATTGGCTATTGCGCCTTTGTCGGCAATGGCTTTTTTGATTTCACTGTATTTGGAAGAACGTTTAAAAAGCATGTGCTCCAACAAGTGAGCCATCCCCGTTTCACCATAGCCCTCGTGGCGTGAACCCACTCCATAAACAATGTTAACGATTACATTAGACTCGGCAGCATCTGGAATGAGCAAGACTTTCAGTCCATTAGGTAGTGCATATTCTTTGATTCCCTCTACCGAAGTGACAAACTGCGGAGAGGTTTGTGTGAATCCTAGCGTGAATATTACGCATAACAGGAAGAATGATAAGATGGTCTTTTTCATAAAAAGGATTGATTGAATAAAAATTTAATGTGTAATGTTACTACAAAGGTAAAAATCTAAAAAAATAAGGAAAAATACAAGGATAAGGATTGGGAAAAGAGCTTCTAGAGCTGTATCAAATGACGATTTAGCAAAGGGTAGTATTAGTATTAAAGATGTAATGCTCAAATAACAAGTCGCCGTGGACTGTGAAAACACAGCCCACTATTTTGAATGAACAGCATTACTTGTTTAACACCACCAAGTTTCTTTAGCTTTTTGTCGATTCTATTGTATTAGAAGGTAATTTTATGTTATCTTGAATACGTATTTTCAATGAATCAGAGACAAATACAATTAAGGCTTTTAAAATCATGGATTTAAAACCCACCAAAGTATATTCAAAACCAGCCCCGCAGCAAAACCAATCACGGCTGTACCCAGGCTATGCAGTCGGTAGCCTGTTCTTACATCCATGCCAGACATTTGCGTGACAATCCAAAAAAAGCTGTCATTTGCATGTGATACTACCGCCGAACCTGCCCCAATTGCCAGCACCAGTAATACCCTGTCCATTTCACTCTCGATCCCCAACTGTGAAAGCAGAGGTTGCAGGATAGAAGCTGTTGTAATCATTGCCACAGTAGAGGAACCCTGAGCAGTTTTGAGGGCGGCAGCGATCAAAAAAGGCAACCAAATCCCCAAATTGACCTGCCCTAATGTGTCTCCGATGACTTTATCCAGACCAGCTTGTTGTAATACTTTGCCAAAAGCCCCTCCTGCTCCAGTGATCAGTAAAATAATCGCAGCATCAGGAAGTGCCTTACCTACCCAACCCTCGGCAGAAAGCATTTGCTTTTCTAGTTTTTTGGGCAGTAAAAGGGCAAAACCCAAGCCGATCAACAGCGCAATGGCAGGTGTACCGATGAAGTCAATCAACTGACCCAAAATCTTATTCTCAAAAAGGGGGGAATAGTTGTGAAAAGACCTAAGCACAATCAACCCAATAGGCAATAAAATGGGTAAAAAAGACCAAAAAACCGGAGGTGGTTTCAGGTATTCGTCCTGAAAACTGATTTCCAAAGGCTTTGATTCAAAGCTTGTAATCGTCCGGGCTGCATAATATTTGGCAAAAAATACCCCTGGAATCAAGCTCAAAAAGCCTACAATAATGCCCCAGAATATCACCAAACCCAGATCAGCCCCTAAAATCCCGGCGGCAGCCATAGGCCCTGGTGTTGGAGGAACCAATACGTGCGTTATAATTAACCCTAAAGCCAATGCTATGGTAGTTCCAGCCAAAGAAAGTTTGGCTTCTTTGCTAAGTGAGCGATTCAGAGAAGCCAAAATGATAAAACCACTGTCGGCAAATACGGGAATCGCTACGACAAATCCCATCAGCGACATAGCCCAATGCACGTTTTTTTTTCCTACAAGCTTCAAAACGAAAGCGGCAATGGCAAACGCACCTCCGCTTCGCTCTAGAAAAGTGCCAATGATTACCCCCAGAATGATGACTATTCCGATTGAACCCAGGGTAGCACCAAAACCCTCTTGAACAGACTTAATCAAATCTGCTGGAGGTATTCCGGCAGATATGCCAAAAAACAGTGAAGTAATGAGCAAAGCCAGAAAAGGGTGCGATTTTAAGGAAGTACTAGACCATACAATCAAAAAAATTGCCCCTATCAAAAGTATTATGAGTAACATCCAATTTTGTAGTCAATAGTCCATTGTCCGTAGTGCATAGGTTTTATACTGTTGAATATCAGTAGGTTATTCCAACTTATATCCTCAATTTACAGTTTGAAAAAACACTATCCTTGATAAGCCATTACTTGCTGACTGGATACCCCTAAGCCCTCGATGCCCAGTTCCATTTCATCACCGGCTTGGAGGTATTTGGGTGGTTTAAGTCCCAGTCCGACACCAAAAGGAGTGCCAGTAGAAACCACGTCGCCCGGTAGAAGCGTCATAAACTGACTGATATAGCTTACCAGGTATCTGATACCAAAAATCAGGTCGGAAGTATTGCTATCTTGCATCATTTCGCCGTTGAGTTTCAGCCAGAGGTGAAGGTTTTCGGGATCGGCGATTTCATCCTTGCTTGCCAGAAAAGGGCCAAGCGGTGCGAAAGTATCAGCACTTTTACCTTTGACCCATTGCCCGCCTCTCTCCAGTTGGAATTCGCGCTCACTGATGTCATTGTGGAGTACATATCCGGCGATATAATCCAGGGCTTCTGCTTCGCTGACATAAGATGCTTTTTTGCCTATGACAAAAGCCAATTCTACTTCCCAGTCAGTTTTTTGGGAGTTTTTGGGAATGATTACGACATCGTTGGGTCCGCATATAGCTGTGGTGGCTTTAAAAAACAAAATTGGTTCTTTGGGAATATCCATGCCGCTTTCTTTGGCGTGTTGGGCATAATTCAGCCCTACGCAGATCAACTTGGACGGGCGAGCCACAGGAGCACCCAGGCGAACCTCCTCGCCGACACGGGGGCAATTGCTTTCGTTGTTTTCCAACCAGTCCGCTAAACGAGCGATGCCATTTTGAGCAAAAAAATCTTCGTTATAATCTTCTCTAAAAGCACTGACATCCAGCCTTTCGCCGTTTTGGTGGAGAATACCCGGTTTTTCCTGACCGAGGTTTCCGAATCTGATAAGTTTCATAATGAGTATGTATTTTTTAAGAGATTTTGCCAAACATATCAAAAAAAAGAAGAAGTAGTAGAATTTGGAGAAAATTTCTTTTTTTTAATAAAATCTTTGGGGTTAATCCCCAAAAGATATTCCAACCCCTCTGGCGGTTCTGACCAGGAAAGATTCAGGATCTACAAAATTATACTTTTCGGTGGCTTCTTTCAGAGAAACACAAACGATGTTGTTATTTTTATAAGAAACCATCTGTCCGAATTTGCCCTCAAGGACGAGTTCAAAGGCTTTGACACCAAACTGTGTAGCCAGTACACGGTCATACGCAATGGGTGTACCACCACGCTGGATATGCCCCAGTACCGTTTCGCGAATATCGGCTTTACATCCTGCTTGTTTGAGCTGTTGGGAAAGCTGATAAGCTACACCACCCAGGCGCAGATTTTCATAACCCACCTCTTCGCTTTTGCGGGCTACGAGCGTACCATCTTTGGCTACAGCTCCTTCGGCAACTACCACATTGGCAAAACCCTTTCCGCCCTGATAACGCTGCTCGATGCGCTCCAGCACTTTGTGAATATCATAAGGGATTTCAGGAATTAGACACACCTCCGCACCTCCAGCAATGGCTGTATGTAGGGCAATCCAACCAGCAGAACGCCCCATCACCTCCATAATCATCACCCGGTGGTGGCTGGCGGCAGTGGTCACGAGTTTGTCCATAGATTCGCTGGCGATTTGTACTGCTGTCTGAAAGCCAAAGGTGAAATCAGTAGAGGAAAGGTCATTGTCGATCGTTTTGGGGACACCGATGATATTAAGACCTTTTTCGTACAGCAATTGAGAAATACTTTGCGAGCCATCGCCTCCAATGCTGATGACGGCCTCAACACCCAAGCTTTTTAGGCGTTCTAGCATTTCATCCGATCGGTCTATAAATTCCCAAGTGCCGTCGGGCTTCTCAATCGGCCAACTAAAAGGCCCTCCTTTGGTGGTAGTGTGCAGAATCGTACCACCTTTTACATGAATTCCAGAGGTAAGTCCTTTGAGGGGAATGACCTCCATAGGGTCGCGTAATACGCCATTGTAGGCTTCCATACTGCCGAATACCTCCCAATCGCTTTCTTGCGAAGCTCTTTTGTAGATAGCACGAATCACGGCATTGAGTCCGGGGCAATCTCCTCCACCAGTGAGTACCAAAACTTTCTTTTTCATATCAAGGATGACAAATTAATTGATTTTATTGTATAAATGGCTGTGGTTTTAAAATAACCAAAAATTTAGTTCAAAAACTAGCTAATGGGTATAAATTCGTAGAAATCTTGCATTACAAATTTCTGAAGGCTTGATATGATTTTATTTTTGGTATTCTTTCGGTCTCTTTTGGTACTTTGTTGATAATTTGATAAATTCAAACGCTTTTACAAGCGTATTGATCAGATTCTAGGATTAACAAAATTAAGACCTTAGATTTAGGAAATTCACCAAAATAGATTTTGTGGAAGTATAAAATTGATAAACAATGAACACTAAAAACCCAAGAGATTTTTCTCTGATACACGAGCTAATGACTGACCTTTTCTCCTGGCCTAAGTCCGAAAAAGAATGGGAGCCTTATAAACTATCTCCCGAACAAATTGAATTTTATCATTCCAGAGGGTATTTGGCAGGGATTAAGTTATTGAACGAAAAGCAGGTGTCTGTCCTCCAAGATGAACTCCGTGAGCTGATTAATCCTGAGCATCCCAAACACGACCTTTTTTATGAATTTCATAGCAATGAATCCGGTAACCCAGATCAGACGCTGTTTCATTCTCTGGGGCATTGGCGCATCAGCCCGGGCTTTCACGATATTTTGTGGAATCCTGCTTTTGTGATGGCTGCTAGTCAATTGCTAGGTACTTCGGTGCGTTTTTGGCACGATCAATTGTTCTACAAACCTGCCAAACACGGCGGTGTAGTCGCCTGGCATCAGGATTATTCTTACTGGACACGTACCCAGCCCATGCAACATCTGACCTGCTGGGTAGGGCTAGATGATACTGATACGGCAAATGGCTGCCTGCGTTATGTTCCGGGGAGTCATCGCTGGGGATTGCTTCAAAAACCCGAATTGGCCGGAGAAATGGACGGCTTGAAGCAATTTCTCACGCCTGAGCAACAAGAAGCCTTTCAACCCATTCCCATCGAGCTCAAACAGGGCTATGCTACTTTTCATCATCCTCTGATGGTTCATGGCTCTTATGCCAATCAAAGCAGTCGACCTCGAAGAGCATTTGTAATCAATGTATTGGGCGATGGTGTGTATTCAGATAGTGACGAACCGCTGCTATCGGGCGTTCCGACGATTCCTAAGGGGCAAAAAATAGAAGGACAGTTTTTTCCTTTGTTATACCAATGATAACGAAACTTGCAAGATTTTCATAATTTATACAAATCCTCTTCAGAGAGGCTAACCTGTCTTGTTTGAGCATTTAAACCTTAATTTTCATATTTAATCAAACTATATGAACCCTTTTTTAGGAGAATTGATCGGAACGGCACTGCTCGTTTTATTGGGTAATGGTGTAGTAGCCAATGTAGTACTCAAGCGTACCCACGGCGAAAACGCTGGGCTTTTAGCCATTACACTAGGCTGGGCTATGGCTGTATTTGTGGGAGTATTTACCGTGGCAGAGTTTAGCGGGGCACACCTTAATCCTGCTGTGACAATCGGACTCGCTGTAGCAGGATTATTTGAATGGGTAAAAGTTCCGGCATATCTAGCGGCGCAATTTCTGGGGGCTGCATTGGGAGCTTTGCTGGTATGGCTTCATTATTTCCCACATTTTGCCCATACCGAAGATCAAGGGGCAAAGTTGGGGGTTTTTTGTACTTCCCCAGCCATCCGGCATGCATTTGCCAACTTTATTTCGGAGTTGATCGGTACTTTTGTATTGGTTTTTGGCGTGCTTTATATGACAAAAGTTGAAATAGGTGAAGGGAAAGCCACTTTAGGAGCTTTGGATGCGCTACCAGTCGGATTGTTGGTACTTGGCATCGGGCTAGGTCTGGGCGGTACAACGGGTTATGCCATCAATCCAGCCCGTGACTTGGCACCGAGATTAATGCACGCCTTGTTGCCGATTCCTCATAAAAGGAGCAGTGACTGGGCTTATGCCTGGATTCCTGTTTTGGGCCCCTGTGCAGGTGGCTCTTTGGCGGGTTTGATGTATCTGGTTTTGCATTGAATGAAGGATCAAAATGGGCAGTACCTGAGTACGTCCAGATTAAAATTGGAGATTCTTAAATACATAAAAAATGACAATTCGTTGGGGAATAATGGGTACGGGCAAAATAGCACATGGTTTTGCCCGTGATTTCGCAGCCGTTCAAAATGCTGAAATACAAGCGGTTGCTTCAAGAGATATGCAAAAAGCACAGGAGTTTGCCCGTGAATTTGGGATTGCAAAAGCATATAAGAGTTATGAAGACTTGGTAGCAGATACCGAGATAGACATCATTTATATTGCTACGCCACACACTTTGCATTATTCCAATACCTTGCTTTGTTTGAATAAAGGCAAAGCCGTTTTGTGTGAAAAACCCCTTGCCGTGAATTATCAACAGGTAAAAGAGATGATTGATCTGGCGCGTGATAAAAATCTTTTTCTGATGGAAGCCCTTTGGACTTATTTTTTACCAGCCATCCTACAAGCTAAATCCTGGATAGATCAGGGGCAAATCGGGAAAATCACACTGATACAAGCCAATTTCGGCTTTAAAACTACCTTTGACCCCAAAAGTCGTTTGTTTGACCCCAACCTTGCCGGAGGAGCTTTGCTGGATATAGGCATTTATCCTATAGCTTTGGCTATTTTGGTGGCTGAGGGTGATCCCGTGGAAATTAAGGCTTCGGCAAGCCTAGGGCAAAGCAAGGTAGATGAATACGATGCCATCTTACTAAGTTTTAAAAATGGAATCAGGGCGCAGTTAAGTTGCTCACTGGTCAGTTATTTGAGGGATGATGCTTTTATTTATGGCACAGAAGGGTATATCCATATACCTGATTTTTGGCACGCAGAAAAAGCGTTTTTATATCAAGGAGATCAAATGATAGAACGCTTTGAAGATCAACGCAATACCAGAGGATTTAATTTCGAGACTGATGAGGTCAACCATATACTTACACACCATAAAACCGAAAGCTCCTGTATGCCCTGGCAGCAAAGCATCCGATTAATTCAAATTATGGACGAAGTACGCCGACAAATCAATCTGACTTATCCTTTTGAATGAGTGAGCGAGAGATGTAGGGAATAGATTGTGAGAGCAAGAAATTAAAATTAATTTATCGCTCAGGCTTGTCTAACAAGTATTTCTGATTAGGTTATATGGTATATTTACTCTGTAAAATATCGTGTTTTTATAAGCAATACCCTAAAAATTTCAGATTTGACATCATACTGAGCCTGAGCATCCTCTTGCATCTGACATTGTAAACAAAGAGATATTATCCGATAAATTCATCTTAAATCCTCGATTTAGCGGCTCAACTTACAAATTCTACGAGAGGGAAGTTTATAAGAAATTTTCATTTGACCGTAATAAGCTTGGATGTTAATTTTTATTCAAACAATAAATCGTAAAGGCTATGAGCTCAAATAGAAAATATAGAATCCTCATCGTAGAAGATAGCACAATCAGCAGTTATATTGTCAAAAGGCTGGTAAGAGCCAGCGGTTTTTTTGAAGAACCTGCTATCCGGGAAGACGGTAGATCAGCCCTCAAATATCTGGAAGGTGCTCAACGCAATCATAGATTTCCCGATGTAATTATTTTAGATATTCAAATGCCTGGCATGGATGGCATTGAATTTTTGGAATGGTATGAAAATGATTTTTACGAAAACTACCCTAAAACCAAGATATTTATATTCAGTATTGAAAATCCCTCAGAGACACAATCAAAAATATTAAGATTTAATGCCGTTGACTCTTTTATCTCCAAATACCAAGACGGATCATTCCTGACCACCTTATTGCAAAGACTAGCTCTGCAATGATTCCCAAGATTATTTTTAAAATTCTAAAATTGGGAAAGGCGCGCTTGGAAATATTAGGTAAATCATTGATAAACAGTTTTTTATAAGCATGGCATATATTTGTCTATAGACAGGATAGGTTTATGGTATAAAAAGCTATACTAGCCTTTTCCGTGAAAGTCGGAATAATCATCTTCAACTTTACCTTAATTCTTAAAAAGCTTAAGTGCTTTAACTGATTTAACTGCATTTTGGGGCTTAGACACCAAGTAAATTTTTTTTGCACTATGAACACGAATGGTAAAGTAAATAACAATTTTAATAATTTAAGACTTCAAGTCGAACGAATTCAAGAGCTTCTTTATAATTATATCAAAGCTCTGGCGCATTTAAAAAAGAGTCAGGAACTCTTTGACAAGGATCTGGAAGATACTGCGAATAATTCGGGTAAATTTTCCAACTAATTTTAACAAATAACATTTAACTAAAATCAATTTTAAAATCATGGGACTAAGAGAAGAGTTTGAAAAGGTAATGAAAAATGCTGATCAGGTGATCAAAAATTCTCAAAAATTGCGCGAGGAAGCCAATAAAGAGTTTGAGAAAATATTGGGAGATCGCTATCAGAAATATTCCTCAGATCGGGATCGCAAGAAATAAGCGTAACCATTCCAAAAAGCCAAAAAGGGAATTAATACCCTATGTTTTGAATATCAAACCCTTTTATATACAAGCTTCTTCCCCTCTTTGATAAAATCATCATTCTTAGATTTCTTAACTGAATTTTACATCCTTCTACGGTGGCGGATTGGACGTTAGATAGGGCGATTGGAAATTTCGTCGTTCATGTCTTCATCCGAACTTTCTCCGGTGGTAAGTTGTATTTTATGTCGGAACAGAAAAGGCTTGGTGCAGGCGGGGATTCAACAGCACCACACTTCACATCAGCACAAAAGCAAATAAAAGGCACTTTACTACAAAATAGCACATCAGCCCTGCTTTTGCCAAGCCAATGCGTAGGCACAGTTTTATTCTTTTTTGTTTCGTAATGTTTCTATTTGTTCGATAGCTAAACCTGTTAGTTCTGAAATAGTCAAGTTGTCAAAGCCTTTTCTTATAGCATTTTTAGCAATTTCAACATTTCTACGTTGTTCTGCTTTTTGCTCCACAAGCAATTTTTCTGCTTTGTCGTCTGTTTCACGCATTTGGGCGTACTCGTAAGCCTCCAAGTCTGTCTTTGACCAAGTATGGCGGTCTGCCTCTGTGTAAGCTGACTTCAAACCTTCATCGTCTAAATTCGCAGGAATAACCGTAAGACTTTCGGCGTTTTTGATGAAATATACCCACTTATCTATGAGTGTGTCAAGTTCTTGTTCGGTTTTGTTGAATTTGGGCAATTCTATAAAATTGAAATCCAAGTCTTTCAGCTTATGTTCGTGGGTTTCTGTATCTAAAATTAAGTGCCTTGATAAATAATTGCTCGTTTCTAAAAACTCAAAATTCAAAATACCAATAAAAATAGTAGGTTTGAGTTTATAGTAATCCTCTCCAACGTTGAGTTGAGCAGAATAGCTCTTGGCACTGTAATAAACCACTCTTTTAGCAAAGCCCAGTTTGTCCGTAACCTGCATTTCTACAATATATTCCTTACCTGCCTTGTCTTTTGCCTTTACATCTAAAATCGTAGATTTCGCACCCAAAATGATAGGTACTTGATAAGGGTTCATGATTTCTACCCAAGTGATTTTTTTGTTGCCTTCCAATTTCAAGACAGCATTGAGGAAGGAAATCAATATTTCTGTTTTAGCTGCGTTGCCAAATATCTTACGAAAAGCTATATCATTTTTTATATCGGCAAATTGCATATTGCTTTCTAATTAAGTTTCAGTCGTAAAGGTACAAAAAAATAAA
>JANRIC010000010.1:0-23023 GCA_033765345.1 Microscillaceae bacterium
AAGCTCAGATTTTATCAGTTTGTTGTATTATATGGGTTATTTGACCTTGCGGGAAACCAATGCAGCAGGAGTTACGCGCTTAGAAATGCCCAATTATGTGATTCAAAAGCTGTATCTGGATTTTTTAGTAAACTTACTCAAACAAAAAGAAGATTTGCAAATTCCTTCTAAGGCTGTGGGCGAAGCCATAGAAAAGATGGCTATAGAAGGCAATATTCAACCTTTTTTCCAAATCATAGCAGGCATTTTGGAACATCTCTCCAACCGAGATTACCAAGATTTTGATGAAAAATACATCAAAGCCATCATCATGGGTATTGCTTTGACCTATCCTTTGTATTTTATTGTTTCTGAGAGGGAATCAAAAAATGGCTATATGGATTTGTTATTTTTGCAACAAGTGCCTTATACCCCACAATTTCAATTTGCTTTTGAATTGAAGTATTTGAAAAAAAAGGATGAAAAGAAGTTGCAAGCCACGCAAGAAACAGCCAAAAACCAATTATTCAAATATATGGAAGGCAAAGAGCAACTAAAAAATCAAGTGAATGTCCAGGCCTATACCATCGTAGTGGTGAAAAGTAAAATTTATTTGGAGAAGGTTGGGTGAGATAAGTAGCGCAATCAATTGCCCCCACCTAGTGCGGCTTTCAGAACTCTATTTTTTGGTATATAGCCCATCAACAAGAGAATTGACGCTTTAAGAACAAATAAAACCTTTTAAAATTGTTTTTATATATAAGTGTATACTTGATTTAAATTTCCTCCATTCATAGACTCTAATTAGGTATTTGTAAAGAGTAATCAAATTGCATATTTATGAAATATGTTTTTTTAGGATGCATTTGGATGCTCTGCCTACTCGGCTGTGTGGAGCGCAAGGCAGATATTGAGAAAATGGACATCATTCACCACAGTTTGGAGCATACTGCTGACTTTTCGCTGGCAAGCAATATTGAGGCACTCGTTAAATTGAAAGAAAAGGTCCACAAGGAAGGCTCCTCTCCTGATGGACTTAGGGCTATTAAAAGAGCCAAAGAAATGCATCAAAATACCTTGGGTGTAATTTCATATCTGGATTCCCTTCGTAAAGACCTTAAAAAATCTCCTCAATCAGATCAAGCAAGTGTTCAAAAATTATTATTTAGAGAAAAAAAAGGTGAATTGTTAGCCCAAAAACTGAACGACTATCTAGCATACATTTTAGCAAATAATAATGATCTTTATGGAGGAGACATCAAAGAATTTTTTCCCAGCCTTACTCAAACGCCTAAAAATATCAGTTTCACCCAATTATATTTTGGTGGAAGCCCTGTGATAGAAGCCCTTGCATTTTTGGAAAAAACTAAGATAGAAGTATTGCATTATGAAGCAGAGGTTTTGAAGAAGTTGGGGGCGGGAGATGTTTCAAATTCTGATGTCTTTGAAAAATTTTATGCATTGGCTGTCGCACCTTCTAATTCTGTAGTTCAGGGGGAGGATTATGAAGCAGAGATGTTCTTTACAAGTACAAGACCTAAACGTAATATAAAAGTCACCCTCAACGGCGAAAATGTCCGCATCAAAGACGGTATCGCTTCTATTTCTATTCCTGCTCAAGGAATTGGCAAACATCACTGGAAAGCTAGCATTCAACTACAGCAATTAGAAAAAGATACGACTTTTCACTTAGAAGGCAAATATGAAGTCATCCCAAAATAATTAGTCATGAAAAAATCAGCTTTATCCATATTCCTCTTGTTTTTTGCCCTAGCTGCCTGTGAATATAGCGATCACCGCACTAGGCAAAATTTTGAAATGCTTCAAAGCACATTGGAAAATGCCGTGGAGTTCAATAAAGATCAGAGTGCAATGATTTTGCAGGATTTAAAATATCTGGTAAAAAAAACCGGCAATTATGAAAAAAATATAGCCCTAGTCAGAGATGCGGAGTTTTTGAAAAAAAACGTCGGGATGATGGATGTGAGACTGCAAAAAGCCCAAAAACGACTCAAAAACCCCTCCAAAGACCCTTGGGGCAGAAACCCTGTGAAGCTATATATGCAAGGAGATGCAGGAAAAGCACTCAGAGATACTATTCTAAGCTTCCGCCATAATATCCAGGCTCGCTTCAAAACAGCTCTTTTTGTCTTGGATTCCCTCACCCGACTTCAGGAAGATTTTATCCCAGCAAATTTTACGAACGAACCTATTTCGCCTGAAATAGCTAGAGCTTTTCTTCTGCAACAAGAACTTGCCTTGCTTGAATTTGAGCAAACAATCTTGAATCGATTAAAAAACTCCTTACAGGTTGACCCCAATATACCTAATTTCGACAAATTAGTGCCTTTTGCCTCGGCTGTGTCCACAATTGTCAAAGAAGGAGAGTTTTTTGAATTGGATATTTTCCTGGCAAATGCCTCAGCCAATCTGCCTATGAAGATGACGGCCAATGGCAAGCCCGTTCCTGTAAAAGATGGCATTGGCAAGGTAAAAATCCCAACCTCCATTCCCGGTAATTATACTTGGGAAGGTAAGATAAGCTTCAATATCAAAGGGAAAGATACGACTTTTAGGCTTATCAAGGAATATACAGTGATTAAAAAACCTGAAAAATAGGCACCTAGTTTAGATTTCAGACAAAAGAATGTACAATTTTTAACTGACTCTCGATGAGCAATTCGTGCTGCATATCTCAGGAATATAAAAAAATCCAATGTATAGGCATTGGATTATTCGAGTTGAAAATTAGAAACTATTATATTTATTTGATTTGTTTGTTGTCATTGTTTGCAATCAGAAGTTTATAACCCAGATATATACCCCCGCCGATAATTGCCCACCAAACGATTTTGCTTACAAAGCCGATTGCCAAACCCATCAAAAGCAGTGCACCGATAATTGCCAATAGATCTTTCATGATTTTAAATTTTATTGTTCTGTTTTATAAACGGATAATTGAAAGGACGTGGTTCAAATATAATTATTTTATTCTACTTTTTTCAATTAATTTTACAAAATCATAATCCGAAAAATTCGTGTTTTTTAAAATCTTGTCCTAAACTGGGCATTGAATGATTGGTTTGCTTTAAAACCCATCAAAGATACATTCAATTAAAAGCATTTTATGAAAAAAATTGCGAGCTTTTTGATCCTATTTTTGAGCTTTTTTAGCCAAATATCTGCCCAAATTGAGCAATATCCCTTGGGTGCCCGGTCTATAGCAATGGGGACAGCAAGCCTCACTTTACAAGACCAGTGGGCATTTTTCAACAATCCCTCCGGCACGGCAAGCCTAGAAGATGCTTCCGTATTTTTTGCTTATGAAAACCGTTTTGGGGTTTCTGCTTTTCAAACCTTTGGCGTAGGTGGAGTTTTGCCGCTCAAAATCGGTACTGTGGGTGCAGGGGTGTCCAGATTTGGAGACGAACTGTATAATGAATTGAAGGCAGGAGTTTCATTCAGCAAAAAAATTGATATGGTAAGCCTAGGACTCAAAGTAAATTATGTACAGGTGGCTATCAGGGATTTAAATAGTAAAGGGGCGCTAGTGCTTGAATTTGGAGGATTGGTGCAGATTACCAAACAAATTTATCTGGCGGGTTATATCTATAATCTGAATCAGGCTAAATTTAAAACTGCCTTTGAACAAGACGAGCTCATACCAACCATTTTAAAAGCCGGACTAGGGTATCAACCCATCAAACCACTTTTTATCTCCATAGAGACCGTCAAAGACATCGATCTTCCGGCAAGTTTTAATGCGGGTGTAGAATATCAGATCGTTAAAAATTTAAATTTTCGTACAGGAATTCAGACAGAGCCTTTTCGAAATCATTTTGGGCTGGGATTTAGCCCCAAGACCTTTCATTTTGATTATGCCCTCTCAACTGGAAACGATTTAGGACTTTCGCATCATATTTCATTTGGCTATCGTTTTACAAAAAAATAAGCTGTATTTTTGCTCCCTGAAAAATTTTATTCTATGACTGAAAGTGAATTTTGGGCAATTATTGATATTTCTCTAGAGTCCATTGCCTTTGATGCAGAAGTAGACGAGCAAATAGAAGCTTTAGTAGATTATTTAATTAATTTCTCTAAAAAAGATTTAATCGGATTTGAAATTCATATCAGGCGCAAACTGGCTGACCTATACAAGTCCGAAATCGTAGAGCTGTATGTAATTATGGAAAATGATTTTAGCATTGAAGACAACGGGCAAGTTTCGTTTGATGATTATGTATCCAGTGATGGTTTTTTGTACTTCCGATGCTGGTTGATTTTGCAGGGCAGAGATCTATTTTATGATGTACTTCAAGACCCTGAAACAATTCTTAAATATACCATTAATATCAATGAAATTTGGGGGGAATCTCTGCTTTATGCTACTGATGAAGCTTATACCAGAGAACATAACAACGAGCAAGAGTCTGAGATCAAAGATGAGGTCTTTAAATCTCATCCTGAAATAGATTATGACTGCGGTGATTTTGAATTGGATCGTGATCCTGAAATAGATTATCTACAGGATAAGTACCCTGACCTGGTCAGAGAAATCATTCGGCTCAAAAAATGAAGAACAAGCGCAATGTGTAAGGTGTAGGTCGTGGAAAAAGATGCAAATATTAGTATAAAACTGATTACTATAAAACCAAAATCATGATTGAATTTAAGCCCGCTGGTGCATCCAAAACCACCCTCACAGAACTCATGATCCCCGCTTATGCCAATTTTAGTGGCAAAATTCATGGAGGGACTTTGTTATCTCTGATGGATAAAGTTGCTTATGCCTGTGCCTACAAACACGCTGGCAATTATTGCGTGACGGTTTCGGTCAATCGAGTAGAGTTTTTACAACCCGTAGAAGTCGGAGATATGATTTATATGGATGCCGAGGTACATTATGTGGGGCGTAGCTCGATGATTATTGGCATTGAGGTTAGCTCCGAAAACTTCAAAACCAATACCCGCCGCCCTACCAATTCTTCTTATTTTACGATGGTAGCCAAAGACGATGCTGGGAATCCAACCACAGTGCCCGGTTTGATTTTGGAAACAGAAACCCACATCCGCAACTTCATTAAAGCCATGAAACTCAAAGAACTAGTAGGCAAGCTCAAAGATGATTTGCTTGAAATAGAAACCCAACTTCATTATCAGGTTGATTTCGAACTTCTCAAAAAAGAACGCTGTAAAATCCTTCGTGAGCCGGAATAATTCCTTAAATTGCCTTCACAAAATTCATAAACTATGCTTCGTAATCACTTGATTTTTTGGGGAGGAATTTTATGCTTATGGATCTGTCCCCTACAAGCTCAAAATATTCAAAAACCTGAAATTGATCTGGATAGTTTTATACAAGAGCTTTTTCCGGTACAGGATGAAGACCTCAATTATGAGGATATTTATGAGACTTTGTTCCTGCTCTACAGCAATCCGCTCAATCTGAACCGCTGTACAAGGGATGAACTTCAGTCTCTTTTTATCCTTTCAGAAAAGCAACTGAACAGTTTTTTTGAATATCGCGAAAAAAACGGCAATTTTTTATCAATTTATGAATTGCAAGCCGTCCCGGATCTTGATCTGATTACTATTAATAAAATACTGCCTTTTGTGTCTATTGAAGACCTGGGGGCGAAGTCTCAGCCACTCCTACAAAGAATCCTGGCCGAAAAAAACAATTATTTGCTGCTGCGCTACAGCCAAACTTTAGAAGAAAAAAAAGGCTTTACCGAAGAAGCGACCCCCTCGCAGAAGTATCTTGGCTCTCCCGGCAAACTCTACGCACGCTTCCGAATAAGCCACGTTCGCGATTTTAGCCTGGGTTTTACCCTGGAAAAGGATGACGGTGAGCAATATATCTGGGATCCTGACACACGTCGCTATGGTATGGATTATGTTTCTTATCACGCTTTTTTTCAAAACAAAGGGCGTTTCAAAGCCATCGCATTGGGAGATTATCAAATTCAATTCGGGCAGGGGCTTTTGCTGGCTGGAGGGTTTGGTCTAGGCAAAGGCTCAGAATCGGTGCAGGCTGTCCGAAGAAGTAATCTGGGGATTCGCCCGTTTACGTCGGTACTGGAAAGCGGCTTTTTCAGGGGCGGGGCAGTCACGTACAATGTCGGGCCGATTGATATTACAGGATTTTACTCCCGCATTCGTAGAGATGGCACGCTGAGTGAAGCCACAGATACTACTGAGGCAGAATTTCAGGCATTTATTGAGACGCTCCAAAGCACTGGATTGCACCGTACTGAAAACGAAATCAACGCCAAAGGGCGATTCAAGGAACAAACAGTTGGGGGCAATCTGCTTTTCAGAAATGGACGCAAAAATCTCGAGATTGGAGCTATTTTTATCCATACCAATTACAACCTACCCTTCGTGCGGGGAAGCCAAAGTGCCAAAGATAGCATCGTAGACCAGTTTGAATTCAGTGGAAAAACGAATTACAACATAGGTCTGAATTTCAACTATAACTGGCAGAATTTTTCATTTTTTGGGGAAGGCGCACGCTCCAAAAGTGGTGGAATTGGTTTTTTGGGTGGTTTTGTATCCAGCCTTTCAGATCAGGTCGAGATGTCGATGCTCTACAGGTCTTATGACCGGGATTTTCACACGTTTTTTGGTTCGGCTTTTGGCGAGGGAACCCGCAATATCAATGAAAGTGGCATCTATTGGGGGATCAAAATCACACCCATCGTCAGGAAGCTGCAAATTGCAGCCTATTATGACTGGTTTAAATTTCCCTGGCTTCGCTTTAGGATAGATGCCCCTTCAGATGGTTATGAGTTCCTAAGCCGGGTCAGTTATTCATTCAGCCGCAAAATCAAGGCTTATGCACAGTTTCGGCAAGAGGTCAAAGACCGGAATATCAATTCGGAGGATAGTCAGACGGCTTTCAGAGAAATTTTCACGGGGACGAAGCGCAATTTTTTAATCAATTTTGATTATCAAGCTGAAAAAATCTTCAGAGTACAAACCCGAGTACAATTTAGCACCTTTGATTTCAACTCCGTACGAACCAAAGGTTTTGCCTTGGTACAGGATTTTGGCTTTGATTTTGGGAAATTACGCCTCGATTTTCGCTATTCTCTTTTTGATACCGATGATTTCGACAACCGACAGTATGTCTATGAAAAAGACGTACTTTGGTCGTTTTCTATCCCTGCCTACAACGGGCGAGGCATTCGCTCTTATGCCTTGTTACGTTATCAAATCACCCGCAAAATAGACGTTTGGCTTCGTTATGCCCGATTTGACTACCAAAACCAAGACACTGTGAGTTCGGGTGGAGAAGAAACACAGGGGAATACCCGTTCGGAGATCAGGGCGCAGGTGCGGTTTGAGTTTTAGGGGGAGTAGAATATGACTCGAGTCCTCGATAGTTTAGTTGAAAAGCGTGAATTGGAGTTCTTTGATTACTTGTATTGGGTTCATTGACCCTATGTAGTTCATAGCCTGTTATGACATACTGCGTCCTACATTCCAAACTTGAATAAACACTAGTTTTTTTCGTTACGCAGTTCCTCAATTTGTTCAACTGTTAAACCGGTGTCCTCTGCAATGATCGCTATTTCAGTTCCACGTTTAAGCATTTTTTTTGCGATTTCAATATTTCTACTGAGTTCTGCTTGCTCTACTGCCTTTTCTACTGCCTTTTCTACTGCCTCTTTAATGAAAGTATTTTGGTCAAGCCAAAACTTTTGTTGGGCTTCGTAGTAGCCTTTTTCTTTTTCGTCCAAATACATAGCGTCTAATTTTTGGCTTGCCTTGCGTATTTCTTTGATTTCAGCTAATTCTTTGGGTAAAGTCTTATTATCGTATTTATAAGCATTATTTAAGAACGTAATCCACCTTTCCAAAGTGGTTTTTACATTTTCAAGTTTGCCTTTGTACTTTTTAAGCTCGACGAAATACAAATCCAAATAGTCCAAATCTTTGTGTTGTTCGTGCGTTTCGCCGTCTTTGAGGGTATAAAATCTGTGATATTTCTTATCATCAAAAAAGTTAAAGTCTATGAGACTTATAACAATACACTTTTTCAAATCCGAATAGCCAACCTCGATGCTGTTGTCATTATTTTGGCTTTCGTCCAGTACGTAGTCTAATTGTGAGCCAAAGATTTTTGCCCAATAAAATAAAGCACGTTTGCCGTAGTATTTACTGCCTCTGATTTGCATTTCTACGTCAAACAACCTGCCGTCTTCTCCTTCGGCTTTGATGTCCAAAATAGAGAGCTTGCCTTCGGCGTAGTCCGATACATTGTAAGGATTTTTGAGGGTTATTTTGGCGATTTGTTGCGAAAGTGGCAAAATGGCGTTGATTAAGGACAAAAGAATGTCTTTGTTCTCCTCTGAACCAAAGAGTTTTTTGAAAACTAAATCTATTTTTGGATTGACTTTGCCCATTTTTTCAAGGTTTTTATTTGTATGCAATTTACGATTTTTTGGGATTTATTTCGTTTTGATTTGTCCTTTTAAAATTCTGACTAATATTCCACGAACATAGGTTAGGGGTATCCCATCATTTTTTAACCATTGATTTGATTCCATAAAATTTCATGCTAAAACCAAGTTACGAAAAATTTCTTGCTGATAAACATAAATTAATTCTTCATTATTTTCTCAAAAACAACAAAGACTTTGTATCTTTTCTCCTTTAATACCCAAAACATCATTTAGACAAAAAACATGAAACAAATTGTATTATTTTCTGTACTCTTTTTAACTATTTCATTATCAAGTACTTATCAAACATTTGCTCAAGTTTCGCTCAAAGCCAAAACCGATCAATTGGCAAATCAAATTGAAGAAAAAGTCATTGCCTGGCGCAGGGATTTTCACCAAAATCCAGAGCTTTCGAACCGCGAATTCAAAACTGCCGAAAAAATCACAGCGCATTTGCAAGCCCTAGGATTAGAAGTAAAAACGAAAATTGCCTTTACAGGCGTAGTGGGCATCCTCAAAGGTGGCAAGCCCGGACCGGTCGTCGCCCTGCGTGCAGATATGGATGCCCTCCCTGTCACAGAACGAGTCAATATTCCATTTGCCTCCAAAGTCACGTCTACTTATAATGGACAGGCTTGTGGAGTCATGCACGCATGCGGACATGATACACACGTAGCCATCCTGATGGGTGTGGCTGAAATCCTTAGTCAAATCAAAAATGAATTAAAAGGAACGATTGTATTCATCTTTCAGCCTGCCGAAGAGGGTGCTCCTAGCGGAGAAGAAGGTGGTGCCGAACTGATGGTCAAAGAAGGTGTACTTGAAAATCCTAAGGTTGAAGTGGTTTTCGGCTTGCATATCAACTCCCAAACCGAAGTAGGCTCTATTCGTTACAAACCAGGTGGTGCTATGGCGGCTTCCGATGAATTTATCATCAAAGTCAAAGGAAAACAAACCCACGGTTCGCAGCCCTGGGGAGGTATTGACCCTATTGTAACATCTGCCCAAATCATCAATGGCATCCAAACAATCATCAGCCGCCAAACCCAACTCACCAAAGAGGCAGCCGTAATCTCTGTAGGAATGATTCATGGGGGGATTCGGAACAATATTATCCCCGAAGAAACCGAAATGGTGGGCACCATCCGTACTCTAGATACTGAAATGCAGGACATCATCCACGCAAAACTCCGCCATACTGCAGTCAAAATTGCCGAAAGCATGGGTGCTACTGCTGAAGTGATCATCAATCGCGGATATCCGGTTACGTACAATGATCCCAAGCTTACTAGTCATGTATTGCCTACTCTGGAAGCTGTAGCTGGAAAAGATAAAATTATACTTACTAATGCCGTCACCGGGGCTGAGGATTTTTCATTTTTCGCACAGAAAGTACCAGGATTCTTTTTCTTCTTGGGGGGCATGCCCAAAGGTAAAAAACCACAAGAAGCTGCTCCACACCATACGCCTGATTTTTATATTGATGAAAGTGGCATGAAACTGGGCATTCGCTCCTTTTGCCATCTAGTGATAGATTATATGAATAAACCTTTGCCCCCTAAACCTTGATTGATGGGATTTGGTTGGCTATTAGATCAATTTATAAACTATCGGGGCATCTTGGTTGGATGATCAGGCACATCAGGCAAGAGATATTTTTTCAGTTCAATGTCTGATGCCTGACATTAACCCGGAGTTTATTGCCCTAATTTGGCGTTAACTAAATATTATAATCTACTAAAATCGGCAAACCTCAACGTCGGATTTTAGCACGCAAAAAACTAGAATTTTGACGTTGCGGTTTCTTTTAGCAGATATAACCTTTGGTTCAAATATTAATTCATTGATCAGTCACCTTATGAAAATTTCTTTTTTTGCAATTTTAATGACTTTATTGAGTTTTCAAATGCATACAGCCCAGGCACAAGCCGTCTCACACGAAGCCTGGAATACGCTACTGATAAAATATGTCTCCGCTACTGGGCAAGTCAACTATGCCGGATTTAAAACTGACAAAGCAAAACTCGATGCCTACCTCAAAACCCTCAGTGCAGGAGTACCCGCTAACGCATCCAAACAAGAAAAAATGGCTTTTTGGATCAATGCCTACAATGCCTTTACCGTGAAACTCATCGTGGATAACTACCCCACCAACAGCATCAAAGACCTCAAAGGTGGCAAACCCTGGGATGCAAAATTTATCAGCATCGGTGGGAAGACCTACAGCCTCAATGATATCGAGCACGAAATCCTCAGAAAACAATATTTTGATGCACGCCTCCACTTTGTATTGGTTTGTGCTGCCAAATCTTGCCCCAAACTGCTCAACAAAGCCTATACCGCCGCCAATCTGGAAACCGAAATGGAAAACCAAGCCAAATACTTCATCAACAACACCAACAAGAACAAAATCACGGCGAGCAGCGCGCAGATTTCGGAGCTTTTCAACTGGTATAAGGATGATTTTACCAAACAAGGCACGCTAATCGCATTTTTGAATAAATACTCAAAGGTCAAACTCAACGCCAACGCCAAGATCACAAACCTGCCCTACGACTGGAGTTTGAATAAATAAAACCGATTATTCAGTATCTTCATCATAAACTCGCTTCATCCTAAACCCTTCTCTCAAAGGAGAAGGGTTTAGGATGAAGTGTATTATGCCCTTTCACAAAAATTGTCAAACAACCGATTTTTTATTGGCTAAAATTGATTAAAATTGAATATATAAGCCGATCGAGTATGCAAAAAGAAGAGCAAAAACTGGAAAAAAAAATCAACAAAGACCTCATTCTCAGAGAAAAATTAGCATTACAACGTATAACACTTGCCAATCAAACAAGCGTATCTGATTATTTAAATTGGATTTATTCTTTAAAAACAAGAATTTACTAATTTTTTGTATTTTTTCTGCTTAATTATTTTGAAAAAAATATCCTTCTGCTTAAATTTAGAACAATGTTAAATCATCTTAAAAATGGACTTAGAAAAAAGAGTAGACTTATTAGAAATATATATGAATGAATTGAGGATCGAGACCCAAAAACATTCCTCTATCCTAGAAGAGATTCGCAATTTTGCCAAAATTCAAATGCAATATGCTGAAAGAATGGAAAAACGAGTGGATAATCTGGAAAAAGATGTACAAGGCGTAAAACAAGAAATCAAAAACCGTTTTGAAAACCTGGAAAAAGGCATGCAAGACATCCTCAATTATCTGCAAAATCCACCTAAAAACGGGCATTAAAATACACTTACTCACCAATCAAAATGGGCGGTAATCTTTTTAAATTAGGACGTATCCCCCGGCAGCTATACCTGGAGATCGAGCAGGAAATCCGAAACCATTTGGATCAGGTTTGGCCTGGTTTGTATCGGATTCCCCGATATTATGACACTAAGGCAGATTTTGGGGATTTGGACGTGATTGTGTCCGAAGAAGTAATCGTTGGAAGTTGGGTACTGACCCGTCAAAAACTGCTGGATGAACTGGGAGTTACACAATACAAATCTGCTGGAAATGTCTTTTCCACAGTTTATCGTAATTTTCAGGTAGATTATTTTTTGATACCTCCCGAATATCTGGAAAGTACCTACCAATTTTTATCTTTTAACGATCTTGGAAATCTGATCGGGAAGATTTGTCGTAGGTTTAATTTAAAATATGGGGAAAAAGGGCTTTTGTATGTATTCAGAAGGCAGCATGGACATTATAAAAAGGAACTGGAAGTGAGCAAGGATTTTCGGCAAATTTGTGCCTTTTTGGATTTGGATTATGATCATTGGCTTCAGGGATTTGCCAGTTTGGAAGATATGTTTGATTGGGTCATTGCTTCCCGATATTTCTCCGTACAACCTTATCAGGAGCAAGCCTTAGCACTTTCTAAAAAAGCCGAACAGAGAACTACGATTCAAAAATTTGTCAATTATCTTGAAGAAAAGAAGATAGAACGGGTCTATTCATATTTATCAGACAAAAACGATTATTTGCCCGCAATTACGGAAGCTTTTCCAGAAGCGCATCTTTTAGAACAGATTAAACTGGAAAAAGAAGCAGAAAAACGGGCTGATAAAATCCATGAAAAATTTAACGGAAATCTTATTAAAACACTAAAGCCTGAACTTGAAAAAGAAGCACTGGGTAAATTCATCATCGAGTTTAAAAATGCCCACCCGGATTTTGAAGAATTTATTTTACACACAAGCATAACAGAAATTCAGGAAAAAATCCTTAACTTCAAACTGTAAAATATTCATTCATAAATTTATTTCTCTTGGAATTAGACTTACACGAAATTCGACTTTTGTACTCAGAAGCAGCCAAAGACGATCTTAAAGGACAAAGACTTTATAAATTGTTGGAAAAAGACCAAACTAAACTTTCTCCTACTTTTACAGCTTATTGGGGGGCAGCCCTGGCGATGCAAGCCAAAAATACTTTGAATGTATTCTCAAAACTGTACTATATTCAAAAAGCCAACGAGCATTTTGCCAAAGCCGTAAAACTAGAGCCTGAAAACGTGGAAATTCGTTTTCTCCGATTTTCTATTCAATTAAATACCCCCGCTTTTTTAGGATATAGCCAACACATAGACTTGGATAAAACACAAATCATGAAACATCTGGAAAGTGATTCGGTAGATTTGGAGATGCGTCTGGCCATTGCCGACTTCCTGCTCAAAAGCGGAAAATGTACCGCCAAGGAAACCGATTACTTAAAATTATTTATCTCCGCCAAACTTTAACTCTCTGCAAGAGTTAATTTTAATATAAAAGCAAGCAAAGCAAACTAAAATTAAACATATACATCACATGTTAAACCTTCAGGTCACGATTGATACCAATTCGGGCTTTTGTTTTGGAGTGGTTTATGCCATTGAAATGGCTGAAGATATTCTCAATGAAAAAGGTTATTTGTATTGTCTGGGTGATATTGTGCATAATGACGAGGAAGTCAAACGCCTGGTAGACAAGGGACTAAAAATCATTAATCACGAAGACCTTGAGCAAATCCGCGATGCTCAAGTACTTATACGTGCACACGGTGAACCTCCCTCCACCTATGAAATTGCCCTTAAAAATAATCTCGAACTCATTGATGCTTCCTGTCCCGTAGTACTCAAACTCCAAAACCGTATCAAAAATTCTTTTGATAAATCCGAAACGATTTATATCTACGGCAAACCTGGACACGCCGAAATCATCGGATTATTGGGGCAAACCGACAACAAAGCCGTAGTATTCCAAGATATTGAAGAACTGGATATACAGAATCTCCCACAGAATATTTCATTATACAGCCAAACAACCAAAAGCACGGACAAATTTTATGAAATCAAATCCACGCTTGAAGCCTCAGGTATACAGGTAAATGCCAATGATACTATATGTAGACAGGTGGCCAATCGCGACCACGAATTGAGAAATTTTGCCCAGGGTTTTGATAAAATTATCTTCGTAGCCGGTACCAAATCCTCTAATGGCAAAGTACTGTATAATGTATGTAAACTCGTGAATCCCAATACTTACTTTATCTCCAATGTAGAAGAACTCAAAATGGAATGGCTCGCTGCCGGAGATCGTATCGGAATTTGTGGAGCAACTTCTACGCCTATGTGGCTGATGGAAGAGGTAAGAGATGTACTCCTGAAACTTTGATGTACCCATCTAATGATCCTAGGTAGTCCATTTAATTAGTTGATAATCCACAGCAAATATAATTACTTGGTTATCAATTAATTAGAAAAATAACTCCTATAAACTAATAAAGATAATTACTTTGGTTTATTCAAGTTACGAGTTTAGAATGTGACCTGTGAATAACCAAGCTCCACTTATTTTTAATAGAATTTTTATTAAAAAATCAATATATCTTATTGGTTTTTTAATAAATTAAATAAATTCGCATTCAAATATTGCCAAGCTGAATATGAAAAAAAGTATCGTTCTTTTAGTTTTTGGGCTGGTCATTTTAGGGAGTTTGTATGCTTGTTTGCCTAAAAAAAACACAGCAAAAACCACAAATCCAGATTTTAATCCGACTTTTAAACTTCTTCCTGCGGATAAAATAACATTTAACTCCTTTGTAGATTGCAATATGGCTGAGGCCTGGATTGGGGATACTTTTAGAATTTTTCCGGGAAAATACGGGGAAGACCCGCTTTGGGGAGATGCGCTTGATCTCAAGTTTGCCAGTGGTAAAAATGCCGATGAAGTGTTTAGATTGGGCAAAGAAGGCTTTTTTAATCCCAAAATGCCTAAAAATGTACCTCCTGGTCAAGACGGGCTTCACGGAGCAGTTTGGTTTGAAACTGTATACCAAGACCCCAAAGATCCGTCCGGGCGTACTTTGTATGCTGTTTATCACAATGAAAATTATCCTTCTACGTATCCTTATGATTCTACCACACAACAAGGATATAAAAATAGTGAAAAATGGCCTCAAGGTTTACAAGGACCAACAAGCCCGGCGGCCGTATGCCGAATAGGTATTATGAAATCTGTGGATGGAGGGCGAAGCTGGGAAAATAAAGGGATTTTTATTGAAGATTTGGATTCAAGGCTCATCTTAAAGCCTCACAATACCTCCAATACCTTCGCCGGAGGTGTCGGCGATCCTTCGGCAGTAGCCAGTGGAGCATATCTGTATTTGTTTTATGGAGAATACGGCTACCCAGGAGTATACCAAGAAGATACATACAAACCCCAAAAAGAATGGTCGGGGCAATGTATCAGTGTGGCAAGAATCGCCCTAAAAGATTTGGATAATCCCCAGAGCAAAGCCAAACGTTGGGATGGTAAAGGCTTTAACGCACCCTACAATGACATCGGCAAGCCTATCGGCGCACTGCAAATACCTCTTGAAGAAGGTGGAGGAGCAGCTTCTTCTCCCAATGGTGGTTTTCATTGGGGTCCTTCGGTAAGCTGGAATACCTATCTTGAATGCTGGGTAATGCTGATGGGAAAAGTAGTAGGGCCTTCGTGGCAAGGCAGTCAAGTATATATCTCTTTTAATAAAAATCGTGATTTTAGTGATCCTCAAAGTACGCAAGCCTGGACAAAACCCCAACTCCTATTTGAAAAAGAAGGATATATTCTGTGGTATCCTTCCTTACAGCCCTTGAATACTCCTGAAGACATACAAAACAAATATACTTGTTTGCGTTTGGGTAAAAAAGCAAGGTTTTTTGTCAAAAGAATAAAACCCGGAGACGACTCCTATGCCTCCGAGCATATCATTGAGTTTGAAAAACCTGCCAAATAGTGCTTCTATAACTGGAATTTTAGTTTAGGCATCCTTATTTGATGTATCCGTTTTCTACGGCATATTTTACTAGTCCTTTGGTCCCCCCTGGAAGTCCGAGCTTTTCTATGATGTTTCTTCTGTGTGTATTGACGGTATTGGGCGAAATACAAAGCTGATTAGCAATTTCTGGTGTAGTGAGGCCTTTGCCGATGAGAGTGAGTACCTTAATTTCTGATTTAGTTAAAATAGTTTTTTTGTTTGTTGTAGTGTCCTTGATGCTATTGATGATGACATTGGTTATTTTCCGGTCATAATGTTCGTGGCCTTGATATACGTTTTTGATGGCTTCTACCAGTTCTTCTTGACTACGTTCTTTGAGAATATAACCAGATATGCCGGCTTGTACCATCCGGGTTACAAATCCTTCTTCTTTGTACATGGTTAGTGCCAGTATTTTGACATCGGGGTAGTGTTCTTTGATACGGATAGAAGTCTCTACACCGTCCATGACAGGCATTTCAACATCTAAAACGACTACATCCACGCTATGGTATCGGAGTAGGTCTAAGACTTGTTGGCCATGGGTAGCAAATCCGATGATATTGATATAAGAAATATCTTTCAGTAAAGAACGAAGACCATCCAAAAACATTTGGTGGTCATCGGCTACAATGATGTTAATTGTATTTTCTGACATATAAAATGAATTAAATGGGAATATCAATGATGATGGTAGAGCCTTTATTGATATGCGAATCAATATTTAGCTCTCCATTCAATTCTTTGATACGAGAATAAATATTTTTTAGCCCCATGCTAGGTAGAGACTCAATATCTTTGGTTTGCAGATCGAAACCTTTGCCATCGTCTTCTACGATGATGTTTAGGTTGTCCTTACTTTTTACAAGTTGTATCGTTAATTCATTTGCTTCTGCGTGTTTGAGCGCATTACTGACTAATTCCTGAATGATTCGATAGATGGCGATTTCCATGGAGGCATCCAGTCTTTCGTTTTCAAAGCCGGAGTCATGGAGTTGAATTTGAATCATCTCGGTAGTCTCAATAGTATTTTTCATGTCTTCAAGGGCGGAGATGAGTCCGAATTTTTTTAAGACACCAGATACCATGTTATGTGCGATTTTACGAACTTCATCACAGGCTTTATCCAGGAGTTCATAAGCTTGGTTATACTGTTTTTCGTTGTGCGCTTTTACTTCTTGAAGATTTTTATCAATGGCTTTGAAGTTGAGCTTAACCACAGACAGAAGGCTGCCTAGGCGGTCGTGGAGGTCTTGCGCGATTCTTTTTCGCTCTAGTTCCTGCCCTCTGATCATAGCACCCAGGGATTTAAGTTCCTGGTCCATGAGTAATTTATCAATTTCCTGTTGTTTTTCTTCCAGTTTTTTTCTAGCGAGTACACTTGCCTGTCGGGAGCGATAAGTACGGATTGTGCTATAAAGTAATGTAATCAGGAATAAAATACCTACAACAAGTGCGTAAATAAAAAAGGTTTTTTGTTGGTTTTCGGCGGTTAATTTGGCCAGTTCAATTTCTTTGATTTGCCTATCTTTTCCCTTGAGGGTTTTCTGATTATACATTTCTTTGTCATTACCAGCCTCCCGATAGTCCAGCTCAAGGGAATCACGAAGGGCGATATACGCTTCTACATAGATTTGAGATTGAGGGTAATCTCCTTTACGGGCATACACTTTATAGAGTCCACTTAAGGCTTCTAGCTCAAATATTTTCTCTGAGATTTGTCTGGATAGGTTCAGTGCTTGTTTAAAATAATAAATAGATTCATCTGTTTGCCCTTGTGTTCTCAATAATATACCCATGTTGTTGTAAACGGCGGCCAAGCCTCGCTTATCTTTTGTTTTTTGGGCTAGTTGAATGCTTTTTTGATAATATTGAAGGGCTTTTGTTTCTTGTTTGGAACAAAAAAAGGCATAACCCAATGTGTTGAGTAAAAAAGCAAGATTATCTTCGGTACCGATTCTATTTTTGAGGGCAAGGCTTTGATTCAGGTATTCCAGGGCTTCGTCATAATTTTTTTGGGCGATATGTGTAAGGCCTAGATTATGGTATACTTTGGCTAGGTCGTAGGATTTATCCGAGTTTTTATAGATTCGAGCTGCTTTCAGATAATAATCTTTGGCAAGGGAATAATTTCGATTATCGTGATAATATAAGCCTAATGCCAAATAAATTGCAGCTTTTCCCAGCGTATCGTTAAGTTCTTCTCTTATTTCTAAAGATTCCATGTAAGATTGTAAAGCCAGTTGATTTTCTCCGATCATTCTATAGGCAGCCCCCAAGTTATTGCTCACCTGGGCAGCGGGAGTTTTTTTATTTAGTTGTTTGAACATTTTTAAAGACTCTTGAAAGAAGGGAATGGATTCTCTTGCCTTTCCAATATCCTTATAAGCGAGTGCCACATAACTGCTTGCTCGAGCCACAGAATAATCATCTTTAATTTTTTTAGCAAGTTTGAGGGCTTCCTGATGATAAGGGATGGCTTTGTACGATTCTCCTTTATTTTGGTAGATATAACCGATTCGGTCATTGCTCACGATAATACCCGATGTATAATTTATTTTTTTGGCAAGTTTGAGGGCTGCTGTCGCATTTTGAAGTGCTTTATCAAATTCTCGCCTGCTTAAAGTCCAGGCTAGTTCATTAAGCAATTCCACTTTGAGGGTATCTGCTTTGACTTTTTGAAGTTGGTTTTGTAAACTATCTACCAATTTGTTTTCCTGTGCTTCGAGGGTTGTACAACCCATAGTGACTATCAAAAAAATAAGTGCAAGCGAGGGAAAGTGCTGAATGGATAATTTCATAAATTGAACGTTTATATGGATAAATGCATGCTGAATGCAGCCTTACCATTGGATAAATAGCAAGACTGCATTTTTAAACTGAAAAATTAATTTTTTTCGGTTTCTTCTTCTGGTCTTGGTTCTACAGGTTTTACTCCTTCATCAGGGTCTTCTCCGCCTCCTGTTCCTTCATCAGCCATTTGAATCTTTAAGCTGTTTGACAGAGCGATTTTGTTGTTCATTTTGGGGTTAGCCCAAATTTCAGGTTTTACTAAGGGTAAGTTTCCTCGTACTTGCATAGAATTATTTTTTTGAGTGTTATAAAAATATTTTTACAAAAATGAACAGAATCAAGATAGGATTTATCATCAGAAATGAGTATTTATATATACCTACTATTGAGTATAAAAATATCGTAATCAATAAGCATCTTTTTTTTTAATTTTCAAATAAAAATTGAATTTGAATTGAATAATCTTTAAAATCCTACAAACTAAGTATCCTTATCTCATCTCTTTAGGGGATAAATCTATGCCTGCCATCTATTTAATTTGTGATCAGTTCAAATATCCAAAGCAGATACATCCCTCACAAGGTTGTTTTGTAGAAATGTTATGGACAAACTCTTTTTATTCATTAATTTCCCAAAAAATCACAAACCCATAATACAAAACTAGTATGTCTTCAAAACCCAATAAAATATTTGCCCTGTTGGTGGGCATCAATCAGTATCATCCTGAAAGCATTCAGCGGATAAGTACGCTCGAAGGTTGTGTCAATGACGTAGAGGCGATGTCGGCGATGCTAAAAAAGTATCTACCTCAGTGCCTGAAAAAAAATTATGTGCTCATACAAAAAAGTGATGAGGAAATACTGAGCGAGTTTTTGCACATCAAGACCTTAACCGACCAAGAGGCAAGCCGTCAGAATATCATCGATACCTTCCGGTCACACCTGAGAGATCATGCCGGACCAGATACCACTGTTTTGTTCCATTATAGCGGACATGGTTCCTATCAAAAGACTTCTCTCGATTTTTATGAGTATACAGCCAGCAAACAAAAAAAGGAGGAAACCATCGTGTGTTATGATAGCCGCACCAAGCATGGCCACGACCTGGCTGATAAAGAAATGGCTATTCTGATAGAAGAAGTAAGTAAAAAAGGCGCACAGGTAATCATAATTTTGGATTGCTGTCATTCTGGATCGGGTACTAGAGAAGAAGGTGACTTTATGTTGGGAGATGCCCGGCAATGCCCCGATGAAGATACCCCTAGAGGTATCAAAACTTATCTGGATGATTATTATGAAAAGCAAAAAAAACAGGAAGGTAAAGTAAGTATTCCCCAATCTCCACACGTATTGTTTGCTGCCTGTCAGCACGAAGAAGTAGCTTACGAAACGAAGGAAGGCACCAAACACGGCATGTTTACGAAGACTTTGCTGGGTGTTATGGAGCAATATATGAGCAGAGAGGGGCAAATCACCTATTCCGATTTATTTATGGAAGCCAAAAAACATATCCTGAGATTCCATAAAAAACAAACCCCAAAATTTGAAAGTTATGGCTTTTTTAATGCACAAAGCCTTTTCTTAACGCCCAAAACTGTCGACAAGCCGGAGTCTAGATATGAGATCATTCACGAAAACGGCTCTTGGGTATTTGATTTTGGTGCTACCCAGGGTTTACCAAAAGACGTAGATAATCAGGTTTTCGTGAGTATTTACCCAGATAAAGAGTCTTCCGAAGTACTTGGAAAGGCAAGCGTTCGTACAGTAAAGATTACGCAAAGTACCTTATCTCTTGTGGAAGGTACCCAGATTGACGAAGGCAAAACATATTACGGAGAAATTGTAAGTTTTCCCATGCCTAAAATGCTGGTATACCTCAATTCGGATGAAAACCCCAATTGTCAAGAACTGTTTATAAAAACCTTCAAGGATTTTAAATCGCCTTACCTCGATTTTACCTTTGACTCTTTGGAATTAGAAAAATACAAAGTAGTATGTACAACTGAAACTGTCGAGATTTGGCACGAAAAACAACTAAAACACCAGACATCGTCTTGTAATCAGGAAGGCATCCAGGAAATTCTAAGTGCTTTAGAATTGATCGCTCGCTGGGAAAGACTGCTTAAAGTAGAGAACCGAGGCGAAGTATTAAACCTGGACGATGTGGAGTTTGCTTTTTATGAAGGAAAAGAAAATCTTGCTTTGCACACCGGGGAAAATATCAAAATTTATAGTCAAAAAGATCGGTATTATACCCAAGCAAACTTTGAGTGGCTTGTCCCTTATGCTTTAAAAGGCAAAAATAAAACTGGCCAAGACTTGTTTTTCACCTTGTTGTATTTTTCTCCTGACTTTGGGATTGAAGTATATTTTAATGAAAAGGTTTCGGCAAATTCGGATGAGATTATATTAACAAATAAATATGGCATAAATCCTCGAGAACATCATGAAGTTACAGATGTTTTCAAACTAATCGTCAGCACAGTTGAATTAGAAAGTTACAGCTTTCAGCAAGAAGGCATTAAAAACCAACAAGTAAAACGATCTGAGCTTTTACCGGATGCTAATTATAAAAAAATCGAGGATTGGTTCACCAAAACCATTGTTGTAAATGTAGTGAAACAGTTGGATGAAATCTCAGCAAACAAGCCTGTTCAAGTGGCTCACGAAAAAATCACCCTTCAGCCCCACCCTGTTTTTCACGCCAAAATAGCACTTAAATCCGCAGTGCCTCATACCAGAAGTGTAGATTCGGATATTGCTGTAGTTCCCAATTTGTTTGCAGCCCATCCAAATCTGGAGCTAATTAATTTTTCTGGAGAAAGAAATCTGGAAGACCAAAGTGTTTTGGAAATCAGCAATTTCACGGATCAGCAAGCCGAAAGCCTAGCCGAAAATCCCCTGGTAATCACCCTCCATCAGGAACTCTCCGAAGAGGAATATATTTTACCCCTGACTTTTGACGGTGAATTTATCCTCCCCGCAGGTGAATTTCAAAAAAATGATCAAGGCGAAACCGTCCTGAAAATCCATCATATTTCAGCGCAAACCCAGGAAGAAAGCGATCAAAGAAGCCTCACGAGTGCCTTGAAGTTGTACTTCTTTAAGGTAATCGGCAAAAATGATCCGCTTTGGAATTTATCCCGCATTGAGTTTCTGCAAAACGGTACTTTTGAAAAAAGACAAGACCAGATCGTGGAAAAAGTTTCGGAAGCAAAAAAAGTACTTCTCTTTATTCATGGGATCATTGGCAATACCGATTGGATGATCAAAGGACTCGATTTTGTGAAAAATCAAAACAAATATGACCTAGTTCTTAGCTTCGATTATGAAAATTTAGGAACTACGATTGATCAAATCGCAGCGAAATTCAAAGAAAAACTCACCACAGTTGGATTTAATGCCCAAGACAGTAAAGAACTCACCATCGTAGCGCATTCCATGGGAGGTCTGGTGTCACGTTATTTGATTGAAAAATTGCAGGGAGATGAGTTTGTAGATACGCTTATATTAGCAGGTACACCCAATAAAGGCTCGGCTTTTGGCAGCATACCCCATTTTATAAAACTTTTTACCTGGAATAATATCGTACTTTCTTTGAATGCGGGCGAGTTTTTGCCATCAGTCGCCGGATTGCTTGCTGCACTCAGACAAAGTAAAACCTCCATTTTCACCACCCTGGCTCAGATGAATCCTCAGGATGATTTTATAGGAAGCCTCAACCAACCTTTTTCGGGTTCTTCTCCCAAAACCCAATACATTGTCATAGCCGGAAACACCACAAACTACCAATCTGAAGGTTCATTTTTCCCCAGACTTCTTGACAAACTCTTTGTGATGCTGGGTAAAATCTACCGAGAAGAAGGCAATATCTTCAAAACCAAACCCAATGATGTGGCCGTAGCTACAGAAAGTATCCTGGATTTGCCTCCATTTGATCAAGTGCAAAAGCACGAAGTAGCCTGCCACCATAATTTGTATTTCAAGCACAAGGATAGCCTGAGTATTTTTAAGGAATTACTGGGTTAAATCAGTAGGATACAGCCTTGTAAATCCAGCATATCCAACAAAGTGTGAGAGTTACCCATCTCGGGTAACTCTCGCAACTAACAAAAATTTAGGATTGTCTCATTGGCTAACGTACCAGCATAATCTGTTTACTCAGACTAATTTGTGGGTGTTGAATTCTAAGAAAATAGCTCTGTGCCGCATAAGCTGAAAGGTCAAACACGATCTGATTTTTACCAGCTTTTCCCTCAAACTCAAAATCCTTCACCTCTTGCGTGAGCATATTATACATCAACAAATATAGGGTCTGAGCCTGATCCAACTCAAATTCCAGGGTTAGGAGTTCGGAAACCGGATTAGGGTATAGCTTAACGTGAATATTTTTAAGGTTCTTAGTAAAGTACAACTTTCATATAGTCTTTAGGATTGACCAAAGGGGTATGCGGTTTATGTTCTAAGAAAGTATATCCAATTAAAGCGGTCACCAAATTGACCAAGAAATTCACGGG
>JANRIC010000015.1:0-56668 GCA_033765345.1 Microscillaceae bacterium
TTGCAGGGAAACCAGGTCAAAAAGCTGTTTGATTTCTTCATCAGGATAGGCGGAAAGATCGGTCAGGATATACTCAAAGGAAGGTATAAAACGGCTTAAAGGGTTTTCAGGGGGTAGGTTAAGCTTCTCTTCAAAGTATTGAGCCAGGGATTTTTTCTGCCAGCTTGTTGTTTTAATGTGCAGCATCACAATTCTAGTGTACAATGTCTTAATTTCAGTGTATAATATCGCAATTTTAGTGTATAACATTGTAATTCTAGTGTGTAACATTGCAATTCCCCCTTACCTACTCGACCATCTCACTCATATTGGTGCTTTAGCAAAATACCTAAACTGAATGAACTCTTAGAAGTAATTAGCAATTGCTAAAAAGAGATATTCCTTAAAACTCCCAAAACCTAAAAGATATTGACTCTGTGGCTTTACTTTCCTTGCATTATTTTTTTGTGAATTTCTATTTTCGTCCCCAACAATTCCCCAGGAAAATAATAGCTTGCAAATTCATCTAAAAAGTGAAAATTTACGCTTATGAAATACCTACAAAGGTTTGTCGGATTTTTTTGGCTGGTCTCTCTGTGTTTGTGCAGTCTCTCCAAAGCACAAGCTCAAATGCAGGAATTAGTCTTCTCCGAATATGGCGAAGGCTCTGGGAATAACAAATACCTGGAAATATATAATGGTACCGGCAAAACAATTGACCTCGCTGCCTATCAAGTATGGAAAATCTCCAACGGTGGCTCTTGGAAAGAAGATTCCCTAAGTCTGAGCGGTACGCTTGCCGACAAGCAAACCCTGATTCTCCATCACCCTCAGGCTAATCCCACAATCAGCAATGCCGGAAACCTTCAAATCGCCTCCGAACGCATTAATTTCAATGGAAATGATGCCCTGGCACTGGTCAAAAATGGACAAATCCTAGACCTAATCGGGGAGGAGGGAGCTGACCCCAGTACAGCCTGGGAAGTAGGAGGAACTCCAAACGCAACCCAAGATCACGTTTTGGTCAGAAAGGCCAACGTGTGCTCTCCCGCAGCCAATTGGGCAAGTTCTCGAGGAAGTAGTGCATCCGACTCTCAATGGAAAGTCCTCGCCAATCAGGATTGGAGCGACGTAGGAAAGCATACTGCGGACTGTCAGGCACTTACACAGAGCATCATCGCTCAGGATGACCTCGACGGCAGTACCCTAAAACTCCTAGATAAAAATATACCCGCTTTGGACGGCGGTCCAGGAGATTATTTCGGTATGGGCAATCTACGCAATTGGCCTCAATCTGCCTCTGGGGTTCCTTTCAGCCTGAGTGATGATAGCCAAGAGAATGTAGGAGGGGCAGGCGTATCAGCAGACGATAAAGAAGGCATTTTTGGTAAAAATCGCAACAAAGACGATATTTTCTTTGGTATTTCGGACAGTGACGAATTTGGTGATCGTCAGACCGCCCGATGGACTTTTGACATACAGGGCTTTAAAAACCTCGAGTTACAGGTGGATATGGGTGGAATGGCCGACGGGTCAGGGTTTCCCAATCAAGCTGAACTTACTTTTGAGGTATCCATCAATGAAGGTGTGGCTCAAAAAGCTTTTGTAATTACTCCTTTTACTACTGATTCTAGCCTGAGTTATCGCCCAATGGACAATGGCTCAATCATCCCTATGCGCAGAGTGCTTCGAGTCAGTGGCGACAATCCCGTCCAAAAATTACGCGCAGAAGATAAAAGCCTTTCAGACAATACGTATCTGGATAAAACTCCCACAGAAGGCGCAGGTGCCGGACTGATGGATACTTACACCACCCTCATCAACGGAACCGGAACTTCTCTGACACTTACCCTCAAAACCAACTTCCCCTTTGAAGCAATGGCTTTTGACAATATTCGCATCTTGGGCATCCCCGGTGAAACGGATAACCGCCCCTTTGTCAATATCGCTTTGGCAGGCCCCAATGCTGCCGAAGTACTTTCAGACCCTGGCGTTTTCAGAATCAGCCGCACCGGAAGCACACAAACACCTTTGAATGTCGCATATAAAATTAGTGGAACTACTGCTCCCAATGACTATACCCCAAGGCTCTCCGGCAGTATAACCATTCCTGCCGGACAAATCTCGACGGATATTCGCATTAGTCCGCTAAACGATACCCTTAAAGAAGGCAAAGAAACCCTGACTTTGACTTTGATGGAAAGCACTTCATACAATCTTGGTACTCGAGAAGCTACACTTACCATCGGCGATGACGACACCTCGGCCGACCTCATTCACAGCGTTCAAGGTGAGGGGGCTATTTCACCGCGTTTGGGCGAAAAAGTGACCCTTGAGGCGATCGTTACAGGTGATTTTCAGAACAATGACCCGGATGTTCCCGGAAAATTTGACCCAGATCACGGCGACTTGAACGGTTTTTATATCCAGGAAGAAAATGCAGAATGGGATGACAATGAGCGTAGTTCAGAAGGGATTTTTGTGTTTGAAGGTGCAGGGGCACCCAAAGTAGACGTAAAACCCGGCGACCGGGTAAGGGTGAGCGGCGAAGTAGCGGAATACAGCTCTGCCACTTCCAAATTTACCCAGTTGATCAAAATCACCGAAATACAAGTATTAGGGCAAGGTACTCTTCCCGAACCGATTGACATTCGTTTTCCTTTGCCTACCCAAGATTTTTTAGAGCGTTATGAAGGAATGCAGGTTCGTCTCCCTCAAAGTCTGGTCATTTCCGAATATTTTAGTTTTGATCGTACAGGCGAAATTGTACTTTCCAATCCACTGGAGGGGCTTCCTACGGATCGTCATTTCTCACCGACTACGTATTTGAATGCCAATACAGCCATTGACCAGGCTAATCAAGAAATTTCACTTAATCGAATTACATTGGATGACGGACGCCCCTCAACCACCAGTGGAAATTCCCCTCAAAATCCTGACCCGGCGCGCCATCCCAATGGGCAGATTTTTAATCTAGAAAATCGCTTCAGAGGGGGAGATCGAGTAAGCAATATGCTGGGAATTCTGGAAGAAACTTTTGGTAAATTCCGCATTCACCCTACCCAGGGAGTCGAGTATACCTCTGCCAATCCCCGACAAGCGCAGCCCGATGAGGTAGGCGGTCGCCTGAAAGTTGCTTCTTTTAATGTACTAAATTATTTTACCAGTTTGGGCATTGGGGATGCTTTCAGAGGAGCCAATGACCAGGCTGAGTTCGAGCGCCAGCGTACTAAAATCTTTGCCGCCCTGAAAGCCATCAATGCCGATGTGTTGGGCTTGATAGAAATTGAAAATAACAATGATACGGCTCTCAAGGACTTGCTAAAAGGCCTCAATGAAACCCTAGACAACCCTGACGATCGATATGAACTCATCGCTACGGGCAAACTGGGTAACGATGCCATTACGGTAGCTATGATTTATCGCCCTAAAAAAGTAAAACTTGTCGGAAAATTTGCCGCTTTATTGGATAAATCCTTTACAGATCCCAAATCTACAGGACAGCAAAAAAACCGACCCGCACTCGCCCAGACTTTTGAAGAAATCTCCAGCCGTGAAAAATTTACTTTGGTAGTCAATCACCTCAAATCCAAAGGATCAGGCTGTGGAGAAGGGGATGATGACCCACGACAAGGCAATTGTAATGAAACCCGGAGAGCCTCCGCTGCCGCCCTGGTTCGGTGGCTCAAAAATGACCCTACGGGCAGTAATGACCCTGATTTTCTGATTGTGGGTGATTTGAACTCCTATGATCAAGAAGACCCAATTCAGGAAATTATCCGGGGAGCTGATGGCATTTTTTCTAGTCAGGATGATTATGTGGATTTGCTGAAAAACAGAATCGGTGAATTTGCCTACGGGTATAATTTTGACGGCAAACTGGGTTATCTGGATTATGGGATGGCTAGCAGTACCTTGGCGCCACAGGTGACCGGGGTTACGGAGTGGCATATCAATTCGGATGAACCTGACATACTAGATTATGACAAAAGCTTCAAACAAGATGCTCAGGATGCCTTATATGAACCCAATCCTTTCCGATCTTCGGATCATGACCCCGTAGTACTTGGCTTGAATCTGTTCCACGCTGAAATAGTACTCATCCAATCTACCGACCCCCGAAACTGCGAAAATCGCAATGGAACCCTGACCGTCGTAGCTACTCCCGAAGAAGGACTGCAATATAGCATCAATGGAGGAATAGATTTTCAGGATTCGCCCCAATTCAAGGGGCTAAATTCGGGGAATTGTCGGGTTGTAATTCGTCGCAAAGATCAGCCCGAAGTGCAAGACCGTTTCAGAAGCGTTATTCGCCTCACAAGCCCAGAAGCACCTTTTATCAGGACTTTAGTGCCACAAAATCCAAGTGCGCCTGGGCAGAACGACGGCCGCATCACGGTATTGCTTGCTCAGGAATCGAGTGATTACGAATTCAGCTTAGATGGGCAAAACTACCAGTCTTCTTCCGTTTTTGAGAATTTAAGCACTGGGAAATATCAGATTTATGTACGCAGGAAAAACCGCCCGGCTTGTGAAAGCGATACATCAGTCACCCTATCAGAAACCAGATAAAAGGAATTGTTTATGAAAGAAATTTTTCCCTTTTACTCCATCGGGCATTTTATCAATCAGCCGCATAATAAAACTGAGTTTGAAATTACCCGCTTTGAGGAAATGGAAGAACCTGAGGTAGATGACCTGCACAAACACACTTTTTATGAAATCATTTGGATTGAAGATGGTTTGAGCAAGCAGCACATTGATTATCAGGAATATGTAATTGCTCCGCAGACACTGTTTTTTATCTCTCCTGGGCAATTACATTATTTTGAGGAATGGCAGTACCTGCAAGGAGGGAGTATTTTTTTTACGGAAGATTTTTTCCTGCTCAATCAGCAAAACAAAGACAGTCTTTTTGAATTTGTCTTTTTAGATAATTTTTATATATGCCCGCATTTATCTCTGGATGATGTTGCATACACTGAAATTAAACAAAGCATCGATGCCCTCCTTCGTGAAAAAAAACGAAAAGACTATTCCCCACAGATTGCACAAGCTTTTTTGCAAATTTTGCTTTACCAAATTCAACGATGTGTAGAAGCTCAATCTTCGCAAGTGGTCTCTAAAAAATACTTGGTCATTTATAAAAAATTTAAACTACTTATAGATCAGTATTTTACTCAGGGGCTCACTGCTGGTGACTATGCCGAAAAACTGGCCATTACCTCTCACCATCTCAACCTCGTATCCAAACACATCACTGGCAAAACAGCTACCGAGCTCATCCGCGCCAGAGCACTTCTGGAAGCCAAAAGGATGCTTACTTTTACAGATCATACCGTCACCGAAATAGCAGCTGAACTGGGATACTTCGACAGTTCCTATTTTGCCAAGTTATTCAAGAGCGAAGCCGGGATGAACCCTTTGGATTTTAAAAAAATCATGTCCGAAAAATACCGAATAAGGTAGGTTTTGCTCTAAACCCCAAGCCCCTTACTACACTACCTTTGCATCAAATAATTCTTAATCAATGCGTGTGATGTAGGCTCGAGTCAAATCCAGTTTTTAATCATACCCATTAGAATTGTTCAATCAATCAATTTAAGACAGATGACAAAAGTAGAAAATCAGTGGGCTTTTGAACCCAGCCACTGCAAAATCGGGTTCAGCGTAAGGCACTTTGGAATCTCAGAAACCGAAGGATTTTTCCACAAATACGAAGGTACAATTCATACCGAAACCGAAGATTTTTCGGATGCTCAAATTGAGTTTAAAGTTGAGGTAGACAGCATCGATACCCAGGATGCAGCACGTGACGAGCACCTGAAATCAGCCGACTTTTTTGATGCCGGGCAGTTCCCTATTTTACATTTTAAGAGTACTCGCATGGAGGTCGTGGTGCCACAACAATATAAACTACACGGCGACTTGACTATGCGCAGCATTACAAATCCGGTAATGCTCGATGTAGAGTTCGGAGGGATCGTCCCCAAAGACCCTTTCGGCAATACCAAAGCCGGTTTTTTGGTGGAGGGTAAAATCAATCGCAAAGATTGGGGCATTACCTGGAACAGGACCCTGGATTTTGGTGGGTTGGCGGTAGGTGAAATTGTCAAGATTAAATGCAACATTGAACTGATTAAAGTTTAATCCGATACATTTTTATACTTGCAAATAAGCCAAATTGCAGTAATTCTTTTTTTTTAATGGATTATTTAACTAAACAATTTCTATCATGAATAAAGTAGGATTACTGGTAACCGTAAAAGCCCAAGCAGGCAAAGAGCAGGCAGTGGCTGATTTTCTGGCTTCTGCTGTCGAGCTGGCACGTCAGGAAGAACTCACCCTTACCTGGTATGCGTTTCAGATTGATGCTTCCACTTTTGGAGTTTTTGACAGTTTTGCCGGAGATGAAGGGCGTGACGCGCACCTGACTGGTGAAATCGCCAAAGCTTTGATGGCACATGCCGCAGAGCTTTTATCGGAAGCTCCCAAAATTGAGAAGATTGATATACTTTCTTCTAAATAATTTCAAAAAGAACTATTCAAAACAATTCCTATGGATCAAAAAAATGCTAAAATTTGGTTGATCACCGGGATTTCCAGCGGATTGGGCGAGGCTCTTGCCCAATCCGTGATGGAAAACGGGGATTTTGTAGTCGGTACTTTCAGAAAAACCGATCAAGTTGAAAATTTTAATCAAAAACACGCAGGTAGAGCACTTGCCTTGAAATTGGATATTACTCAGACAAAAGATATTCAAAATACCTTTAAAACCATTCAAGAGAAATTCGGCAGGTTGGATGTGCTGGTCAATAATGCTGGAGTAGGCTTTGCCGGAGCTATTGAGGAGACCGATATTGAGGAAACTCGCAAGGTCTTCGAGACTAATTTCTTTGGGGTTTTGGAAATGACCCGTGTTTTTTTACCGCTATTTCGGGAGCAAAAAAGCGGACATATTTTGCAGATTTCATCGCATAGCGGCATCAAGGGTTTCCCCGGATTTGGGATTTATAGTGCAAGTAAATTTGCCCTGGAGGGCTTTAGCGAGGCACTGGCACAAGAAATTGCTCCATTGGGCATCAAACTAACTTTGGTAGAGCCTGGACCTTTCCGAACCAATTTTGCCTCCGAATCGCTGGGAATGGCGCAGATAGTCCTGGCAGATTATCAGGCAACTGCTGGGGTATTTCGTGAGCGTATCAAAGGCATACACGGCAAGCAAGAGGGTGACCCACAAAAAGCAGCCCAGGCAATAATTCGGATTGTACACTCCGAAAATCCACCCCTAAGACTTCCTTTGGGTAAAATTGCACTGGCTACGATCAGCTCAAAATTAGAAAGTGTTCAAAATGATTTGAATAATTATCGGGAAATCGCCGAAGGAGCAGTATTTTAGTTAGGTATCGTGGCGGGAATTGTCAAGATTCGGGAATGATTGTTCGACAGCTATCAGATTCAGGAAAATAAATCCAGACCTCCTGTGTTATACTCAAACCGAAGTGGTTTTCCGAAATTTTAGCTCTTATACTAAAGTGAAAATGGTTTTCGGATTTCTTTACCATTATTTTGGAAGATGTAAAGAATAAGATGCTCTTTGATGGGCGTAAAACTCAACTTTTTGAAAAAACCTAATACAAAAAATCCGAATTCTAAAATCACTTTAGTATAAATCACGAATAATCAAGCTAATCAATCAAGAAAACTTACCCCGCAGGGGTCTTGTATTTCCTAAATCACTTTAATCTGGGTATAATAAATAGGGAGCATGGGTTAAAAAATATAAAAATGCGAAGCCTCTTTCAGGAAATTAGCGTGGTTTGAACAAAAACTGCTCACAATAGGAGAAGCCAAATACAAAAAATGCCTAAAAACACGGAATTTATTGATTAAGTTCAATATAATTTATTAACATTGATTCTGATAAAACTAGAAACAAAAATATTTTCTCATAAGTATTTGAAATTAAGATGTTTATACGAAAAAAAATTCTGAATAAAGTTGAAATCTTCACAACATAAACTTAATTTACGCTATAAAATGACCATAGACGGAACTTTTCTATTTGTTCACTAAAAAATTTATAGCTACTTTTGCAACACAAATTATGATTATAGAAAGCATTATTACTTTATTCTTAGTATTCCTAAACGGATTCTTTGTAGCTGCTGAATTTGCCATTGTCAAAGTTCGTTCCTCACAAATTCAGGTACGCGCCAATCAAAGCTTTTCTGCACGAATCGCTCAAAATGTGATTAAAAACCTAGATGGTTGCCTTGCAGCTACTCAACTTGGAATTACCCTAGCCAGTTTGGGATTGGGCTGGATTGGTGAAGACGTGGTCAGTAAGCTTGTACTGAATATTTTTTACGTGTTTGGTTTATCGCTCAGTGAAGAAACAGCCCACCAAATTGCACTCCCGGTAGCTTTTATTCTGATTACGATATTACACATTGTTTTTGGAGAGTTGGCTCCAAAATCTATTGCTATTCGGTATCCCACACAAACGACCCTTTGGGTATCTATTCCTTTACAAGCATTTAGTTTTGTTTTCTCACCTTTTATTTGGGTACTCAATGGTTTTGCCAATTTGCTACTCAAGCTTGTGGGCATTCAGCCAGTAGGTCATGGAGAAGTACACTCCGAAGAAGAGCTTAAGCTGATCATCTCCGAAAGTGCCGAAGGGGGTGCCATTGAGTCTAGTGAAAGAGAATTGATCCAAAATGTCTTTGATTTTGATGATCGGGTAGTAAGGCAAATCCTCAAAACCCGAACCCATATCTCAGCCATCGAGATCAATACCTCCATAGAAGAAGCCCTAGAGTTTGCCATTCAGGAAGGTTATTCTCGTTATCCTATTTATAAAGATAACCTTGACCAGATTCTGGGTTTTATCACTACCCGCGACCTACTTGCAGCAAGCCGCGAAAAAACAGTCCCTCAGTTGGCTGATGTTATCCGTCCTATTATTTTTGTATACGCCAACAAAAAAATTGCTCACCTCTTGCGAATGTTTCAAATCAAAAAAGTGCAGATGGCCATCATTATTAATGAATTTGGCGGCACTGAAGGGCTTGTTACGATGGAAGATATTTTGGAAGAATTGGTGGGTGAAATTCAGGATGAATATGATAATGAAGCCCCCATCGTACAGAAAATTAATGAAACTACCTTTAGAATTTTAGCCCAAAACTCCGTAGAAGAAATCAATTCCTTCCTTCCTATGCCCTTGCCTACGAGTGCAGACTATGTCACCGTTGCCGGGTTGATTCTTGAAGTCACTGGACGTATACCCGAAAAAGACACTCTGTACAAAGTAGGAGGTTATCAAATCAAAATTTTAAAGCTCGTACAATCCAGTATTCAGGAAGTAGAACTTACACTGATCAATGCCCCCCTGGAAGAAACCGCCGAAATGCATAAATCATAAGCGCATATACCAAATTTGTAAGAGGTTATGTGCGTTATCTCTATGAATTAAGCTTTAAATAGCTTAGATTTATACTCAAACCGAAGTAGTTTTCCGAAGTTTTAGCTCTTAAATCATGAATAATCAAGTTAATCAATCAAGAAAATCAGGCAAATCACTTTAATCTGGGTATAAGTATTCATTCCATTTGTATTACGAAAACCGTAACAAACCCTATGAGAAAATTTACACAACTTTTGAGCTTTTTTTTTATACTGGTTTTTTGCACCACTTGTATGCAGGGCAATTATCTGGAAGTAACCCAGACCAGCTTTAAACAAGAGGTCTCCCCTAAAGAGAATATTACGTTTACTTTCAACAAAAACCTGGTAGGTGATACCCTGCTCAACGTATGGGATTCGACACAATACCTCAGCTTTAGCCCGGCTGTTCAGGGGCAATTCAAGTGGGTAGCTCCTAATCAGTTGGTCTTTTCTCCGCTCAATGGTTTCCAACCGAGTACCGATTATGAAATTAAACTTCACGAACAACTTGTACGGGGCAAAAAAGGCATTACACTCAAGGAAAATGCGCTGCTAAAATTTCATACTACGTATTTACGCCTTGAATCTTCTGATATTTTTTGGTCACAAGACGATCGCCGCACCAACCAATTGACAATCCACCTTAATTTTAATTATCAGGTAAATCCAGCTAATATTCAGGAGTTGATTTCTGCCAAAGTAGAAGCACAGCCCATTGCAGTAGTCAGGGTATTGAATACAGAACCTTCCAATAAAATAGAAGTAGCCCTGGAAGAGGTAAGTAGCCTTGATCTCAATAACAAACTCATCGAGCTGGAAATCGCACCGGGCCTCAAATGCGCTGAAAGTAATTATACTACAAAAGAGAAAATAAGCCTGCAAAAAGCAGCACCTAATAAGAATCACCTGAGCATCGAGGATATTATTTCCGAATATGATCAAAACAAAACCCAACTCCGAGTAAAAACCAATCAGTCTGTCAGTATCACACAGGTAATCAATCACCTAAAAATAGAACCTCAAATGGTATTTGAAGTACAAGAAGAGGAAGGCGGTTTTCTGATTAAGGCAAATTTTACGACAGGCTCAAGCTATACCATTCGTATGGACAAAGAAATGCAAGGGGTCTTCGGAGCAAACCTGGGGCAGGATTATGAGCAAAATATTGTGTTTGGTGCTCGCCCACCGATCATCGAGTTTACTGAAAATAACGGACTTTACCTCAGCAGCAAGGGCAGTAAAAATATCGGTATTCGCATTCATAGTATTCCCAATGTGAAAGTCACTATTTACAAAATTTATGAAAATAACCTGATTCATTATCTCAATCTGAGCGATAATTATCCTTATGTCGTTGATAATCGGATAGAGCATTATGGAGATATTATTTCAGAGCGAGAATACGAAACCAAAGCCCTCCCCCTTATCAATGATTTTAGGGTTTTGAACCTGGATATGAATGAAAATAACAAAACCCGGGGAATTTATATGGTAGAAGTACGCTCTACCGAAGAAATGTGGCGAAATGCCCGGAAAATGGTTGCTATTTCAGATATCGGTTTTATTGTCAAAGAAACCAAAGACGACATCCTCGTTTTTGCCAATGCTATCATCAGTGCACAGCCCATGGCAGGTGTAAATATCAGCCTGATGAGCCAAAGCAATCAGACGCTCAGTCAGATGGAAACCAATAGCGAAGGCGTAGCCGTATTTTCAGATATTAAAAAGAAATTCCCCAAAGGCAATATTCGCCTCATCACAGCCAACAACGGCAATGATTTTAATTATATTTATTTTAATCGCTCCGAAGTAGATCAATCTTCTTTTGAAACTGGTGGCGTATCTTTGGCTGAATCCGGTTATCAGGCTTTTATTTATGGAGAAAGAGACCTCTATCGCCCCAGCGAAACCATCAACCTCAATATTCTGATGAGAGATCGCCTTTGGCAACCAATCGGCAAAATCCCTGTCAAACTCAAACTCAAAATGCCCAATGGAAAAGACTTAAGTTCTTTAAGGCTTATTCTGGATGATCAAGGCGCACAAACCGTTTCTATAAAACTTCCCCCTTCCGTAATTACAGGGACTTATTTTGCAGAAGTATATACCTCTACTGATGTATTACTTGAATCTATGCCAATTAGTGTAGAAGAATTTGTGCCTGACCGAATTCGCACACAGCTCAAATTGCTTGAAAAAGACCTTAAAACACCACTAAAAGGTGATTTGAAACCCGGAGATTCGGCCAGGGTACAACTTACGGCTCAGAATCTTTTCGGACCACCGGCCGCCAATCGCAATTATGAAATGAATTTTTCATTGGTCAAAGCTCAGTTTAAAGCCAAAAATTTTCCAGAATATGCTTTCGATGTAAGCTCTCAATCCGATAATCCTTATATCGGTGGCTTTTTGACGTCTAAAAGCACCGAAGGGCAGACCAACGAACAAGGAATGGCTTTTGAGTCGTTTTATCTCTCCGAAGAATATGTCAATCAAGGGCTTTTACGAGGGAATGTGTATACCACTGTTTTTGATGAAACCGGGCGATCTGTAAGCCGAGTGATGAACTTTGACGTATTCACCCAGGAATCCTTTTTAGGAATAAAAACTTTTGACGAATACATCAGCACCAATCGCACTCTGCAGATTCCAGTAATAGCCCTGGACAAAGATCAAAATGTGCGATCTGCCAAAGCTACTGTGCAGTTTGTACGCTATAAATGGCTCACCGTGTTGGAAAAAGACCGCTATGGTAGCCTAGAATATGTATCCCGTAAGAAAGAAGAAATCTTAAAAGAAGAAGAAATCAATATTCAAGGAGCTAATACCACGGTAAGTTTTATTCCGAACCTGTCGGGAAGTTATGAAATAAGACTTAAACAAGCCGGGGCGAAGACTTATGTAATGCGTGAATTTTATGCCTATGGATACAACTATACCGATAATACATCTTTTGAGGTTAATAAAGACGGAAAAATCAATATCAAATTAGATAAAACTTCTTATAAAATCGGCGAACAAGCCAAAGTCCTTTTTACCACTCCCTTCAATGGGCGTATGCTCGTGACCATTGAGCGGGATAAAGTTTTTAAATATTTTTATTTGAATACCACAGATAAAAGTGCCAGCACAACCCTCGATATCACGGATGAATACCTTCCCAATGTGTATATTACAGCTACATTAATCCGGCCTATGAGCGAAGGAGCATTACCTCTGACGGTTGCTCACGGTTTTGAACCTTTACTAGCCGAAGACCCACAAAGTAAGCTTACCCTGAGTATTGAAGCGATGGATAAAACCGAATCCAAACAAAAACAAATCATCAAAGTCAAAACCAATCGAGCAGAATCTGACATCCAAGTTACGCTTGCAGTAGTGGATGAAGGAATCCTTCAGTTAAAAAATTATAAAACTCCCGATCCTCACGCTTATTTCTTCCGTAAACGCCGGCTGGATGTCAATGCCTTTGATATGTATCCGCAGCTTTTCCCCGAAATCTCTATCGGTACTAAGAGCGTAGGAGGGGGCGGACCCGGATTGGACGAACGCAACAACTCGATGGTCAACAAACGAATCAAACTCGTGCGCTTTTGGAGTGGCGTTCTGAAAACCAATGCAGTGGGTGAAGTAAGTTACACCATTGATATTCCTCAGTTTTCGGGAAGTTTACGCATTATGGCAGTGGCTTATAAAAACGGCGCATTTGGGTCGGCACAAAAAAGCATGACCGTAGCCGATCCCATCGTGGTTTCTACCGGGTTGCCTCGTTTTCTCAGCCCCAACGATGTGATCAAAGTACCTGTAACCATTTTTAATACGACCAATCAAAATGCACAGGCTCAAATTAACCTGGCTGTCAGTAATAACCTCAGCATTGTTGGTGAAAAAACTTTCAGCACCGAAGTCAAAGCCAATCAGGAAAAACAAGTGGAATTTGAAATCAAAGCCGCCCAAGTGATTGATAGTGCTCAGGTAAATGTAAGCGTGAATGCGCTTGGAAGAGTATTTACCGAGGAATTGGACATCAACATTCGCCCGGTTGTCGGGCTTGTCAAATTAGCCAGCGCTGGAAAAGTAGACGCTGGTATGAGCCAAAGCTTTACAATGAGCCATGATTTAAGCCCCGCTACCATTCGCAGTCAATTGTTTGTGAGTAAATCCCCGATGATTCAATTTGCTGATAACCTGGATTACCTCATCGAGTACCCCTACGGATGTGTCGAGCAGGTGACTTCTACGGTTTTCCCTCAATTGTATGCCCAGGATTTGATGAAGGTGATCACACCACGCAAGCAAAATACAGAGTTATACGCTTCTGAAATCCGCGAAAATATTCAGGAAGGCATTATGCGACTTCAGTCACGACAGACTTACGAGGGAGGGCTTTCCTATTGGCCTGGAGGTGAGGTCAATGCTTTTGGAACTGCCTATGCAGCTCATTTTATGATTGAGGCAAAAACCGCCGGTTATTTTGTCAATCAATCTACCTTAGATCAGATGCTGCAATACCTGCGTCAGGGAGCATCTCGTAAAGAATTGCAGGATTATTATTATTTCGAGAAAGAAGGCAAAGACCGCAAACGCCGTAAAAAACGAATCGCCCCCAAAGAAAGTATCTATGCTTTGTATGTACTTGCACTGGCTAAAACTCCGGATATTCCGATGATGAATTATTACAAAGAAAATCCTCAAGTATTGGCTTTGGATTCCAGGTACTTATTGGCCGCTGCTTACCTGATCTCCGGTGACAAAAGCAGCTTCCAAATTTTATTACCAACCGCTTTTCAGGGAGAAATCTCTGAAAATGTACTGACAGGAAGCTTCCATTCCTACCTTCGTGACGAAGCTCTAGCACTTAATGCACTCATAGAGGCTGATCCAGGAAATGTACAAATTTCTACCCTAGCACAACACCTGAGCCAACAGCTCAAAGCTTCAAAATATCTCAGCACTCAAGAGCAGGCCTTTGGCTTGCTCGCCTTAGGGAAATTAGCCCGGCAGGTGAAAAAAGCCAACGTACAGGGTGAAGTACGAATAGCCAACCAGGCAGCCGCCAGCTTGATCAATGAGGATATAATCATCCGCGAAGGCCTTGCCGGGAATAACGTCCAAATCAAAGCTCAAGGAGAAGGTTCATTGTACTATTTTTGGCAAATGAAAGGACTGAGCGCCACCGGAAAAGTCAAAGAAATAGATAAAGGGCTTAAAGTCAGAAAAACTTTCTTTGATCGTAACGGAAACCTAATCAAAAACAACACATTCCGCCAAAATGACTTGATAGTGGTGAAAATCTCTATCTCAGCAGAACCTTATTTTAATAATCTGGAAAATGTCGTCATTACAGATATGCTTCCCGCCGGACTGGAGATTGAAAACCCTCGATTGATTCCTAATCAGGCTATTAGTTTTGTACAAAACCAAAACTATCCCGATTATGTGGATATGCGGGATGATCGTATTCATTATTTTGCTACTGCAACCGGCGAGGTACAAGAATTTTATTATTTGGCAAGGGCAGTAACAAAGGGTACGTTCCAAATGGGACCTGTCAGTGCCGATGCCATGTATAGCGGCGATTATTACTCTTATCACGGTGCAGGTACAATCCAGATTGTAGACGCACGCAGTGTTCGCAACAACTAATTCTATTTAGGAAGATTCGGCGTTTCTTTTGCACCGAATCTTCCTACAAAATAGTAACTACTTAATTGAATCTACGTTTGAGAAATTGTCGACTTAGACAACTTAAACTCAAAATTTTTATGCGATTCAAAGTATTAGCCATTTTTATTATAGGGATTTTATACCTTTCCTTGCAAAATTCCTTTGCACAGATAAATGATGAAAAACTTTTGGATGAAATCGCAGAAGAATCTTGCAAATGCCTTCAAAATATTGATCTGGAAAAAGACCTTGAAAAAGCCAATGAATTTCTAGAAAACTGCCTCCAAAATTCTATGGTAGAGCACCTACAGGAATTGATGGCCTACCAATCGGACAACGAACAGGAAGGAGAAAAAATGGCGATGGAAGTAGCCAAAATATTATTTAAAAACTGCCCGAAATTTGTTGACTTTTCTCTGAAAATTGCCGAAGCCGATCAGCAAGGCAATCTGGCAGATTTTTATACCGAAGGCACCCTGATTGAACTTCAAAAAAAAGAACTGGTTTACCTGATTGTCAATGACGCAGGACAGGAAAAAAGATTTTTATGCCTACGGCCTTTCAACAATTCAGAAGAAATTATTCTTAATTTTGAAACTTATAAAGGGAAATTTGTCAAAATCGGTTGGAATATCCTTGAGTTTTTTGACCCCAGTCAAAATGCTTATGCCACTACGCAGGAAATAATTTCACTACGAATTATTGAATAACTAAAGAACAACCAAAGTATAAACGCTTTGTTATTTTTCCGGAATCCTTTTTGAAAAATTGAATTCACAAAATTGACATTTTCAAGAAATTTCTACTATTTTACATTAATTTTAGCCTAATTGCTACACCCAAACTCTAAAACAATGATTTTAAAGATGTTTAAATGGCATAAATTGCTTCTATTTTGCTGCCTTATGCCCCTATTACTTTCCGCACAAGCTCCTCAAAATCCCAATAAAACCAATGCTCAAGGCAAAAAAGAAGGGAAATGGACAGTCTATTATGATAATGCCTGGAATGAAATCACAGATAAAAGCCGGATGAGCTTCTATAGGGTCGCTGAATATCAGGACGGTAAAACAGTAGGCAAAGTACAGGATTATTTCGCCAACGGACAGATTCAGATGGATGCAGAACAATTAATTTCAGAAAACCCTACTATTTTTCACGGTGCAGTAAATTATTACCGAGATAACGGTGAATTTGACCACTATGAATATTATAATCAAGGCAAACTTGACCTCAATAAAATAGAAGAATTCTATACGGATCGCCTCAACAAAATCGGCACTGAAAACGGAACCAACTCGCCGATTTATTTTGATTTCTTAAATCAAATTATTTCTATTTATTACAATGCAGGCGCGTATCTGAGGGTAGAACCTTTTATGAAAGAAGCTGCCCAAATCATTGGTGGAGCTTTGGGCGAACAACATCCTGCCTTTGCTACCTATGAAGAGAATCTATCCAATCTGTATCGCGAATTGGGAAGTTATGCACAGTCTGAAAAATTGCTTAAAAATGTACTCACTATCCGTAAAACATCCCTGGGAAAAGACCACAAAGACTACCTAATTGGACTCAGAAACCTGGCGGATATTTTATACCTCAAGGGAGATTATCAAAAAGCCGAATCCTATTATTCCCAAGTATTACCTGTTATTGCCAAAAATATAGGGGAAAATAGCATCGAGTATGCTACCTCACTGAATAATTTTGCCGAATTACAATCCCGTTTGGGGAATTATCCTGTGGCTGAAGATCTCTATGCCAAAGCTGCGGAAATCTACAAGGCAAATATGGGACCCAAACACCCCAATTATGCCACCGCACTTAACAATCAAGCAAACTTACTTGCTTCCCAAAAAAAATATACGCAAGCTGAGCCAATCTATCTGCAAAGCTTGGCTATTATCAAAGAAAGCCAGGGTACAGAACATCCTAGCTACGCACTGACTGTCAATAATTTAGCCCGTCTTTATGCCGTTCAGGGAGATTATGCCAAAGCTTTAACCCTCTTCGAAGAATCTCTAAAATTACGAAGAAACCTTCTAGGACAAAATCACCCCAATTATGCCCAATCACTCAAAAACCTGGGAGATTTATACGGGAAAATGCAAAAAAATCAAGAAGCCGAACAAATGCTGCTTGAATCTAACCGCATTTTGAAAGAAACTCTGGGCGAAAATCACCCTACTTTTTTAGAAGCTCAAAATACCCTGGCTAAATTTTACATTCATCAAAAAAATTACCTCAAAGCCGAACCAATTCTTAAAGAAATTAATCAAAAACTCTTCAAGCAAATCGAAACCTATTTCCCCTTCCTCAGCGAAAACGAAAAAGAAGAATTTTATAATAATCAAATCAAATATCATTTTGAAGAGTTTAATAGCTACGCACTCTTAAGGCAAGCTGAGTATCCGGCTATCCTGGGTGATATGTATAATAACCAACTACTCACCAAAGCACTATTGCTTAACTCTAGCAACAAATGGAAAAGACGTATCAAAAATAGCGGTGACCTTAAGCTTATCCGAGATTTCGATAAATGGCAAACTGAAAAGGCTTATTTGTCTAAACTTTACCATGACGGTGACAAAGCCAATAAAGATGAAATCAAGGCTCTTGAAATACAACTCAACGATGACGAAAAGAAACTCTCGCTTCGTTCAGAACTTTTTGCCAATATTCAGGATAAAAAAATCGTAAAATGGCAGGAAATACGTGATTCTCTCAAAAAAGGAGAAGCCGCTATTGAAGTGATTCGCTTCCGAAAATATGGACTGGAAAAATACATACAAGTTAGCCAGGGTGGCCAAACCAAACAATACCCAAACTACGCACTCACCGATACGATTTATTACGCAGCCCTCGTGATTACCCAAGCTACTACAGATCACCCAGACCTGGTATTAATGGATAATGGATTGGATCTGGAAGGCAAGTACCTCAAAAATTATCGCAATAAAATCAAATATAAATCTCCCGACGACCTAAGTTATAATTATTATTGGCAACCCTTTAAAAAGGCATTAAAAGGTATAACAAAGGTGTATTTTTCACCTGAAGGCGTTTTCAATCAAATTAGCCTAAGTACTCTAAAAAACCCTACAAATAATAAGTTTTTGTTTGATGAAATTGATATTCAGTTGGTGACTAACACCAAGGACATCATTATTGAGAAAGAAAAAGATGATCTGAATAGATACGCCCTTCTGTTTGGGGCACCTAACTATGGGCTCGAAAGCGAAGAAAGAAGCAAGCTTGTACGCTCAAGTGTAGAACGTGGTACTCAACAATCGGATGATTTTGGGCTTGAAGAAGAAACCGAGGTCTATGCATTAAATATTGAACGAAGCAATGTCAGCCTGAGCTATTTACCTGGTACTAAAATCGAAGTAGAGTCTATTGCTGAAATGCTGCAAAGCCGGAATTGGCGCCTCGAGGTATACACCGGTGATCAGGCATTGGAAGATCATCTCAAAAACAGCTTTAAACCGAATATTTTACATATTGCTACACATGGATTTTTTGAAAAAGACCCCAATACCAAATCTGGAGAGCAATTCTTGCAAAATCCTTTGTTGCGTTCAGGACTTATGCTAACTGGTGCAGGACACAGCCTGACCAAAAAGAAAGATACTGCCGAAGAAGGAGATGATTTTTCACTGAATGATACCGATGAAAGCCAAAAGGGAAGCCTCGAGGATGGAATTCTGACCGCCTACGAAGCGATGAGCTTGAATTTGGATAATACCGACATCGTGGTGCTTTCAGCTTGTGAAACTGGTCTGGGAGAGATTCAAAACGGAGAGGGTGTGTATGGTCTTCAGCGGGCTTTTAAAGTGGCAGGTGCCCGCACGATTGTCATGAGCCTCTGGAATGTCAATGACCAATCAACCCAATTGCTGATGCGTAGTTTTTATAAAAACTGGCTTACAATCGGTAATAAACACGAGGCTTTCCGCAAAGCTCAGGAAGAACTTCGCTCAGAATATCCTGATCCTTATTTTTGGGGGGCTTTTGTGATCGTGGGAGAATAAAATTGGGTATGGAATAGGGAAAAGATGGAATAAAATCCTCCTGTTAAAATATTTTAACAGAAGGATTTTTGATCTCAAATACTGCCTGTTTGCCTCTCAAGCTCATTAACCAACATCTGGAGGTTTTGCGTTTGCTCAAAATCACAAAATTGTATTTTTATACTATGCACAGATCATTCAGCTTGATCTAATTAGCTGTTAAAAGCATTTTCCAAATCCTGAATTATAATTTTTTTCATAGCAAGCAGGGCGTTCATAACCTTTTGAGATTTTTCCCTATCAGAACTACTCATCAGGGTAGCCAAGGCCTGAGGGATTACCTGCCAAGAAAGACCATATTTATCTTTGAGCCAACCGCATTGCTGGGCATTGAGATCACCGCCTTCCGAGAGTTTGTCCCAGTAATAATCCAGTTCTGCTTGCGTCTCACAATGGATAATAAAGGAAATAGCCTCATTAAATTTGAAGTTTGGTCCTGCATTTAAAGCAGTAAAACTACGACCCTCCAGCTCGAATTCTACGATCATAGCAGTTCCTTCCGTCTGCTTGTGAAATTCAAACCCTTCTTTTCCATAACGACTGATTTTACCAATCCTAGAATTTTTAAAAACAGACGTATAAAAGGTGACGGCTTCTTCTGCTTCTGTATCAAACCATAAATTTGTTGTGATTTTTTCCATGATTAAACTCTTATTCATTTTGTAATTTTAGGCAAATTAATCTTTATACATATACTTTGAACTGTGCAATTCCGTCAAATAAAGAGGCAAATTGCGTCATGATTGATTATTTTTACGTCAAATAAATCACCGTCTAACACATAAATTATAGCAGAAAACAACTTTTTTTAGAACCTAATGAGGTAATTTGCGAAAATTGTCAGGCAAAGTGTAGGGTTTGGTTTTTAAAATGATTGTTTTGATAAGTCTTGGTACTGGCTTATACTGGGCGATACAAAGCCGGAAAATTCTTAAAAAACACAAGCTTTAGTTCTAGGATAAGCTAAAAAAGCCGATGTTCTACCAAGAACATCGGCTTTTGATAGTTTTGCTTCTTATAGATATTATTTCTTGATTACTTTTAAGGAGCGGATTATTCCCTGGCTGTTAAATTGCAGCATGTAAATTCCGGGTTCTAACCCTTGCAGATTAACATCCAACTGGAATTCATTGTCCAATTCAGCCTCAAAATCACCTACCTCTGTACCCATAAAGTCAAATACTTTTACTTTAAATACGTTGATATCGGGAGCTACAAACTCCTCAAGAGAAAGGTCTATTTTTAATCTGTCTGACACAGGATTGGGGTATCCTGAAAGTTCTTGCTCAAACTGATAATAAGGCGTTTCTTCCAAAAACTTAGCACCTTCGTATCCGGCACAAGTCACAGCATCCACATCAAAACCATCGGCCGCAAAGTTAAATGCATTTTGATTGGTATTTTGACAATTTGCATTTTTCATTTTAGCGTTTTTGTCGGTTGCATCTACAATTCTTACGAACTGAGCCCAGGTGATTTTACCAGCAAAATCCAATTCAGAATCTAATTTTGAGCTACAATTGGTATTGGTAGTTCCGAGGTATACCCAGCTATTTCCATCTCTGGAAACATATACTTTGGCTTCTTCGGGGAATTGTCCGAAGTTAGGGTTTCCATAAGAGGTTTCAAATATTTTGATATCCTTGCCGGGTTTATCAAAAATTACGAAGTCAAAACGAAGGGTAATAAAGCCTGTGCTTGCTTTTTCACCTTTTTGACGACCGTCACCAAATCCTAAGGAGGCAAATTTCAAAACACTGTCGTTGCCGTCGGGTTCACCCAATGCGTTTTGCCCCTTGGTGCGTTCCGAACCAATATTATTACCATCTTTGCGTTTTCCGGGACGATATTCAACTACATCTTGGGCGGTACAGGCAACCAATCCGTCATTAGGGGTAGTTTTGGCACGTCCGTTTAAGCAGATGACACCATCTACATCGTATCCATCTACGGCAGCATTATTTTGTGTAAAGTTTTGAGGTTTGCTGATGTCTACAACTCGAATATATTGTGCCCAAGATAGGGGACCTAGGTCAAATGTAGCTTGGTCACGGCAGGCAAGTCCCAGATAGACAAAATTAATCCCATCTTGGGAAGCAAAAACATCGGCTTTTTCAGGGTGAGATTCACAGTTACCGTTTTCTTCGTAGCTTGTTTCAAACAATACTACATCAGGCCCTGCACCGTTAGCAAAAGGCTCTAAGAATTTTACAGTAATTTCACCACCGAATCCCAGAGAAACGAAATTAATATCGCCTGGGGTATCATTATCTTCGGGAGCAAACAAAGCATTGCTCAGTACTTGTCTATCAGAAAGTACCTTACCGCCTAATTTGTTTTTGCCAGGGTTGTAAGAAGTCACTTCAACAGCTCCCAGACACACAGGTGCGGGTGTAAACTGACGAATAAAAAATCCAGGTACGCCGCAGCTTGTTTTTTGAGTTCGGGTTCTTTTGCCACCACCTAATGGTCCTCCACCTACTGAAATCACACGAAAACCTCCTGTATCACTGGTAGCTGTTGAGGTAGTGGTTTGCCCGCTGATAGCCGCTTTGGTGGGAGTTCCCTGCCCAATAAAAGAACCGCTTCCTACCTCTACCAGTTCAAAATTAGAATTATAGTTATAAGCAATCCAGAAACCTTCTTCTCCTTCAAATAAATCATTGACTACCAGTTCAAAAGAGGTAAAAGTTGATCCCAAATCGATTTGAATAAGTTCTGTGGAATTATCATCAGGGCAGTAGTTCAACTGCATATTTTCGTCATTGGGTACACCCAAACCGTCGGCGCTGAAGTTAGTTTCATCAGCGGCAAAAAACAGCTCATTATCCAGGGGTTTGAAAAGAAGAGCAGCTTGTTGCCAGGAGTCAAAGGTTTCGCCGTTACCCAGTGCAGTTTCAGGCTCTAAGATAGGCAGACAACTAGGTACAATACTTTGCAGATAGTAGTCGCTATTGTCATCAAAAGCAGTTTTTTGATTTCGATTGGCATAAGCACGAGCCGTAAATTCAAGATAACGGAAAGGCGCACCTGTACGAATTCTAAGGCTAAATAAACCTGGATTATTGGCACTAAAAGGCACGTTGGCGGCAAAAGTACCGATGCCAACCAAATTAAAATTGGCATCAAAGGCTCTCCAGCCCCCGGTTTCACCCATACCACCGTTTTCATCTGAGAAGAAACGGGCAAGCTTTACATCAGCACCTGTAAAGGTACATCCGAAGTCAACCAATAGTTTTTCAGAGCGTTTTTTTTCTGCAATGTAATTAATCTGGGCAGCAATCGGAGCGGGGTTTGTGTTGGGTCCTACAATACCAATACCGTAATCTCCTCTTCCGTTGGCGGTTTCTTTGTTAAAGGTAATATTAGAAGTGCCTGGTACATAAGAAGATAGGGCATCAGATTCATATTGGCTTGCAGACAAAAAGATATTCTTAGTAAAAAATTTCACATCAGCCCAAGATGTAGAGATATTATCGCGTGTACCTCCTATCAATTCGCCACAATCTACTTTACAGGCTGTTTTTTGAGCGTGTACTTGTGTGTGTAAACTGAAAGCAAGAAAAACTACAAAAAGTAGCGTTCGACTATAAATCCATGAATTTTTGGATTTGAAAGCAGTATTAAGTTTTTGCATAAATTGCACATAACTTACCCTGACAAGTTTGTTTGTGAAAATATAATTCATAACTAAAATATATAATTATTTGATAAAATTTGATAAAGGCAAATTAGAATTTCAGACTTGAAGAAGGGTCGAATGAATGTTGTATTTGATATTGCATCAAAATCTTTGCTAAACTTACATGATTTTTTTGGCTTATTAAAATATACGTGAAATTTTTTTTTAGTTAAGTCTATGTTATTTACATTTTAAGGCTTTATGTGAAAGCTAAAAAAGATTTTTAGGGTACACTACCTTAAACTAAGCCAGATTATTGGTAATTTCTATCCTTGATTTGGGCAAAGAATTAGGATAGTTTTTTTGTAAAAAAGTAATTAATCCTTCTCGAATATCACAACGTAAGTTAAATACCTCTCCGGCATTTTCTGCACTCATAAGTACTCTGATTTCAAGGCTGCTTTTGTTGGCATCAGTGACTTGTAGGTTACTGTTTCGTTTGTCCCAAAGTGGGTGATTTGCCAGAAGCCTTCGGAATTCCTCACGAAGTGCATCCAGCGGCACCGTATAATCGGTATAAAAGATTACACTACCGATCAAATCCGAAGAATGACGGGTCCAATTCTGAAAAGGTTTTTCAATAAAATAATTCAGGGGAACTATCAGGCGGCGTTCATCCCATAATTTTACGACTACATAAGTCAGCGTAATTTCTTCAATACGCCCCCATTCATTTTCTACAATTACAATATCATCCAGCCTAATCGGTTGAGCAAAAGCCAGTTGAATCCCTGCTACAATGTTGGCAATGCTTTTTTGTGCTGCAAAACCGATTACTATTCCGATCACTCCAGCCGATGCCAGGATGCTAATGCCAACCTCACGAATGGTTTTAAAGGTCATCAGGATCAAGGCAATAGAAGTGATAATCACAATAAAACTAATGATACGCTCGATCACACGAAGTTGTGTGACGATTTTTCGTGAGCTCAGATTGTCATCATCGCCATCAAGTTCATAATAACTCAACACTACTTCTCGCACCACGATGATCAGGCGCAGCAGCAATATGGTAATGTTTAGAATCAGCAGGATGTTGTAAGCGTGTTTAATAAAGCTAATACCTTCTGCATCAAGATTTTTTCTCAAAATTGGAAAGCCCAATGAAAGGCAGATCAAGAGGAAAAAAAATAAACCCGGATAATATACATATTTCTGTAATAAGGAAGGAGCTTTAGTGTAAGTAGTCAAGAATCTTGATCTTAATATGCTGAATATCAGATGATAAACTAATGAACCTAGCAAAGCTAACCCTACAATAAAACCTAGAGATCCCAGATTTCCATACGTTTCGTTGATATGTTGGATAAATTTATTCACGATCGGGAAGGGTTATTTGAATGATAATTGGATAATGATCTGAAATGTTTTTGGCGTTTTTTTGTAGAACCTGAGCACTGTCCAGCCTTATTCCGGGAGATACAAAAAAATAATCGAGGGTGCGGTCTGCTACTTTCTTGGAGAGCAGATTAGGGATATAGGTAAATTGTGTTGAGGGATCAATACCTTTTTGCGGTTTAGGGAAGACGGTGTATTGCTCAAAAAGCGGCTTGATTTCCGAATTCGGATTATAAAATTCGCCTTCTGTAAGCTGTAAGCCTTTAGAAGAAACTCCAGGCGGGAGCAGATTCAGATCGCCTCCAAGTACCCAAGAAATTCCTCCCTGATCTTTTTCAGAAAGCAATTTCTTGATCTCGCTAACTTGCCTCGTGAGTACGGTACTTCCTTTACCAGGATAGGCGGTCAGGTGGGTATTATAAACAATAAAATTTTCTCCAGATTCCAAAGGAAAGCTCAATTCTAAGACAGCTCTTTTGAGGTGAAATTGTTTTTCGAGCCAGAAAGAAATCGGATCGTACCAATTTTGGACTTTTTTATCTATATGAGCCAGTTGGTGTCGGATAGCTCCATTGATTTGGTATTTGCTGATCACGCTAAGTTTGGTACCTACGCTTCCCCAGATTTTCGGATGCGGCACAAAAAAAGCCTTCCAGTAAAATGCCGAACTCAATGAGGTATATTCGGCAGGTAAATAAGCCAATAAAGATTCTATCTGATCTTTGTAATAACTCCGGGCTGCTCCTTGGTCTACTTCCTGCAAAAGAATAATGTCTGGATTTTCGCGGATGATAACCTGAGCAACTTCTTGGGTGCTTTGTTGAATATCTTCCTGTGAAGGCTTGATATCAGAACCCCCCTCATACCAAAAAACATAATTCGTACCAGCCATATATTGTACGTTCCAACTCATCATTTTGAGGGATTGCCCAGAGCGGAGTTTAGGGCTTGTTGTTGGGGAGATGATGGGCACATGCTCAATAGATCGAGGATGGTATGCACCAAAATAAAGAATCGCAGTAAGCCCTACCACTCCTATAAATAATATGCCTAACATCCATTTAAAAATTCTGATGATCATTTTGGGATTAGTCTTTAAAAATAAATCTATCGTACTTAAAAAAACAAAAAAACTTAGGTTTTGTAGTTGGGCGTTTATACAAAATAAGTAGTTACTTATAATTGATTTATATTATTTTTTTCATAATTAATTGATAATCAAGCGATTATATTTGCTATGGACTATCGACAAATTACTATGGACTGTTCAGCTTCGCAAACATTAAAGTATTCTCCATATACCGTTCCAGTTATAATATTCCGTACCTTGAAAATTCTTTTTGTAATCATAATGCGAACTTTCCTTAAAGGCATAGCCGGTATAAAGATAAGATAATTTATTCTCAAGCGAAAACATAATCTCAGCCAACAAAGTATGTAAACCAGGGCTTCGTTTAGAGTAAGCCGGGTCGAACATCGCATACACACTTGAGCTGCTCTGGGCACCTACGTCCAAAAAACTAACGGCATAGAGTTTATTATTTTCATCAAAAAGACAGCATTCTACCGTATGACAGGGAACTCGTGCTGGGTGTGGTGATAAAAAATCATAAATGGACTGAGGTACATTGTGGGTAAAACGTACGCAATGCTTATAAAAAAGATTTTCCTTCTCTTCATCGATAAAAGCTTCTCTGAATATCATACGCGTGTCTCCATTTTTGCGAATGGTCTTGCGCTGACTTTTACTAAACTTAAACCTCGCCAAGTTGATGCGTAAGGGGATGATTTCGGATAGTTTGCCCTGATTCCAACTCATCATATCTCGAAAGAAAAAAGTGCCAAAATGCCGCCAGCCATCTGCTAGGAGGTAATCCAACTCCTCCGGGCTGATCTTTTCCAATTCCATATAATTCCAAAACTTATTTTCTTCCATATATCAAATCACATAAAAACAAAAAACACCCACTATACAATTATACTAATTCCAATTTATAGTTAAAAATATTTTAGAAGAATCCATTCTCTGTAATATGCTATAATTCTTCAAAAAAAACGATTATTTGCATAAAATTAAAGTTATTTCTTACAATAGTATTTTAAAAAGATAATATTAAACTATTCGCTTAGTTTGCTTGTTTTTTAGATATTATGCGTTATATTGGTGCATAATCACAAACTATTAAGTATTTCATATTACAAAGAGTCTCGAAAAGAGTGGTGGATTCTGACTATTGTCATAAATTCTTACTTCATTACAAATCAAGCAACTATGTAAAATAAAAAATAATTGCTTTATTGAAGAATAAATAACTCGTTATGACTCTTTTATAAAATTATTCAAATGAAAGATAACCTATTCTTGAAAAAAGTACTCATTATAGATGATAATGAGATTGATGCCCTGGTATGCGCCCGATTAATCCGCAAGCTAAAGCCTGATTCTTTGGTGAATACTTTTTTTGATGCCAAAGAAGCCCTAAACCACCTCAAGGACACTGCCTTTAAATTTCCAGACAATCTACCTGATTTAATTATCTTGGATTTGTATATGCCTTTGATGAATGGTTGGTTCTTTTTAAAAGAATACCGAAATATCGCCAGCAGATTTGACAAACAAATCGTCATCCTGATTGCCTCAAGCAATGGTTATGACCAAGATTTCAAACAAATGAGGAATTTTCAGGAGATCAACGGATATATCGGTAAACCCTTTACCTTAGAAAAAATGACCAATCTGATCAACAAGTATTTCGCATATATCTATCAGTCCTGAACCCAGGGATATATTTTTATGCGTTTTCTCGATTATTAGGGGCTTTTCTGTGGTTTTATCCGGGTATTTGATGCGGTCTGTTGAGGAGTATGTTGACCAACATATCGCGGATTTCATTCAATATTGGATTTACGTTATTTGTCATCAAGATAATCGTGTGTCTTTCGCTAGGCATTCGAAGAAAGAGACATTTAAAACCTAACCAACCGCTCATGTGATAGATACATTGATCTTCTTGATTGAGGTACCAGCCAAAACCATAAGGAAATTTAACCCCGTTCGCTAATTGTACGGGTTGCCAGGCTTTTTGAAGCGTAGCCTGACTCATCGGTTTTTCCAGATACAATGCCTGATCTAAAAGGTATAAATCATCCATAGTAGAGAAAATCCCACGGTCACCATATATTTTATTGAGAAAATTATCGTCATAAATACTTTGATTGTCAGGCTTGAATCCAATAACTTTTTTGGGGATTTTTTTATCATTTGAATAACCCACAGGGAGATAGGTGTTTTTCATATTCAAAGGGCCGAGAATCTTCTCTTGTAGCACAGATGGAAATTTCTTCTTCGTAACAAATTCTATCACTTCTGCCAAAACCACATAATCTGTATGGTTAAACTCCCACTGAGTACCCGGATCAAACATAAGCGCAGGGCGATCTTTGATTACCCAGTTGAGAATGTCACGATTGGTGGCATAAGTCATCAAATCTTCCGAATTTGAATAAAAGTAGGAGACATAATCAGTGAGTCCGGAGGTGTGTGTCAGCAGATGATAAATTGTAGTATTTTTGTAAGGCCAGCCTTTGACATAATAATAGACAGGATCCTCGTATTTGATTCTTTTTTCTTCTGCCAACATCATGATGAGCATCGAGGTAAACTGTTGGCTTAGAACCCCAATCTGGAAAACCGATTTTGCATCCAGAGGTGTTTTATTCCGAAAATCAGCATATCCATAGCTCTTCTTAAAAAGAACCTTTCCATGCTCCACCACGAGTACACAACCGTTAAAAAGCTCCTTTTGGTGGAGACGATCCAGAATAAGTTCAATTTTCTGTTTTTTTATTTCGGAAAGTTCTCGACGCAGCGAATCCAGCTTTAACCTGATAAGCTCTTCACGGCTGGTTTTTTTGGACGAACAATGAGTTCCAAAAAATAATAGCAGTAAAATAGGAGCTAATATCAGTTTTTTATACAAAAAAACCATATCCTATATTAAAAATAAAAAAAACTGTCAAAATATTGGTTTGACAGTTTGGTAGAATTATGCACAGCTTAGTTGGCTGCTTTTGTGCTGTCAGTTTTGGTAGAATCAACTGCCGTAGTAATCTGAACGGCTTCACCGGATTTGTTTTCTCCAAACATTTTTTTTCTGATTTCAATGGCTTTTTTCTCGCTTTCCGGTGTATTTTCATATTTATTTTGTGTCTGGCGGGGTTCTGCTTCTGGGCTGTCTCCATAAATATAGGTGTCCTTTTTGCGATAATCTTCGGTATCAGCAGTTACTTTATTATAAATATCGGTGCGGCATGAAGCCAAAGAGAAGATCATCAAAAACGCCAAACCGGTTAGTGAAGAAAAAACTTGTTTGAAAATAGTAGAAATCTGCTTTAGCATAAGATGAATAGATTTAAGTCCTGGTATTACTCTATTGCCCAAAATTAAAGGCCTAGCAAAGGTAAAAAGATTTAGAAAATTAAAAGCTCTTAGGTGCTTATTTTTTCCAAAATGAACGAATACTGTATGCCGTAAGCGCGGAAAAACCACCTACCAATGCTCCGATTGCCACTGTAAGGACAAACATCCACTCCGAAGACGGCAAAAACCCAAAAAATTTGGTCATACGCTCAAGTAATAAACCTTCATTACGCTGGCTTAAATAATAAGCCTGGATAAACCAGACCAAACCCACCGCCATAAAACCCGAAAGAAAAGCTACCCAGCCAGAACGACCAAAAAACAAAGCCGCTACAAAAGCATCTACAGCCACCAACCACCAGTGATAAAAGATCGTCTGCGTAATAAAAACCAATAAAGCAATAATAATGAATAACATAGTATGAATATTATAGCGTATTTTCAGATATTTTCTTTAGGAGTCTCCAACCAGATCAGATGCCCCAAACCTTTAGAAATCAAACCCCAGCTTTCTACATCAAAGCCTAAATAGGCTATCCCGCAAGTAGGAATAAAAGTAATGGACGTATCGCCTAGGTAATCTGCCAACATCGTAAGACCCGGATTGTGACCTACCAGATAGACCCGCTTGGCAGAATCAGGAAGAAAATTTACTACTTGCAACAAAGTATGTAAATCAGCATCATAAATATTTCGCTCAAATATAATAGAGTCTTTAGAATAATGGAATGACTTCGCAATAATTTCTGCGGTTTTACTCGTCCGTTTGGCTGGGCTTACACAGATCAAATCAGGGGCTAATTGACGGTCTCGCAGCAATTCTCCCATCGTTTCAGCATCCCGAACCCCCCTTTTTTTTAAGCTTCGGTCAAAATCATCCTGCCCAATATGAATCTCCTCCGCTTTTGCATGTCTGATAATTAATAGTTCTCTTTGCATAAATGCAATATTTGTGAAAAAAACCGATAAAACAATTTTTTTTGTAATCTTTCTTATTGCATAAGAAGTTTAGTAGGATTAATTTTTGAGGGTAATAAAAAACAAACTTTTTACCTTCAAATTACGATTTACTTATAGTAATCACATAAGTGCCTGGTAGAAGATCAAGAAACCGTGTTACAATTAATTTAAAAGAAAGAAATCATTATATGCCCAAGAATTTAGTTATTGTTGAATCACCGGCCAAAGCCAAAACCATAGAAGGATACCTGGGAAGCGATTTTTTAGTGAAGTCTAGTTACGGTCACGTCAGAGACTTACCCAAGAATAATCAAGCAATTGATATTCAAAATGATTTCAACCCAACGTACGAAATATCCTCCGACAAAAAGCAGGTAGTATCCGAGTTGCAGAAATTAGCCAAAGAAGCCGAAATTATCTGGCTTGCCACAGATGATGACCGCGAAGGGGAAGCCATATCCTGGCACCTCAAAGAAGCCCTTAAGCTCAAAGAACACAGCATCCGAAGAATCGTGTTCCGTGAAATTACCAAAAATGCCATTACCAAAGCCATCCAATCTCCCCGTGCAATTGACGTTGACCTGGTCAATGCCCAACAAGCACGCCGAATTCTAGACCGCCTTGTGGGTTTTGAAATTTCACCCCTGCTCTGGAAAAAAATCAAGACCGGTCTCTCCGCAGGCCGGGTGCAATCCGTAGCTGTCCGCATGATCGTAGAACGTGAGCGAGAAATTGAAGCCTTTAAACCTATTTCTTATTTCAAAGTGCAAGCAAACTTTAAGCTCAAAGACCAAAAAACTTTATTAGCCGAGCTGCCCCCACGCATCGAAAATCAACAAGGCGCACAAGACTTCCTCGATAAATGTATCGGTGCTGAATTCTCCATCAAAAATCTTGAAACCAAACCCGCCAAAAAAACTCCGGCACCTCCTTTTACAACTTCTACCCTCCAGCAGGAAGCAAGCCGTAAATTACGTTTCTCCGTAGCCCAAACCATGACCGTGGCACAAAGGCTCTACGAATCTGGAAAGATCACCTACATGCGTACTGACTCTACCAACCTCTCCGAAGAAGCCATCGCCGCCGCTGCCAAACAAATCGAGAAGCTCTACGGCAAAGAATACATCCAAAATCGCAGATTCAAAACCAAAACCCAGGGTGCTCAAGAAGCACACGAAGCCATCCGGCCTACTGACTTCTCCGCCTTGCTCGTAAGCCAGGATAAAAACGAACAAAAACTCTACGAACTGATCTGGAAAAGAGCCATTGCCTCCCAAATGGCTGATGCCTTGCTCGAGAGAACCACTGCCACCATTGCCATCAACCCAATCCTTTATATACAAAATACCGGAAAGAAAATCACCATGCCTGACCTGGTCGCCAAAGGTGAGGTGATCAAGTTTGAAGGTTTTCTTAAAGTCTACCTCGAATCAACCGACGACGAAGACGACGAAGGCGAAACCAGTGGAATGCTTCCGCCCCTTACAATCGGGCAAATCCTGAATCTCCACGAAATGCTTGCTACCGAAAGATTCACTCGCCCCCAACCTCGCTATACCGAAGCCAGTCTGGTAAAAAAACTGGAAGAAATGGGCATCGGGCGACCCTCTACCTATGCACCAACCATCTCTACCATCCAAAAAAGAGGCTATATCGTCAAAGAAGACCGCGAAGGCAAAGAAAGGCTTTACCAAGAATTGATCCTCAAAAACAACCAAATCACCCAAAAAACCAACACTGAAATTACAGGCCGTGAAAAAGCCAAACTTTTTGCTACCGATATAGCCAGTGTCGTGAATGACTTTCTGGTATCTAATTTTGACGACATCCTGGACTATTCCTTTACAGCCAATGTGGAGAAACAATTTGATGAAATTGCAGAAGGAAAAAAAGAATGGGTCAAAATGCTTCAGGAATTTTATGATAATTTTCACGAAAAAGTAGAAAGTACCCAGAAAATTGACCGCTCCGAAGTGCCTTCAAGTCGTGTGCTTGGCAAAGACCCTAAAACAGGGAAAGATATACTGGTGATTTTAGGCCGCTACGGAGCTTTTGTCCAAATCGGAGAAACCCAGGAAGACAACGAAGAAAAACCACCCCGTGCCAGCCTTCGGGTAGGGCAAAGAATGGAAACCATTACGCTCGAAGAAGCCCTGGAACTCTTCAAACTGCCCCGCGATGTGGGTATGTTTGAAAATAAAAAAATTGTTGCCGCCGTCGGCCGTTTTGGACCTTACCTGCGACACGACAATCAGTTTTATTCGCTCAAAGAAGACGACCCGCTCGAGATTCAGGAAGAAAAAGCCATTGAGACCATTCTGCAAAAGCGCAAAGCCGACGCCGAAAAAACCATCAAAACTTTTAAAGAAAATCCTGAAATTCAAATCCTCAACGGACGCTGGGGACCTTATATCAAATTTGGCAAACAAAACGTCAAAATCCCCAAAGGCAAAGAAGCCTCCGAACTAAGTCTGCTCGAGTGCCTCGAGCTGATTGAGAAAGCTCCTGAGAAAAAAAGCAAAGGTTCAAAAAAGAAAAAATCTTGAGGGAAAAGGCAAAGGCAAAAAGTTTAGCCTTCGCTTTTTGCCGCCTCCCAGCCTATGATCGCTGTTTTACGCAGACCCCCCCAATGATACTGACCCAAAACTCCCGTAGATTGGATCACCCGGTGGCAAGGAATTAGAAATGCTACCGGATTATTTCCGATTGCCGAACCCACAGCCCGAGATGCTTTGGGGTTTTGGATGTACCCTGCAATATCACCATAGGTAACCAAGTTGCCCATAGGAATTTTGAGTAAAGTTTCCCAGACTTTGAGTTGAAAATCAGTTCCTTTCAAATGAAGTTTGATCCGATCAAGCTTTTTCCAATCTTGAGTAAAAATAAACAGCGCGTTTTGTTGAATGAGGTCAAGTTTCTGATGATAATGAGCCTGCTGGAATTGACTCTGAAGATTCTCCAGTGCCTTGTTTTCTTCTTCTTCAAAAAAAGCCATGTGACAAATCCCTTTTGGAGTAGAAGCAATCAAAATATTTCCAAAAGGGCTTTCAGCAAAGCTGTAATTAATTTGAAGGTTTTCACCACCGTTTTTATATTCGCCCGGAGTCATCCCTTCTATCTTCACAAACAAATCATGTAGCCTACCAGTACCTGAAAGCCCCGTATCATAAGCAGCTTCTGACAAAGACACCTTGCCTTCTTTGAGCATTTTTTTGGCATGAGACAGGCTGATAAACTGCAAAAACTTCTTCGGACTTGTACCCACCCATTCAGTAAACAAACGCTGAAAGTGGTATGGACTCAAATGTACGTGATCAGCTACTTCATCCAGATTGGGCTGATTTCTAAAGTTGTTTTGTAAATAGTGAATGGCTTCTGCAACTCGCCCGTAATCAATTTTTTCTTGTGTACTCATAATAAGATGTTTTTGAATACTACAAAAATAGCACGTCCGGCATCCTCCGAAAACCCGAAAATTGCGCTATTGATGGAAAGGAAGCTTTGCCTTAGTAAAACAGTTGGTAAATCGGTAATTTACTTTTCTAAAACCAAAGGGGCTGGAGTCATAATTTGGGAGTTTGCAAGGGTTTTATTCAAAATTTAGATGCTCATTGATCAAGGCAGGTTTGGGTTTCAAAGTTGTAGTTTACTCAACGCTTCCTGTGCCTGATTCATCCATTTTTTCACCTTACGCTTTTCCAGTTTGTTGAGGTGGTCGTATTCAGATAAAATTTCCTCAAATACCTGTGCGGCTTTTTCGGTTTTATGGTGGCGAATTAAAAACTGCCCATAAGCAATTCGATTCTCATAACCGGTGTAGGGAGTGTCGAGTGCTTCCAATTCCTTTTCGGCGGCTTCGGGCTTACCCAATTGCTCCAGCGCAAGTGCGTAATGAAGTCTGGCGGGGGATTTTTGAAAATCTTTATTTTTTAAAACCAATTGCGCCCGCTCTAAGGCTTTTTCATAATTTTCCATCTGATAATAAGCACTGACCAATTGTGTGTTGACGTGGGGGTCATCCTGGAAAAGCCCCGTCAGCGAGGATTCATATAAATCAATGGCTTTTTGAGACTCACCCAGGGCGAGATAGGCATCTGCAAGCGCAATTTTATTTTGATGGGTATCTGCAAAAGCCAATCGTTTTTCCAGTTGTTTGATTTGTGCCCCCGGATTTACAATTTTAGTCAAATCCTGCTGTACATTTCCCAAATCACGCAGCCGCAATACTTCGGCGGCAATGTACACCAGAGAGCCTACGACAGGCACAAGCACAATCAGCCAAATCCACCAACGATCTTTTCGGTTGTTGATGACGTGAAGCACACAAAGAATCTGTATAAAAACAATAAAGTAGTACGACATAAGTGCTGTTTTAGGAAAACTTTGCCGCAATTTAAGTGTATAAACGCAATTTCCCAAAATCACCGCTAAAAGTAAAAATTGAATTTAGCAATGATTCCAATTTTGCTTTTTATTTTTGGACTCATAAAAAATTCGATTATGTTACAACTATTGAAAACCTACCGCAATATTTATCAAAATACCCTGCTTCAGGATGTAATTCCTTTCTGGGAAAAAAACTCCCCCGATCAAGAGTTTGGAGGGTATTTTAGCTGCCTAAACAGAGACGGGAAAGTATTTGATACCGACAAATTTATCTGGATGCAGGCACGGCAGGTTTGGACATTCTCGATGCTCTACAATGAAGTAGAGCAGCGTCAAAGTTGGCTAGATATGGCTCGTTTAGGGGCAGAGTTTTTAAAAAAATACGGACGCGATGCACAGGGAAATTGGTATTTTTCTCTGAACCGGGAAGGAAAACCTTTGATGCAAGCCTTCAAAATCGGTTCGGACTTTTTGGCTTGTATGGCTTTTGCCCAATACGGCAAAGCAGCCCAGGAGCAGGAATCTCTTGATATTTCGCTCCAAACCTACCAAAATATTCTGCTTCGCAGAGACAATCCCAAGGGCATTTATAACAAAGCTTATCCAGGTACACGCCCTTTGAAAAGCTTTGGGATTCCGATGGTTTTATCCAATTTGGTCTATGAGCTGGAAGACTATTTAAGCCCCCAACAGATTGAAGAAACACTTCAGTTTTCAGTACGCGAAGTCTTAGATTATTTCTGGAAACCCGAACGGCAGCTCATCTTTGAAAATATACAACCCAACGGCGAGCTCTCCGACTCTTTTGAAGGCAGACTCATCAACCCTGGGCACGGGATGGAAGCCATGTGGTTTATTATGGACATTGCCCACAAACAAAACGATCAGGCACTGATCATACAATGCAAGGATATTTTGTTGGCAGTGCTGGAATTCGGCTGGGATCGTGAATATGAGGGTTTTTATTATTATCTGGATGCCGACGGTCACCCGCCTTTACAACTTGAATGGAATCAAAAACTTTGGTGGGTGCATCTGGAGGCTCTTGTAGCTTTGTCAAAGGCTTATCTCTACACAGGTGATCCTCAATGCTGGGAATGGTACGAGAAGGTACACCGTTATACCTGGACTTGCTTTCCCGACCCCGAATACGGCGAATGGTTCGGCTATCTGAACCGCAAAGGGGAGGTGCTGCTTCCGCTCAAGGGTGGCAAATGGAAAGGCTGCTATCACGTTCCCCGGTCTTTGTATTTGTGCGGTCAGGTTTTTGAGCGTTTGTTAGAGAAAGAGGACGGGCGTTGAGGGTAAAAGGATTTAAAAATTTTGGTTCTTCCCTGATTGGTGATGAAGTGTGTTAAATTGGCACTACGAAATACGGTAAAACTAAATTTTATTTATTTTTCTGCAATTTCAATCATCAGCCCCACTTCGCCCTCAACAGCTTTTTTATCGTATTTTTTGAGTCCTTTCAGTTCTTTGATGTCCTTTACTGCGATAATATCTTCTTCTTTTAGTTTGGCAAAATAGTCTCGGAGTTCATTTAATCTACCTAGGAATTTGCCATTCACGATGATCAGCGGATTTTCAGGAGAACCACCTAATTTAAAAAAAATAGGAATGGACATCCTGGTATTAACGGGTTTATCCTGAATAAGACCTGGCTTCCAATGAGTAGCTTCTTTGACTACTCGTATGGCTTCTTCATCGCAACCCAAGCCGATAGCTTTCAGAATAGATACATCACTGACCGAGCCGTCTTTACGAATCACAAATTGAATAAATATTTTTCCCTCAATGCCAATTCTTCGGGCTATTACGGGATATTGTATTTTTTTGACAAATTCTCTATACAAGGCTTCCATACCACCTTCATAAGTGGGGGCTACCTCTACCTCGAGATACACCTTGGAGGTATCCGTTTGAGATTCTTGTGCAAAGGTCTGAAAACAGACAAAGCCCATTAAAAGGACATGAAGTAATAATTTCATCAGATTGGGATGTTTAAGACTGCGTAAAGCTAGGGTCTGTAAGCCACATAAACAACCTATATGGGATGAAATATCCTGTGTTTTGCATACTAGGGCTGGATTCTGAAAAGGATAACCGATAAAAAACTCCTGGATCGTAAATTTAATCATTTATTCATAGCCTGAGGCATTCTTTTTGCGTATATCAGTCATATAATATTTTCAACCCCCTGAATCTCATCTTACTTAGTACATTTTATAACGGATACTTCATTACAACTACCTTAAAATGTATTTTCATCGGCTTCTTAACGCGTGTTTCTATAAAATAAACGAACTTTTGCAAACAAGAAACACTATACAAACCTAAGTTTACTTGCAGGAATAGTATCATTGATCCGAAATAATATTTAAAATGACCATCACATGAAAGATTATATTTACCAGTCCGAATATTTAAAAGCATTTGTGGAGCATGATGTCATTATTAGCTACTGGGAATCCAGCAGTGAAAAGATGGATATGGAAACTTTTAAAGAAAATATAACCCGGTTTGCTCAAAAAGCACAGGAAGTCATCCAGACCAAAAGCGTTTCGGCCATCGTGGATAATAGCCATCAAATGCGCTTTGCTATAAGCCCTAGCCTTCAGGTATGGACAGTACGTACACTTACCCCTTTGTACAAACAGTTCGGTATACGCAAACATGCGCTGGTCATGCCACAATCTCCCATTTCTAATATGGCTTATCGACAAATTAAAGAAGAATACAGTACCTACAAAAAAAGCCTAAAACTGGAAAGAGGCTATTTTGATAATCTGCCTGAGGCCAAACATTGGGCAAAAAACTGAAAGATTTTGTTCAGGGGTTTGACTCCAAGTACCCAAGTTTTTATCTGCTCTTAAAGATTAATCGCTGTTTAAACTTTATTTATGGAAATTTATCTTTCTGGATAAATTTTTGCGTAAAAAATCATAAAATACTTGGTGTTTTTTTCATAACTTCAAAACAAATTATGCCAGGTTTGTGATTTTTAGAGAGATTAGAAGCGTAGTAATGCTTAAAAAAAAAACATTTCCGAAAAAAAATAAAAAAATGTATCCTGAAAATTTAATATTTTAGAGCTATATTTTCTAAAATCAAAATATTTTGTATTATTACAGAAAATTACCTTTTAATTGTAACCTATTTTTAAACCAAAAAAGAAATAAGTATGGGTATCTTTGGAAGAATTAGTGACATTTTTAAAGCTAATGTGAACGATGCGCTGGATAAAATGGAAGATCCAGAAAAAATGATCAAGCAAATGGTTATCGAAATGCAGGAAGCTATCGCCAAAGCTACATCCGGATTAGCTACTGCTATGGCCCAAGAAAAAAAGCTTGAACGTGATTGGAAACAAAATCAAAGCGCAGCTGAAAACTGGGAACAAAAAGCCATGCAAGCTTTGAATGCCGGTAACGAAGACCTGGCTCGTAAAGCTCTAGCCAAAAAAGCCGAAGCTGAATCTCAGGCCAATCAGTACAAAGCCATGTTCGAGCAAGCCGCTCAGACTACTTCAAAATTAAAAACTCAGGTAGACCAACTCAAGCAAAAGCTCAATGAGGCTCGCTTGAAAGAAAGCACCTTGATCGCTCGTAGCCAAGCAGCCAAAGCGCAAACTCAAATCGCCAAACAAGTAGGTAACCTGGATATGAGTAGCAGCTTCTCCAAATTTGACAAATGGGAAGAAAAAATCCTTAAAAAAGAAGCTGAAGCCGAAGCCTTTACTCAACTTTCAGAAGGTGATATGACCGGATTGAACGACGATTTCAAACAATTAGAGCAAAATACTCAAATCGACGACGATCTCGCCAAATTACGCGCTAAATTAAATCAAGGAGGTTAAGAAATTAAGAATACATAAATCCATTAAATATGCCTAAGTTTAATATTTTAAAAAACGGAGTTAATGAGAGTCTAATTGCTACAACTCAGAAAAAAGTTGAGCAATATATGAGCGAGCTTTTTCACGATTACGAGATTGTCAAAATTGATGATTTCTATACTTTCACTTTCGGAAGTGTAACCGTTACCGTTCAAGTGCTTCCCTGGCACAGCGAAGACGTACTCGTAAAAGTGTATTCGTATCTCGGTGACGAAGACTCTTCGTTGAGCCAAGAAATGAAAGATGAATTGCTTCGTATGAATGCCAATATTTCTTTTGGTGGATTTGGAGTTACTTTTGAAGATCAACCCATATTTAGCTACTCCCTTGCAGGGGCTAACCTGGATATGAACGAGTTTCAGGCAGCCGTGCAAATGGTTGCTAAAACCGCCGATGAATTCGACGAATTGATCAAAGAACAAGCGATCTCCTAATTTTTATGCTTAACGAATGATCTATTTTATAATTGCCGGAATAGTATTCATGGGCTTGGGCGGAGGCCTGTTTTATGGAAGGAGTAGAAGCCTGGGCAAAGCCCTGGATATTAAATATTATGAAACCTCCAAAGTCAAAGAACTGGTCGAGACCTACCAATCTATCAGACAAGAACTCGGAGTAGGTAATTATAGTGGAACTATTGTGGAACTATCAGGGGTCGGACACTCTGATAGTCCACTTATTGCTGAGTTTAGTAGACGGCCTTCCCTGTATTATGAAACTTCTGTTGTTCGCGAATACGAAGTTACTGAGCAGCAAAGAGATAAAGATGGAAACTACCGTACAGTGACTTCCAGACGCTCAGAAACTGTCTCTAACAACTCACAATATATTCCATTTTATCTGGATGACAACAGTGGGGCTAAAATCATGGTAGATATGAAAGGGGCAAAAAAAGACTTGGTTCAAAGCCATAATCGCTTTTCTCCTGAACCCCCACAAGGATTTAGTTTGAATTTTGGCTCCGGAGGTTCTAAAACCATAGGCTATCGTTATCAGGAAAAAATCATACCAGCTGATGTGCGCCTGTATGTTTTGGGTGAACTCTCCGACCGAAGTGGAGAACTCTCCGTGGTCAAACCTTCTGAAAAAGACAAATATTTTATTGTCTCTACCAAATCCGAAGAGGAAATCGTCAAATCAGCAGAAAGTGCTGCCCTTTGGCAAAAGATAGGAGCTATAGCTTCTATTCTCGTTGGAGTAGGCCTAGTAGTGGCTGCCTTTTTTCAATAAGCAATCCAGGTTTTATTAAAAAATGAATATCAAAAGCGGTTTGTTTTTAATGACAAACCGCTTTTGATTTTTTTATATACTTAGAATTTCTACCATCCGAATCAAATCTTCACTGATGGGTTTCTTTTTGGAAATGGTGTCTTCAAAAGGCGTATACACAACCTCATCGTGTACCACACCTGCCATTACATTCTTTTTATCCTGCAAAAGCCCCTCAACAGCCGCAATACCAGTACGGCTGGCCAAGATGCGATCCCGTGCCGTTGGGATGCCTCCTCTTTGGATGTGCCCCAAAATAGTCACCTTAATATCCAGACTGGTGGTCTTTTCCCGCACTTTGCTCGCTATCTGGGTAGCGTTGCCTTCTTCGTCACCCTCAGCTACAATGATAATGGCCGAAGTTTTGTGCTTGAGCTTTCCTTCCTGTAAGGTCTCAATCACGTCTTCAACGCTGGTTTTTGTCTCAGGAACCATCACAATTTCTGCTCCTCCTCCAATACCAGACTGAATAGCAATGTAGCCCGAATCACGCCCCATTACTTCTACAAAAAATACCCGATTGTGCGAATCAGCCGTGTCTCGGATCTTATCCACAGCATCTAGGGCAGTATTCACGGCTGTGTCATAACCAATGGTATAGTCAGTTCCATATAAATCATTATCAATAGTACCAGGGCAACCCACTGTGGGAATGCCAAATTCCTCAAAAAATATTTTGGCACCTGTAAAAGTACCATTGCCTCCTATGGCCACCAATCCGTCAATATCAAAGTTTTTAAGCTGCTGATAAGCCTTTTTGCGGCCTTCAAAGGTCATAAATTCTTTACTTCGGGCAGACTTGAGGATCGTTCCGCCACGTTGGATTATATTACTTACCGAATGGGAGTTTAAAGGATAGATGTTGCCCTTAATCATCCCGTCATAGCCCCTCTTAATTCCATATATATCGATGTTGTAGTAGATGGCTGTACGGACTACCGCCCGAATACAGGCATTCATACCGGGAGCATCTCCACCAGAGGTAAATACTGCAATTCGTCTCATCAAATCAATCGTGTTTTTATTATTTCCCTTTTAGACAAATTTTGGGAACCAAAATAGTAAAAAAAAAAATCTATTGAACCATTTAACAATTAAATAATCTTTATTAAATTATCTTTTGAAAGCTTATCCCAGCGTTATTCGGGCAAAATTTGCCAAATCTAGGATTAAGTAGCACAAAATTCGCATTTTTTTTGCAAAACCAAAGTTTAGATCAATAATGAGAGCTAAAAATGTTGGACTGCTTAGAAAAATCATGCTTTTTTGAAAATGCACCCAATAGGGATGTTGCAGTCCATAGTTCCGCATCAATAGTCTGCAGTTTTTCAGTCCGTAGCCGATGGCTTTTCTAGGGTCAATCAACTACCGACCATTTGCTTGTATGTTTTTTAATAGAATGGCTTGAGGGCTAAGATTTTCACCAATTATTTCCGATTTTAAGAACAAATTTAGCCTAAATTAATTTATAACAGAAATACCCCTAACTCAGATACTAATTCCTGATGCTCATGATTATTTGCTTTTTTATCTGCACTTTTAGTTTCTCAATCATCACTTGGCTGATGATTAGAACCATCTACAATTCTCAGTATCCACCCAATAACAATGACGATGATGGTGGTTTACCCGGAGGAAATGATTTTCCACTCATAGATTTACCGCCAGGAGGCAGGATAGAAGACCTCTTTGTAGACCGATGGCCTGATGATGTGCCTTCTCATCATCAAAAAACTGCTTGAATACTGATTTTTTTGCTTAAATAAATAACTAAACTCTTAGTTTAACTAGTTTTTTAGTTATATTGTGTGAAATTATATTTTATTTAAAACAATAATAGCACGCAAAAACTAATAATTTTAATCGGTTCTCTGACAATTTATGTGGGAATGCATTACATAGATGATAAATTTTTACTAAACGCCATAACTAAGAACAAAGTTATACAGCTAGAAAAATTTCGGGCTAAAAATCCAAAAAAACCAAATATTTTTTTAACAAGCCTTGCAATATAACATTTATTGCCTAAATTTGCACTCCGTTTCAAGAAATAAGGGCAAAATATATTGACTACTTATCCTCACATAAGTAGTTTTATTTTAAATAAATTTTAAAATGTCAGGTTTAATCGGTAAGAAAATAGGGATGACTAGTATCTTCCAAACTAATGAGGAAGAAGGAATAACAAAGCAGCTTGCTTGTACTGTTGTAGAAGTAGGCCCTTGTGTGGTCACCCAGGTGAAAACCCAGGAAAATGACGGATATATGGCACTACAACTAGCTTTTGGAGAAGCTAAGGAGAAAAACATGTCTCAGCCGATGATCAAGCATTTTCAGAAAGCCAATACCACTCCCAAACAAAAAGTAGTGGAATTCCGCGACTTTGTAGGCATGGAAAAGTACGGTTTAGGTGACATCCTTAAGGTAGATGATATTTTTACAGAAGGAGATTTTGTGGATATCATTGGTATTTCTAAGGGTAAAGGGTTTCAAGGGGTTGTAAAGCGCCACGGTTTTGGTGGGGTAGGAGACGCTACTCACGGTCAGCACAACCGACAACGCGCCCCAGGTTCTTTGGGAGCTTCTTCCTTTCCATCCAGGGTATTAAAAGGACTAAGAATGGCAGGGCGTACTGGAAGTGATCGAATCAAGATTCAGAATTTACAAATCTTGAAAATTCTTCCCGAAAAAAACATTCTTGTAATTAGTGGAGCAATACCAGGAGCTAAAAATTCATTCATTTTAATTGAAAAGTAGCGAAGCGATATGGAACTAAATGTTGTAAATATCAAGGGCGAAGATACAGGCAAAAAAATCAACTTATCCGACTCTATATTTGGGATTCAACCCAATGACCATGCAATTTATTTGGATGTAAAACAGCACCTTGCCCGCAGAAGACAAGGAACGCACAAAGCCAAGGAAAGAGGAGAGATAAAAGGATCTACCAGAAAACTTAAAAAACAAAAAGGTACAGGAACTGCCCGTGCAGGAAGTATAAAATCTCCTGTATTTAAAGGAGGAGGAAGAATATTCGGACCCCGCCCAAGAGATTATGATTTCAAACTCAATAAAAAACTCAAAAAACTTGCCCGTATTTCAGCCCTGAGCTATAAAGCCGGTTCCTCGGCAATTACCATTTTGGAAGGTTTTCAAATGGATTCTCCAAGAACCAAAGCGTACATCGAGCTGCTCAAAAATCTTGAGGCTGAACAAGTTAAAACGCTGTTGATTTTGCCGGAACTAGACAATAACATCTACCTTTCTAGCCGAAATCTCTCAAAAGCCCAAGTACTCCCTTTTGATCAATTGAGTACGTATGATATTTTGCACGTGGACAAACTCCTGATCATAGAGGAGGCTGTCCCTAAGATGGAAGAAATGTTGCTAAACCAATAAAGATATGGACAGGACAGATATTATTCTCAGACCTTTACTGACAGAAAAAATTTCTACCCTCGATGATAAGCTAAAAGGTGGAAAAGAAAGATACGCTTTTGTAGTCAATGCAAAAGCCAATAAATTACAAATTGCACAGGCTATTGAAGAACTCTACAATATACCCGTAGAATCTGTCAATACCATGAATTATAAAGGAAAACCCAAAACTAGGTATACTAAAACCAAAGTTGTTTCGGGAAGAACTTCGGCTTACAAGAAGGCAATTGTGACTGTTGCCGAAGGTGAATTTATTGATTTTTATAATAATGTCTAATTGAAATTGCTTAGTAATGGCATGGAAGCCGCAAAAAGCAACAGATAAAACAATAAGTAATGGCAGTAAAAAAATTAAGACCGATTACTCCCGGTCAAAGATTTAGAATAGCTCCTTCTTTTCAGGAAATTACAACTGATAAACCTGAAAAATCTCTGCTTGTTCCTTTGAAAAAAACAGGTGGACGAAATAATGTGGGACGAATGACTGTGCGCTACCTCGGAGGAGGTCACAAACAAAAGTATAGAATTATTGACTTCAAAAGAGATAAAAAAAATATTCCTGCCGAAGTCAAAACTATTGAGTACGATCCGATACGTACCGCCTATATCGCCCTGGTAGAATATGAAGACGGCGAAAAAAAATATATCATCGCTCCTCAAGGGCTTCAAGTTGGGCAAAAAATTATCTCTGGAGATGACGTGCCACCAGAAGTTGGTAATACACTTCCCATAGGTAAAATTCCCTTAGGTACTGTTATTCATAATTTAGAGCTAAAACCCGGAAAAGGGGGCGTTTTGGTCAGAAGTGCAGGCTCTTATGCCCAATTATTGGGTAGAGAAGGTAAATACGCCAGTGTTAAAATGCCCTCCGGTGAAACCAGACTTATTTTGCTTAATTGCCTTGCTACCGTAGGTTCTGTATCAAACCCTGATCACATGAATACCAACGTAGGAAAAGCCGGTAGAAAAAGATGGATGGGAAGAAGACCACGCGTCAGAGGGGTAGCTATGAACCCCATCGATCACCCTATGGGTGGAGGGGAAGGAAGGGCGTCAGGGGGACACCCACGCTCAAGAACTGGTTTGTATGCCAAAGGTAAAAAAACCAGGAAGACCAACAAATATTCAAGTAAACTTATTAAGTCAAGAAGAAAATAATCGCTTATGGCACGCTCACTCAAAAAGGGACCTTATATTGAACATCACTTGGTGAAAAAGGTGGATGCGATGAATGAATCCGGCAAAAGACAAGTCATCAAGACCTGGTCAAGAAGATCTATGATCTCACCGGATTTTGTAGGCCATACTTTTGCAGTCCATAATGGAAATAAATTTATTCCGGTATTTGTTACCGAAAATATGGTTGGACACCGCCTTGGCGAATTTGCCGCTACCCGTAACTTCCGGGGGCACATCGCCAAAAAGGATAAGAAAAAGAAATAACCTGTTGTTGTCATGGAGGAAAAGAGAAAGTTAAAAAAATCAGTACGCATATTTATGCAGAAAGAGGCTGAAAAAGCCCGAAAAATAGAAATGGCAGGTAAATTGGGTGCCGCCTCTGCTACACTCAATGATGTCCCTACTTCTCCACGCAAAATGCGCTTGGTTGCAAATCTTATCCGCGGGAAAAAAGTATTCCACGCACTAAATGTTTTAAAATTTGAACCCAAATCAGGAGCAGCAAGAGTAGAAAAACTACTGCGTTCTGCTATCGCCAATTGGGAAAGCAAAAATAGTGACCTGGATATCGAAGAAGCAGATCTTTATATCAAGGAAATTTATGTGGATGGTGGCAGAATGCTTAAAAGATTACGCCCTGCACCACAAGGTAGAGGACACCGTATCAGAAAACGTTCTAACCACGTCACTATGATCATAGATAGCCTAAATAAACCCAATACGGCTGTGGAAGTGGGTGAAGAAAGCCAGGATACTAAACAAGATTAAAAATTTTAATTCATAATTCAATGGGACAGAAAGTAAATCCGAATGGTCTTAGACTAGGTATCGTAAAAGGTTGGGAATCAAGCTGGTATGGAGGTAAAGACTTCTCTGAGAAGTTGGTGGAAGATGAAAAAATCAGAAATTATATCCACGCTCGTATTCCCAAAGGAGGTATTTCCAGAATTGTGATCGAGAGAACATTGAAAAGAATCACCCTAACCATTCATACAGCCCGACCCGGGGTAGTGATTGGTAAGGGAGGAACTGAGGTAGATAAAATTAAGGAAGAACTTAAAAAAATTACCAATAAAGACGTTCAAATCAATATTTTTGAAATCAAAAGACCCGAAATAGACGCCAAACTTATTGGCGATGGAATTGCACAACAACTCCAGGCAAGGATATCCTATCGTAGAGCCATGAAACAAGCAATCTCGGCCGCAATGAGAGGAGGAACTGCCAAAGGAATCAAAATAAAAGTTTCTGGACGTTTGGGAGGAGCTGAAATGGCTCGCTCTGAACAATACAAAGAAGGACGCATCCCCTTGCATACGCTCAGAGCTGATATTGACTATGCTGTGTCGGAAGCGCATACCATTTATGGTAAAATAGGAATCAAAGTATGGGTTTTTAAAAGAGAAATTTACGGAAAACCTGACCTTTCTCCTGTACAACCTATCTCTGAGGATAAAACTTCTCAACCTCAACGCAGAAGAAGAGATAATAACAACTCAGGCGGTGGTAACAACAACTCAGGCGGCGGCGGCGGTAACGACAGACGTAGAAATAAAAAACGAAACAATTAAGCCCCAGGTACAATTTCCTAACCCTTAATTCAAAGAAAAATGCTACAGCCAAAAAAAGTTAGATTTAGAAAACAACAAAAAGGAAGAATTAAAGGAATAGCAGGTCGTGGACATACAATCGCTTTTGGCTCCTTTGCAATCAAAGCCTTAGAGCCTGGGCAAATTACCTCCCGACAAATTGAAGCCTGCCGGATTACGATTTCCCGAACTATGAAAAGAGAAGGGAAAATTTGGATTCGTATTTTTCCTTCCAAACCAATTACCAAAAAACCAGCCGAAGTAAGGATGGGTAAAGGAAAAGGTTCACCGGAATATTGGGTAGCTCCCGTAAAACCTGGTACAATTATGTTTGAACTCGATGGAGTAAGAAAAGAAGTGGCGGAAAAAGCACTCTATTTAGCCGCACAAAAAATTCCGGTAAGGACAAAATTTTTGGTAAGAAACGATTATGCCGAATAAATATGAAAAATATTGAAATCAGAGAACTTAGCACGGAAGAACTAGAGGAAAAAATCAGAGAAGAAAAAGTAGTCTTGCAAAAACTAAAATTTGCTCACGCTATCTCTCCAATTGAAAATCCTATGAAAATTCAGGCTGAACGAAAATTTATCGCCCGCCTGATGACCGAACTGCACGCTCGTAAAAATAAAGAAAAACAAGAGACTCTTAATTAAAGTTGACCATGGAAGCCGAAGAAATACAAGATTCTAATGCACTCGAATCAAATACACTCGAATCAACTGCAATCGAGTCAAATACACTCGAATCAACTGCAATCGAGTCAGGTGCGATCGAGAGAAATAACCGTAAAGAAAGAATCGGTAAGGTGTCCAGTAATAAAATGAATAAAAGTATTACTGTCGTTGTAGAAAGAAAACTAAAACACCCCATCTACGGAAAATTCGTCATGAAATCTAAAAAATTTATGGCTCACGACGAAAACGAAGAGTGTAATATCGGTGATATCGTCCGAATTATGGAATGCCGACCCCTTAGCAAAAGAAAACGCTGGCGTTTGGTAGAAATCATAGAAAGAGCTAAATAATTTGATAAGCCATGATACAACAAGAATCACGTTTAAATGTTGCTGATAATAGTGGAGCCAAAGAAGTCCTCTGTATCAGAGTGCTGGGCGGTACCAAAAGAAGATATGCATCCGTAGGAGATAAAATCGTAGTTGCTGTCAAATCTGCAACCTCCTCCAGCAATATGAAAAAAGGAACCGTTTCTAAAGCAGTCATTGTAAGAACTAAAAAGGCTGTCCGCCGACAAGATGGTTCTTATATCAGATTTGAAGACAATGCAGTAGTGCTTCTCAATAATCAGGACGAACCCAGAGGTACACGTATCTTTGGACCTGTCGCAAGAGAACTCCGAGAAAAACAATTTATGAAAATTGTTTCGCTCGCACCCGAGGTACTTTAATAGTCTCTCTACAAATCTTCATTCAGGATTTGTGCATCTTTTAAGATGGTTTCAAACAAATATTTTCTAAAAACCCCATTTATTGATTATTAATTATAGTAAGTATGGAGCGCAGTAAGAACAAACAACCAAAATTACATCTCCGCAAAGGTGATTTGGTTGAAGTAATCGCCGGAAATGATAAAGGAAAAAGAGGCATGATATTATCCGTAGATTTAAAAAATCTCAGAGCCGTTGTGGAAGGGGTCAATATGGTTAAAAAACATCTTAAACCCTCTGCCAAAAATCCTGAAGGTGCTATCGTAGAAAGAGAAGCCTCTCTTCATATCAGTAATTTGATGGTCGTTGACCCCGAAACCGACCAAGCCAGAAGAAGCAAAAGGATCAAAGATGAAAACGGTAAAATGGTAAGAGTATTCAAAAAACACACTTCATTAAAAGACAAATAACCTATGACCCCCAGAGTAAAAGAAAAATATTTTAAAGAAGTGGTTCCCGCAATGATGAAAAAATTTGAGTATAAATCTGTTATGCAGGTTCCCAAAGTACTCAAAATATCCGTCAATAAAGGAATCGGTGCCGCAGTGGCCGATAAAAAGTTAGTAGACGTTGGTGTGGAAGAACTTACCACCATTACTGGGCAGAAAGCCGTCCCAACCCTATCCAAAAAGTCTATCTCAAACTTCAAACTCCGTGAAAAAATGCCTATTGGCGCACGCGTGACGCTTCGCAATGACATTATGTACGAATTCATGGATCGCCTCATCTCAGTTGCATTACCTCGTGTACGCGATTTTAAAGGGATCAATGATAAAGGTTTTGACGGTCGAGGGAATTATACGCTTGGCGTAAAAGAACAAATCATCTTCCCGGAGATCAGCATCGATAAGGTAAGTCGTATCTCAGGAATGGACATTACCTTTGTAACCTCTGCCAATACCGATGAAGAGGCCTTCGAACTCTTAAAAGGACTAGGAATGCCATTTGCCAACCAAAAGAAATAAATTAGACTATTATGGCTAGAAAATCGATCATCGCCCGAGAAAGAAAAAGAGAAAAAATCGTTGCACGATATGCTGAAAAGCGTAGAGCTTTGAAAGAAGCCGGTGATTATGAAGCTTTGGATAAACTACCCAAAAATGCTTCCCCTATCAGATTACATAATCGCTGTAAATTGACAGGACGACCCAAAGGATATATGAGAAAATTCGGCATCTGTCGAAACATGTTCCGACAAATGGCTTCCGAAGGAAAAATTCCCGGAATCACCAAAGCAAGCTGGTAATATTTTTATAATTATTAAGAATGTGCTACTTTTGCACTTCGGTCTAAAAAAATAACTGTGTATTCAGATGACAACAGATCCTATTGCTGATTATTTGACCCGTATTAGAAACGCTATCAAAGCAAGACATAGAATCGTGGAAATCCCTGCTTCCAATATCAAAAAGGAAATTACCAAGGTTTTGCACGAAAAAGGATATATTCAGAATTATAAATTTGACGATCAGGCCACTGTACAAGGAGTAATCAAAATCGCTCTCAAATATAACCCTGAAACCCGCGAACCTGCAATCATGAGTTTGACCAGGATTAGTAAACCGGGTTTGAGAAAATATGTAGATAGAAACAGCCTTCCCAGAGTATTAAACGGACTCGGGATAGCCATCTTATCTACCTCCAAAGGAGTAATGACCGACAAAGAAGCTCGGAATTTAAATGTGGGTGGTGAGGTTTTGTGTTATGTATATTAACGAAAAACATTATGTCTAGAATTGGTAAAAAACCTATAGAAATACCCAAAGGAATAGAACTCACAATCAGTGAAGATAATCTTGTGACCATAAAAGGCCCAAAAGGCACTCTTAGCCAACAAGTTGATCCCGAAGTCAAATTAAGTTTTGAAAACGGTGTTTTGACCTTAGAGAGACCCTCTGATGAAAAAAAATACAAATCATTACACGGTTTGTACAGAGCTTTGCTCAATAACATGGTCGTCGGGGTAAGTACTGGATACAAAATAGAATTAGAGATTATCGGAGTGGGTTTCAAAGCAGAAGCTACCAACAACATACTCAAACTGGATTTGGGATATTCTCACAATATCTTTTTTGCACTCCCCAAAGAAGTAGAAGTGATAACTCAAACAGATAAAGGTAAAAACCCTATGGTAACCTTGCAAAGCTTTGATAAACAACTTCTGGGACAGATCGCAGCCAAAATCAAATCTCTGCGTAAAGTAGAACCTTATAAAGGAAAAGGTATTCGAGAAGTTGGGCAATATGTTAGAAGAAAAGCTGGTAAATCAGCGGCTAAGAAATAATGAGAAATGGCTACAAATAAAAAAGTACAAAGAAGAACACGAATTAAACAAAGTATTCGTAGAAAAATATTCGGCACAGCTGACCGACCAAGACTCAGTGTTTTTAGATCTAACCGATCTATTTATGCCCAAATCATTGATGATGAAGCCTCTATCACTATCGTAAGTGCTTCCTCTCTGGAATTTGGAGATAAAAAAACCGCCAACGTCGAAATTTCAAAAGAAGTTGGAAAATTGTTGGCCTCAAAAGCCAAAGAAAAAAACCTTGAGGCCGTGATATTTGATCGTAACGGTTATTTATACCACGGAAATGTAAAGGCTTTGGCAGAAGGAGCTCGCGAAGGAGGTTTGAAATTCTAAATTTTTGATCATTACCTAGAAGAAGAAATTATGTCTCAATATAATAAGCGCAAAGCAAGGTTTGTAAAACCAACCGAGATCAATGATCTGAAAGAAAAAGTGGTGGCCATCAACCGCGTAGCCAAGGTCGTAAAAGGTGGACGAAGGTTTAGCTTCTCTGCCGTCGTAGTCGTAGGTGATTCCAACGGAGTAGTGGGCTATGGACTTGGTAAAGCCAATGAAGTAACCGACGCTATTACCAAAGGAGTAGAAGACGCTAAAAAGAACCTCGTAAGAGTACCCATTCTCGGACATACCATCCCACACGATGTGATCGGTAAATTTAGCGGTGGTTTTGTACTCTTAAAACCCGCAGCCCCTGGTACAGGAGTTATTGCAGGAGGTGCTATGCGTGCAGTACTTGAAAGTGCCGGTATCAAAGATGTATTGGCGAAATCCAAAGGTTCCTCCAATCCACACAATGTGGTAAAAGCTACTTTTGATGCTTTACTCAATATGAAAGACCCCATTATGGTCGCACAACAAAGAGGAATTTCATTGAAAAAAGTATTTAACGGCTAAATTATGATGGGAAAGATTAAAATCACTCAAATAAGAAGTATTATTAAACGACCTAAGAACCAAAAAGCAACTATACAAGCTCTTGGCTTAGGGAAAATTAATAAATCCGTAGAGCACGAAGAAAATCCTCAAATCCTGGGGATGGTTGCCAAAGTAGCTCATTTGGTCAATGTGGAAAAGCTGTAAAAATTGCCGATAGGCTCTAATTTTAAAGAGAAATGAACTTACATACTTTAAAACCTGCTTCAGGTTCAGTAAAAAAAAGAAAAAGAATAGGGCGTGGTCAAGGCTCAGGACACGGTGGTACTTCTACCCGTGGACATAAAGGAGCGCGTTCCAGATCTGGCTATAGCCAAAAATTAGGCTTTGAAGGTGGACAAATGCCCCTACAAAGACGTATTCCTAAGTTTGGGTTCAAAAACAGAAACCGGGTTTCTTATAAACCTATTAATCTGGATGACCTGCAAAAACTAGTGGATAAAACCCAATCTAGCTCCGTTGACATGCAGCTTTTAGTGGATAATGGATTGGCTTCTAAAAATGACCTGATCAAAATTCTGGGAAGAGGCGAACTAAAAGCCGTTTTGGAAGTGAAAGCACACGCATTTTCTAAATCCGCTACCGAATCTATTAAAAAAGCCGGCGGAAAGGCTGTATTAATGTCTGAATAATTAAATTATTGGTCATTGCTTATTGAATCATGAAAAAATTTATCACTACAATCCGAAATATTTTCTCGATAGAAGAACTTCGGAAGCGAATTATTTACACAGTTCTTTTACTGGTAATTTTTCGTCTAGGCTCTTTTGTGGTATTGCCCGGTTTAGATCCTGAACAATTAGACATTAAAGGTAATTTGGGCGCATTCGGAGGTGTAGCCGGAATCCTAGATACCATTCTAGGAGGAGCTTTCACCAAAGCAGCTATTTTTGCTTTGGGGATTATGCCGTATATCTCTGCTTCTATCGTGATTCAATTGCTGACCGTTGCCGTGCCTTACTTCCAGAAAATGCAAAAAGAAGGTGAATCCGGCAGAAAACGAATGAATCAAATTACCCGATATTTGACCATCATAATTACATTCTTCCAATCTTTCGCTTATCTGACCTCTACCATCAACCCAGAAGCTATTTTGGTGCCTTATTGGTTCTTTATATTCTCCTCGATGGTGATCCTGACCACAGGAACCATGTTTACAATGTGGCTCGGAGAACGAATCACCGAAAGAGGAATTGGTAATGGTATTTCTATGCTGATTATGATTGGGATTATCTCTCGTTTTCCTGCTTCTTTGATCCAGGAAGGTAGCTCCCATAATCTTTTGATTTTTATTGTAGAAATGGTATTCCTGTTTTTTGTCGTCATGGCTGTAGTTATGCTGACACAAGCAACCCGCAAAGTACCCGTGCAATATGCCAAACAAGTAGTAGGTAACAATGTGATGCGTGGACAAAGACAATACATTCCACTCAAAGTCAACGCAGCGGGTGTAATGCCGATCATCTTTGCACAGTCCCTGATGTTCCTTCCAGCACTGATTCCGTCCGTTCCGGGGATTGCAGGAACTAATGTAGGTACCTGGATCGGGACAACATTCGCAGATTTTACATCCATAGGCTATAATTTACTTTTTGCGCTGCTGATTATCTTATTTACTTACTTTTATACAGCCATTCAGGTAGATCCTACCCGAATTTCAGACGATATTAAACGAAATAATGGCTTTATACCCGGTGTAAAACCAGGACCTCAGACAGCTGATTTTATTGATGGAATTCTTTCGAGAATTACCCTTCCCGGTGCTGTGTTTTTAGCACTTGTCGCTATATTCCCTGCATTTGCGGTGAGAATGGGAGTAACCACAGAGTTTTCCCAGTTTTATGGAGGAACCTCTCTACTCATTATGGTAGGGGTCATCCTGGATACTTTACAACAAATTGAGAGTTATCTGCTTATGCGCAGATATGAAGGTCTGATGAAATCAGGCAAAATTAAAGGACGATCTCAAAACGTACCCGTTATCTAAGAAGAAAGTGTTTAAAATGATTTTTTATAAAACCAGAGACGAAATAGAATTGATCAGACAAAGCGGACTGATACTTGGAAAAGCACATGGTGAAGTGGCTAAACACATTAAGCCGGGTGTTAAGACAAAGTTTCTGGATAGTGTTGCAGAAGAATTTATTAAAGACCACGGAGGTGTTCCCTCTTTTAAAGGATATAATAAGTTTCCTAGTTCGCTCTGTATCTCTGTCAACGAAGCAGTAGTTCACGGAATCCCAGGCGAATACGAACTTAATGAAGGAGATATCATCTCCATAGATTGTGGGGTTTATTTAAACGGTTTTCATAGCGATAGTGCCTACACCTATGCCGTAGGAAAAGTAAGTGAAGAAATAAAAGCTCTTCTGAGAGTAACCAAAGAATCATTATACTTGGGCATTGAATCTGCAAAAGCCGGAAGCCGAATTGGAGATATTAGTTTTTCTATACAAAAACACGTTGAAAAACATAATTTTACCATTATTCGTGAACTTGTAGGGCACGGCGTTGGAAAATCTCTGCACGAATCCCCCGAAGTACCCAACTTCGGGAAACGTGGAAGAGGTACTAAGCTCAAAGAAGGGCTTGTCATTGCCATAGAGCCTATGGTCAATATCGGTAAAAGGAATGTAGTCCCGGATAAAGACGGTTGGACAATCCGGACTCAAGATAAAAAACCTTCTGCCCATTTTGAGCATACAGTAGCCATTAATAATGGAAATTGTGATATTTTAACTACTTTTGAATTTATAGAAAAAGAATATAAACTAGAATAAAATGGCTAAACAATCCTCAATTGAACTAGACGGTGTAATCACCGAAGCTTTGTCCAATGCAATGTTTAGAGTTGAGCTGGAAAATGGTCACCAGGTAACCGCCCATATTTCCGGAAAAATGAGAATGAATTATATCAAAATTTTACCGGGCGACAAGGTAAAGCTGGAAATGTCTCCCTACGATTTGTCAAAAGCAAGAATTGTATATCGTTATAAATAACCACTGATATGAAGGTAAGAGCATCCATAAAAAAAAGAAGTACGGATTGTAAAATAATCCGAAGAAAGGGTAAGTTGTACGTTATCAATAAAAAAAATCCAAAGTTTAAGCAAAGACAAGGTTAATATAAGATTATGGCTAGAATTGCAGGAGTAGACATCCCTGATAAAAAAAGAGGGGTAATCAGTCTTACATATATTTTCGGAATCGGCAAAAGTTCAGCTCAGTTCATCCTGGAAAAAGCCGAAGTAGATGAAAATAAAAAAGTACTCGAGTGGACAGATGACGAATCAACCAAGATTCGTAATATCATTGCCAACGAATTTAAAGTAGAAGGTGCTCTCAAATCCGAAGTCCAAATGAGTATCAAACGCCTCATGGATATCGGATGCTATCGGGGTATCAGACACCGTAAAGGGCTTCCAGTTCGTGGTCAAAAAACCAAAAACAATGCCCGTACCCGAAAAGGTAAACGTAAAACCGTGGCCAATAAGAAAAAAGCTACTAAGTAAGCACGGAACTACTGATCAGAGTTCCTTTTTTACCCTATATTAAAAAGATAGTTTGGATAATTTGAAGATATGAGTCAGAAAAGAAAAGACAAGGCTAAAAAAAGAGTAGTAGTGGTAGAGGCGGTAGGTCAAGCACATATCAAAGCCTCCTTTAATAATATCATTATTTCCCTTACCAATTCTACCGGACAGGTCGTCTCTTGGGCCTCCGCCGGAAAAATGGGCTTTAAGGGTTCTAAAAAAAATACCCCCTATGCTGCTCAAGTAGCCGCCGCAGAATGTGCCAAAGCCGCTTATGATCTTGGCCTCAGAAAAGTAGAGGTCTATGTCAAAGGACCGGGTGCCGGAAGAGAATCCGCCATTCGTACCATCCAAAATGCCGGTATTGAAGTGACATCCATCAAAGACGTTACTCCACTACCTCATAACGGCTGTAGACCCCCTAAAAGACGTAGAGTCTAAGTAGTCGTTTTACCAATAAAAGCGTAAAGCTTGGGTTATTAATTTGTTTAATCAGAAATTTAAAAAGAATTAAGGTCAGATGGCAAGATATACTGGTCCTAGATCAAAAATAGCAAGAAAATTCAACGAAGCCATCCTCGGGGCAAGTAAATCCCTGGCTAAAAAAGCCTATCCCCCAGGACAACACGGCAAAAACCGCAGAAGAAAGCAGTCTGAATACGCTATTCAGCTTGCAGAAAAGCAAAAAGCAAAATATACCTATGGTCTCCTAGAGCGTCAGTTTGCTAATATCTTTGATAAAGCTGCCCGTAAAGAAGGAATTACCGGTGAAAACCTGCTCAAATTCCTGGAAGCAAGATTGGATAATACGGTCTATAGAATGGGAATAGCCCCTACACGCCGTGCCGCTCGTCAATTGGTGATCCATAAACATATTATGGTCAACGGAACCATTACCAATATACCCTCTTTTACCCTCAAACCAGGCGACGTGATCGCTGTTCGTGAAAAATCTAAGTCTCTGGAAGTAATTGCCAGTAGCCTTACGCTTTCCAGCAGCAAAAAATTCAACTGGATTGAATGGGATGATAAAGAAAAGGTAGGTAAATTTATCTCTTATCCTGAAAGAGATCAGATTCCGGAGAAAATTCAGGAGCAACTCATCGTGGAATTGTACTCAAAATAATTTCCCTGGGTTTTATTTTTATCTTAGAGAATTCTCATTATTAATTTTGAAATACCAAATACTATGTCAATACTATCATTCCAAATGCCCGAAAAAGTTCTGATGGAAAAATCAAATGACTTTCAAGGTACATTTGAATTTAAGCCGTTGGAACGAGGTTATGGGGTAACCGTTGGGAATGCAATCCGCCGAATTTTACTCTCCTCCCTGGAAGGATTTTCCATTACAAGCATTCGCATTCCTGGAGTCCTACACGAGTTTTCTGCGATCAAAGGCGTAGTTCAGGATGTATCTGAGATCATTCTTAATCTCAAAAAAGTCCGTTTTAAGAAAATTTCTGATCAGGTAGATAATAAAATTGTAGTTTTCGCCCGCAACCAAGATACTCTCACCGCAGGCGATATCGCGAAATATACCTCCTCCTTCGAAATACTTAACCCGGATTTAGTCATTTGTAACCTGGACGAATCCGTAGACCTCGAACTCGAACTCATCATCGATAAAGGCCGTGGTTATGTACCCTCAGATGATAGCCGATCTAACGGCGAACTAAGCGGCTATATTCCTATTGATGCGATCTTTACACCGATCAAAAATGTAAAATACAGCGTAGAAAACTTCCGCGTGGAGCAAAGAACCGACTACGAGAAACTGATTCTCGAAATCCAAACAGACGGTTCTATTCACCCCGAAGAAGCTCTCAAAGGTGCCGCTAATATTCTGATCAAACACTTTATGCTGTTTACAGATCAGAATTTTATTCCAAATGATGACAAAAAAGATGAAATCGAGGAAGTAGATGAACATTTTCTACACATGCGTAAGCTCCTCAAAACACCCATCAGTGATCTTGACCTTTCCGTACGTGCGTATAACTGCCTTAAATCTGCTGATATTCGTAGCCTTGGGGATTTGGTCAAGCTCGAAATAGCTGATATGATGAAATTTAGAAACTTTGGTAAAAAATCCCTTACCGAATTGGAACAACTGGTGGCAGAAAAAAATCTGTCTTTTGGTATGGACGTTACAAAATATAAACTGGAAGAAGAATAATCAAACCTTGTAAAAATTCTTATCCGAATTTTTACAAGCCCTACGATCATGAGACACGGAAAAACAGTTAATCACTTAGGAAGAAAGTCGGCACATCGCAAATCCTTGCTTTCCAATATGGCTTCTTCTCTGATTTTGCACAAAAGAATCACTACTACCCTGGCAAAAGCTCGTGCCCTCAAAAGATATGTAGAGCCGCTTTTGACCAAAGCTAAAAACGATTCTACACATTCGCGCCGTATTGTATTCTCTTATTTACAAAATAAAGAATCTGTAAAAATCCTTTTTGATGAAGTGGCCGATAAAATAGCCACTCGCCCCGGAGGATACACCCGTATTATCAAATTAGGTAACCGCCTGGGTGATAATGCCGAAATGTGTATGATGGAATTGGTAGATTTTAACCTTACTCTCCTTCAGGATGAAGATAAAAACAAATCCAAAACCCGTAGAGGAAGAAGAAGAAAATCTAAAAGTTCTGATGATCAAGCCTCTGCTAAAACGCAGTCTGCTCAAAAAACCGAATCTGTCGAAGAACAAACGGCTGAACAAGGAAACGAAGCTTCCGCAGAATCGCAGGAATAAATATCAGAAAATTTATGTTTCCATTGTCCGGACTTTGCTTCGGACAATTTTTTTTTATATCCCTCCCCCAGATTTTATATCTTTACTCGCCCCTCAGATCAAAAACATACCTCGCTGACAGTCAAAAGCCTTGTCATTCCAGCAGTTAGCAACAAACTTCATACGAAATGTCCGCCTAACGAGATCAAACAAGCATCTTAGAATCGGATATAACCGACTTTTCGCACCCCCCTGTTTTTTGTAAGTTTTTTTGTAAGTTTTCTTCTAAAACTCTATAAAATATCGCAAAATATGGGTTTTGATAAAATATAGCATGTAAGTTTTATAAGAATAGTTATATTTCATATAAATAT
>JANRIC010000040.1:0-19736 GCA_033765345.1 Microscillaceae bacterium
ATATGAAATATAACTATTCTTATAAAACTTACATGCTATATTTTATCAAAACCCATATTTTGCGATATTTTATAGAGTTTTAGAAGAAAACTTACAAAAAAACTCAAAAAAAACAGGGGGGTGCGAAAAGTCGGTTATAGAATTATTGTTTGAAAATACTTGCATGGATCATTCCCACATCAATTGTCAGAGAACCTTTTATTTTTTTGTTTTTGAACGGACACAAAGCACTTAAGACCCCTGTTAATAATTATGGCATGATACATCACAAAAGTTTGGCAACAAATAAGAAAGTCGATTTTCTGACTAAAACAAAAGCTGATTGGGATACATCCGCCAATACCTTTTTACCGACCTTCGCATAAACAAAAAATAAAAACAAATGAAAATAATGATAACGGGTTCATTAGGACACATCAGCAGGGATGTTAAACAAATCTTAGTGCAAAAAAACATCAGGTAATCGTGATAAGCAGCAAATAAGAAAAACAAACTAACCATCCGAAGCTTATTCATTTTTAAGCACATCATAAATTCGGTCTCATTTTTTTCCCATACCCTTTCACCACTTCTCTCGTAATTTCCGCTTCCTCTGCAATTTCTCCCAAAAGCCTCAGCCCGCTATATTCCAGGATCACACTTTTACTCGAAGGGTTTTCTACTCCATTAAAAATAATCCCGGCTATGGATATTTTTCTTTGTTTGAGGAGTTCAATAGAAAGTAAAGTATGATTGATGCTACCGAGATAATACCTTGAAACCAGGATCACAGGCAAACCGAGTTGTGCAATCAGATCAATATTCAAAAATTGTCGATTGAGCGGCACCATCAGCCCTCCGGCAAGCTCTACAATCAACGGGCGGTCTGTTTGTGGGACTTGAATTTTTTCAGGATTTATTTCCAGACCTTCCAGTTCGGCGGCTGCGTGGGGCGACATAGGTTCTTGAAGGCGATAAACCTCCTGGTGAAAAATTGAAACCGTATTGCTAATTAAAGCCCGAACCTTATCCGTATCTGTAAGATGCAAATCGCCTGACTGAACAGGCTTCCAGTAATCCGCCTCAAGTGCCTCCACTAAAATAGCCGAAATTATCGTTTTCCCGATTTCTGTTCCTATGCCAGCTACGATGTATTTATTTTTAGACGATAATCCAGAGTCCATAGACGGTTTAATTTTTTGATAGATAATCTCTAACCCCAAAACACTTACTCACTACTCTCCCATAAGCACATCTAAAACGGAGGCATGGATTTTTTGGTGGTGTGAAATACAGGCGATAAGATCATCAATTTCTGTATGGGTATTGAAGGCGTGCAGGCAGATACGCAGTCGTTCTTTACCTTTAGAAACCGTAGGACTAAGAATTGCCTTGGAGTAAAAGCCTTTTTTAGCCAGATATGCCGATAAATATTTGACTTGGGCATTATCTGGTACGATTACCCCTTGAATAGCACTGTCACTTTCCAGGACTTCATACCCTACAGAGCGAATTTTTTCTCCGAAATAATCAATCAGACTCCAGAGCTGAATTTGTGTGCTTTTATTGTCAGCCAGCAGTTCATAAGCACATTCTATGGCTACCAGAGCGTGAGGAGGCAAGGCAGTAGTATAAATAAATGCCCTGGCAAAATTGATCAGATATTGCTTCAAGGCTTCCGAACCCAGCACAATTGCTCCGTGGCAGCCCAAAGCCTTGCCAAAGGTGTGCATTCGGGCAAATACCTGATCCTCGAGACCCAAAGCACAAACTAGCCCAGAGCCTTGTTTTCCGAATACACCCGTGGCGTGGGCTTCGTCTACGATGACGTGTGCTCCATATTTTTGTCCCAGACGTACGATTTGTGTAAGCAGAGCCAGGTCACCATCCATAGAATAGACTGATTCTACGGCAATAAAAGTATTTCCCTTGGCTTGTTTGAGTTTATCTTCTAGGTCTTGCAAGTCATTGTGGCGAAAACGAAGCCGATTGGCATAGCTCAAACGGATGCCATCAATCATACTGGCGTGGATGAGTTCGTCACTGATAATCGTATCTCCTTTTTGGGCTATGGAAGCCAACAAACCCAAGTTTGCCTGATAGCCCGAATTAAAGATCAAACCTGCTTCGGCTTGGTGAAAGCGGGCAATTTTAGCTTCTAAAGCTTCAAACTGTGCTGAATTGCCAGAAATAAGGCGCGAACCGGTAGCTCCCGCAGAAGATTGGGAGGTTTGAGCGAGTTTTTTTTGAATTTTTTCGCGGAGGCGGGGGGATTGGGCAAAACCCAGGTAGTCATTGGAGGCAAAATCAATCAAATGACTGTTTTTTTCAAGCGTACGCAGGCGATTTTCCAGCCGACGTTCTTCTAATCTGTCACGGAGGAATTGGGGATCATTCACTTATGTATAGAAATTATATATAGTTTAGATTATTTGACAAATTTGAAGTATTTTTAGGGAAAAGCAAAAATAATGAGTGAATTTCAATACTATGAATTTAGGGCAATAGATAAGCCTCTATCTTCAAAAGCCAGGGCAGAAATTAGTTCCTGGTCTAGTCGTACCACGGCTGATGCGCATTCTGCCATTTTTACGTATAGCTACAGTGATTTCCCAAAGAATGCACATCAAGTAGTAGAAGAGTATTTTGACATGATGCTGTATTATGCCAATTGGGGAAGTGTACAACTGATCATTAAACTTCCCCTGGATTTGATTGATCTTCGTAAGATAGAGCAGTATTGTGTGGGTGATACCATATCTCTTTCTAAAAAGAATGATTTTGTACTATTGGATTTTGAATTCAATGAAGACGAAGGGTTTGAAGACTGGATCGATCTGCAAGGATATTTATCCCGTTTGATAGGAATCAGAGAGGAAATCTTAAGCGGAAATTATCATAGCTTATACCTCGGCTGGTTGCACAGTATCTGGAGAGCCAGAGATTGGGAAGATTTTGAGGGTTCAGATTTAGCTCCTGAGTTGCCAGATAGCCCTCCCCAACTTACAGATTCTTTGCTTGCTTTTATAGATTTGCTTGGCATTGATCCGGTTATAAAAGATTTTTGGATGCAACAATCACCCCCTGCAAAACACACTAAACTGCTCGATATTGCCCAGCAGATCAGTCTTTTATCTGATGCTGAAAAACAAGCCTATTTACTGAGGTTGGCGGAGGGAGAAGCCTTGCTTTCTACAAAATTTTTAAATCATTTGAAAAAAATAGCTGAAAAAGAGGAAAAACCTCAAAATCAATCTTCCCAAAAATCTGTGCAGGAAATCTTAGCGTATTTGCATGAAGTTGAAACAATGAGGATAAACGAAGAACAAAGATTAAAAGAAAAAGATCGGGTAGAAAAATTGGAAGGTTGGGCAAAAAAAGAAGCTTCTTTTTGGCAAGAAGTGAAAAAAAATATTGAGGAAAAAAATGCCAAATCGTATGATTATGCGATCAAAATCCTTTTAAATCTGAAAGAACTGGCTGAATATAAAAATAAGACTTCTGAATTTGAAAAGCGGATGAATGAAATCGTTCAATCCTATAGCCGCCTTTCAAGTTTTAAAGATAAATTATTTCAAAAACGCTTGATTGAAAGAAATTAGTAAGCTATGAGCTTAGCTAATCTTTTGTTTGATGGATTTTGGGATTCCTTTTAAAAGAACAAATACAAAAATCCTTGTAAAAATGTCGTGTTACAACGTTTTTACAAGGATTTTAAAACCAATTTATGAGGAATAAGTCCTGATTATTCCTTCACCAATACTCTACTAATTACCTGATCTTCACTCTGAATCTTCAGCACATAAAAACCTGCCTCTAGTTTTAAGCCGCTTAGATCAAAAGCCAGCTCTTTTTGAGTAGATGCCACAGAGGTTTGATACAAAACTCTTCCCTGGAAGTCAGCCAAGGTCAGTTGAAACCCGGCAGGAGCTTCTTCACTTAATTGTAATACCAATCGATCCTGCTGAATCGGATTGGGATATGCATTGGCCCAAGTTATATCAGAAGATGATTTTTGTGCTGGGTTGGAGTTTTTGATCACCAGACGATAATTTTGGGCATACCCAAAATTCATTTGCCTGGAAATAACCCTGAGTACATAAATTCCTGGTGAAGGATTCCAGGGGTAATAATCTCCTTTCAAATTATCTCCATTCAGCGCAAACGGACGAATCCCCTCGGTTTTGCTAAATACAACCTTGTTTTGTGAATCAGTCAGGGTGAATTCTACTGCCTCAACACATTCGTTGGTATTGGCACGAATAGAAATGGCGTGGTTCAGTTGGGCTACATCCAGGGTATCAATACTATTCAAAAGTCGGACATCTTGATCTGTATCTGCATTGACCAGGGTTAGACTTCCCGAATTGAAGATGCCATCCAGAAAAAAGCTCACTTCCAGCGAGGTGCCGGGTTGCTCATCTGAGATACCTGCTGCATAAGGCGTGGCTTTTAGGGTATATTGCCCGGGGCAAAATTGTACCCCCTGATAATCAAAGCCGGGTTTATCGCCAAAAAGTGCATAAGGAGCTTGTCTTTCTACTTGTTGATGATCAAAAGCACCGTCCAATGCCATCACCACACGCCCTACTTGAGTGCCGGATTTTAACTTAGCCCGAATGCTGAGATTGGTGCTGCGTAGTTCAAAATTATAAATAGACATACCGTCCTCGATGGGGAATAAATCCTCATCTGTATCGGCATTGACCAGCATCAATTCTTCAATCTCAAGTGGCGTAAATTGTAGCTCAAAATTGACTTCCAATCTACCGCCTGCCGAGCCGTTTAGGTCTTTTCCGACATAAGGAATGGCTTTTAATGTATATGCACCTGGCATGAGTACTTCACCTAGATAGTCATTGCCGGGATTTTCACCAAATAAGGTATAAGGAAAGTAATTTTCAAGCTTTTTGAAGGTGCTTGGTCCGATCAGTTCCAAAGCCATACTACCTGTATTGGTTGGTAGATTATTGGCTCGGATACTTAATTTGGTATCCGGGCTGATATTCAAAAAACCTAAATTGATTTTGTCACCATCCTGAATGGTCAGCAAATCCTTATTTGTATCAGCATTCACGAGGGTAAAACTTCCTACGGCTGGGGCATCCAACTGTCGGGCTTCAATCCAATTGACATAAAAAGGATCAGGGGCTGTTTCGGTGCGAATACCCCAACCGAAATGATTCAGTTTGAGGTATGTTTTATCAAAAGCACTGATCAGTGGTTCTTCTGAATAACCGCTTCCATCATTGATGAACACCTCCATCAGTCCGTTTCGATAATGATAGATTTTAAAACGATAGGCAATTTGATCATCAAGCCTAAGTGTCGTATTGCCTAAAACCACCATATTATAATTATCATCAAGGCATACAAGGCGTAATCCCTGCGTGAATAAACCAGAATAGTACTCTAAAGCATATCCTGCATAAGTATCTAACTGGGGCTTACCAAAGATAAAACTATAATCTCTTTTGTAGTTAATTACGAAAGGAAGGGCTTCACTTTCAACGACATAGGATTCCTGCGAATAAGCAGTTTTTGAGAGTAAATTACCATAACTAAAATTAAAGGCCTGTCCGCTTTTGATTTGCCAATCAGAAAATTCATCGATATACCAAGCATCACCCAATGATTGTCGCTCAAAATCATCTCTGAAAATAAGCGTGTTTTGGGCTTGTAAAAAGGAATTCCAGGATAAAAAAACAATCAAAAAACAGATTTTTATTGAAAAACTATTGATTTTCATACTTAATTATTGTGTGTAGATATGTGTGAATGATTTTTGAGGAAAGGGGAGTTGAAGAAAAGAATGATACGCAAATATAGATTAGATAGGCTAAATTAAAAAGACTTTTACTAGTTAAATTTATAAATTTATTGTTTTGGTTGAGATTTAAACGTCTACTCATCGGCTTAAAATCATTGAATTTCAGTGATCAATCTAAAGAGCCTTTTTTAATTATATTAAAGACATTGGCATTAAAATAAACCAATATTTTTTTTCATATTTGAAGTATACTCTAAATTCTTGATTTGTATGCATAATAAACCCAATGTACTTTGTTTTTGCTTTATTTGTATGGTTTGTATGATTCAGGCACAACCTATCAAGCTTCACCCCAAAAACCCCCATTATTTACAATATAAAGGTAAGCCCATCCTGCTTATTAGCTCGGCCGAGCACTATGGAGCAGTCATCAACACTGATTTTGATTATAAAAAGTACCTTCAGACCATGAAGAAAGAAGGGATGAACTATACCCGCATTTTTACGGGAAGCTATGTGGAAATTCCCGGCAGTTTTGGCATCGAGAACAATACCCTAGCACCCAACACAGGGAGCTTTCTGGCACCCTGGAAGCGAACCGAAGAGCCGGGTTTATATCCAGGCGAAAACAAATTTGACCTCAATCAGTGGGAATCCAGGTATTTTGAACGCCTGAAAGATTTTATGAAGGAAGCACAACAATTGGACATTATCGTAGAACTTACCTTTTTTTGTGCTACCTATCAGGACAGCTACTGGGAGCGTCATCCCTTTAACCCAGGTAATACAATCAATGGGCTTACCCAAACGGATCGTAAAAAATCCAATACCGCCGAAAATGGATTACTTACAAAGTATCAAAAAGCACTGGTTGAAAAGATTGCCCGTGAACTCAATGAGTTTGATAATTTATTTTATGAAATCCAGAATGAACCCTGGTCAGACGACCCAAAAGATGCCATTCGTACCCTCAAAACTGTAAATATAACAGTGCAAGATTGGATCAAATGGGCACATACTGCCTCCCAGGCTTCGCTTGAGTGGCAGGAGTCCATAGCAAAACACCTTGCTGATACGGAGCAACAACTCCCCAAAAAACATTTGATAGCACAAAATTATGTCAATTTCAAACACGCCATTCCAGAAGTAAGCCCTCATGTTGATATACTTAATTTCCATTATGCCTGGCCTGAAGCGGTGTGGATGAACTATGGATGGAACAAACCGATTAATTTTGACGAATCGGGCTTTTCCGATAGCGGCGACACCACTTACCTGCAACAAGCCTGGCAATTTATGCTTGCCGGGGGAGCTATTTTTAATAATTTGGATTATTCCTTTACAGTAGGTAGTGAAAACGGAAAAGCCAAAAATAAAGCTCCTGGAGGCGGTAGTACATATTTTCGTGAAAAACTCACCTTTTTGAAAAAATTTCTAGAGGGTTTTGATTTTATACGTATGCAGCCCGACCTTCATCTGATAGCCCACGCACCGGGGCTTGAATGGCAGGCACTGGCGGAGGCAGGCAAACAATATGCAATTTTCTTTGCAGGACCCAAAAGCTCTTGGGCAAAAATCAAACTACCTGCCGGTACGTATACCTACAGTTTTTTTGATCCTTTTAGTGGACAATTTATATCGGAGGGGACAGTAGAGGGAGGAAAACAGACCGCAAACATTGATTTCCCAGCTTTCTCCGAAATGATTGCCTTGAAACTACTCCTGAAAAAATAACTTTTTTATGAAATGACCCCATGAGGGTTTTTGGCTCTGACATTTACAATAGCCGAAAATCCTTGCATTTGTAAATCACCACACCTAAGATTTACCTCTGAATACGCTTTATTTTGCGGTTTTCCCGTACCATTTTTGAATAATCTTTTCGGCAGGTTTATTTTGTGGGGTGTAGTCTGTATTTTCCAAACCACCGGCATTTTCGTGATTATTAAACCACTTCCAGAGAAAGCCACCAGCGTGCCACTCTGCATCGGAAAATTTTTGCAGCAGAGCGTCTAGGGCAACGGCTTGTTCTTCTAGGTTTATTGCCGATTCTCGGTAAGATTCCCAGGGTTTTTGGGTACTGAAATCAACGCTTCGATAACCGAATTCTGTAAAAATAATATGTCTGTTATTTTTTTTGCTAAAATCCTCCATTTCCTGATAGGCCTTATTCCAAGCTTTGAGCAAGGTTTTTACGCTGGGGTTTTTCTCTTCGCAAAGAGGAAAATAAGCATCTACGCCTATGTAATCCAATTGTTCCCAAAAAGGGAAACGCGGGTATTCATCCCAATTGGCAGCATAAATCAGCTTGCCTGAATAGGTCTGACGTACCTTATGAATTAGCTGCTTCCAAAACGCTGGCCTTTCCTGCGTAAAACGCTCCAACTCCGTACCGATGCAAAACATTTCCACACGAAGGGAGTCAGCCAGTTGAGCAAAATGCAGGATATAGGCTTCATAATCTTGCTCCCAAAGCTTCCATTTATCTGCTTCTTCAAAGCCAAAATGCCCTGTAAAACTTGCGCCACGAATCCAAAGATGTGGTTTGAGCATAATTTTTAGCCCTTTTTCCCTACAAAGTTTTACGGTCTGCGTGATTCCTTCGGTTTTTTCGCCCCACCATTGCCGCTGTACATTAAACCAGATTTTGGCTGAATCTGCCCGACTGAAAGCATAAGGCATCAGACATATCCATGCTGCTTCGATATTTTTGACGGGTAGAATGTCTTCTTCGTCAATTATTTGGCGACCACCCACAAAACAAACCCCGTTAATTTTAGGAAGACTTACCTTAATGGATGCTTCGGAACGATTTTCGCACATCAAAAAAACAGTACTTAGGGCGACTATGAGTACTAAAACAGTCAGAAATGGTATAGAGTTTTTCAATTTCTTTCAGGCAAAATTTGTTAAAAATAAAGGTACATCTTTTTCTTCAAAACATCAAATCTGACCGAAACTCCATACAAAATCAAAAATCGGCATATTAGTTTATCTATAAAACATGTATATAATCAATCAGAATGATGGATATTAACAAAGCTTATTCTCTCATATTTCAAAAAATTGAAAAATGGCTGTTGTCCCTCATTGAGATGCTGCCGAACCTGGTAGCGGCTATTTTGATATTATTCATTTTTACTTTTGTGGCGCGCCTGGTTCGTAAGTTGATGCAGAAGTATCTGGGGCGAATCTCCGACAAGGTCACACTCAATCGACTTTTTGCCAATCTGGTATATATGATGATGGTGCTCATCGGGGGGTTTATTGCTCTCAGTGCCTTACAACTAGACCGTACCGTAACTTCGCTCCTGGCAGGTGCAGGTATTGTAGGTTTGGCTCTTAGTTTTGCATTTCAGGACATTGCCACCAATTTTATTTCGGGTATTTTTCTGGCTTTTCGCAGCCCTTTTCAGATTGGTGATGTGGTCGAAACTTCGGGATATAAAGGCGTGGTAGAAAAGGTAGATTTGCGTATCTCGGCGATTCGTACTTTTCAGGGGCAAATGGTATATTTACCTAACAAAGAAGTTTTTCAAAATCCGATCATTAATTATTCTGAAATGGGTAAAAGAAGGATCGATATGCTCATTGGGGTTGCTTATGGGGAAGACCTGCAAAAAGTAGAAGAAATCACGAAAAATGCCATCTGTAAATTGGATTTTATACTCCAATCGGAAAATGTAGAAGTGTTTTTTCAGGAATTTGCTGAAAGTTCTATCAATTTTTTATTGATTTTTTGGGTCAATTACAACACTGAACTGGAATTTCTCAAACAACGCAGCGAAGCCCTTAAAATCATCAAAACGCACTATGACCAATATCAAATTACGATCCCGTACCCGATCCGTACGCTGGATTTTGGGCTTAAAGGTGGAGAAAAATTTTCGGAAATCGCCATCCAATTGAGAAAAGGATAAAAGAAGGAAACAAGACCACAGAAATCATCAATCATTGTTTCCCTCTTTTAATTTTACTGGATAGCTACGATTTGCCCCAATAAATCGATATTCATTTTTCGTCCTTCAAAATCATATACGCTAGCCCTTCCTTCTATGAAGCTTGTCCCATAATAATATTGTGGTTTGATGATTTCTTGTCCGTATTGATTGACGTACCCCACTTTATTTCCTTCTTTCACCAGGGCTATGCCTTGATAAAAGTTTTTAACCAAATCATATTTGGGTGCGATGACCTGTTGCCCCTGGCGATTGATAGCACCCCATTTTTTACCTATTTTTACTACGGCATAGCCGTTTTTAAAATCAGCGGTATAATCATATTCAAAAGGGATTACTACTTGATTTTGTTGATCAATAAAACCCATTTTGCCGTTTTGCTCTACTTTGGCAAGTCCTTCACTGAATTTACCCACCCAATCGTATTGTATCGGGATAATTTCTCTGCCTTTTTTGTCTACAAAACCATATTTATTATTGATAGCGGCTCTGGCTGTGCCTTCGTAGTAATTATCAGCCCAATCATATTTGTATCGAGTCAGGTTGTTGCCCTTTTCCTGGATAAAAGCATATTTGCCATTCTTTTTTGCCTTAGCAACGCCTTCCTTAAAGTGACCGATATACATTTTATTTTTTTTGGCTTTTTGCATCATGGCGGTTTCTTGATCAATATTAGGGTTTACCAGGAAATTTTCCGGCAGTTTGAAGCTTGACAGTTGAATGACACCCAGGGTGGTAGCTCCAACCAAAACAGCCGCCAAAGCTGTAGATTTAAGCAATGCTGGTAAAGAAATGTTGGATCTGACGAGTCTCAGTTTTTTATGCAAAGCGGAGGCTTCTTTGGGTTTGTAGTGCTTATCAATGGGATCAAAACGAGGGCTTTTCTGAAAGGTCTGCAACCATTCTTCGGCAGAGGGTCGGGCTGAGGGGTTGGCATGCCCTTCTCCAAAACAACGGATAAAAAGCCTTTGCACCGAAGCGGCAATGGAATAAAAAGCTTTGTGGGGCTGAGGGATTACCTGAAAATGGTTTTTTTGCTCTCCCATCGGGAAAAGCCCTTCGGCAATTTTATCTTCATTGGATACCAATTTGTCATAAGGAGGCTTACAAGTACCTGTAAAAGGATGCAAACCAAACAATACTTTATAAAATACAATCGCCATAGAAAAGCGATCCCAGGTATCTTCCACGAGGTCTTGTTTGATATTCATTTTTTTGATTTCGGCGGGGCTGTATTCCATGCTAGTTTTTTCGGCAGGGAAGATAAGTCGCTGATGATTCACCACCTCAATAGAATCAATATCAATGATTGATACCTGAGCTTTTAGGTTCACTTTGATATTCTCGGGTTTAATGTCTACCAGTACATAATTTCCGGTTTGGTGCATTTGTACCAGTGCTGCGGCAATATTTTTACATACTTTGATTCGATTTTGCAAACCAAAGGCGGTGTTACGGTCAAATTTTCGTTTCCAGATATTGCCTAAGCGAGTGGGTATGTTGAGCGAACAAAGCGAAGTCAGGTCAATGGCACTATTGGCTTTACGCATAAGAAATCCGACAAATACATCATTTTCATAAAGAATTTCTTCAGGCCAGATTACGGAAAGTTGATCTTCAAAACGAGGGCGATGCGAGAGTATATAAATTAGCTTGAGCTCTCTTTCTTTGCGGCGTTCTTTGGGATGATAAATTTTGGCCACATATCCCTTATAACTGAGAGGCGACACAACTTCAAAGACGTTGCCTTCCCCGCCTCTGCCCAATGGGGTATCATATAATTTAATTCTTTCTTGCGAACTGGTATAAAAATTCATTTGATTATAGTTTTAAAAATTTATTTCATCGATGGTAAAATATTGGAGCTACACAGGCTTGTATATCACTTAAAAATTGAAAACTATTAAGTAAGATACCAATGACTAAATATACATAAATTTTCAGAATTTCACGCATTCAAATGATTTTTCAACTCTAAAAATTACTTTTTTTGGGCATCAGGTTTTTTACTCATCATACGTGCATAAAAACCCACTCATTTGCGGGTAAATTCGCTAAAAGAGTTCTACAAAGTATCCTGTATTTTGCTTTCTTTCTTTTGAATCCTTAAATTTGTGCTTAGGAAAATGAAACGAATGCAAGTGCATTCCCGTCTTTCTAGTTAATATTTCGTACGCAATTTATTCTTTAAAATAGCCCTTTTTATGAAAAAGACACTACTTGTGATTACGTGTTTGTTTTTAAGTCTTTTTTGGGCCTACTCATCACAGGCTCAAACATCTTTTGTGTTACAATCCAAAGGGGTGGAAGATGACCACTTCGTCACGATCAAAGGTGATGATATTCGCCCCAATGAAAAACATGTGTATATGTTTAGTAATTTGGGATATTATCGTATCAAAATCAAACATCCGCATAAGGAGTCTAACCACGTGGTAGTACGTATTTTAGATCAAAATAATAAAGAAATAGCTTCTAATTACAATCCGGATACCAAAACTTACAATCATCATTTTGATTTTAAATGTGGGAGAACGGGGATGTACTACCTTGCTTTTGAAGAAATGTCTAATTAATTTATCGAATTAATGCTTTAGATCATTTTTTTTCACCAGGATTTGTCTGAAATTTACACGAAAACGTAAATTTCAGACAAATCTTAGTTTTATGGCTAACTTACATCGCTACATAGCACTGTTTTTTGTTTTTGTCTTTATACTCTTTGCCGCTGTGCAATACAATGACCCTGATCCAATTTTGTGGATACCCATCTATTTAGTAGCTGCTGCTTTTTCTCTGGGCGTTTATTTGAACAAAAGCCCTCGAATTATTCTTCTTCTGACCGCTATGGCTTATTTGGTTGGTGCTTTTTTCTTTTGGCCAGAGTCTTGGCACGGACTAGCACTAAATCCGACTTTTAAGCAACAGGTAGAACACGCCCGCGAATCGTTGGGCTTACTCTTTACGGCTTTAGTGATGTTTTATTATTTCCTGATCAGCAAAAAATAAGCCCCCACATCATCAAGAAGAGGGGCTTTTTGCCCCTTACTTATTCATTTCTTAGGGTATGTACTGGATTGATTGTAGCCACGCGCATGATTTGGATGCTCACTGTAATCAAGGCAATCATCAAAGCTAGTAATCCTGTGAGGACAAAAACCATAAAATGAATGGAAATTCGATAGGCAAAATCCTGCAACCACTCATTCATTGCATACAAAACAATAGGCACTGCCATCAGGTTGGCAATCAAAATCAGTTTTATGAAATCTGAAGAAATAAGCTGAATGATATTTAAAACACTGGCTCCCAGCACCTTGCGTATCCCAATCTCTTTAGTACGCTGTTCTGCAATAAACGAAGCTAATCCGAATAATCCTAAACAAGCTATAAAAATCGCCAAACCACTGAATGAGAAAAACAGGGCACCTTCGCGCTGCTCCTGGGCATAAAGCCGGGCAATATTCTGATCCAGGAACTCATAGTCGAAGGGTACACCTGGTAAAAACTTAGCCCAGGTTTCTTCAAGGTGATTTAGCCCTTGCTTAAAATTGCTACCTTCCAGTTTGACGGACAACTCTCTGTAGAATTGCTCACTCAGCATCATCACCATTGGCTTTACTTCTTCATGCATAGACTCGAAGTTAAAATCTTCTAAAACGCCAATCACCTGCCCTGGTCGGTCTCCATAATTAAATCGTTTGCCGATCGCCTCTTTGGGGTTTGCCCAGCCGATTTGTTTGCAGGCAGTAGCATTGATGATAAATGCGGTGCTGTCGTCTTTACCGAATTCTTTGGAGAAATTCCTTCCGGCTGCGAGTTTTATACCGTATGTATCTACAAAATGATGGTCAATGCCCACGACTTTAAGAATTACTGGTGATTCAATCAGTGAGTCTTTTAACTCAGCCCTGGCTGACCCAAAGCTATCGAGCAATCGCCCTGAAGGAATTCTAGAGGAACGCCCAGCTTCTTTGACAGCGGGCATTTTTTTCAGTTCATTCCGAAAGGATTCAAATTTTTCATTCAGGGGGCGTGGCAAGGGTAAGTTTATGATATAATTTTTATTGAAGCCCAGCTCTTTATTTTTCATAAAGCTCAACTGCTGATAAATAAGCACAGTGCTGATCATCAATACTATAGAGATTGTAAATTGAGTCACCACGAGTATTGTCCGAAGGGTAGAGCGTTTGGCACCAGTAGCTATTTTACCCTTGAGCACTTTTACAGGCACAAAAGAAGACAAATAAATAGCTGGGTAAAATCCTGCCAAAGCACCCACCACCAAAACCACCAACAAAATAAGTAAGGGTACATACCAATGGGTGAAATAGTCGAAGTTAAATGATTTGCCCAGAAAACTACTTAGCAGGGGTTTAAATACTTCTGCCAGGCATATCCCCAAGATCATCGCTATGCCCGTAATCAATATAGATTCACTCAAAAACTGTATAATCAAATGCCCTCGATAAGCTCCTACAACTTTGCGAATACCTACTTCTTTGGCTCTGTTGGCAGATCGAGCTGTAGCAAGATTGATAAAATTGATTGAAGCAATGGCCAAAATAAACAAACCCACCAGGGCAAAGATGTACACATATAAGATATTGCCATTTGTTTCTGCTTCTGAATCCAAATTGGAATGAAGGTGAATATCGGTTAATTTTTGTAGATAAAGATTCGTAAAATCGCTCACTTTCTGGGTTTCCTTGTCATTTATCCAACCTTGACTTCGGGCAAAACTTCCGAAAGTTTTTTCCATAAAATCAGGAAGTTTAGCCTCTAGTGCCTTCGCATCGTGTTTTTCGGGCAGCAATACATACGTCAGAAACGAATTATTACTCCAGTTTTTCCTAAGCCCTTCTTTACCCCAAAATTTGGGGTCTGCGCTGCCTTGATAAATATTGGGATTCTCCATCGTCACCAAAGAAATCAAACAACTTGGATGAAAATGGGACTGCTCTGGCAATGCTTTGTAAACGCCCGTAATTTTGAGAGAATATTGATGATTGAGTACAATCCATTGGAGCGTCTTTCCGATTGGGTTTTCTTCAGGAAAATATTTCTGAGCCAACTCCTCCGTCAGCGCAATACAAAATGGTTTTTTCAGCATCTCATCTGCGTCTCCTTTTAGCACCTGAAAATCAAAGACTTTGAAGAGGTTTTTTTCTGCGAAATAACCGTCTTCTTCCACAAAATAACGATCCCTTATTTTGAGTAAAGCCGTTGTATTGATCATACGCAAAGATTCTTCTACTTCAGGGAATTCTTCTTTGAGCAAAGGTCCGACAGGGGGAGCTACGTGCCCCAAATGCAAATCAACGGCTCCCTCCGGGTTTAAAAATTCACGGGTAACCCGATAGATGCGGTCTGCTTTGCTATGGAAACGATCATAACTCAATTCGTGCACAGTAAAAATCGTGATCAGTATACAGCAACAAAGTCCTGTTGCCAAGCCCAAAATGTTGATCAGCGAATACACCTTGTTTTTCCAAAGGTTTCGAAAAGCGATCAGGAGATAATTTTTAAGCATGGTGGTTTGGGTTATAGGTTCAATTTTTTATACTGGAGTTCGCACAAATATTGTACCTTGTGATGCAAGGTACTTTAAGTGATTAATAGTCAATACTTTTAAAAAAAAGAAGGTTTGTAGGTGATAAAAAAATGTTCGGTTTCATAACACGGCTGTCCAATAATGTACAAAAAAAATCAGATCGGGAGAAAATCCTGGATCTGATTCAAAGGGCTTAGAATCTTTAATCTAAACGCTTTCGGCAAGCTCTTTGACCTTTGCAAGGGCTTTAGGCCAAGCTTCCTGAAAGAAGTCCAGGTATTCCTCAATACCATCCATATCAATAATCAATTCGGTTTTTCCGTTCAGATCAATCAGGGTATAATTTTCATAGATACCCCCCCATTTTTTAACCTCCTCACTTTCGGTATCTTCTACCCCCTCTTTGACAACTCCTAAGTGTTTGATAGACATATACTCATGGAGTCTGTTGGCAGCAATCATGCTGACCATTCCCGAACCGTCTTCACCTCCCAGAAAAAGTACTTTACTTCCTTCTTTCCAGTCTGTCACGGCATAAGACCCTTCGCTGAATGCACTAGTCCATTGGCGATAAGTGGCATCCTCCCAAAGTATGTTCCATACTTTTTCACGGGGTGCATCTATCAAGATTTTGAAATTCATTTTTTCCATAATTATATAGTATTTAAGCGTTGCGGTTTATTTATACTCAAACCGAAGTGGTTTTCCGAAATTTAGCTCTTAAATTATTAATAATCAAGCTAATCAGGCAAATCACTTTAATCTGGGTATAATTTCAGAATGGTACAAAGATAAGTTTTCGGTGGGATAGCAAACAGGTGTAAAAACGGCAGTTTTAGGGGTTGATCCCGCCAGTAGAAATGATTATCTTTGTTTTATGAAAACCATTTCTATTTTAGTGCCTGAATCGTCCGTATTGGAAGCAGTCGTTGACCCACGTTATTTGTTTACATCCGTAAACTGGTTTTTGCAGGCTGCTGGCAACCCCGCACTTTTTGAGGTATATTTGATTGGACAAACCAAAGAGGTCAAACTACAGCAGGGAGTTTTTTCGGTTCACGTGGATTTTTTGTTGGAAGAAGCCCCCAAAACGGACTTGGTCATCATTCCCGCTTTATTTGGAGACATAACTACTGCGCTGGCACTCAATCAGGCAGCTATTCCCTGGATTGTGTATCATTACAGACAAGGAGCCGAGCTTGCTTCACTTTGTGTAGGGGCATTTTTACTGGCTTCAACAGGTCTGCTAGAAGGCAAACAATGTTCTACACATTGGGCTTTTATGAATCAATTTAGGGCTATGTTTCCAGAAGTATGTTTGGTTGATGGAGGAATAATCACCGAAGAGCAGGGCATTTATACCAGTGGCGGGGCAAATTCTTACTGGAATTTGCTTTTGTATCTGGTAGAAAAATACACCTCACGGGATACTGCCATCATGGCCGCCAAATATTTTGCCATTGACATAGACCGAGATAATCAGTCGGCTTTTACGATCTTTAAAGGACAAAAAGAACATCCTGATGAAGAAATCAAAAAAGCACAGGAATTTATAGAAGCCAATTATCAGGAAAAAATCTTGGTGGATCAACTTTCAGATATGCTTGCCTTAAGTCGGAGAAGCTTTGAGCGCAGATTTAAAAAAGCAACCCACAACACCGTGTTAGAGTACATCCAAAGGGTAAAAATTGAAGCTGCCAAACGGAATTTTGAGATGAGCCGCAAAAATATCAATGAGGTCATGTTTGAAAGCGGCTACACAGATACCAAGGCTTTTCGCTCCGTTTTTAAGAAAATCACTGGGCTTACTCCCATCGAGTACAGAAACAAATACAATAAAGATGTAGAAAAATAAGCATGGTGGAAATTGTACCCTGTTTTTTGAGGTACTCCAAAGTATCACTTAAAAGTATTCCATAAAAGGAAAGTCAGCGAATTCCAGCCGAAGGCTTGGGATATTCTCTCCACGAGAGCCTAAGATAAAATATTCTTTGCTAAATAGCTGGATTTTATTTAAAAACCCGAAAGCTTCTAGATGCAGAATTTGGGTTTTTAAGATTCTTGTTCCTTCCTCAACAATATGTTCAAGCGAGGGAGCTTGAAACAGCGTGGAAAAGGAAATCCGACTTCTCAAAATATCCCACCTATTGCAGTCAAAATGTTGTATATTTGTATTCAATCAAAATGATCTACTGTTATGATAAAACGCCCTTTTGAACAATGGCTTTTTGAAGATGTAGAAATCGAGTTTGGCATCACCAGAATAGATGATTTGCCATCATTCATGCAATGGCTTGATGTTTCTGGCCAAAGTGGTTTGTTGAGTCCGAATTTTGAGAAATTAAGAATATCTCTATCCAAAAATGTGGAGATGTGGAATGAAGATGAACTAAAAATGATGTTTATTGCTTTGTTTTTGGCAGAATTTGAGTTTAACAATTTACCTCATTATAAGATATTTACACAACGCTATTTTAGTTTGCAGACTGATACTGTAGAAGCAAACGGTAAAGTGGAATGGCTTGTAGCTACAGGTAAACAAACCCCCAAAAACCCTTTTTTCTTTTTGCAAGAGTATAAACCTGAAAAGAATTCAGGCAATGACCCGCTTGGACAATTGCTGATTGCTATGGTAGATGCTCAAATACTAAATGGAAAAGCAGAAAAACCATTATACGGATGCTATACGATTGGTCGTTTTTGGTTTTTTGTCATTTTAGTTGGTAAAGAATATAGCGTAAGCCGTGCCTATGATGCTACACAAACAGATGATCTGAGTGCTATGGTCGTGATTATAGAAAGGGTAAAGGAGTATATTCATCAAGAATTGGGATTGCCTTATCCTGTGAAGTAGTATGCAGGCTATGCACCTCAAATGTAGATGGTTCGTAAGGACACGAACCGAGGGAGAGCATACTACCTTGTTTTTTTCCGTAGCACAGCCTGACCGAGGACACGCACGAACGCCTTGTTTCCTCTTTTGCGACATCAGGGAGCAAATGCCTGGACGATAGGACGGGTAATCGCTTCGCACACAATGCCTTACATAAAAAAAACCGAAAGACTGCATCTAGAGGCTTTCGGGTTTTTATGTAAAAATCCAGTTATTTTACAAAGAATATTTTATCTTAGGCTTTCTTGCTGAGAACGTCCCAAGCCTTCGGCTGGAAAGTTTCAAACTTTCCTTTTATGGAATACTTTGAGGTGTTCCGAAGGATCACCTCAAAGAACGGGGGTGCAAGCATTAGCAGACCCATCTTCTCGTTTGAGTAAAGTTGGAAGATATGTGGGCATTGTAAATGTCCCAAGCGGTGAAAACGAATCAGATGTAAAAGGAGGCAAGTTACCTCCAGAATTGAATCCAAATCTCAAAACCCCTGCAGCTTTAAAGCACCATGGTATTAATAAAACAGTTGATAATCACTTTAATGATATTGTTAAAAGATTATCAAGTGGGAATAAATAGCCGAATTTAACTAGTAGAAGTTTATTTAATTGAGGAATAAATAATATGATGAGCCTTAGATTAATTGTTCTGATAATTCTAATATTTAATTTTTCAAATGTTACTAGTCAGTCTAATATTACTACGAGGCAAGTAGTTAGTTATTACAAAAATGGTAATATTCGAAAAATTGAAAACTTTCTTACAGATAGTTGTCAAGTATTTAGTGTTGATTTTCAAGACTATATCCTGGTTGATACTTGTCGTTATGGATATTTTAAAGAATATTATCCAAATGGTATCTTAAAAATATTGGGGCAATATGATTGTGACCAAGGAAAAGCAGACCAAACTGAGGAAAGTTGTTTTGAATCAAGCATCTGGTATGAATATGATAGTTTGGGTAAGGTTAACAAAATGACAGGCTACGATCATGGGGTCATAGTGTTTGTTAGATATCCTGTTAAACAAGATGTAATAATCGTTAAGGAAGATTCTATCTGGGTCAAACTGCATCTATACGATAAAATTAATTCTTATTTAATCAAACGTTATGAAAATAATCGCCGTCTAATTTTAGAGTTTCCTGTAATGTCTGATCACAATTATTGGTCTGTCTATGATAAACAATTGGATATATTGGATACTGGAGTTGCATACTCAAAAAAATTTCTAAACAGTTTCAAAGATGACGATACGCCTGAAAATCAAAGATATTTAGACGTTTCTAATTTAGAAAATGGAAGATATTATGTTTATTATAAGTATAAACCCGGCTCGCAATATTATCATTATGAACTGGAAATCATATTAAAAGATATAATTGACTAGGAATGCCACCCCGTTTTCCTTAGCCCCCAACAAAAAGCAAATTTTAGTTCACAAAAAAGTATCCCACCCAGCAACCCCATCCTGGAAAACTGCTCCAAAGGGTCTACCTTTGAAAAAAGCTAAAAATAGTCAAAAATGGACAAAAGCCAAGAAATGTTTCGCATTATAGAAGCCTATGAATCGAGCGGACAAGACCGC
>JANRIC010000041.1:0-43500 GCA_033765345.1 Microscillaceae bacterium
CTTTGAGCCGCTCCTCAAAGACCTGTGCGGGGTTTTTCCGGTTTTTAAGGTCAAAGCCTATGTTTTCGTAGTCTTCGTCTTCGTAATCGTCCTCGTATTCCGAGTTGGATTTGTGTGTGTAGTCTGGCATAGCTTAAAAGGCTTAAAAATGTGATAGTTATGTGTTGATTCTTCCTCAAAAAATAGTTCTCCGTCCCTATTACGAAGTTAGGAACAAAGGGCTCAAAACACAGATGTTTTGAAGGATTTTTTTTTGGGGGGGGATATGTACCTGTGCTGGGTTTTCGGTAGAATGGCTAACAAATTGGAGATGTCATTTTTGGTAATTTTTAGACTTTTAAGATATAGCAAGGACTTTTTTCTACTTCTTAGGTATGAAAATAGTTTCTGAGCGAGTTTTAATCCATGTAAAACATTAAAAAAGAGGTATGCATTGAGTTTTCCGAAGGTATGAGTAAATTCTAATAATAATAATACACACAAAACCTCCGCATAATTTATAAAATATTACATATTTTTGTTTAAAAATTTGTAAATTGCACATGTTCGTTATCCATACGGGGCAAGGTTTTGAGTGCTGGGAGTAAGGTATCGGGAGTAAAATGTCATCTTAGAAACTACAACAATCCTTTTACTCAACTCTACACCCCACACCCCAACCCCTAAAATATATTTTGTATGAATTACACGGAGGGTTTGAATGAACCTCAAAGAGCAGCCGTTTTGCACGAAGAAGGTCCCCTGATGATTATTGCTGGCGCAGGCTCCGGCAAAACAAGGGTACTTACGCACCGTATCGCCCACTTGATCAGTCAGGGAGTGGCTGCACACCAAATTTTGGCTTTGACATTCACCAACAAAGCCGCTGGCGAAATGCGCCACCGGATCGAGACATTGGTCGGTCCTCAGGCCAACAATCTTTGGATGGGCACTTTTCACTCTATTTTTGCTCGAATTTTACGCTTTGAAGCGGATAAAATCGGTTATAATAGCAATTTTTCTATTTATGATACTGATGATTCTAAATCACTGATCAAAAGTATCCTCAAAGAAAGGAATCTGGATGATAAAGTATATAAACCCGGCCTGGTACTTGGTAAAATTTCGGGAGCAAAAAACCGATTGATTTCTTACCGCGAATACATCGATAATCCAGTCTACCTCGAAGACGACCGAGCCCAACAAAAACCCGAAATCGGTACAATCTATCAACATTATCAAAAAAGGATTTTTAAGTCCAATGCCATGGATTTTGATGATCTGCTGTTTAATACCAATATTTTGTTTAGAGATCATGCCGAGGCTTTGGGTAAATATCAGCAAAAGTTTCAGTACATCCTCATTGATGAGTTTCAGGATACCAATTATTCTCAGTACCTCATCGTCAAAAGATTGTCCGAGATTCATCATAATATATGTGTAGTGGGAGATGATGCCCAAAGTATCTATGCCTTCAGAGGGGCAGATATTCAAAATATCCTGAACTTTCAGCGTGATTATACAGAAACCAAAGTCATTCGGCTGGAACAAAACTACCGCTCGACCCAGAATATCGTCCGAGCAGCCAACTCTATCATTGATAAAAACCTGAGCCAACTCAAGAAAAGCGTCTGGACGGATAACGAACACGGTAGCCTCATCAAGATCATCAAAGCACTTTCTGACAGTGAAGAGGGGCGAGTCGTGGCAAACACCATTTTTGAGGAAAAAGTAAATCATAACCTGCGTAACCGTGATTTTGCCATCCTCTATCGTACCAATGCCCAATCCCGCACGATGGAAGAAGCCCTCCGAAAAATGAATATCAAATACCGCATCATCGGAGGTTTGTCCTTTTACCAACGCAAAGAAATCAAGGATTTGATTGCTTATATGCGCTACTCCATCAACCACAATGACGAAGAAGCCCTCAAAAGGATTATCAACCTGCCCCGGCGTGGTATTGGAGATGCTACGATGAGTCAACTTGTTTATTTGGCCGAGCAAAACAGTATGAGCCTTTGGGAAGTTGTGAAAAATGTGGCCCGGTTTCTCAAAGGGCGCGCCGCAAGTGCTATTGCAGGATTTGCCACACTGATACAGAGTTTTGAGACGCTTGCCAAACAAAATGATGCTTTTATCGCCGCTAGCCAAATATCCAAAAACTCTGGTTTGCTCAAAGAGCTTTACGAAGATAAGACCATTGAAGGGCTTTCTCGCTATGAAAACGTACAAGAATTGCTCAATGCGATCAAAGAATTTGTAGACAATCCAAACAATATTGACAAATCTCTCTCAGCCTTTTTACAGGAAGTCTCTCTACTGACGAGTGTAGATGAAGCCGGAGACAATGACGATGATAAAGTCACACTGATGACTATTCACGCCGCTAAGGGGCTGGAATTCAGCCACGTATTTGTGGTAGGTATGGAAGAAGACCTTTTCCCCTCTCAACTGATGCTCAACAGCCGGGATGATCTTGAAGAAGAACGTCGCCTTTTTTATGTGGCCGTCACCCGCGCCGAAAAAAAACTTACCCTCAGTTATGCCCTGACTCGGTATCAGTTTGGTAGGCTTAAAAATTGTGAACCCAGCCGCTTTCTTCAGGAAATTGACGAGTCTTTTTTGCACAAAGAAAATACCTGGGGCGAGGAGTATTCACAAGTAAATACCAGCTTTGTACAAAATCTCCAACCCCGACTGACACGCATCAGCCCTGTTGTGAAAGCCAATCATCAAATCTCCCCAGATTTTAAACCCAGCGATACCAAAGATTTACAGGTAGGTATGAAGGTAGAACACATTCGTTTTGGCTTTGGAATCGTAAAAGAAGTACAAGATTTTAATAATGATCGAAAAGCTTGCATTGATTTTGAAGAATATGGTGAAAAAACACTACTTTTGAGCTTTGCAAAGCTGAAGATTCACACTTGATTTTATTTATTTATTGATTAACAGGTATATATGAACATAGTAAACTTTCCGCCTAAGAGCATCTTCAATTTAGATGAGTACAATACCCAAAAACCTTTCCTAATTCTAAAAGAATACGGGCGAAATATCCAGAAAATCGTCGAGTATATCGTCAAAATTGAGGAAAGAGAAGAAAGAACCCGGTATGCACACAATCTCATTGAACTCATGCGACAAATTAACCCCAATACCCGCGATTCACAAGACTACCAAAACAAACTCTGGGATGATCTCTACATTATGTCTGGTTTTAGTTTGGATGTAGAAAGCCCTTATCCGATGCCAAAAATTGAGGAACTTGGGAAAAAACCACAAAGACTTGATTACAACTCTCATAAGATTGTCTACAAACACTACGGCAAAAATATTGAGTTACTTATTCAAAAAGCTTTTGAACTGGAAGACGAAGAAGAAAAATTCAGTGCCCTCATTCATATCGGTCGCCTCATGAAAAGCTTCTTCCTGAGCTGGAATAAGGACAATATCCAAGATGTGACGATTCTGGATCATATCGAGAAAATATCCAATATTAAACTGGGAGACGAACTGAGAGAAAAAATTCTGGCCGAAAACCCCTTTGAATTGGCTATACCCCGCGAGAAAAAAGCACCTGCCAGCAACGGCAATACGAATTCCAGTTCTAGTTCCGGCTCAAATAACAACATCAACAAAAAACCCAAAAGAAAGAAAAAGTAAAATTTTCACAGGAATGCTTGAATATCCAATATATTTAAGCTTTTCCTCTAATTCTTAACAAACCCATGGCATCATTCCAAGTAATCGGAGGAAAAAAACTTCAGGGAAATATTATCCCACAAGGCGCAAAAAATGAAGCTCTTCAGGTAATATGTGCCGTTTTGCTCAGTGCCGAACCTATCACTATTCAAAATATCCCCGATATACGGGATGTCAACAAACTCATCGAGCTGCTGAAAGCCATGGGGGTAAAAGTAACTGCCCTTGAACCTGGCTCATTCCGCTTTCAGGCTGATGATATTGATATGGATTATCTGGAAAGCGAAGATTTTAGTGCCAAAGGAAGCGCACTCAGAGGCTCCGTGATGATTCTAGGACCTCTTTTGGCCAGATTCGGTAAAGCAAGAATCCCCAAACCCGGTGGCGACAAAATCGGTAGAAGAAGATTGGATACCCACTTCTTAGGTTTCCAGCAACTCGGTGCCGAATTTCATTATGATGCTGAAAACTATACCTTTGATATCCACGCCCCCCAACTCAAAGGTACTTATATGCTCCTCGATGAAGCCTCCGTCACTGGTACAGCCAATATTATTATGACTGCCGTACTTGCCGAAGGAACTACCACGATCTACAATGCAGCCTGTGAGCCTTATATCCAGCAATTATGCAAAATGCTCACTCAAATGGGTGCCAAAATTCAGGGCATCGGCTCTAATTTGCTTCAGATTGAAGGTGTCCAATCTTTGGGAGGAACAACACATACCTTACTTCCTGACATGATCGAGATCGGTAGTTTTATTGGGCTGGCTGCCATGACAGGCTCTGAAATTACCATCAAAAACGCTCAAATTCATCAATTGGGAATTATCCCCAGTGTCTTCCAAAAACTTGGCGTTCAAATGGAGCTTCGGGAAGATGATATTTATATCCCTGCACAGGAAAATTATGAAATCCAGACTTTTATCGACGGCTCTATACTTACCGTAGCAGATGCCCCATGGCCAGGTTTTACACCTGACCTACTCAGTATTGTACTTGTGACAGCGATCCAAAGCAAGGGAACAGTGCTGATTCACCAAAAAATGTTCGAGAGCAGATTGTTTTTTGTGGATAAACTTATCGATATGGGGGCTCAGATCATTTTATGTGACCCACATAGGGCTACGGTCATCGGTTTGGATAAAAAAATAGCCCTTCGAGGCATTCGGATGACCTCTCCCGATATCCGCGCAGGGGTAGCTTTGCTGATTGCCGCCTTGTCGGCTCAAGGGGAAAGCATTATTGACAATGTAGAGCAGATAGACCGGGGTTATCAAAAAATTGATCAAAGATTAAATCAATTGGGTGCCGAAATCGTCCGTCTGGCATAAAGTATGGTATACCTGTATTGAAAAAAGATCATCATGAAGTGGATTGAAAAAATTACTGATTTCTTCAAAAATCAAAAACTTCTCAATAAGTTTTTGATCGCCTTGTCTGTAGTATCTATCTCAGCCCTGGCTTTTATCAGTATTTTTGCATACCTCAAAGGAAAAGAATTGTTAAGCAAACAATCTTTTACGCTTCTTGAAAACCATACCGATCAGCGAAAAAAAGCCATTGAGTCTTATTTTATTCAAGTACAGAAACAAATCATCTCCCTGGCTCATAATCCAAGTACCATAGAATCTTTGCAGGCTTTTGACTCAACGTTTTATCAGATCAGGCAAACACTGAATCCCGAAGAAGAAAAAGTGCTTCGTAAATTTTACGAATTGGACTTCTTAAAACAACTCCAGTACAACCTCTTGGATAAAACACCTGAATATCCGCTTTTCCCAAGATATGAACTTAGCAAAGTTCTGCAATACAAATACATCGCCGCCAACCCCAAACCCATTGGTTATAAACATCTTCCTTATAAATTATCCCAACAAGAAGCCTATGACCTCATACACCATAAGTACCATCCCTCCTATTTAAGATACCTCAAGGAATTTGCTTATTCAGACATTTTTTTGGTCAATGATCAAGGAGATATTGTTTATTCGGTTGCCAAAAAAACCGACTTTGCTACCAATCTCATCAATGGGCCTTACCGATTTAGTCATCTTTCCAGATTGCTCAAAAAAACACTCAAATCCAAAGAAAGGAACTTCATTGGTTTCGAGGATTTTGATTTTTATCTGCCCAATTTTAATGAACCGGTTTGTTTCGCCTCAGTTCCGATTTACCCAGATAATCATCCACAAACCAAAAAGATAGGGGCTTTGATCATACAGCTTGCCAATGAAAATATCAATAATCTGATGACTAATCACGAAAATTGGGAAAAAGACGGCTTAGGTGCCAGCGGTGAAACTGCCCTGGTCGGTCCTGATTTCCTGATTCGGAATGATACCCGCCGTTTTATTGTCGATCCGGTTGCTTATCAGACAGATTTGCTGAATCATCAGGTAGATAGTAATTTGGTGATGATGATTCAAAGACTCAATACAACTATTCTTCTTAGAAAAGTTAAAAATCAATCTATTATCAACGCACTGAACGGGAAATCGGGAAGTATAGAAAACTATGATTTTCTTGGGCAAAAAGTTTTGGATATCTATCGCCCTGTAAATGTTTTTAATACGCAATGGGCAATCATTACCGAAATGAATAGTAATGAGATTTTTAAGGAAATCAGCAATTTGAGAAATCAACTTTTTCTGGCTTCTGGTTTACTTGTGGTGCTTATCGTCGCACTCGGATATTTTGTAGCCAACAGCCTTTCTTTGCCGATGCGTCGGATTCAGAAAGAAATCACGATGCTTGCACAAGGTGAATTCCCGCAAGCTATACAAAAAATTCACAAAGACGAACTGGGTAAAATTCAGGAAGCACTCAATAGCTTGATCGATAACATGAAAAATGTGGCTAATTTTGCCAAGGACATCGGTAAAGGAAATTTTAATCACGAGTTTAATGCCAAAGGAGACAATGATATATTGGGGAATTCATTGCTGCAAATGCGTGAAAATCTGAGGAAAATTTCAGAAGATGAGCAAAAAAGAAGCTGGGTCAATACTGGCATCTCTATTTTTGGAGAAATACTGCGAAATAATAGCGATAATCTTCAGAAACTATCCGCTTTCACGATTTCTGAACTGGTGAAATATCTCAAAGCAAATCAGGGAGCCTTGTTTATTTGGGATGAAACCCACGAAAAACTTAAACTAATCAGCACCTATGCCTACGATAAATTTAAGTATATGGATAAACTAATCGCACCAGGTGAAGGACTTGTCGGACAGGCATACCTTGAAAAAGAAACCATCTTCCTAAAAGAAATTCCTGAAAATTATTCGGATATTGGCTCTGGGCTTGGCCACGCCAGCCCCCGGTGTATACTGGTAGTCCCTATCAAGTTAAATACTCAAATATTTGGTGTCATTGAAATAGCCTCCTTTGACTTACTACAAAGTTATGAAACCAATTTTGTAGAAACCGTCTCAGAGGATTTGGCCACAACAATCTCTGCCATTAAAGTCAATGCCGAAACCAGAAAACTCCTCGAAGAGTCTCAATTGGTTGCCGAACAACTCCGCAAACAAGAAGAAGAGATGCGTCGTAGTTTTGAAGAACTCATCCGCTCGCAAGAAGAATATACCCCGGTTCAGTCTGTGCAAGATTCTTTTGAGTTTGACGAATCTATTTTTGATATTGAACCGGAAGAAAGTATACAAAATTTGAAGCAATTAAACGAAAAAATTAAGGAAACCGAGATAGAAAAAAGAATTAAAAATGCTATCATCCGTCAAAAAGAACTTCTGGATAAAGACTCCTCTCATAGTCAGGAAAACGGTAGCCCGGATAGTTAAATTTTTGTGCTTTCTTTTGATTTGTACCTGTCCATTCTCCCTCCTGGCACAATTTTATCAAAAAACTCCTGAAGTTATCCTGGGCTCTACCTGGAAAGATCATCAATTTTATTCTTTTAAAGAAGCCCTTTTGCACCCCGATCAAGTCTATGAACTCAATCTTAGCCATCAGATTTACACTGCATTTCCTCCCGAATTCATGGAACTAACCGAGCTTAAGTCTTTGATTTTGAGCCATTCACAGATAATTTATCTTCCCAAAGAATTGATTTTTTTGCCTTCTTTGAAGGCCTTGACTTTGTGTAATAACCCTCAACTCGATCTGTCAGCCAACACGGCTATACTCGCTGAGATGCCTTATTTAGAAATACTTCGGTTGGACTCTTGCCACCTTGAAAGTTTCCCGGAGGGATCTATCTACTTTTCAAAGCTCCGACACCTAAGCCTGAGTCACAATCAAATCCGACATTTATCCAAAGATTTTTTTCAACTTCCTCTCTTACAATCCCTGGATTTATCCTTTAATCTCTTTGAAGAAATACCTGCTGACATAGCGCACTTGTCCCAATTAACCCAACTGAATTGTTCCGCTAATTTATTAAGGGAGCTTCCGGCAGAAATCAATTCTTTGACCCAACTGGAAAAACTTTCCCTAGGCTGGAACTCACTTCGGGAAATCAGCCTGAATCCTCAAAAACTAACCCGATTGAAGACCCTTCAGCTCACAGGAAATCCGCTTTCGGAGGAGGAAAAAAAACGCATACAGGCTTTGTTTGAAAATACAGACATTATTTTCTAAATCAAGTCCTAAGCATTAGCTTTGTACCATCAAGACAATCCCAATCATGGACATAGAATCAATCTTAATCAAACATATCGAGCAGGCTTTTGTAGATTTATATGCCACTCAAGTAGAAAAAATCAGTCTGCAGCCCACCAAAAAAGACTTTGAAGGTTCGCATACCTTTGTAACCTTCCCATATACCAAAATCACCCGCCAAAAACCTGATGAAACCGCCCATCTACTTGGAGAATATCTACAGAATCATAGTCAGGTTGTCGATCGCTTTCATGTAGTGCAGGGTTTCCTTAACCTGACAATCAGTGACCGAATCTGGCTTCAGGCCTTTGATGAGATGCGAAATCAGAAAGAATTAGGGCAATTTGCACCCACAGGCAAAAAGGTAATGGTAGAATTTTCTTCGCCCAATACCAATAAACCACTACACCTGGGGCATCTACGTAATAATTTTCTCGGTGATTCGGTAGCCCGTATCCTCGCTGCGAGAGGTTATGAAGTAGTTAAGTCTAATCTGGTCAATGACCGAGGAATTCACATTTGTAAATCCATGGTGGCTTACCTGCGACACGGCAATGGCGAAACTCCTGAAACCTTAGGGATCAAAGGCGACCACCTAGTCGGGAAATATTATGTGCTTTTTGATAAAGACCTCAAAAGAGAGCTGGAAAGTGAAATGCTTTCTATACAAAAAAAACACTCAACTGATGGCTTGAATTACCCTATGACAGTAATTCAAAAAATCAATACGCTCCTTCAAAAACTCGCCGAAAATCCCGAAGAAAAAAAAGCCGAAGAACTCTGGGATGCCATCAAAAAAGAAGTACAAAACTACTGCCCTTCGCAAATTGAAGCCAAAAATCTCCTGCTCAAATGGGAAGCTGGTAATGAAGAAACCATGAATCTTTGGAAAAAAATGAATGGCTGGGTCTACGAAGGTTTTCATGCCACTTATCGTAAATTGGGCATCGAGTTTGATAAAATCTATTATGAATCAGATACCTATCTGCTAGGCAAAGACATCATTGAAGAAGGACTTCAGAAAGGAGTTTTTTATCGAAATGCCGATTCTTCGGTCTGGATTGACCTCACAGCCGACAAACTGGATCAAAAATTACTCCTCCGATCCGACGGCACATCGGTATATATGACGCAAGACCTGGGTACAGCCGATCTGAAATACCAGGATTATCAGATTGATAAATCGGTGTACGTCGTCGGTAATGAACAGGATTATCACTTTAAAGTACTTTTTAAGGTGCTGGAAAAATTAGGCAGACCTTATGCCGAAGGTTTGTATCACCTTTCTTATGGTATGGTAGACCTCCCGACAGGCAAAATGAAATCACGCGAAGGAACCGTAGTAGATGCCGATGATCTGGTTGCCGAAATGAAAGAAATCGCCGCCGAAAGAACCCGTGAACGAGGTAAAATTGAAGAACTCAGCGAACAGGAGCTTGAACACCTATTTGAAATAATCGGTGTGGGTGCTTTGAAGTACTTTCTGGTAAAAGTTGACCCCGGCAAAAGAATGTTGTTTGATCCATTACAATCTGTTGATTTTGAGGGAGATGCAGCTCCATTTATTCAATACCAACACGCCCGGACACATTCTATCCTGCGAACAGCCAAAGCCCAAGGACTCGCCTGGAAACCAGAAAACTATGCCACATATCAAAAGCTCGAGCCTTCCGAAAATAATCTGATTCTCATTATTTACGATTTGGAAAGAAAAATCCTAGAGTCCGCCGATAATTATGCACCCTCTATCATCGCTCAGTACGTCTATGAAGTTGCCAAAACGTATAGCCGATTTTGGAACGAATGCCCCATATTCCAAACGCCTGACCCAGACGCCAAAAGCTTCAGAATAGCCCTCAGCGAACTCACCGGGCGTACCCTTGCAAGAGCCATGTCTTTGCTTGGTATCGAGGTACCCGAAAGAATGTAGAGGGCTTGATTCAAAGAATCTTCTCGGAATGCATAATCAAAGCCTCCCCTTTGATGGTCTGTTTTTGCGTATTTTTATCCCGAATAATGGTTTCTACCAAAGCCTTGTGTTTGTCTGTGTCTATCTCTTTTACTTTAAATATCGCTTCGTACACCGTATCCACAAACATAGGTCTGAGAAATTCCATTGTTTGTTTGAGATAAATCGTTCCTTCACCAGGAAATAAAGTGCCAAAAACTTTGGAAAAAATACTTCCGGCTAAAAAACCATGTATAATCGGTTTCTTAAAAACAGTTCTGGCGGCATATTCAGCGTCCAAATGTACTGGATTGCGGTCTCCACTGACTTCTGCAAAACGAATCACCTCCTCCTGACTAAAACTAAACTCATGGGTATGTACCTGATCCTGGTTAAGCATTGTGTAAGAAAGATTAAATATTGGTAAAGTACAAAAATTATTGTATTAGTAAATAAATACTATATGCTATCAAAATAATGATAAAAGCTTTTTTGTTTAACATCTAGCTCAGTAAAGCTAATTTTTTTTTAACAAAATATAATACTTTGTTACATTTATTTTTTTTTATTATGCAGACATTCTTAATTTTGTACCAAAGATAATCTAACCCACTTTAATCTATGGATAGTACAAAGAACTTTTTTGATGCTTGGATGAACACACAAACCAAGTTTGTAGATAATCTCGTCGACACCTCCAAAAAAATTAGCAACTCACTCCAACAGGGAGACGTGATTGGAAAATCTGTTGAACTTTACCAAATCTGGTTCAACAACCAAAAAGACCTCAGAGAAGATATGATGCATTCTATGCAAAATAACCCGGATAATAAAGCACCAGAATTTCTTAAAAACTGGATGGAATCTCAAATGGAACTTGGGAAAAAATGGATGGATCTGCTGCATTACGCCGCTGGTAAAGAATCAGGCAATCAAGACTGGTCTGCTCAAATCGAGAATATGCAATACCTCTACAATGATTGGAATGCTATTTATAATCAAATTTTTCATCAATTCGGCAAACCAATCAATGGCTTGGATTATACCCCCGGCAGCCTCAATAAACATACTTTTGCAGGATTTATTGACAATACCCGCACCTATATGAAAATGTTTGAACTTTGGCAGCCTATCTACAAAATGATGCAAAGCAATACGCTCGGTATCGATTCTCTGACCAAAGTCCTGGATATGGACAAATACAAGGAAGTGATAGACAGCATTTTCCATTTTATGGATAAGGATCAGTCCAAAGGTTTTTTGGAAATGATCCAAAAATACCAGGAATTTATGTCTAACCCTTCTGGCATCAATAATTTTCTTTCTGTACCCCTTGCTCAGATTTTGCAGCAATTCCCCCCCAGCAATTTATTGGACAAAAATCTGAATACACTAGCCAAAATGAGTTATGATTTCTCTGAGCAGTTTCATAAATTCGTCCAGCCTTATTTTACGATGATTCCTGCCGGACGTGATAAAGAAATGCTGGGTTTGGTCATCCGCATTCAAGACCTTTATAACAAATACTACATCAAGGGCATAGAAATGCAAAGCCTTGTGTATGTAGCGTCCCAGCAAGCTATCGAAAAGGCAGTCCGTGAAATTATGAGAAAATCTCAGGAAAAATCAGAACTCACCCATTTTGACGAGTTTTATGCCGCCTGGGTCAATACCCTGGAAGAAGACGTGATCGTACTTTTTGGAGGAAGCCAATATTCTGCCTTACAAGGTGAACTACTCAAGCTAGGACTTGAAATCAAGGCAGATCTGGATAAATTGATGGAGTATATGCTGGCACCTCTACCCGTAGTGCCCCGATCCGAAGTGGATGAAATCAACGCAACTCTCTATGAATTAAAAGCCAAAGTAAGAATGCTTGAAAAACAACTGAAAAATGTTGATCAAGAAAAATAATCTTGCCTAAATTCAAAATATTCTTAGTATTATTGTATTGAAGTTATCCGTTAACAGGTTTAGATCATGTATCAAATCAAAATATTAACTCATGGGAAATCCAATCGCTGAACTACTTGAGAAAATCAACGAAACCAATCAAAAATTGCAAAAAGGAGCCCAAGTCTTCTCCCATATAGATGCTATCGAGATCGGTACTGCCAACAAAGAACTGGTCTGGAGCTTGGATAAAATAAAAGTATACCGTTATCTGAGGGATTCCGAACCAACCATCAAAACCCCCATCCTGATCTCTTATGCCTTGATTAATCGCTTTTATATGATGGACCTCCAGCCTGACCGCAGTCTGATTCGTAACCTACTTGCTTTGGGCATGGACATCTACATCATCGATACGGGCTATCCTACCCGCAACGAACGATACCTTACCATGCACGATTATATCAATGTATATATGGATGAAGCCATAGATTTTGTCAGACAAAAGCATCAGATTGATCAAATTAACCTCATGGGAATCTGCCAGGGAGGCACTTTTTCAGTGATTTACTCGGCACTTCACCCCGAAAAGATTAAAAACCTCATTACCCTGGTTACCCCGGTAGATTTTTCAACCAATGATGGTTTGCTCTTCCGCTGGGCACGTGATATGGATGTAGATGCGATTGTGGAAGGCTTCGGAGGCTTAGTCCCCGGCGTATTTTTGGATGCAGGCTTTCAATTATTAAAACCGATGCTCAAAGTTCGTAAGCAAAAAAACCTCATGGATATGCTCGATGATGAGGAAAAACTGATGAACTTCCTCCGTATGGAAAAATGGATCAATGACCTTCCCGACCAGGCCGGCGAAACCTACCGCCAGTTTATCAAGGACTTATACCAACAAAATAAATTGATCAAGGGTGAACTGAATATTGGAGGGCATATCGTAAATCTAAAAAATATCACCATGCCCATCCTGACCATTTATGCTTCCGAAGATCACCTCGTGCCCCCAAGCTCTACCAAACCGCTCAATGAAGCCGTAGGTTCTACTGACAAACAATTGTATGAATTTCCCGGCGGGCATATTGGCGTGTTCACAGGACGCCGCTCTCAGGCTGAACTCGGTCCAACTATCCAGGGTTTTTTGGAAAAAAGAGACGCTAGACCCGTGGCTTCTAAAAAGAAATCAGAACCACATAAGGATGATTCCGAGGAAAAAATTCCGGCCAACCAAAAACGAACAAAAACCGAAAAATCAAAATAACAGCCTCTTAGCAAACTATATCAAATTAAATTTGATATAGTTTGCTCTTTAATTTGTCTTTTTGCTAAATTATTAATTTACAATTCCAAATAAACAGGATTTTATTTTGTATTTTTAAATTTCTATCCACTTAATTTGGATAATTATTTTTTTTATTTTATATTTAACCTATCAAAAATAAGGGAGTAATTATTCACCGATTTTCTTTTTTTAAAAAGTTCTGTTTGAATATCAACAAGAACTCAAAATTTCATATAGTCAAATTTAAATCTTTAACCGTATGTCTACGAAATTGAAACTAATCAAACAAAAGTATGCATTGATTTTGGGCTTATTGAACCTGCTTTTTTTTACCACAAATGTTTTTTCTCAAAACTTGGCTCAGGTATCTTCTCCCAAAGATACCCTGTCGGTTTTTCAGGCAAGCATCGAGACGGACTATCAGTCCGCTCAACAGGTCTATTACAAAGTAACCCTCAGTTGTAGATCACAGAAAAAAGTCTCCTCGGAAGAAAACGACTACATTTTTTTGGAAAAATACCGTTTTGCACTCTATATGCTTGAGGATATTCTCGAACTGATCGGAGAAGCAGAGAAAAAGTGCCGTTGTGGCAAACCTTAGGAGAGTGATTGGATTTTGCTTGAAGGTGTGATATTTCTTATACCCAAATAATCACCTTAAGGAAAAATTGATTTTCTATGAATCATCTTTCTCAAAGGATTTACAATTCTCTGTAGTAAGCTGTGAGGCTGGGTGATAATGCTTGCTTCGCCTTCCATTTCGGGTTTGAATGTCCAAGTTTTGCTAAGGTCGGTTTAGAGCTAATGGACAAGTTTGACATCCCAAAGGCAGAAACAAATTGTATTTTTTTAGTATTTGATTTTTTGGTAGTGTGTCACAAGTTACGAAGTTTAGCATTTTATACTTTGACAAGACTCACTTTGCCTGTTTTAAATGATGCCCCTGTCGAATTTTCTGAAACGATCACCTGGTCAGAAATCATAGAATTCGTAAAATCGCTAAGAAGTAAAATGGGGCAATTTGAATACAGACATTACTTAAAAATAAGTAAAGACGGATTATTATTTCAAAATAATCCGACACAAGGCAGAGATTTTGGCATCTGTTACTGAAATAGTAAAAATAAAAATAAAAAAATGATACTCTATTGCCCGAAATGTGGAGAACAAAATCTGACAGTAAAGAAATTTTCAGATACAGGTATAAATCTGAATGAATATTATTGCCGCTCCTGTTTTCATCTTGAAGAAGAATGGGACGGAATCACCGAGGCCAAAATCTACCAATTGGCTCGAGCGCACGATGACTTTGATGCCTTCTTGAAAATACGCAAAGCAACACTCAAAGAAAAACCAAATGAAAGTTTATTACTTCAACTAAACGCAACTTTGGTTGAACAAAGCAATAAAAAAAATATGCCTGTTTTTCACAAATATATTTTTTGGGTAATTGTGAGCCTAAAGAATTTAGTTTCCTTACAGAGCTTGCAGAAACACCTACTAGAACATCTATATTATGACCAAGAATGGCTGAAAAGAGATGAACAATTTTTCTTAGAAATAGCATTTGAAGAAAAACAAGAACTGACACCAATCAGCGAAGATGAAAAAGTTTATTTGTTTCATTATCTAGCATTTAGCTCTGATACCATGATTATTTTGACAAGAGAAGGTTTTGAAAGAGAATGGAACTTTAAGTTAAATCCAAAAAAACAGAGTTTATGAATATACTTTTTGTATGACTATATCCCCCACATAACACCAAAAAACCAATATTCTTTACAAAATAACCCGGTTCATTCTGAACCTGGGGGGCAGAGAAAGTGATTTTCTTCAAATAAACCATAAAATTTTAGTTAAAATCAATGCGATAGCGGGGTCTTTCGCGAATGGTTTTGGTTTTGCCCACCTGAATCAGATAGCTCAAGTGAAAACCAGTAAGCAAGTACATATCATTGACCGTAGAACCTCCGCGTTGGTCTCCTCTCCTACCGTAGCCGTTGAAGGTATCGTAGAAATTACCTTGTGAACCCTGAAAAGTCAAGAAACCATTCAATTCTCCCAAAAGTCTTTCCAAATCTTCCTGACGGGATTCTCCATTGTAGGCAGAAAAGTTCTCTAGTGTACGGTTGGACATAAAACGCGCTATCGGGCTATCGAGATCATCCGGGTCGGGATAATTGCCGCTGACATCATCCAGAAAATCAAAAAATAGATACCGAATCCCAAACTCAAAGGACAAATCCAGGCGATAATTCAGTTTAAACCTCAACCCAACACCAAAAGGAATGGCTGCCTGAAAATTGGAATAAGGTTTGGAATATCCAGGTTTGCCTTGCCCTTCGGTAGCCAAGGGCTTGAGTTTGATCCAGGTAGCTCCAAGCTCAACTGGAGTTTTGGCCTCCGGATCGTGGTGAAAAAGAGCAAGCCCTCCAAATACATAAGGACTGATGAGTCTTCTCTTATAATATAAGCCACTGTTGGGCAACAAGTCATACATACCTACCAAAGAAAGCTCGCTGATGGTATTGCGGAAGTGCTGATTGCGAATGTATCTGTATCGAGCCAGATCATCGCTAGGGTCTGCAGCCGTAAAATCATCCCCCAAGACTCTCCCACGGGCAAAACCCAGGCGTAAGAACAAATTTGGGCTGATTTTTTTGGTGGCATGAAAGCCATAACCCAAACGAGTAAAGCTGGCTTGCCCTCCAAAAGCCTTGTTTACCGGATTGAGGTCACCAAAATAATTCATCAGATTTAGCTGCCCACCAACAGCCAGATAATTTTTGGGATTGAGTTTTCTTTCTTTTCGCTCTATGCGGTAAATCCTCGGCGTAATGCGTTCGGCACCAACGCGCCCGTCGGTATCAATGGGAAATTTCACAAAAATACTGATGGATTGACGGTTGCGATAAGTTCTGGCAGGAACTCGTATCAAACGATCCACTTCTACCTCCACAGATACATAATCTTCTTCTGCCAGCACATTGGTCGCTCTTACGGTCTGATAATCAAATACGATCCCTTCCTGATACCATAGTTCAATATTATTGAGATAATCATCCGCAGTAAACTCCTCCAGGAGAATAATGGGGATTAAGTCATTATACACCTTCACATCATTACTCTCAAAATAATCCAGGGTATTAAATCTTTCATTGATTTTGGGGTTTCCGATGATATTCAAGGTAATGGCATAATCTTTTACGAAGTTTTCGGCGCGTTCACGAAGGATACTATTCTCAAATAGGTCAATAGAAACCCTTTTGATAGACAATGTGTCGATACATTCGGTATTTTCGTGGGGAGTGATCACATAGATTTTGGCTGGACCTGTGACCAATGTAGGGCGGTTTTGCAAAATATTAAATTTTACATAGATATTCAGCGAATCCGTATTGATATTGACGGCATCATCGGTAAAAAGAATCCCTTCCAGTTTCTTACTTACTACTGCTTTGACAAAATAAAAATTTTCATCTCCTATTTTCTGAAAACAAGGATTTTTAAAGGATAGATTGTAATCAAAAGTTACTCCTTTAGAATAAAACTCTCCGATTTTCTCTAAGTACTCACGGGCACTCAGGAAACTGCTGTCGGCGTTTTCACGCGATAAGTCATCAAAAATAGAGACAGAAGAACTCTCAAAATAATTGGTCAGGATATTATTAATATCATCCTCGCGCCATCTCCGATCCCTTTCATTGGCACTCCCCAATTGATTGAGTCCAAATTCATACAAATCAATCAAATTTTCGGCTTCTTTTCGCATTCGGATACGATCCGCATCAGAATAAGATTGAGCACTCAACAGACTCCCCTGAGACAAACATAGCGTGGTCAAAAAACCAATCAATATACTTTGAAATTTCTTATTCATACAATCAGATGGAACCAAGCGTTTTTAGCGTAAAACTGCGCTAAAAAATGATCAAATAAGGTAAATTGATGAAATTAAGAAAATTATTTACCTGATAAATTTATATGCAATGAGATTGAGAACGCGGGGCTTTTCAGCAACAAATATAGACATAAATTAAAACTTATCCATTTATACCCAGATTAAATTGATTTTCAAGATTTCCCTAATCGATTGGCTTGATTTCTACTAATTTAAAAGTTAAAATTTCAGAAAACTGCTTAAGTTTGAGTTTACCTTGTGTAACTTGTGCAAAGTTTTAAAAAAACAACACATTCTTATTATGACATTTTGTCATTTCACTGACAATTTCCTAACTTGCAGGCTCAATCAAAAATATTTGTTTAAAGCAGACGTGGAAAAGAATAATCAGGCTTGTGAGACCATACAAATCACTTCAGAAGTGAATACCGGTCGAAAGAGAAAGCTTTATATAGAAAGTTATGGCTGTCAAATGAATTTTTCAGATAGCGAAATTGTGGCTTCGGTCATGAAAGAGCATGGTTTTGACTCGACTTCCGATGCCGAAGCCGCCGATTTGATCTTTTTGAATACCTGTGCCATCAGAGATAATGCCGAACTCAGAATCCGTAACCGGCTCAAGGGTTTGAATACACTTAAAAAGGAAAAACCACACTTGCTCATTGGTATCCTTGGCTGTATGGCTGAAAGGTTAAAAAGTAAACTCCTGGAAGAGGAAAAAATTGTGGATTTGGTCGCCGGCCCTGATGCCTATCGTGACCTGCCCCATCTGGTCAAAGAAGTAGACGAAGGGCATAAGGCCGTAAATGTCTTTTTATCTCGTGAAGAAACCTATGCCGATATTTCACCTGTAAGGCTCAACTCGAATGGCATTTCGGCTTTTATCTCCATTATGCGGGGTTGTGATAATATGTGCTCCTTTTGTGTAGTTCCTTTTACACGAGGCAGGGAAAGAAGTCGCGACCCCCACTCGATTGTAGAGGAAGCACAGCAACTTTTCGATCAGGGATACCGAGAAGTAACACTCTTGGGTCAGAATGTAGATTCTTATCTCTGGAGCTCGCATGCTGAGGTAATCTCAATTACGGCAGAGCGTAAGGCAGTCAAAAAAGGTGTAGATTTGGAAGGCATAGAAGTGGTTAATTTTGCCCAATTACTTGAAAGGGTAGCTTTGATTCACCCCGATCTACGGGTTCGGTTCTCGACCTCCCATCCCAAAGATATGACCGATGAGGTACTCCACATCATGGCTCGTCATGAAAATATTTGCAATTATATCCACCTTCCAGCACAAAGCGGCAATGACCGAGTGCTTGAGCTGATGAACCGCGGCTATACCCGAGCGTGGTATCTACAAAGGATTCAAGCAATTCGTAGCATCATCGGGGAAGATTGTGGAATCTCTACCGATATGATCTCTGGTTTTTGTACCGAAACCGAAGCCGAACACCAGGATACGCTCTCATTGATGCAGGAAGTGAAATATGATTTTGCCTACATGTTCTATTATTCGGAGCGACCCAATACCCATGCAGCTAAAAAATTACCAGACGACGTACCCCTCGAAACGAAGAAAAAACGACTGAATGAGGTTATAAACTTACAGCAACAGCATTCCCTCGAAAGAAACCAAAAAGATCTAGGCAAAACCTTCAAAGTACTTGTAGAAGGCTTTTCCAAACGATCCGAAGAGCATCTGATGGGTAGAAACTCTGCCAATAAAGTAGTAATTTTTCCCAAAAAAGATGCGAAAAAAGGAAATTATGTATGGGTAAAAGTAAGTAGTTGTACAGCAGCAACATTGTTAGGAGATATTGTAGATCAATAATTTGCAATTTTTAACATAAAATCACACGAAACATAAAAAAAGTTAAACTATACAATTATATGGTATCCAATTGAATTCCGAGTCGTTTATTGTGAAGTAATAGTTTCATGCTTAAACCATCAATAAAATGAAAAAGCTTTTGCTCTTAGTCTTTATTACTGGAGTATCTATTGCTTCATCAGCTCAGGAAGGAGAGATTTATCCGAGTATGTCCGGAGATAATCTATTGGAAAAACAAGTATCGCTTCCCGCCAAAGGGGAAGTTTCTTTGGTAGCCCTGGCTTATTCTCCCAAATCCGAAGAATATCTCAAGGCCTGGCGCAAGCCACTTTTTGATTTGTTTATACAGGCTCCAGGTACCAATTTGTTTTCGTTTGAACCTTATAATGCCAACCTAAAATTTGTGGTATTGCTGACAGGCGTAAAAAAGGTCGGAACAGGCAAAGTAAAGTCTCAACTAGAAGAAAACGTAGAAGCGCACTGGAAAGAACATATTGTGGTAGTCAAAGGAAAGTCACTTGAGGATTATAGTGTACTTGACCTGGGGAATACTAAAAATGAACGTATTAAACCTTATTTCTTTTTGATGGATAAAAACGGAAAGATTGTATATGCCACCTCAGGTGCTTATACTTCCCAAAAACAAAAAGAAATCGAGGAAAAACTCCAGGAATTACTGGGGGATAATCAGTTTAAGGATTAATGTACTCGATTCAAATACCTTTTGAATCCTCCCGGTAAAGAAACACGTGGTTTCTTTACCGGGATAGCTAAAAAAATCTTTTACTGCACCCCTTCTTGATTTTAGTTAATTCATTGTTTTTTGGAAATAAACAGTAAAAGCATTTTGGAAGACTCAGAAATTCAAGCAGTTAAACGCCGATTTGGAATAGTCGGCAATTCACCTTTACTGAATAATGCCATTCTCAGGGCAATCCAAGTAGCCCCTACCGAAATGAGTGTACTCATTACTGGCGAAAGTGGCAGTGGAAAAGAATCATTTTCTAAAATAATTCATAGCCTAAGCAAGCGAAAACACGGACCCTTTATTGCCATCAACTGCGGTGCTATCCCCGAAGGAACAATCTATTCTGAGCTTTTTGGCCACGAAAAAGGAGCTTTTACCGGCTCTACCGATGCCCGCAAGGGTTATTTTGAAGTAACCGATGGAGGAACCATCTTCCTGGATGAAATCGGAGAAATGCCTTTTGACTCCCAAGCAATGCTCCTGCGAATTCTTGAGAATGGCGAATACATCCGCATGGGGTCTTCCAGCCCCCGAAAAACCGATGTCAGAGTCGTGGCCGCCACCAATGTAGACCTCATCCAAGCAGTACGAGATAAGAAATTCAGAGAAGATTTGTATTTCCGACTTAGCACCATGCCCATTTTTGTGCCTCCGCTAAGAGACCGAGGCAAAGACGTAGAATTACTCTTCCGTAAATTTGCCTCCGATTTTTCAGAAAAATATAAAGTAGAACCAATCAAACTTTCTGAAGATGCCAAGGAAGTGCTAGGACGATTCCGCTTTCCAGGAAATATCCGGCAACTCCGAAATCTTGTAGAGCAAATTTCACTCATCGAGACCGAAACCCGCGTCATTGACGCCCTGAAACTATCTGCCTATCTGCCTGATGATCAAAAACTATTGGCTTTGACTTTGCCCGATTTACACCATACAAACGGCGATTCCAAAAGTTTTAGTGAACGCGAAATTCTCTACAAAGTCCTTTTTGACCTCAAAAATGACGTGACCGAACTCAAAAAACTCGTCTTCCAACTGCTCCAAAACGGTGATTACGATGCCGAGTTTATCAGAGATCATAAAGACCTTTTTCATAACCTAAACGAAACCGATTTTAAAACACCTAAAATCAAATCCGACCCGCTCTTGCTCAAAGCTCCCGAAGATAATATCATTGAAATCACAAGCAACGGCACTTCTAACAAAGAAAACACCCAAGACATCCAACACGAAGAGCAAATTGATACCCTCTCACTAGAAGAAAAAGAAAAAGAACTCATCACCCGTGCCTTAAAGAAAAATAACAACAAACGAAAATACGCAGCCCAGGATTTGGGCATCTCCGAACGTACTTTGTATCGTAAAATCAAACAATACGAAATTGACAACCAAAAATAAAATTTATTAAATTTAAGTTATGATTAACCAAAAAATTCATATTTTTTTATTGCTCTTCCTGGCCATAGGCATTAATTCCTGTGGGATTTATTCCTTCACCGGCGTGAACACCCTGGCCAAAAGTATTACTGTGAATAACTTTACAAGCGTAGTCAGCAACGGCCCGCCCAATATGGCTCTGGATTTGACAGAAAGACTGAAAGAATACTATCAACGCAACTCGCAGCTATCCCTCGCCGATAAAGACGGCGATTTGATCCTAAACGGTAAAATCACCCGCTTTCAGGTGACGCCCATTTCTGCCACCGGAACAGACGTAGCCGCACAAAACCGATTGAGCATCGCCGTAGAAGTAGAATACGTCAATAATATAGAAGAAAAAAAGGATTTTACCCAGACTTTTTCCTTTTATTCGGACTTTCCGCAGACGCAAACCCTCAGCCAAGTAGAAGCTGATAAAGTAGATGAGATTTTTGAGCAAATTGTACTCGATATTTTTACTAAAACCATTGCCGACTGGTAACCCGAAAACCTGATAAAACTATGAATAAAACTAAATTAATTCAATTGATTGAAAACCCTTCGCAGATTACCGAAAATGATCTCGAGCATCTCGAAGAAATCATCGCCACGTATCCCTATTGTCAGGTAGCCCATTTGATGATTGCTAAATTTACCCACGATCAGGAAAGTATGCTTGCCCCACAAAAAATCCGAAGGGCAGCCGCTTATGCCTATGACCGTACTTTATTAAGACAATTGATCCTGGGCAAATCCAGTAAACTTAGCCAGAACAACTCCATCCAACTCAAAACTCAGGTAGACCAGCTAGACCAGCAAGGTGAGAAAGTAAACCACCCATTATCCGAAAATACACCCCTTATTCAAGAAAAAACAGATACCTCGCAAGAAACCCCAACCTCAAACAAATCATTTTTTGATACGATTACTTTGGATAAATCTGAGCCTGACTTCCCTCAAGTAGAATCTGAACCGGAATTTGCTCCTTTCTCCGGCTTCACCGAAGAAAATATATCGCCCAAATCTGAATCCAATAACTTACTCAATGAAGGAATGGCTCTTACACTCTACCACGAGGGTAAGGAAGAAGAAGCAATCCGAGTCTATCAACAATTGGCCAAATTGCATCCCGAAAGAAAACAATATTTTTATAATCAGATTTCTATTCTACAAGGTTCGGATTTTGTTTCTGATGAGCAAGAAGTGAAAAAAAGCACCCCAGATCAGAAATGGGAAAATCATACCGCCTCGTTTTTTGAAAATCTTGATATCCCCGATACAGAATCTCAGGAAATATTACCGATAGCCGAAAGCCTCCCAAGCAGTGTCTATGAAGATATCAACGAAGGCAAGGCAATGGGGCTGTATTACGATGGCAAAACCGAAGAAGCCCAGGCCATGTATCTACAACTTATGGAGCTATACCCTGATAAAAAAGCGCACTATCAGGAGCAACTCAATGATCTGATAGGCATCAAACCCAAAACTTCATACAATGAATCGGACAACACCCAGAATCTATCCAAAACAATCATCCCTGCGGATGAAAAATCTTTTTTTGAAGGCATCAACACCCTAGAAGATGCCTCCTCTTTGCCCCCAGATAACACTCAGAACCATGCAGAAGTATTCCCTGAAAAAGATAATAGCTCTGCCAAAGGATCTTTTTTTGATATGATTGAAAGTGAATTTAAGAATAATCCAATCACTAATTTCCCTACCCCTGATTTAATCCAAGACGATACTTCGGATGCTGTCCCTGATGTAAGCTCTCTAGAGCCCGTAGGGCTTGATAATAAAGAAGAAACCGATTACATCAATGAAAGTGAAGCTATTATGCTTTTTAATCAAGGGAAAAATGCTGAGGCCATCCGTATTTACGAAAGTTTGATTGTAAAAAACCCCCAAAAAGCCAGCTATTATCGAAGTCAAATCAATGTGCTGAGAGAAACAGAACTTGGGCTGAATCCTGAGAATGCTTTGTCCAAAAAAACCGAAGATAGTCTACAGAACCAAAGCGGAAGTTTTACTCCCATAGATTTGGATGCCTATACAGAAGAAATAAGCGAAAGAGCAGCTATTCAGCTTTTTAACCTCGGAAATACTGGTGAAGCGATTGCAGTTTATGAAAAACTAATACTCAAGTTTCCCGAAAAAAAATCGTATTTCCTTTCACAAATAGAGATATTGAGGAGTTAATCCCAATAAATGTTTATTTAGCAAAACAAAAAAAGTCTGACATTTGAATTTCACGGGGAAATGTTGTTTCTTTGCAGCCTTAATTACGAATTTTATTACAAAAATATCTAAATATTAACTCATATTATGTACGCTGCCATACTTATATTGATTCTTATCGCTTCTGTCCTACTTATTTTGGTGATTCTGGCTCAGAATTCCAAAGGTGGAGGCATGAGTGCACAATTTGGAGGTTCGGGTGCTAATCAGATGATCGGTGCCCAAAATACAACCAATTTACTTGAAAAAATCACCTGGGGTTTTGCTACAGCCATCTTGGTTTTGAGTTTAGGGGCTAACTTTCTCATTGACCGTACACAAGGAGATATTCCGTCAAGCCCTAATGTAGAAAAAGCCAAAAGTCGAAACCTTCCTCAAAATATTCAGCCCAATCCTGGTAGTAGCAATAGTTCCGGCGAAGAAAATAACAACGCAGCTGATCAACCTGCCGAACAGAAATAAGCTTGCCAGGATATAATGAATGATGAGATGTGTCGGTATATATTTTTTGAGACATACAAGGAATTAAAGAAAGGATTATACTCTTTCTTTAATTCATACGAGCAAAAGGGTTGATGCGCTCGAAGGGGCTTTTCTCTATTCCATTTTTCTCAGGATTGGGTCTCAAAGTATACTCATTTTCAACTTTTACCCTGTAGTTATCGACAAAAATAAAAGATTGTCCGGATTTTTCATTTTTTATTTCCACGAAATACACACCTCTTTCTGTCCTACCAGTTTCAATTACTTTAAACGGACTTTTAAAATTATCATAATAGCAAATATCATCTTTATGCAAATCGAGGATATTTACTTCTTTTTTGTTGGGGTGTCTTTTTTTAAAGAATGTTAATAAACTCATTTTCAAAAGTTTAAGTTTGCGTTAGTACATAAAGTTAGAAGATATTAATCCTGTCATAGAATTATCGCTCAAGTTAATAAAATAATCTGAAATACCTAAGCTAATAAATCACAAATATCTTTCTCCATGATAGAAATCTATATAGTCGACAAATTGTTTACGTGTAAACCTGAAAGACTTGGCTGGCAAAGATATATATTTTTAAAAAAATAAAAAAAGGAGGCTAATTTGATGAATTAGCCTCCTTTTTTTTATAAAAATCTTCAAATAGTTTATGCCAGCTCCAATTCTACAACAGATACTTCCTGCTCTTCTGTAAGTATTTTTGTCAAATAAGCATTCAAATCCTCACACATGATGTCTACTACCTCTTCAAAAGGTATATCTCTTACATCAAGGCGACCAATCATGGTATTATTCTCTCTGAATTTATCAGCCTTATCATCGATTACAGCCCCCATGGCATAGTAAAAATCTTCCCAGGCCATAAGCTGTGACATGTTATTAGCGTCATTTTCGGGAAAACGGATGATCTTGGTTCGATCTTTAGCGAAGATTTGGATTTCGTAATTCATACAGGTTAAATTAAGTTATACTTACATCCATAACGCAGAATTTTCATATAAAGTTGTACAATTTTAATAAAAACTTATACTATTTTAATTTTTTCAAAAAATATAAAATAATATTCGGCCATATATGCGAAAAGGTAGGTATATTTTGCCTTAGTAGAAAATATAAAAATTTTATTATCCTGTCATTGAGTAGTATCTGTTTTTTTATTTACCAAAAAGATTCAAATAGGTATTTAATCTTACTCCTCCCCAGATATAAATAAAGTTGCTCAGGGCGTTTATTGTAAATTGCACATAAAAATTGTTGGAGAAACCCATCGTTTCTATAAACAAGCTACCAGCATAAGTGACGGCTATAAAAATAAGAATCGCAATCAATACCCTCAACACACGGTGTATCCAGGAAGCATAATTATTCGGAAAGCCGCTACGCATGATCAACAAAAAACCTACATTGATCCCTACCAAAAAGGCTGCCTGACGGGCTGCCTGTGGGGCTACAATCAGCATCACAAAGGGGCTCAGCAGCAAATACGCATATAAAAGATAATAAGAAGGCTGAAAAGGGTAGCTGATTTGTTGTAAAAATTTATGCAGCTTTGATCGGCGCAAAATGACCCGATGATAAACCCCAAGCAGTACAAACCCAAGCAGATAACCACCCAATACATCGGCTAGAAAGTGTACCCCCAGATACATTCTTGAAAAAGGAATCAGTACTATCAAGCTCAAAGAAAGTACCTTCACCCACAGAGGCGAAAACAATCGCATCAAAACCACATACAGCGTAAGGGTCATACTGGTATGCCCTGAAGGTAGTCCGTAGGGGATTTCCTTGCCTTTGTAATAATCCAGGACTTCGGCCGGCAAGGGATCAAAAAATCCGGGAGCGTCTTTTTCTACAAAGGGGTGATCCAGTTTATTGTCAATCCCTGAGTCTAGGGATTGCACCAAGGAATCCACGTGGTAGGGTCTGGGAAGTGCGAAGAGGTTTTTAAAAATTTCATTAATTGACGCTGTCCACATCGTAAGCTGAATCAGTAAAAAACCTTTTCGGAAGTCTATCCCAAAGGTGATCACAGCAAAAAATAAAATATAAAATGTGCCATAGCCCAAAGAGGTGATCAATTGCATCAAGGAGGTCAGCCAAGGGCTAGCAAAAGACTGAATATACTGAATAATATCGGTCTGAAACATATCTATGAAATGTTTATGTGCACCCGCAAATTAAGGATTAATTTTTATTTTTTTGTATCTTCATCTCTTGAATACGCATTGGCATCGAGTCAATAAGCCCAAGTATTTGACTGAGGTGAGTCATTTTATCTTCCTTAAGTTTAGTGCCGCCGTCTTTGCCGACCAAAATGAGCATAAATTGATTCTCTGCAATCCGATAGTTTTTCCTCAAAGCCTTTGCGCTGCCTTGATTGATTTTATGGGTATCATAAAAACCTCCTTGCGGAAAGATATGCAAAACTACTATATCCCGATCTTCCAAAGCTTTTTTCTCATTCTCGAGTGCTCGGATTTGTCTAAGATAAACTGTATCCGTTTTAGAAGGGCTAAAAATAAGAATCAGGCGGTTTTTCCATCGGAAATTTTCTAAATCCAATGTATCTTCGCCTTGAAGTACATCGGTAGAGGAGCAGGAAATTTGCATTCCAGCTATTAAAAAGGTGTATATCAATAAAATTCGCATAAAATAGTGCATGTCGTTTAATTAAGGTTTATGTAAAAAACCATTTTTAAGAACAAATGATTTTGAGATAAAATTAATATGGATATTTAAATCATGAAGGAAATAGATTATCTCATTGTGGGTCAGGGGATTGCCGGCTCAGTGTTATCCTATACTTTTCTCAAAGCAGGTGCAAAGATATGGGTCATTGATCCCAATACCCCACATAATTCCTCCAAAGCTGCTTCGGGTGTCTGTAATCCGATTACAGGTAGAAGGCTTGTAAAAACCTGGCTTGCAGATGATTTATTTCCGTTTTTACATCGATTTTATGCTGCGATGGAGGCTGACTTAGGAACTCAATTTTGCTTCAAAAAAGAAGTATATCGTACTTTTGATACCATTGCCGAACAAAATGAATGGTTTGCCCGCAGTTCTTCCTCCGCCTGGACTAAATATGCTCGTAAAGAAGCCGAACACCAAATTTATACAAAACTAATCGATAATTCTTTTGGAGGCTGGGAGACGCTTGGTGCCAGATTTATCCGGGTAGATGTGATGATGGAAGCCTGCCGCAGCTATCTTATGCATAACCAATGCTATACTGAAGGGATATTCAATCATCAAGATGTAAAGCTGACTTCCGAAGGAGTAAGCTGGCAGGATTTCAAAGCCAAAAAAATCATTTTTTGTGAAGGTGCCAAAGTTTTAGACAATCCTCATTTCAATTATTTGCCTCATCGCCCTGATAAAGGCGAATGGCTTAAAATAAGCCTAGAAGACGATATTTATCTGGAAAATATGATTAAAAAACAGGTTTTTATTATTCCTTTGGGCAATCGAGAGTTCTTGGTGTCGGGTACTTATCACAAAAACGATTTAAGCTATCAAACTACTGAAAAGGCCAAAGCTGAACTTAGCAAAAAACTGGATCAAGTACTCAAGCTCCCTTATCAAATCATAGATCAGCGGGCAGGAATTCGCTCAGGCACGCGTGACCGTAGACCTTATATCGGATTGCACCCGCAACACCCACAATTAGGCATATTTAATGGACTGGGAACCAAAGGATTAAGTTTATCTCCCTATTTTGCTCATCATTTCTATAGGCATCTCACTCAGGGAGACGTTTTGCATCCCGAAGCTGATATCAAACGATATGAAAAGTATTTGACAAAATGACCAAAATTTGGCAATCATTGCTTATGGCTGAAATTGTATCGGCTCAATGGGTTATTTTTAAAAATCTGGCCAAAACACCCAAAGTCATCCCTTGTATAGAAATAGAGAATATCACTACAAAAAAAGCAATATTAAACAAGACTTTAGCTGAAGGAATGGCATAGATTACAGGTATCAAAGCAAATACAATCGGAGTAGCTCCCCTTAAGCCCACCCAGGAAATATAAAGTTTTTTCTTCCAAGAGCATTGAAAGATACTCAAACCTAAAAAAACAGCCACAGGACGGGCAACAAAAATTAAAATCAAAGACACAATAATTCCGGGGATGACCACTGCGGGCAAATCCTGAATAAATACCTGTAAGCCCAAAATTGTGAATAAAAATATCTCCATCAGCCAGGAAATTTGCTGAAAATAATTGCCGATATAAGACACATTTAATTTCAAATTACCCAACGTAATCCCAGCAATATACACAGCCAAAAAACTATTGACATGGATGATCTCAGACAAAGAAAAACTAAAAATAATCACAGAAACAATGAGCACAGGCTTTTGTCCAGTATTTAGCTTGATCCCTTTGAGAATCAGATGACTGAAATAACCAATGAGCATCCCAAGAAGCACACCCACCGACATATTATACAAAAAACTAAAAAATACCTGAAAAGCATCGAGTTGTCCATCTTTGATAAAAAAAGTAAGGGTAACCGTCAAAAAATACGCAACCGGATCATTGGTACCCGATTCAAGTTCCAACACAGGACTAATGTTCTCTTTGAGCCGAAGTTGTTTAGTTTCTAGGATAGAAAACACAGCAGCAGCATCCGTTGAAGAAATAATAGCTCCTAATAAAAAAGACTGTGACCAGTTTAAAATACCACAAACATAAATCAAACACCCACAAATGAAGGTAGATATCAAGACTCCAAAAGTAGAAAGTACCAAACCTTGACGGATGACCGGTTTGATAGTCTTAAAGTCTGTATTCAGCCCTCCGGCAAAAAGAATCATACACAAAGCTACTTGTGCCAAGTTAAATGTTAAGTCGGGGTAATCATACGTAAAATCGTATTTTCCCCCATTCCCAAACATCAGCCCTAGGCATAAAAAAGCCAACAGGGTAGGTACACCGATTTTTGCCGTAAAACCACTCAATATAATTCCTATAAATAACAAAGAAGAAGAAATAATGAGTATATATAAGTGCATGATTCTTAGATTATTTAACTTTGGAAACAGACAAACCCTCGATTTCTGGCTCCAGATTAATCAATAAGCTGAGTTTTTTGAAAGCATTGAGCATTTCGGAGAATTTTTCAAAGCGTGCAGAGATACTTCCCCAATAAGGCATTAGCTTTCGGCTGATTTTAAAAACCAGGTTTTGGATTTCGTTCAGGTCAGGCTGAATCCCCAGGATACTCAAACAATCGAGGATTTCGTTCATCTGATGAATCAAATGAATACGGGTATTGTCTTCATAATAAGAGCTGATCAAGTCGTAGAGTTTTTTCTCGGCTACGTGTGAAATTTTGGCATAATTCAGAGGTACTTGCCATTTCTCAACTTCTTGTACCAAGTTCTTGAGCCTTGATGTATCCCAGGAATTAGACTGGAAGAACTCCTGGATGTCATTATTGATTACTATATCCAGATTTTGCTTAAATATAGCCGGGATTTGCATATTGGCAGAGCGCATAACATTGATCAGGTTATAATTTCGATCAAAGATCGCTTCGTATGCACTTTTAGCTTCATCCAAGCTTTTGGCTAAGATTTCGTTGATCACTTTGATCCTTTCATCTTTGAATAAATCCCAGATAGAGAAATTATCTCCTGGGAAATACTGCTTCATAGTCTGTAAAACGTCGGCCACATTACTCTTATTAAAGGAGTCCTTGACACGGGCAGCCATGGAAGCAAAGTTTTTGGAGGAAAGTTGATTGGAAGAACTCCCAATGATCTGATGTTGACCCAGATAAATAACCACAAAGCTGAAGTATTTTCTGGAAAAAGTAATGTTAGAATAAACCGTGGTACGCCCAATCACCAATTTTTGAATACCAGCTTCCATTCTCTCGAAAAATTCATTGTCTACGTTGTAATTCAACACATTCATTTTTTCGGGCTGATCAGCAAAAAGCGAGGCTACGGCATAGTGCATCCCCACTTTGGTAAGTGTCAATCGTGCCGGACTGGTGTATTTATCATAGATTTCTAAACCGTTGTAGTGTTCGGGCAAGTTGCTTTTGGCATCTTTTAATCTTTGGATAAACTCATTTTCAAGGGGTTGATTACTTACGCGTTCACCCAATTGGATAGCTCGGTTGGCATATTGGAGTACTTGCACCGTCTCGATACCTGAGATTTCATCAAAAAACCAAGCGCAGCTTGTAAACATCAGCAAGGCATATCTTTGCATCTCGAGAAGGCGCATAAACTGCGTTTTGCCGTGGTCTGAAAGCTCTGTTTTGACGTGTTCTTTTAAAAAATGGTCTACATTATACGGTTCACGATTGAGTATTATATCGATATATTTGTTCCTCAAATCCCAAGGATCAGGGTTGAAGAGCTCCATTTCATCCTGATAAATTTCCGCCAGTTGGTCTCTGAGCCAATCCAGTGCCTTACGCAAAGGATCGCGCCATATCTGGTTCCAATCCGGCCGACCACCCGTAGAACAACCACAATTGCTTCGCCAGCGTTCTACACCGTGGGCACAACTCCAGGAGCTGTTTTCATAAATTTCTACTTCGTATTGAGGTTCGAAAAGGCTTAGATATTCACTATAATTGACGATTCGAGCCAGATTATTCTCTTCAATATAACGTAGGCAATAGGCAAGAGCCATGTCGCCGTAGCGGTGGTGGTGTCCATAACTTTCGCCATCGGTAGCCACGTGTACCAATTGTGGAGTGTTATCATTGGCATTAAAAGCCCCTAAGAGATGATTGGCAAATTGTTTACCGTCTTTGAGAAGTCCTTTGAATGCAATGGCTTGTGATAGCCCGCCATCATAAAAAAACAACACAATACTTCGCCCCGAAGGTAATTGACAGATATAAGGTCTTTTGGGATCAATGCCATTATGCCATACTTCAGTGCCGATCTCACGAAACCGTATCGCCTGATTAGGCGCAAGAACACTGAATTTAATGTTGTGATCCACCAATACCTCAAGAGTCTCTAGATCCACCGCTGTTTCAGCAAGCCACATACCTTCTGGTTCGCGGTGGAAGTGTTCGCGAAAATCGGCAATTCCCCAAATCACCTGCGTTTCTTTATCTCTTCGATTAGCCAGGGGCATGATGATATGATTGTATACCTGAGCCATTGCCGAACCGTGTCCGTTAAAATTACGAATGCTTTCTCGATCCCCTTCAATGATGTATTGGTAACTACTGGGCGCGTATTCTTTCATCCAAGAAAGCAATGTTGGTCCGAAATTGAAGCTGATTTTTGCGTAATTATTGACAATATCAATGATCTTGCCTTCTCCATTTAGAATTCTGGATACACCGTTCGGATTATAACATTCGGCAGTGATCCGCTCATTCCAATCGTGATAGGGTTCGGCAGACTCCTGCAATTCTATTTCTTCAAGCCAGGGATTCTCTCGGGGTGGTTGATAAAAATGGCCGTGTATGCAAATGTATTTTTCTATCATAAACTATAAACCAAAGAAAACTTGAAAGAATGTAAATTTATACAAAATTTATTAACAAAAATTCAACCTAAAATAGGGGTTTGAGAATAATTATGCTTAAAGGAGGCAGTGATAAGACAATGGATTGCTCCCGATTATGCGAGTTTTGGTTTTCTACCTCAACTTGATCTGCTACCGGATAGCTACTTCCCCAATATTTGGAATCATCAGAATTAAAAATTACTTCAAAAGCCTTGGCTGGAAATACGCCGATTCGGTACGCTTCTCTGGGAATGGGGGTAAAATTACCCACTACAATCAAATTTCTGCTTTCATCTTTTCCTTTTCGGATATAAGCCAGGATAGAATTTTCGGCATCGTGAAAATCAATCCACTCAAAACCCTGGGGTTTAAAGGGAATTTCGTGCAGGGCAGGTTCTGATTTGAGTAATTGATTGAGGTCCTGGAGCAATGTTTTTACGCCTCGATGAGGATCATACTGTAAAAGATCCCAGTTTAGCTCTCCGTCGTGGTTCCATTCGGAAGTCTGACCGATTTCACTGCCCATAAATAAAAGCTTGTTGCCGGGGTGCGTATACATATAGCTATACATGAGGCGTAAATTGGCAAAACGTTGCCATTCATCACCGGGCATTCTTGAAATGAGCGATCCTTTTCCGTGTACTACTTCATCGTGAGAAAGCGGCAAAAGAAAATTTTCGGTAAAAGCATAATGCAAGCTAAATGTGATTTCGTTTTGATGATATTTACGATGAACAGGGTTTTTGGAGAAATATTCCAGTGTATCGTGCATCCAACCCATCATCCATTTCATCCCGAAGCCTAGCCCACCAGTATAGGTAGGATGCGAAACGCCTGTCCAGGCTGTAGATTCTTCGGCTATGGTCTGTACATCCGGGTAGCTTGTATAAATGGCTATATTCATTTCTTTGAGGAAGCTGATGGCTTTAATGTTTTCCCGCCCGCCCATGTCATTGGGAATCCATTCCCCTTCTTTGCGCGAATAATCCAGGTAAAGCATAGAAGCTACTGCATCTACTCGAAGCCCATCAATATGATATTTATCCAGCCAGAAAAGGGCGTTGCTGATCAAAAAAGCGCGTACTTCATTTCGTCCGTAATTAAAGATATAACTTTTCCAGTCGGGGTGGTAGCCTTGTTTGGGGTCTGCGTGTTCGTACAGGTGTGTGCCATCAAAACGCTCCAAACCGTGAGAATCATTGGGGAAATGCGAGGGAACCCAATCTATGATCACACCGATACCATTTTGGTGAAACTGATCTACGAGGTACATAAAATCCTGAGGAGTACCATAACGGGCTGTAGGGGCAAAATATCCTGTAACTTGATAGCCCCAGGAGCCAAAAAATGGATGTTCGGTAATGGGCAAAAACTCCACGTGGGTAAATCCCATCTCTTTGACATAAGCCACGAGGCTCTCAGCCAAATCACGATAGTCATAAGAATGATAGGTTCCATCCATTTTTCTTTTCCAAGATCCCAAGTGTACTTCATAGATTGAAAAAGGTTTGTCCAGACGGTTGACCTCCTTGCGATGCTCCATCCAGTGTTGATCTTGCCAGGTATAGTCTAAATCCCACACAACCGAAGCTGTTTTAGGGGGGACTTCCCAAAGTAAAGCAAAGGGGTCTCCTTTTTCGAGTACCAGATTATTGTTGTGTGACTGAATTTCAAATTTATAAATATCTCCTTTATGAAGATTTGGGATGAAACCTTCCCAGATGCCGGATTCGTCCCAACGGGGAAATAAATGATGTTCTTGACCGTTCCACAGGTTAAAATTACCGATGACACTTACTTGTTTGGCATTGGGTGCCCATACAGCGAAATAAGTCCCTTCTGCCCCTTCGTGATTCATAGGGTGTGCGCCTAGTTTACCATAGAGGCGATAATGGTTACCGGCTTTAAATAATCGGATATCAAAATCAGTAAGTTTGCTTAGAGCGATGACTTTATCCATATTCGTGAATGATAATGACGGAATATACTAAGATTTATTCAATTTAATCAAGCATCAAAGAGTTTTACTTGATTAATTAAGCGTAAATATGCGTATTAAGAAGGTATTTTAAATATTTTTTTTTAATTTGTTGCTATCTATGGCAATATTTTATCAAAACAAATTAAGGCTAGGGCTTGCAAAGTATCAAGAAATTGAGTTTAGGACGATTCTGGCCGCAGACAGGCAGCGGATTGAGCAGGGTTTCCGTTTACTTTCCAATGAATCTAGATACTTACGCTTTTTTACCTACCTCAAAGAATTAAGCCCGGCACAGCTGACCTACCTTTCAGAAGTAGATCAAGTGAATCATGTAGCTTGGGGTGCTATTGATCTAGGGCAAAACCCGGATTTAGGCTTGGGGGTAGGTCGCTTTATTCGTCTGGATGAAGCTCCAGATTCTGCTGAATTGGCCATCACGGTTATTGACAGCTATCAAGGCAAAGGACTCGGCAATGTATTATTTGCGATTATGTATTTACTGGCCAAACCCAATCAGGTAGATTATTTTGTGGGAAGCGTGCTTCCTGAAAATGCCTATGTGTTGGAAAAACTACGAGATATGAACGCCAGAATTCGTTTTGATGGCAACGTGTATCAGTTTAGACTGCCCATCTGTCAGGATATTGAAATGTGTACGCAGTCTCCCTCAGTGCAGAGTTTTAAATTTCTCCTTCAGGAGGTGAAAAATAAGCTTTTTGAGCATAATCCTGGTCTATAAATACTCCGCCGCCTCTTGATCAGTATTAGATTGATTTTACTCGATGCAGCAGATTAGCCCATCGTCTAAACTCCAATTTTGCATGAATGCCAACAAGTATTTTTTAGCGATTCTCGAGTACATTTTCTTCCTTGCCAAAGTCTGCGGCGGCTTCCTTGACTACCTCTTTGGGAGGATCGTTATTCACCAGCACGTCTGGCGTACCAACTGGGCTGAGTGCCACATCCGACTGAATGGTATTGAGCCCGGTTTTGATGATTACCTGATGGTTTTTGCTTGCCGGAGTAAATCCTGTTTTGCTTACTTCTTGGATAATATCTGTGGCAGTAATAGGCAGAACAATGGCATATTCGCCGGTAAGCGCATTACTTTGTGCCTGAGCGATGATTTTTTTATCCTTAACGCTTTTAATAACAATATTTGCACTGGTTCCCTTTTGGGTTTTGGAGTTAGTGATGATTCCGGCAATAATCAGGGTAGCATTGTTGGGTTTAAGCTCAGGCGAAGATTCTTTGGTATCGGCATAATAAATATCTCCTTCACGGACAAAATACGCATCATCTCCTGTGGCAGTCAGGGTAAAGCCGTAATCATCCAGCCAGGTATTAAAAGGGCGGCCGAGGTTCACGATTTCGTCGTGGCTATTGTCTTCACGGATGGTGGTTTTTAGAATATCCAATCCACCCCATCCTCCATAACCATCAGAGGCGAAGTATAAAGTTTTGCCGTCTGCTGTTAGGAAAGGAGATCGTTCGTTCCCCAGGGTGCTTACAGACAATCGACGAGGATAAGCCCAAAAACCTGTCGCGCTTTTGCGGCTGATGTACAAGTCCATATTCCCGCTATAATCTTTTCCGGCGGCCACGATAAAGGTATTGCCGTCTGCCGACAGGGTTGCTCCATCGGTAGCTACTGAGCCCCAGGGTTCGCCGTGGTCTTGCAAATCCATAAAAAACTGTGTAATCCCTCCTCCGAGTCCGCGGGGGTTATTCCATTGGTTGGCATAACGGGAAGATTGATAATAAGGCCCCCCATCTCTACGCCAGCTATTTCTCCAGCTTTGGAAATGTACGATCTGCCCGTCGGGTGAAATATTGGGTTCATCTTCACCCTGGCTGGTATTTACGGTGGCACTCAGGCATTGAGGGTATTGCCATTTGCCCGCCGCACGGACTGAGAACCAGATGTCGCCGTCGTGTTCGGGTCGGCCTTTGTAGGTATGATAAAATGGATTAGACCAGGGCATTTGGCCTCTGCCAGACATAAAAAAGAGGTATTTCCCATCTGGAGAGATAGAGATATTGGTTTCACGGTAAGTTGAGTTCAAAACCGTGAGTATTTCTGTACGGATTTGGGTGGGGTGCTCGAGGATACGTGGGGGTTTGAATTGAGCCAGGGTATGGTTAAGACTACAAGTACATAAAATTAAAATCCCTAATATATGCTTAGTTTGTTTTGAGATCATCATAATTCATCATTTTAATAAACCTAATATATATTTGATCAGATAGATATAGGCACTAATTTAAGAATTTTTTGATTATTCTTTCTATCATTTCTCGATAACTTGAGCCAAATAAATTCAAGTGCACCAATAGCGGGTATAAGTTATAAATTTCTACTCGTTTTTCAAAATCTTTTTCCAGGGGGTAAACTTCCTGATAAGCTTCATAGAAGCGGGACTCAAATCCTCCGAAAAGCCGGGTAAAGGCCAATTCGGCTTCTCTCCAGCCATAATACGTAGCTGGGTCTATGAGGGTGGCTTTGCCCAGCTCATTCACCAAAAAATTACCGCTCCACAAATCACCGTGCAAAAGTGCTGGTTTCTCGGAGATGGGCAATAAATCCGGCAAAAGATCGTAAAATCGGCTCAGTTGATCGAGTAAATCCCGGTCAATATGCCCTTGATAATAGGCGAGTCCGGCCTGAACCCTGAGTCTTTTTTCTATAAAAAAAGCCAATCCGTCGCCCATTGGTTCATTATTTTGAGGCAAAGAGCCAATATAATTGTTAAAGTCTAGCCCAAAATATGCCTGGCTATGTTTGTGTAAATAAGCCATTGAACGCCCAAAATCCTCCCAAAAGTCTTTGTGAGGAAGCGTAGAGGAGATATATTCCATCAGGATATAGGCTTTGTCTTCTTGCTTGCCCGTGGCGAGCACCTCTGGAACGTATATTTCACCGGATTGCTTTAGAATCTGAAGCCCTCGGGCTTCTGCTTCAAACATACCATCGAGCTCCTGTACGTTCCATTTTACAAAAAAATCGCCCTCAGTTGTTTGGAGCCTTACGGCATTATTGATACAACCTCCCGATACAAAATCCAGGGATTTGATTGGGGTATCTTTGCCGAGATGTATAAACAAAATCTGCTCAAAAAACTGGATTTGTTCGTTTCCAGAGTACATAAGCGATGAATTTAATGATTGGTATATCAAATAAAGGAGCTATTCTATCAGCTATGTTCTTCTTTCAGAAAGCGAATAAAATTCTGATTTGTTCTCCAGAGAATTTCATATACTTCATCAAAGTCGGTCATAGTCCCGTAATAAGGGTCGGGTACTTCCAGGTCAGCCTTATCTTCATCAAAGCTCCGCATGAGCATGATTTTGGGTTCGGCGGCATTATTCACTCGGTGTTTATACATCAAGATATTCTGGTAATTAGACTTATCCATCGCAACAATGTACTGAAATTTATCAAAATCTTCTTTGGACAACTGTCTAGCCCGATGCGTAAGCACAATATTGTTTTTTTCGGCGGTAGCTCTCATTCTTTCATCGGGCAGCTCCCCGATATGGTACGTGGAAGTACCAGCAGAATCACACTCATAAGGCAGATTATGCGCCTTTACTAAAGTCGAGAAAATCCCCTCAGCCATGGGAGAGCGACATATATTACCCAAACACACAAATAATACTTTCACCATATCCTTTTAATGATTTAAAATCACACATTTAATCAAACAACACGAATAAAAAAAGCAAGAGGTTTAATTTAGATACAAATACTGTTATTTTTTTGTTAAATAGCAAAAAAAAAATAAGATTCCTAAGCTTTTTAGTAGTTTTAATGCGCTAATAAACAATCATTTATCTACTCAATCCATATCCATGAAAAATATACGAGATCCCAAAGAATTTCCTCCTTTTTTCAAAACCTGGAATCAGATTTATATCGCCGTGTTGATTCAGTTGGGTTTGGTGGTATTTTTCTTATACTGGTTTTCTATGCTGTACCGCTAAATAAAATTCACACTTGATGATCATCCATTATTTCTACCTGTATAAAATTTTATTATGGAATTATTAGATTGGTTAGTCCTGATAGGTACTACGCTTTTCATTACGCTTTACGGCATTCGAGAAAGACAGGTCAATACCAGCATGGAAAGTTATTTGAAAGCAGATAACACCCTGCCCTGGTATACGATTAGTTTGTCGGTGATTGCTACCCAAGCAAGTGCCATTACGTTTTTGTCGGCTCCGGGTCAGGCTTATGTAGACGGGATGCGGTTTGTACTGTTTTATCTGGGTTTGCCTTTGGCGATGATTTTTATCTGTATTGTCATCATTCCGGCATTTTATCGCTTGAATGTGATCACAGCGTATGAGTTTCTGGAGAGTCGTTTTGATCTGAAAACCCGCCTTTTGACGGCTTTTTTCTTTCTTGTGCAGCGAGGGCTTGCCGCCGGAATCAGTATTGCTGCCCCCTCTATTGTCCTTTCGGTGATTTTGGGATGGAATATCTACTGGGTTAATTTACTGGTTGGCGGTATAGTTATTTTTTATACGGTTACGGGAGGTTCGCAGGCGGTAAGTCAGACTCAAAAGCTACAAATGATTACGATTTTAAGCGGTATGGCCATTGCAGGATATTTGGTAGTGGCAGGGCTGCCCGCTCAAGTAAGCTTTAGTGATGCGATGTGGATTGCTGGGAAAACCGACAAACTCAACACGATGGACTTTACCTTTGATCTCGATAATCGGTATAATTTCTGGTCGGGTATCATAGGCGGGTTTTTCCTGCAATTGGCTTATTTCGGTACGGATCAATCTCAAGTGGGGCGTTATTTGGGAGGCAGCCACGTGAGCCAAAGTCGTTTGGGTTTGTTATTTAATGGTATTTTTAAGATTCCCATGCAATTTTCCATTTTGTTTATCGGTGCGATGCTGTTTGTATTTTACCAATTTGAGCAACCTCCACTTTTTTTTAATGAGCCTGAAATTGCCAAAATCAAACAAAGTGAGTATGCCGCACAGTATCAGGGTCTGGAACAAGAACACGAGCAGATTTTTAAAGAAAAAAAACAATTGGCTTTTAACCTCATACAAGCTATCCGGGGAAAAAATGAACAAAGCATCTTGACTGCCGAAACAGCCTTCAAAAACAAAGAAAAAGAATTTAAGCAGGTCAAAGAAAATGCCATCGCCTTACTCAAAAAATACGATGTAAAAGCCAATACCAATGATGCCAATTATATCTTTCTAACTTTTGTAACTCAGTATCTGCCCGCAGGCTTGGTCGGGCTTTTGATCACCGTAATTCTGGCGGCATCTATGTCTACTACTTCTTCTGAGTTGAATGCCCTGGCTTCTACCACGATGGTAGATTTTTATAAAAGAATCATCTATCCCAATGGGCATAAGGCGCATTACCTTTGGATGTCGCAACTAATGACCGTAGTATGGGGAGCGGTCGCACTGGTGTTTGCTCAGTTGGCCAGTCAATTGGGTACTTTGATTGAGGCGGTCAATATCCTGGGTTCTTTGTTTTATGGGACGATTCTGGGTATTTTCTTGCTTGCTTTCTTTTTTAAATCCGTAAACGGTAAGGCGGCTTTTTGGGGAGCTATATGTGGAGAAATAGTGGTAATTTTGATTTATTTCAAGCTTTTTGGCTTTACGGTAGCTTATTTGTGGCTGAATATGATCGGATGTGTGGTAGTGATTGTGTGTGGATTGTTATTGGGTCTTGTATTTAGAGCACTCGCAAGGAGTGTGTAGTCTGAGTCACCGTTCGGGGTTCGGGCAAGCCACCCGAACCCAACGAACAAGCAGTATTGTGGGTATAAAACTGCTTAGGAAGGAAATCTGTACGCTAAACCCGGGCTGATTCGGTTTTTTTCTCTTTTTTTGTTTTAGATTTCAATTCCTTCTTTTTGTCCTTTTTATCCTTCTTCTCTTTTTTCTCCTTGTCGTCTTTTTCTTTTTTGGATTGAGATTTTAAGAATTTTTCCAATTGCTTTTCCAGTTTTTTTACGGTTTTACTGGTTTCTTTGGCATTGGTTTCGTTTTGCTGTATCAGAGCTTCTTTTTCCTCCTGGATTGCTTTGATTCTTAGTTCAAGCTCGGCAATTTGCTCTTGGCTTTTTGCTTTGGATGCTTCCAGAATTTCTATTTTCTTCAAAAGAACTTCTTTTTCTTTACGAAGAGACTCAAGAGCCGCAGCATGCTGAGGGTTTGTCACAGTACTTGCAGTTGCTTTCTTGGGCGTAGTAGCTTTGGCTTGGGTACTCGCACTTGGTTTGTTTGTGGAAGAAGTCTTGAGACTTTGTTTTTGAACCGCATCGCTTTTAGACTCGGTTTTAGTGGGATTTGCCGGAATTTCCGGGGTATTTTTGTTATTTTCTTCAGTCATTTTTATTTAATTTAAGTGATTGAAATTGATTAATGAGAACAAAGGTATACAAAAATTAACAAATAATACACAATTATTTAATATTAAATTAACAATAAAGATACATAACGTCTATGACCCGATTTGAAAAGTTTGTCGAGATGCTCCGGGAGGAAGTTCCGGTAGAGATCAGATTCAAGGATGAATCGTCTTTGATGAAATATCTCAATTTGTTTTTGGGCAAACTTAGCCCTACATTTATGACTCATTTTACGACCACAATCGGCTATACGGTTTATTTTCCGAGTCGGGAATATGTCCTCAAAAAGGAAGACCTGGCTCTTCGCATCCTGGCACACGAAGCGGTGCATTTGCTGGATGCCAAAAAATATTCAAAAATACTTTTTTCTATGGCTTATCTGGCTCCTCAAATTTTTGTTTTGGGTGTGTTTAGCTTTCCCTGGCTGGGGTACTGGGCTTTGTTGTTTTTGGTTTGTGCCTTGCCCCTCCCCTCTCCTAGCCGCTATTACCTGGAAACCCGCGGCTATGTGATGAACTGGATTACACATCCCCTCGAAGATGCCCAAGCGGATTTGTATCTGAAATATTTTATAGGCTGGGACTATTATAAAATGTATCCTTTTCGCAAGGCTGTCATTCAAAAGTTGCACTTTTGGAAAAATAAGATCCAAAAAAAAGAAGATCGGATTTTGAATAAAGTGTTGGATATGTATGCAATGATCAACAATTAATAACGACCAGCAGGGGGTTGCACCCCACTGACGGCGTTTTTTTGGTTTTATTTATTCAATTGCAGAAGTATAAGAAGCTTGAAATTTATCCCAAGGAGTTTTGAGGAAGTGGTCTTCGGCCAGGTAATGCAGGATGGTATCAAATTGTTTGGGGCCTTGGTATCCGGGAATGGGCTGAATCATCCGAAACTGTTCGTCCAGAAAAACCACGGTTGGGAAGCTCAGTTGCCCTTTGAGCAAGGCGGCGGCCAGTTCGTGGTAGCCGGAGCGACCGGAGGCTACAAATTTGAAAGTTTTGCCGTCAAATTGAATGTCTTCTTTTTGTTCGGCGTTGAGTTTTACGGCGTAAAAATGTTCATTGACATAAGGTGCAATGGAGGCGTGTTGAAAAGTAGCTTTATCCATTTTTTTGCACCAGCCGCACCAGTCTGTATAGACATCGATCAATATTTTTTTGGTGTTTTTTCCATTTTTTTCTTTGTCTTCTCGAGCTTTTTTCACGGCTTCTTCAAAAGACATCCACTCGATTTGTCCTTCTTGGCTGGGGGCGTTGACTTGTTTGAGTTGTTGGAGCGAAAGAAATCCAAAAGCAAGTACGATGATAATTACAAAGCTAAATTTTGTCATTGTCTTCAATCAAAGATTATTTTCAATAACCCAAATTTAGAGAAAAAGTTCGTTCAGTTTTAGAATGAAGAGAATTTTTGTGTATTCAAAGCATCTCCTCCATCAACCAGCTATCTACACCCTTTTGGGTAGAACTAAAATGAATGCCCAGTCCCTTCACGGGTTTGTCTTGCCCCAGATAAGGAGAAGCATAGTTTTTATCTTTGATTTGTTGGAGTACCAGTTCGGCACTTTCATCCAGCTTGAACGCTATGATATAAATGCAGTTTTTGGTATGCACTACCGCATCCGGTCTGCCTTGCGCCTGACTTACCTCAGCCCGGATGTAAGAACCCATCAGGCTCAATGCCAGAAAAATCACCGAATGGTAATACGCTTCTTTATCAGCAATAAATATTTGGTAGGGAATAGATGCAAATAAGGCATTAATGGACTGTACAAAATCTTCCAAACGATCCTGTTGCAAGGCATTTTTCATTTGAGAGGCAAGTACCGAAGTTTTGGTGGGAAACTCATGGCTGTATTCTGCCAGCAGATATTGAAGCAGCGAATCTTTGACCTCCTTATTGGGGTAAGAAAGGGTATAAATTTCATCTTCATCGACAGACTGTATGGTCACGTAGCCAGTCTGAAAGAGAAGTGTATAGGGATCAAGTCGGTTTAGCTCAAAACTATTGAATGCAGATGGTCCTACCTGAATATGTTCGAGATCATATTGTTTTTGTCTGTTGAGCAGCTTTACCAAAAAAGTAGGTGTGCCTGACTCAAACCAAAAATTCTGAAACTGACGCTTCTCGAAAAAGCCTAGTATTGAAAAGGGATTATAGACATAGTTTTTGCAGTCCCAGGTGTAGCCGTTGTACCAGGTTTTGATTTTTTGTAGGAAAGCTTCCTTATCTCCAAATTCAGAGGCAAGTGCCTCGATACGATCGGCAAAATAATACTCCAGCTCCTCCTGCGTATAACCCAGCATCGTGGCATAATCTTGATGGATGGTCAGGTCTAGCAGGTTGTTTAGCTCTGAAAAAATAGAAACACGGCTAAATTTGCTTACTCCCGTAAAAAACACCATACGCAAATGACCATCTAGAGGTTTGAGTACCGAATAAAAGTTTTTGAGGATTTCACGGTTTGCTTCGGCTTGGGGAATATCCTCCAGAAAGTCAATGATCGGTTTGTCATATTCATCTACTAAAAACACTACTTTGCCGTGTTTTTGGGAGATTCCGATGATGAGTTCTTCCAACTGACTGGGGTAAGGTGCATTTTTTAAAGACACATCAAATAGTTCAGAAAGTCTTTCTAATTCTTCGTGTAGAGCAGCCTCTAAGCCCGAAATTTTATAACTTGCCTTGTTGAATTGCAATAAAATCACCGGATTGGTAGCCGTCCAATCCCAATGATTTTCAATCCATAGACCCTCAAAAAGCTCCCGATTGCCCTCAAAAAGCCCCCGAAGCGTAGACACAAGCAGGCTTTTCCCAAAACGACGGGGGCGTGAAAGGAAATAATACTTATTACTTGTCGCAAGTTTGTGAATGTACCGGGTTTTGTCAATGTATAAAAACCCTCCCTTGCGAAGCTCCTCAAAACTCTGTATGCCAATAGGTAATCGTTGCATATACAAAGATAATCAAAATTGTAGGGGAATTAAAGCAATGAAGAGAATGAAGGGGATTAAAGCAATGAAGAAAATTAAGAGAATGAAAGCAATTAAGAGAATTAAAAAAATTAAGAAAATTAAAGAAATTAAGAAAATTAAGAATTAAAAAATGAAAAAAATTAAAGAAATTAAAGAAATTAAGAAAATTAAGAATTAAACAGCAACCCCTTCATTATTTTAATTCCTTTAATTCTTTAATTCCTAAAAGTCCACACTAAAATTGGAATAGACTCTTATCTTTTGAATTAAGAAAATTAAGAAAATGAAAGGAATTAAGAAAATGAAAAAAATTAAGAGAATTAAAGAAATGAAGGGAATTAAGAAAATGAAGCCCTTTCCTGTCAGGCTGTAAGCATCTCTCTGAGAATTGCACGGATGGCTATTTTTGAATTAAGAAAATGAAAGGAATTAAGAATTAAACGTATCCCACCCAGCAACCCCATCCTGGAAAACTGCTCCAAAGGGTCTACCTTTGAAAAAAGCTAAAAATAGTCAAAAATGGACAAAAGCCAAGAAATGTTTCGCATTATAGAAGCCTATGAATCGAGCGGACAAGACCG
>JANRIC010000051.1:0-10583 GCA_033765345.1 Microscillaceae bacterium
AATTTTGACCAAAAAAAAGAGCTTTTTGATGTTTTGAACCGCAATTTTGACCAAAAAAAAGAGCTTTTTGATGTTTTGAACCGCAATTTTGACCAAAAAAAAGAGCTTTTTGATGTTTTGAACCGCAATTTTGACCTGAAAAAGAGCAAATTTGAGCTTTTTTTACCCAAGCTTGAGCCTTAAAATTGAAAAAAGCTGTTTTTTAACCTCAATCAGGTGATTTTATATTGAAAATTTGAGTCTTAGCACCGCAATTTTGAGCTAATAAACATCTATTCAAAGATATTCGTCCTCTTCTGTTTGTATAATTCCTCAAAAGCCCCTAGCTTTACCCCGCATTTGGTTTCGAATCGCCGAAAGATTCGGATTAAAAGGGAATCCGGTGCAAATCCGGAGCTATCCCCGTAGCTGTAAGTTCATACCAAAGTAGGGTACAACCCTCGCCACTGTTCTTTTTTTGGAGAATGGGAAGGCGTACCCTAAGAACGAGCCAGAAGACCTGCCAGGTGTATTTATTCATTCAGGCTTTCGGAGGAAAGGCCGGGAATGTAGTCAGACGAATACTGCCTTAATGATTTGCTAGCAATTTTTTGGGCTTGTTTTCTTATTACAATCCGCTTTAATTTCCCGAAAGCTCATTGGTTTCATTTTAACTTATTAAACCGTGAGCAAACACATTCTTATTGCCTTTTTTGTCGTGTCTTTGATCGCCCCAGGCGCAAAGGCACAAAAAACCTCGTCCATGACAGATAGTACCCAACTGGACGAAATCGTGATTACCGCTTCCAAAATCCCTTTACCTCTCCGCGAAACGGCCAAACCCGTGCAGATGATCTCCAAAGAGACTATCGAGCAGAGCTTTGGCAAAGACCTCTCTCAGCTACTCCAGGAGCAGGCCGGGATCATCATCAATGGTGCTTACAGCAACCCCAGTACATTAAAAGGTGTGTATGTCCGTGGGGCGTCGAGTCAGTATACGCTGATTCTGCTAGACGGGCAGCCCGTACTTGACCCCTCGAGCATCGGCGGAGTTTTTGACGTGAGGTTCTTTCCGATTGAGCAAATCGAGCGCATCGATATCCTCAAAGGAAGCCAATCTACCTTATACGGCACAGATGCCATTGCCGGAGTCATTAACATCATTACCCGAAAAGATGCCAAAAAACCTATTCGTTTGTACGGGGCGGCTTCTTTTGGTACTTTGCAAACGGCCGAAGCCACACTGGGGCTTGATGGTAAAAAAGGAAAACTGGATTATAACCTGAGCTACCAGCGCAACCAAACCCAGGGTTTGAGTGAAGCACAAGACCGTGACGGGGCAGGTGATTTTGACAAAGACGGGCTTACTCAACATGCTGTTCAGGCAAATCTGGGTTTGAGTCCTGTTGCAGGGCTTAGAATCAGCCCTTACCTGAGATACACGGATTATGACGCTGATTTCGATGCAGAGGCTTTTACAGATGGAGACAATACCTTTGAATCAGAGGTGATCAATCCGGGGCTACAGGCTAAGTTTGAAAAAGAGAAGTTTTCGCTTTATGCTGATTATGGCTTTACCCAAACCGATCGCTTTTTTAAAAGTGCCTTTTTTGACAATACTTTTAAAGGGCGGTTTCATAATGCCGATGTTTTTGGAAGCTACCGCCTTATGCCCAAGCTTCAGGTCATGGGGGGGCTACAGTTTCAGCATCAGCAAGTGACAGACAACGCCGGTACGGTGGAAAACCCCACGATCAATATCAGCAGTCCTTATCTGACCCTTCTTTTCAGAAATTTAAAAGGCTTGAATCTAGAGCTTGGGGCAAGGCTGAATAACCACACCTTATTCGGCAATCAGATGACCTACAGCATTGCGCCTGCCTACAAAATTTGGGAGGGAGGGCGAGTATTCGGCTCATACACCACAGGCTTTAAGACACCTACCCTATCCGAATTATATGGGGCTTTTGGGGCCAATGAGAATCTGGAGCCTCAGCGAAGTGCTACCTGGGAAGCAGGCCTGCAGTTTGATCTGTTTAAAGAAAAACTCCAGGTTACCCTTACCTATTTCCAAAGAGAGATCAAAGACATCATTATTTATAATTTTGCCATAGGTTATATCAATCAGGATAGGCAGGAAGATTATGGTCTGGAGCTGGATTTTAGCCTGAAACTGGATCAAAAACTTCGACTTCGGGGCAATTACAGCTTTATAGACGGGGAAGTGACCACCCTCAATGCAACCGAACAGGATACGAGTTACTACAACCTGATTCGTCGCCCGAAGCATAGCTTTTCGCTAGGCTTGGATTATGAGCTGCATCCAAGAGTTTTTATTTCGGTGCAGGGGCATTATTTCGGCAAAAGGATAGATTATTTCTTTAATCCTGAAAATTTCTACACCGCCGAAGAAGTCGATTTGGATGCTTATCTGCTCCTGAATTTGTATTCAGAATACCGCATGGCTGATCATCGAGTAGTCTTTTTTGTAGACCTCAAAAACATACTGGATACCAATTATACCGAAATTTACGGCTATAATACCCTGGGTTTTAATATTCAGTCAGGTATTCGGTTTAGGCTTTAAGATGATCTGAATTTTCAAGGAGTGATATTAAGATAAATACAAACAAGACCCTTAAAAGGAATCTCTAAGCGTTACATCATTCAAAACTTACCCTTGAGGGGTCTTGTATTACGAATCACTTCGCTCTGGGTGGAGTGCAAATTGCATATCTGAAACTTTGGTGCTTAGAAGAACTCATGTGCTATTGGGAAGGGATAACCTAGGCGAAAATGTACACCTAGAGCTTCATCACCAATTCAAGCCCCAAAAGAAAAATCAGCAACATACCAACCCGAAGCTTCAAATGGGGTGTTTTTCTTTGAATTTTTAGCTTCTCTAAAAAATTCAGCAGAAGGTTTTTCAAAAAATAAAGCACCAAACAAGTCAACAAAGCACTGATGACATAAAAAAGAACTCCTTGCATCCAGGAGTGTTTGTATAAAAGAAGTACTCCATAAAAAGTATAACCTTGCCATAAAATCCGACAAATTAGAAAAATATAATACACCTTTATCCGAGAAATACCTATTTTTTGGAGAGAATACATACTTTGTACAAAAAATAAAAAGCTGGAATGTAAAGCCCTGGGAATAAGCTCCAGATCGTTTAGGCTTTGGATCAAAGAAATAACACCCATAGAAGACCGTAGATTGCTGATTAATGCTTTGTGTAGAATTAAAGATTTTGGTTTCATTTTTTTAGGTTTCGTAGACTGTTCTATTGTATGGACATTCAAATGTACGGAGGTGTGATTTTTTAGAAAAGGCATTTTGGTGAATACATACCGAGGCTTAGTCAGCATCGCTTTTTTTCAAGTGAAGTTTTTATTCGGGGTGAAAAGTGATTTTTTTATAATAATTGATGTTTTTTAAGCATAAAAATACCCGAATTGATCTTCCTGATGCTTAAAAAAAATATTCACCCATGAAATTATATCATTGACATAAAAATATTACCCAATTTTTTCGTACTTAGCGTATAAATAGAATAGTATATTCTGCTACAAACTGAAATTTCGCTTTTATGCAGTCAAACAAAATTGTTATCTCTTTTTGGGCAATTGTTTTCATCGGAATAGTTGGACTTTCAGACCTGACAGCCCAAAATTCAGACACCGACGGAGACGGAATACCTGATAAACAAGAAAAATCATCCTGCATCAAACCTTTTGATCGCTATTTTCTGGAAAAAGAAGGTGAATTGGTTTATCTCAGAAGTCAAAATTTAATCGGTTTTATTCTTAAAATAGAAAAGACCACGCTGTATGAGGTTGACTATCTAGGACGTAGACAATCCTTGATTGACGAGCAAACTGCGATTACCTCGCAATTTACCAGAGCCAATAAAGAATTCGGCGAAGCACAAAGAACCTGCAACAACCCCAATGCTACCTCAAAAGAGAAAAAAGATGCTTGCAAAAGAGTAGAACAACTATCTGAAAATATCAAACAGCTCAAAGCCCAAAATCAAGGTATTCAAGGGAGTTTGAAGCAGCTCAACGATAGCCTGGAGACCTTCAAAAATATTCCTGTATATAAATTATCACTGCGGGATACGCTCTCCAATGAAATTATCACACAAATTTTAAAAATAACTCAAGTGCAGTCTTTTTTTAATAAAGACGGCTGTTTGAAAGACAGTGACCAGGATAGTTATGCCGATATATTTGATCGCTGCCCGGATACTCCCGGAAGCCTAGAAGGATGCCCCGATGATTCCGATACTCCCACGCTCCTGACTCAAAAAGAAAAAGACTCTCTTGGAAAAACCAAAGAAAACCTCGTAAATGCAGCCCGAAGAAGATTATCTGTGCAGGCCAAAGAAGAAATTATTCAAGATTCCATCCGTCGATTTAACCGATTTATGGAAAAAATCAGCAATCAGACCATTCTCACTGCGGGGCAAACTGATACCCTCAAAATATTTGCTCGTTATTTCAGCAGCCAGACCAAATCCCTCAATGATGAGTACTCCGAGGTCGTTGCAAGTACAGAAGTCGCTTTAAACGCCGCTGAACTGAAATTAAAAGACAATAATAATTTTATCTATTCCATTCGGGCACTGATCATTGCATTCATTTTGGTAATTTTGATCAGCTTCCTTTTTATCCGTCGCCTAGGTATGGAAAAAATTAAACTCAAAAGGCAAATCATTAAAAATGTGCGGGTTACACAAGAACTAGACGATGAAAGGGTTAAACTTCAGGAGGCTTACCTAAAGCTCGAAGTAAATACCCAGAAAATCAAAGGAGATGCGCAGGAATTGAAGAAAAAAAATACGATGATTGAGCTTCTTCTCCGAGAATTGAACCACCGGGTCAAAAACAGCCTGCTCGCCATTACTGCTATGCTCAAAAATGAACTGGATCGCGGTAACCCCGAAGAACTCCGAAATGAAGTAAAAAGTGTGGTATATCGCCTCAACGAGATTGAGAAACTTCACTCAAAACTCACGTACAATGAAAAAAATGAAGAGAAAATTCCTATCCGGGAATATTTTGAAGAAATTGTAGAGTCTCTTAAAAATTTACACATCCTGGAGCATCCTGTACTGATTCATTTGGATATTCCTCTTGTCGAGATCAGCGGTGGTAAAGCTTACTTTATGGGTTTTATTCTCTATGAACTCGTAACCAACTCCCTAAAACACTCTTTTAGAAATGTCCAAGACCCCCGAATTGATATAATTCTGAATATGCCCCAGCCCAATCGTTATGAATTATCCATTCGTGATAACGGGCTAGGCTTACACCCGGATCTTTTTGAGGGAGAACGTTTTCGTTTTGAACGGGTAAACTCCCACGGACTCAAAATCATAGACCTGATCACAGATATGCATCAAGGTACTTTTTATATATCACCGGACTCGTCGCGAGATTCAGAAGTACGGGGGGCTTATTTTGTTTGTACCCTGGTAATTGATTAAATAAAAATTTCACAAAGTTTTTGCAAACATTCACCAACAAAAGGCATTTATTTACCCATCAGGCTTGTTTATTTGCTTAGATTATAGATATTACGCCTATTCACCATGAAATTATAAACCATGTTCCCGACAGAAATACATATATTACTTATAGATAAAGACCTAAAATCCAGTGAAAATATCAAAAAAGTGCTAGAAGAAATCCGCTTGCCTGACCATACAATCTATGTCACATTAGCACACAATGTGCAGGAAGCCATACGAATCGCTTCGCAAATCTTACCTCAGTTAATTATTACAGAAATTGACCTCGGCAGCACAAAAGACGGCATTGAGATGATCCAGGAAATCAATCAAACTTTACTCAGCCCCGTAATTTATTATACATATCTATATAATCGTGATTTACTGGCACGTGCACGAAATACACCGATGATTAATTTTCTTATCAAATCCAAAATCGGGAAATTTGAAGAACTAAAATTTGCCGTAGAACTAGGCTTGTTGGAGTGGCAAAAAAACTCCTAAATCAAACTTATACTGATTTTTGTATTTTCACAAGGTTGTTTTACTCATTTCTGTTGCTTTTTTGCTGAAATAATTCTTATTTGATAAAAAATAATCGCTAGTATTTTATGATGATTTGATATAAGAATATAACCTGTCATAACTTGCTGATAATTAACAATATAAATATATTAACGAAATTGGACTATTGACTAGACACTATCATCCTAACACACATACAATGAATACCCTTACAAAAAACACAACACCCGAAAATACAGAAATTAAAATTTTGATCGTCGAGGACGAAAAACCTATCGGCGAATTGATCAAAAATACGCTCGAGAAGTTTCAATACCAAGTTACCAAAGTTGCCGCCAATTATGACGAAGCCCTGGAATCCATTCAGCTCAATCCTCCACACTTGGCGATTTGCGACATCAATATCGGATACCCCGACGGTGTGGCCACAGCCGAAGCCATCAATAAAAAATTACCCAAACCTATACCCATCATATTCCTCACAGCACACTACGACGACGAAACCAAAACCAATGCCTTCGCCACCAGACCTTCTTCTTACCTCATCAAATCTCAAGAACTCGTAAGCCAGGAATATCAACTCGATGCAGCCATCCAACTGGCTCTCAGCAATCTACAAAACCAAGAAGAAGAAGCCGAATCGGTCAAATCTCGAGTAATCGGCGAAAACTACGATATTTGGGTCAAAGGAATGGTAAAACGCATCAAAATCGCCGAAATACTCTACCTCGAAGCCGACAATGTAAGTACACGGATCATAACCCAAAATAAACTTATCATCAATGCTGCCAAATCTTTAGGCAAAACCCTTGAGGAACTCATCCACCCCGATATCATCCAGTGCCACCGTTCTTATGCCGTCAATATCAAAAAAATTGAAGAATATGACTCAGGCGTTACGTTTGTAATCCTAGATAAAAGCGAACTCAAAATCAAAGAAGAAAGCAAAAAGGTAATCCCCGTAGGTAAAAAATACAAAGAGGAGGTCAAAAAGGCATTGGGGATTGTTTAACGGAATACCACATGAACGACAATCACCAAAAAGCCATTCAAGCCACTTACTGGAGTATATTTGGAAATGCCTCCCTAGCACTTTTGAAATGGCTTACGGGCTTTTTCGGAAATTCTTATGCCTTGATTGCTGATGCCATTGAGTCGACCACAGACATCTTTGCCTCTTTGCTTGTACTTTTTGGGCTGAAATATGCCTCCAAACCCGCAGACGAAAATCATCCCTACGGCCACGGCAAAGTTGAGCCACTCATCACTTTTGCCGTTGTGGGTTTTCTACTCATTTCAGCAACCGTGATTGCATACGAAAGCATTCGGCATATCCAAACCCCTCACCAAACCCCAAAAAGCTATACCTTGTTCATTCTTGGAGCCATTATCTTAATCAAAGAAGGTTTTTATCAAATTATTGCTCGTAAAAGTGTCGAAACAAAAAGTACTTCTTTGAAAGCAGATGCCTGGCACCATAGAAGCGATGCAATTACTTCGCTGACCGCCTTCGTAGGTATTTCAATAGCTATTTTTATGGGTAGGGGCTATGAAAGTGCCGATGATTGGGCTGCTTTACTGGCTTCATTTTTTATTGCTTACAATGCTTACTTGATTTTCAGACCTGCACTGGGAGAAATTATGGACGAGCATTTTTATGATGATTTGATCCTTGAGATCAGAAGAATATCCCAATCCGTAGAAGGTGTTGTGGATACAGAAAAATGTTTTGTACGCAAAGCTGGGCTTAGTTTTTATGTAGACCTTCACATAATTGTACAGGGCGACATCAGCGTCAGGCAGGGGCACGAGATTGCACACCGCCTTAAAAACGAACTCAAGCATCAATTGCCCGAAATTTCAGACGTGCTGATACACATCGAACCGAATAGTTAGTTTTTTTTGTGTCTTTATTTTAAAAACTTATCCAAAAAAAAAAGGAAGCCTTTGACTTCCTTCTTTTAACTTTAAGAATAAATTTCCCATAAAGCTCTAGTTATTTGTATACACGGCTTTGCTTCTTTAAAATCTATCAAAATTGGTAAACGAACCGATATTTTTTGTGATCGTCCGTAATTTTCAAGTGGAGAACATTAATTTTGCCCCTAAACAAATACTTGTTCCCCCATCACAATGAAAACTTATTTTGTACTGATCATTTGCTTTTTCCAGGTGGTTTTGCTTCAAGCACAAGCACCTAACGAACACCCCAAACTGGTCGTGGGTATCGTAGTAGATCAAATGCGCCAAGATTATTTATTCAGATATTATGATAAATACGGCAGCGGTGGCTTCAAAAGATTAATGAACCAAGGTTTTATGTGCCGTAACGCACACTATAACTATGTACCTACCGAAACTGCTCCAGGCCACGCTTCCATCTATACCGGAACTACACCCGCCCATCACGGCATAGTAGCCAACGAATGGTTTGAAGCAGGTAAAAGACGTTATTGTGCAGAAGATTCTACGGTGACCGCCATAGGTAGCACCAACCCCGCTGGTGCCAGATCACCCCGTAATATGGTCGTGCCAACCTTTGGCGACCTCCTAAAGCTCTCTAACAACGGTAAAACCCGCGTTTTTGGCGTTTCACTCAAAGACAGAGGGGCTATTCTTCCTGCTGGGCATACAGCCAACGGAGCTTTTTGGTACGACGGGCTCAGCGGCAAATTCATCACCAGCAGTTATTATATGAAAGAATTACCTGTGTGGGTACAAAAATTCAATGATCAAAAATGGGCGGATCAGTACCTCTCCAAAAACTGGGAAACCCTCTTGCCCATTGCCCAATATACCGAAAGCCAAAGCGACGACAATAATTATGAGCAATTGCTCCCCTCCAAACAAAAACCTACCTTCCCTTATAACCTCAAAGAAATCAGCACCCAAGCTACCAAAGGACAGCTCAAAACGCCTACTTATGATATTTTGACCTCTACACCCTTTGGCAATACGATAGTAAATCAATTCGCACAACTCATGGCAAAAGAAGAAAATTTGGGTAAAACCGCCTTTACCGATGTGCTGGCGATTAGTTTTTCTTCTACCGACATCATCGGGCACGCCTTTGGCCCGCAATCCATTGAAGTAGAAGACACTTACCTACGCCTCGACCAAGAAATTGAATCCCTCTTAAACTTCTTGGATCGGCAAGTGGGTGCCGGGAATTATGTGCTTTTCCTGAGTGCTGATCACGGTGGTGTATATACGCCCAGATATTTGCAGGATACCAAGCTTCCCGGTGGATACCTTCAGATGAAAAAACATTTTGAAGAACTCAAAAAACACTTGCAAACCAAATACGGCGAAGGTGAATGGATTGCCAACAGCGGCGATAAGGAAGTGTACCTGAACAATAGCTTGATTCAAAGCAAAAAACTAAATCTACGAGAAGTACAAGAAGAAGTAGCGCAATTTATGCGTACACGTGAAGGAATTTATGATGCTTTTACAGCTTATCAAATGGAGCAGGAAAATTATACACAAGGTGTGCGTCAGTTGGTGCAAAATGGACACTATCACCGCCGTAGCCCGGATATAGTCATAACCCACCAGTCAGGCTGGCTCAATGAAGGCTGGCAAAGAGGTGGCACCAGCCACGGAACTCCTTTTGCCTATGATACCCAAATTCCGGTTTTGTTTTACGGTTGGAAAATACCCGCCAGCAAAAGCACGGTACGCAAAGTAAACATTACTGACATCGCCCCTACGGTCTCGATGCTGCTGAATACACAACTCGCCGACGGAACAACCGGGCAACCGATTCTGGAGATTTTTGAGTAATGATTTGAGATTTTTCCGGTTTATACCCAGATTAAAGTGATTTAGGAAACACAAGACCCCTGCGGGGCAAGTTTTCTTGATTGATTAGCTTGATTATTCATGATTTAAGCGCTAAAAGCTCCCCTGTAAGGGTCTTGTTTTTGTATTATACCCAGATTGAAGTGATTTGCCTGATTTTCTTGATTGATTAGCTTGATTATTCATGATTTAAAAACTAAAATCTCGGAAAACCACTTCGGTTTGGGTATAAATGCGTATTTTAAGCCGGAAAAACTAAAAAAAACCTATATTTTTTAAGTCCAACAATTGTTTGGTGAGAACTCCAAACACGGCGATTGGTTTTAATCTTTTTTAATGTCTGATGCTGTGAAAACAGTAAAAACGGGCAGATACAAAAAAAACCGGAAAAATCCTTCATAATTTATTTATGCCAATATTGCTTATATTTGTAAAAAGCACAGCAATATGAGAAAAGAATTCAATGATACGGGGCTTTGTGTACCCGAAAAACATTTTATGGTCGATACTTTACCCAAGTTAAATCAAGTCATGGATTTGATAAACCGTGGAAAATACTTCACCATGAACCGCCCCCGACAGTTCGGCAAAACCACCACGGCTTTTTTACTGCTCAAAGAATTAAGCAAGAAAGAAGATTATCTCTTACTGGATTTAAGCTTTGAAGTTGCCGAAGACCAAAGCTTTGAGAACAAACAAAACTTTGCGCTTTATTTTGCCAAATCATTACAAAAAGCACTTCTGAGATTAAAACAGACCT
>JANRIC010000052.1:0-27285 GCA_033765345.1 Microscillaceae bacterium
CTTTAATTCCTTTAATTCCTTTAATTCCTTTAATTCCTTTAATTCCTTTAATTCCTTTAATTCCTTTAATTCCTTTAATTCCTTTAATTCCTTTAATTCCTTTAATTCCTTTAATTCCTTTAATTCCTTTAATTCCATAAGAATAAGTTTAACACGCCATTAACACCCCTTCCAATCACTCCTAAACATCTTTCTCGTAAAAAAAGTATATCTTAGAAAAAAATCTTAATAAAACTGCACCCATAAGCCATGAAAAATTTTTATGCAACCTTCATATTTATTGGCCTTAGTATTGGGCTTATATTTGCTCAAACCAATAGCGAACTCATCCACAACCTCAAAGGCCACCGCCAGCCGATCAATGACGTAGCCATCAGCCCTGACGGTAAATTCGCAGCTTCCGGTGGAGGCACTAACTATTCTCCCGGCGAACTCATTGTATGGGATATCGAGAGCGGTCAGATTTATTTCAAGTATGAGGACATCCCTTTTATGGTCAAATCGCTGGATTTCAGCCCCGACGGTAAATACATCCTCACCGCAGGAGGGATAAACCCTGAAAAGAACTTCATTGTCTGGGAAATGCGAACTGGCAAAAAAGTCAAAGAACTTATTGGTCAGCGAGGAATCAGCTCGTTTGATTTCAGCAAAGATGGCAATTTGATGGTCACTGGAGGCTTAAACCAGGAGGTCAACCTCTGGGATATGAATCAGGGTAGAATTATAGGTTCTTTTCTCAACCATGTTTATTATATCACCGAAGTCAGTATAAGCCCCGACGGCCTGTTTATTGCCAGTGCAGCCGGACAATATGAAAATAAAAAAGGCGAACTCAAGCTCTGGAATGCCCAAAACGGTCAGTTGATTTATAACCTGGGCTGGTTTGGTGAAGGGCACAAACACGCCGTCAACTCAGTGGATTTCAGCCCGGACGGCAAGTATCTTGTAAGTGGCAGTGAAGACGGTACTTTTATTATCTGGGATGTAGCCACTGGCAAAGAATTCAAAAACTTCACGGAGCCTTACACACAAATTACCAAAGTGCGCTTTAGCCCGGATGGGAGTTATGTGGCCACCTGTGGAAAGGATAAAACCGTGAAAATTTGGGAAATTGCTACAGGCAAAAAAGTAACCCAATATCGGGGGCATTTGCAGGAAGTCATGAGCATTGCCTTTGACCCCAAGGGCAGATTGCTGGCAAGTGGTGGTGGTGATAAGTTTGTAAAAATCTGGCGTACCGTTCCGCTTACTGTAAAGATAGAAAACTACGTCCGAAATAAAGTAATTGAATGGCAAACCAGAGATAAATACGAAAAAACAGCCGATTATCAGCAAAGAGTAAGCACCGAAAACCGCCAGAAGAAAATTCAGGAGTTTACCCAGGAAGCCATTGATATGATGGCGCAAAAGCAAGTGACTTGGGAGGTAATTCAAAGTGATTATGACCCTGATAATGAGACTTTTCGACTTACTTTTAAGGATTTGAGTGCCTTGTATGTCAAAGTACCCAGCTTCGAAGCCCCTGCTTTTGATAACCAAATCAAAGCACTCCAATTCAAAAACCCTCATTTTACGCTTGCTGATGGAGATAAATTTGCACTTCTGCACGTGGATATTGTCAATCCCGTCAATGGAAAAGCTTATGCCTATGACAGTCAGCAATACATAGCCTTCAATGCCAACCTGCTAAACCTGGATTTGGGCAATATTGAGATGAATGTGCCGAATTATGCCCAAATAGATACTGAAAATAATAACCCCAATAATAATAATAATAATAACAATAATAATACAAACCGACAGGTATACGGAATCTCAGAAGTGGATTTTAAACTTCCCAGAACTGGTATGAATAACCCTGACGCCGTAGCAGTAGTAATTGGCAATAGCAAATACCAAAAAACCAAACCCGTTAATTTTGCCATCAGTGATGCCCGAAGTGTACGAAATTACCTAACTGACGTAATGGGCTTCAAACCCGGTAATATCATTTATCTGGAAAATGCCTCTTATACGGATTTTAAGCTTGTTTTTGGCAGTAAAGGCAATCCACAAGGTAAGCTTTACAATACCATCAAACCCGGTAAAAGCGAAGTTTTTGTCTATTATTCCGGGCACGGTGCCCCCAGCCTCAAAGACCAACAGGCCTATTTTATCCCTGTGGAGTGTGACCCGCAATACGTAGACCTGACAGGCTTCCCCACCGATGTATTTTATGATAATCTGGCTCAACTTCCGGCTACTTCGGTGACAGTAGTGCTGGATGCCTGCTTCTCAGGAGAGAATATTTATGAGAATATTTCACCCATTGTGATCAAATCCAAAGGTGCTTTGGGGCTTAAAAACGGTGCCTTGCTTGCCTCCTCCGAAGCAGACCAAGTTTCATCGTGGTACAATGAAAAGGCACACGGACTTTTTACCTATTTCTTCCTCAAAGCTATCCACGACAAAAACGCCGACGCTAACCGAGATAATCAGCTTACCCTGGAAGAAATCTATAATTTCATAGCCGATCAGTCTGAAGGGGTGCCCTACTATGCACGCCGTCTGCACGGCATCGATCAGACCCCCGTGATCAAGGGGCAAAACCCGAAGAAGGTTTTGGTGAATTATAATTAGAATTTGTCAGGGGTTGGGGATTGTAAAAGGCGTCTTTACGATTTATAAATTATACTCAAACCGAAGTGGTTTTCCGAGATTTTAGCTTTTAAATCATTAATAATCAAGCTAATCAATCAAGAAAATCAGGCAAATCACTTCAATCTGGGTATAAATCACAGTTTGAATGGATGAAAAATAATGTAATGAAATTTCAATAAGTTTCGCCTATGATTAGTTTATATGACTTGTTTTCATAATTAATTGATAACCAACGCAATTATATTTGCTATAGACCATCGACTAATTCCCTAATTCCCAAAGCCCTGTACCAAAAAATAAACCGTTTAACATGAAAAAAGTAAAATACGTTTTAATTCTTATCATCTCATTCAGCCTTTATAACCAAGCCCTGGCTCAGAAAAAGGATACCTTTGAAGAACAAAAAAAAGCTTTTGAGAAAAGCCTTGAGGAGCAGAATCAGTCTTTTGAGCAAACCAAAAGCGATCAGGGTCAAAAGTATCGAGCCTTTAAAGACAAACTCAATGATGCCTACGGAGATTATCTCAAAAAAACCTGGAAAAAAGACCAGACCACTCCAGGGCAGCCCCAGGACAATACCCCCAAACCCCAGGAAACTCCTCAGGATCTAACAGCCAATCAGCCTCGCCAGGAAGTTACGCTGGATGTCATCAAGCCCCAGGATTTACCTCAGGGCAATATCCCCGAAAATAAAATTCCAACCATTGAGAAGATTCCAGTTACCCCCCAAAATAAACCTGCTGAAAACCCTTTGATGGTTTCTTTTAGCTTTTTAGATACCCAATTCAGTACTCCTTACCCCGATAATCTGCACATAGAACTGGACGGAGAGATTGATTTTGGAAAAATTGCTGCCTACTGGGATGCGATTAGCAAAAAAGATTATCTCTATTTTGTGCAGGAGTTGATGCGCCGAAAATCTGAAATGCAACTCAATGACTGGGCATATTATGCCCTGATTCGTAGTATTGGGATACAAATCAGTGGAGGAGACCAGAATGAATGTCGGCTTTTTACCTGGTTTGTACTTAATCAATCAGGCTACAAAGCCCGGGTAGGATATGCCGATAATCTGGTGTATCTGGTCGTACCTTCGCGCTCAATCATTTACAGCAAAACCTATTACCGCTTTAATAACATCCCGTATTTTGTGTTGGATGCCCCGGATAATGTGACACTTTCTTTGAATGTCTTCGAGAAGGATTATCCTGATGCCCCGAATGTGCTGGACTTGAGCATTCCCAAACCTTTAAAAATCAGTGATAACGTAGCGTACCGTGATATCAAGCTGTATTATCAAGGTCAGAACTACACCTTCAAGATCGCCTATAGCACCAGTGCCATTCAACTGTTTGAAAATTATCCGCTGACTGATATAAGCTTTTTCTTCAAAGCTCCGCCTAGTACCTTAGCTGCTCAATCACTCAAAGAAAATCTGTCGCCGATCATCGCTGGGAAATCCGAAGTTGAAGCCGTAAGATTTTTATTGTTTTTTGTTCAGAAAGCTTTTGAATATCAGACCGATCAGGTACAATTTAATCGCGAAAAAGTCTTCTTTATCGAGGAAACCCTGTATTACCCTTACTCCGATTGTGAAGACCGCTCGATCTTGTTTGCGTATCTGGTCAAGGAGCTTGTCGGGCTTAAGGTCATCGGCTTAGACTATCCCGGTCATATCACCACGGCTGTGCTGTTCAATGAGGACGTCACTGGCCACCAATGCGAGTACAATGGCAAAAAATACTTGATCTGTGACCCTACTTATATTGGAGCCGATATGGGAAGGGCTATGGATAGCTATAAAGATTTACAAGGGAAGGTGATTGATCTGGATTGAAAAGAAATATGGTTGTCTGGCAAATTCTGTGATTAATACATATTTAATTTTGATTAGACTTCATATACACTCAAAACCTGAAAGAATAGTTTGCCACGAATGCAAGAATAAGCGCATTGATTCGTGTATTCGTGGCAAACTTGATCATAAAGAGGGGAAAAGTGAATGCTCTTACAGAGCAGAACATATTATGTCATATCAGGATGAAGATTTTTTGGTAGAGTTTGCCGAGCCATTATTGGATGAAGTAGTTAGGCAGTGTTTTAAGGGGGATGAAGGTCAAAGTAATCAATAGACTTAAGGCAATTGGCTAAATCTCAAGACAAGAGAATATAGCCTTTAACTCAGGAATTCTTTGTAAATTGCCCTCGTTTTGAAGGAAAACCCAAGTTGAAAATTGCCTTGTATGTCCAAAGAAGAAGAAGAAAATAAAAAAATCCATATCCACTTGGATGGAAGTGATTTTGAAGGTTTTACGCTGCGTATGGCTGGAGTAATCGCCTTATCTTTATCGCTCATTTGGCTCACCGATCTCCACGAACTGCTGGTTTTTTTATGTATGACGGCCTGCTGGCTGGCTTATTTTTTTTATAAAATCATTCAATTTAAGGAAGATGCCTATTATCAGATCATTGATGACCTAGAAGCCAAAAATCAAAAACTAGATAAAAGCAATCAACTTTTACAAAATGTCGTCAATGACTCTTTGGGTATGAAAGTAAGTACCAAAGAAAATCCTCCTAAAGAGTCATAACTCTCTTAAACTTTTTGTATCTTTTTTGACTTTTCGTAAATAAATTTGTTGCTTATTTTGCTCCACACCAATCAATCTAAGTTTTATGTTTTGGTACGAAGAAGAAGTCAAATATTTAGAAAAAAAAGCACAGGCTCAAAATCCTGCTGAAAAGGTAATTTTTTATGGAAGTTCTACGATTCGCCTTTGGGATACGGTAGAAAAAGATTTTTCACAACACAATCCCGTTAACCTGGGTTTTGGGGGTTCTACCCTGGCAGCTTGTGTTTGGTTTTTTGAGCGGCTTATCCTGGCTCATCCTACCAAATCATTGATTTTTTATGGTGGGGATAATGATTTAGGAGAGGGTCGTCATCCTGAAGAGGTTTTTATTTTTATGCAGCAATTACTTTTTAAAGTTCGCCGGCACTTAGGCAATATTCCTTTTACGTATATTTCAATTAAGCCGAGTCCGGCACGTTGGCATATTGCTGACAGGGTCAGGTTTACCAATAAGATCATTCGTCAGGAAATAGAAAAAGGCAATGACCGGCAATATTTTATCGACATCTATGAAGCTATGCTTGGTAAAGATGGCAAGCCCGATCCTAGCTTTTTTATATCCGACGGCTTGCACCTCAGCCCCAAGGGTTATCAGGTTTGGAAAGATATACTAAACAGACATTCTTTAAAGATTTTTTAAAATTCTGATAATCTACTTCATCAAAAAAATGTTCAATTTGCCGGTTCATTATAAAAAACAAATATGCACCGGGAATATCATAGATGGTTTAGCCCTCACTTGCAACGAGATATGGAAATATTAATATTCGGATACAGTGGGGCGAGGGTCTTGTTTTTTCCACCTCGCATCGGACGCTTTTATGATTACGAAAATTGGGGAGTTATAGAAGCCTTGCGTCATCCTATTGAGCAGGGTTGGCTTCAGGTATTTTGCGTGGATAGTGTAGATCGTGAAAGTTTTTATTGTTTCTGGTGCCATCCTCGGGGGAGGATTACCCGACACCTAGAATATGAAAATTATATTCTTTATGAAGCCCTCCCTTTTAGTCGGCAAAAAAACTCGAATCCTTATTTGATGTCTGTAGGCTGTAGCTTTGGTGCTTATCACGCTGTAAATATCGCTCTCAGGCATCCGCAGTATTTTTCTAAGGTTGTTGGAATGAGCGGAAGATATGACCTTACTTTTTCTGTGGGGGTATTCAAAGATTTGCTGGATGGATATTATGACGAAGATATTTATTTTAATACACCTAGCCATTACGTTCCCAACATAGACAATGGCGATTATCTTGAGTCGATCCGAAAGCTGGATATTATTCTGGTCATTGGTCAGGAAGATGCCTTTTTGGATAATAACCGTGATCTGAGCGAAAAACTCTGGAACAAAGGAATATGGCACGCCTTGCATATCTGGGACGAAGAAGCGCACAAAGCTCGTTATTGGAGGAAAATGGTTCAGTTATATGTGTAGTCTTGTATTCATGCGCATTATCCAGAAACATACTCCACCTTTCCAAGGTAGTTTTTGCATTTTCAAGTTTGCCTTTGTACTTTTTGAGTTCAATAAAATACAAAGCTAAATCATTTAAGTCTTTCTGTTGTTCGTGTGTTTCTCCATCTTTAAGGGGACAAAATCGTTGGTATTTCGTATCATCAAAAAAGATAAAATCCATCAAACTGTTGACAATACACTTTTTCAAATCCAAATATCCTGCTCGGTTGGTATCAAAAACCTATATTGGAGTTCATAGAGACTTCGGTCCATGATCAGTGCAGACACTGATCATGGTGAAGCCTGATCAAACTCAAATTAATTCAGGGCTTATGGCTTGGGATAAGGGTCAATGGTCACGATACTTCCATCTTCGTTATAGGTCAATTCTTTGACTTTGACACATCGCAGGTGAGTTTTGCCCTTAGACAAAGTGCTGTCATGGTAGAATAGGTACCATTTGCCCTTGTATTCTACGATAGAATGATGGTTTGTCCAGCCGATTACGGGCTTAAGCACGATTCCTTGATAAGTAAAAGGCCCGTAAGGGCTGTCTCCGGTGGCATAGACAATAAAGTGCGTATCTCCGGTAGAATAAGACAAATAATATTTGTCTTTGTATTTGTGCATCCAGGCGGCTTCAAAAAAACGACGCTCATGATCTCCAGAGAGGAAAGGTTTGCCCTTTTCATCCAGAATTTGAATTTCTTTGATTTCTTCGGCAAAGCCCAGCATATCATCTTTGAGTTTGGCTACCCGTGGGCCGAGTGCAGGCTTGTCTTTGTCAGGTTCTTGTGCTTTGAAATTGGCATCGTATCGATTGCCATTCCATCTTTGTAATTGCCCGCCCCAGATACCCCCGAAATACATATAAAAACTACTGTCCGAATCCTGAAATACGCAGGGGTCGATGCTGTAGCTTCCGGCGATAGGTTCTTTTTCGGGTACAAATGGTCCGGCAGGAGATTTGGAAGTAGCTACACCAATTTGAAAAACGTCTTTTTTGTCTTTGGCAGGGAAATACAGATAATACGTTCCATTTTTAAAAGCGGCATCTGGTGCCCAGAGTTGTCTGCCTGCCCAGGGAATTTGATCCAACGAAAGTGCAACGCCGTGGTCGGTTACTTTACCACCTACTTCTTCCAGGGAAAGAATACGATAATCATTCATAGCAAAATGCGAACCCAGATCATCCTCTGGTACATCAGACTCGATATCGTGAGAAGGATAAATATAAATTTTACCTTCAAAGACGTGTGCAGAAGGGTCGGCGGTATAAATTTCTTGGATGAGAGGTTCGTCTTTGAGTGTCGTCTGGTCTGAGGTTTGGGTAGTATCCTTCTGGTTGGAAGTATCGGTATTTGTGGAAGTATTCTGACAGCTATTTCCAAAAAACAAATACAATAAAATTGTAAAATTCAAAAATACTTGGTTTGTTTTTATTTTTTTCATATCAAAAAGCTTGTTTAGGTAAGACAATCATAGTTTATTTCCGTGAAAGTAAATTTTTATTTGTAAAAAATCAGCTCGATGTTTTAATTATTTTTGATTTTTGATAAAAGTTGCACTTTATCCGAAAAGTTCGGCTATTCATCAGGCAGGTAAAATTTTAAGTTTATTCTCGAATTTTTATTTTGTGTTAAAAAATTCAGAAGAATCTGAAATTAAGGATATGGTTTAGGATTATCCACGAAATTTATTCAAGGTCTCTTTGAATACCTCTTTGGATACAAAACCTGGTAAGTGACATACAATCTGAAGATTCTTATTCAGCAATACTGTAGTGGGAAAGCTGAGTTTTCCCTGTTCCTTGCCGAGTGTTTGAGCCAGGGAGTGATGCCCCGTACCTGCGCCGCTTGTCTGAAATGTATATTTTTTGCCCAAAAAAATAATTTCGTCTGTCGTTTCCGCATCTAATTGCAGGCAATAAAAATCCTGATTCAGCACACGGATCAGTTCTGCATCTGTAAAAGTGCTATTTTCCTGCATACGGCAATACTTACACCAGTCTGTATGGATAAAAATAAGTAAGGGTTTTTTTGCTTTTCTTAGGCTGTCATTGAGATGTTCCCAGCTTGTCCAGCCTAATCCTTGAGACTTTGCCTGGAAACCACCCTGTAAAATCAATAATAAAAAAATGAAAAAGATTCTATGCTTCATTTTGAGGGTGATTTATGAGATTTTTTGTGTTTTGGATTTTCAAACCGATATGATCTATAAAAGATATGTCTTTTATCCCAACAGAAATACATCCATCCAGGTTCGATCCTTGCTGTTCTAGTGTGTAGCATTGCAATTCTAGTGTGTTGTGTCGCAATTATAGTGTTTCGTGTTGCAATTATAGTGTGTTGTGTTGTAATTCTAGTGTGTAGTGTTGTAATTCTAGTGTGTAGTGTCGCAATTCTAGTGTGTAGTGTCGCAATTCTAGTGTGTAGTATTGTAATTCTAGTGTGTAGTGTTGCAATTCTAGTGTGTAGTGTCGTAATTCTAGTGTGTAGTGTTGCAATTCTAGTGTGTAGTGTTGTAATTCTAGTGTGTAGTGTCGCAATTCTAGTGTGTAGTGTTGTAATTCTAGTGTGTAGTATTGTAATTCTAGTGTGTAGTGTTGCAATTCTAGTGTGTAGTGTCGTAATTCTAGTGTGTGTATAGGATGAAATTGCCCAATCTCGGTGCAAAGCTTGATGATGTATCGGCACAGGATAAAACAGAACTTTTCAGGATGCTATTTTATGCTTAATTTTACTGGGGCTGTACCACTAAAATAATGAAATAAACGCAAGGATTGCGTTTATGCAGCGTTGGTGGTCAGGCTTTAAAGAAGTACAAACCGATAAAACGATATGAAAAAAATAGCAATCATAGGAGCAACAGGCATGTTGGGACAACCTGTTACAAGTGAATTTATAAAAGCAGGTTTTGAAGTAACCTCGTTTGCCAGAAACGCTGCAACAGCAAATCAAATCTTCGGACCTTCTATTAAAATTATTGAAGGGAAACTTCAAGACACCGATAAAATCAGACAACTTTTAGAAGGGCAAGATGGACTTTATTTGAACTTATCAGTTGAGCAAAAAAGTAGTAAATCAGAATTTCAGCCTGAAAGAGAAGGGCTTGATAATATTCTGGATATTGCTAAAAAATATAATATCAAAAGAATTGGCTATTTATCCTCATTGGTTCATTTTTATCAAGGGCAAAATGGTTTTGACTGGTGGGTGTTTGATATAAAACAAAAAGCCGTTGAGAAAATCAAGAACAGTGGAATTACTTATTCTATCTTTTATCCCTCAACTTTTATGGAAAGTTTTGACAAAGGTGCATACCGGCAAGGCAACAACATTGCTCTGGCAGGCGTTTCAAGGTACAAAATGTTTTTAATTTCTGGCAGCGACTATGGCAAGCAGGTTGTGAAAGCATTTCAACTCAACAATGACAATCACGAATATGTAGTTCAAGGGCAAGAAGGTTTCACAGCCGACGAAGCAGCTAAATTTTACATAGACAACTACAACAAGAAAAAAATAAACCTAATGAAAGCACCCCTAGCCTTGCTTAAATTTTTGGGGTTATTCAACAATAAGTTTAATTATGGGGCAAAAATTGTGGAAGCCCTCAACAGCTATCCCGAAAAATTTGAAGCTGAAAAAGCATGGCAAGACTTAGGAAAACCACAAACAAAATTTATTGACTACATTCAACAATCGCAATAAAACAATTTATAAATATCCGTAAATAAAAGACTTAAAAATTTAAAATCCTGAACTGCTAACATTGTAGTGGCGATAATGGGCTGACTGTAGTCGTAAATTTGATATTTGTATTTTCATTGGGCTTATGTGCAAGTGCTTGGTACCCACCTTACACAAATACTTTTCTGCGCGTAGCTTGAATCAACCCTCTGCTACAAAAGCGAAAAGTTTAATTAAAAAAAGCCTTCGCAGGGAGCAAAGGCTTCTTCCGAAGTACAAAAACTTATTTTTTACCTCTTTTATCCAATTTATAAGTAAGGGTTACCACAGTTCTACGCAAAGGTCTTACCTCGAAAAGATTAAAAATCCAGGGATTACTATAATTTACCTCATTCGTCAGGTTGGAAACATTCACTTGCAGGCCGAATTGCTTGAATTTATACCCAATAGCAGCATCTATGGTATAACTTGCAGGTATTTCCAAGTCTGGATTATTGTCAATGCCTGAGAAAAATTTATCTTTAAAGAAAAAGCCAAATCCTGCCGAAAAGCCTTTTAGTTTTTCAAGGGGTTCATAATTTAACCATAGATTCCCGGTGAATTTAGGCGCATTGGGCAGTTGATTGCCCGTAGGGTAGCCTGGGTCTTCTATGACTTTGGTATGGGTGTACGCTGCTCCCATTGTCAAAGAAAGCTGCGAAATGATATTGCCATCTATATCAATCTCTACACCCTGGCTACGATGATGACCATCATAATAGACATTGTATTCGTCAAAGTTAGGATTCTCAGGGTCTAAATACACAAATCCATAAGGGTCTTTTTTATTGATTTGAAATAAACTCAAAGTAACACCTAATTTTTCATGAAAGAGGTTTGCTTTTGATCCAAACTCTACTTGTGAGCTAATCGTAGCAGGAGGGGTAGAAAATTCGGCATAATTTAAGGCAAACAAATCGGGGGAATTGATTTCAAATCCTTGTGCGTAAGAAGCATAAAGAGATGCCCATTTTACGGGTTTATACACCAATCCGATACGCGGGCTAAGTACATTTCTATCTACCAAATCATCTACATAACCTTCATAACCAGTTCCTTCCAACTCATTTTCATAATAATCATTGCCTTGTTGGGTATTGCCATACCTGAATCCAATCAATACGTGTAGCTTTTCTTGCATCATCATCAATTGGTCTTGAAAATAAAATCCATAACGGCGGATTTTGGATACAAAAGGCAAATATACATCTTCGCTGGGCTCGATGATAGGCGTTATTCCATACACAGGATTATTGATATTATTTTCATCAAAAGGACTTAAATAACCTTCATTGGTGTACCTAAAATTGGTCTCTTGGTATTCTGCACCCACCAAGATATTGTGTTTGACGCTCCCTGTATAAAAAGTACCGAAGGCATCCGCAGATAAAGAGCCGTTTTTGAGCCATTGATGATAGCCGTATTGATTTCTGACAATAATGCCGTCTTCGCTAGGTGGGTCAGGCCAGATACCAAAGGGTCTGTTTTCGGTATAGCCATAAAACCCAACTGCTCTGATTCGCCAATTTTGATTGATTTCGTAAGTAAGGTTTGCAAAAAAATTATTATCCTCGTATTCATATTTCATGGCGGGTTCGCTCAGGTACAAAGAAGGATCAAGATTGTCCAAACCCTTCACGGTGCCATCAGGAGAAACCAAGCCTGAATCATCTGTGGCAGTAGAACGTCTGATAACAGCTTCGGTATTAAAAGATAGCTTGGGGCTAATGTCCCAAGTCAAAGCAGGAGCTATTATAAATCGCTCAGAAGTTACAAAATCTCTAAAACTATTGCTTTTTTCATAAGATGTATTCAATCTGTAGCGTAGATTTTTGTCCTTGGTGATAGCCCCTGAAACATCTACGGCAGGTCTGAATAATCCCCACTCTCCCAGTCTCAATTCAGTTTTCAAATAAAAATCAGCCAATGGTTTTTTGGTTGAAAAATTCAATACCCCACCGGGGGCTACATCACCAAATAAAATAGAAGAAGGACCTTTCAAAAACTCCACCTGCTCGATATTATCAGCATAGTTATTTCCCAAATTCCATATCATCAGGCCATTCCAACGAAAGTTTTGAGAATTGACCAAATCAAAACCTCTTGCATTGAAAAATTGGTAAGAACCTGCACCGCTGTAATTGCCTGTAAAGTTGATGCCGCTCATATTGCGTGTGATAGTCGTCAAATCAAAGGCAGCTTGTTGCTCGATGGTCTTTTGCCCCAAAACGACCATAGATTGAGGAATATCTTGTATTTCCATCAAAGTTCTAGTAGCAGTAGCACTTTTTACCTTTACACCTGTTATCACGATAGCACCCAATTCTTGCGAATCTTCTGTCATCTGCATATCCAAAGTTGTCGTGCTGTTTTCAGTAATGGAAGCATCCATGCTTTTTTCGGCATAACCTATGGATTTGCTAATGACTTTGTAAGTACCTACGGGAACTTTGAGAAGATAAACCCCTTGTTCGTTGGTAAAGGTGCCAAATTGTGTACCATCCAAATATACCGAGACATAAGGCATGGCAATTCCATTTTGGTCTGTAATTTTGCCCGTGATTGTACCCTTATTACTTTGGGCAAACAAACAGTGAATCGAGAAAAGAAATACAAAAAGTAAAGTTAATCGCATACGAGTATGGTTTATTTCAAAATTTAGATGCTATTTTAGAAGTAAAATTACCTTGTTCATGTATGAAATATGTTGCTTGAAGGTTAAGTTAAGGTTACTATTCTGTTGAAAGATAAAACATGCTACTGAAATTGTGAGTTATGAAAATATGAGTCCCGAATTTCAGTAACACGTTCTAATCTTCTTCATAAATACTTCTCTAAGAGCCTCTATTTTAAAAACAAAAATCAATAAAGACAATGAGCAGAATAATCCTAATCTTAACCTTACTCGGAAGTAATTTTTTTGTATTTGCCCAAGAAAACGTCCTTGTGAAATTCAAAGTGGATGCCTCTTCCCTAAAAGGCATCACAAATTTTGGTGTGCGAGGAAGTACCAACCCATTGAGTTGGGAAAAAACGATCCTATTAAAAGATGACGATAAGGACGGGATTTATGTGGGAGAATTAAGTTTCCCAAGCAATACTGAAGTCTTGGAGTACAAATATATCTATGGCGACAAAACCTTAGTCTGGGAATTGGAGGGTCAAAATAGAATTTTGCTTTTGGACAATAAGCAGCTTCAAACGAATGATATTTGGAATTTACAAAACCTATTTGACGTTAAAAAATTACCAAAAATAAGTGCCGAAAAACTCACAGAGGATTTCAGCATTTTTAAAAAAGCACTCTTGGAAGTTCATCCTGGTCTTTACAGGTATAATACGAAAAACCAAATGGACTCTATTTTCAACCACTTCCAAATCGTATTTTCAAATCCATTAACGTATCAAGAGGCTTTTCTAAATTTTACAAAATTAACTTCGGCTATCAAATGCGGGCATACTTTCCCAAGTTTTTATAACCAAACAGATTTTATTCAAGAAGTCGTACTTAACCAAAAAGACAAATTACCTTTTGCTTTTCGTGTGTTAGATGAGAAAATATTTATCACAGCAAGTGTAATCGAGAACTTAGAAATTCCCTGTGGCACCGAAATAGTAACCATTAATGGATTACCGACCCAAACACTATTACAAGAAACCGCAAAATTGGTAAAGGCTGACGGTGATAACGATGGCAAACGATACGCTGACTTAAACACATTTGGCGTTGGAGGCTATTTTGAAATGTTTGATTGCTATTTTCCCTTATTATATCCACCTGTAAATGAGCAGTACACCATCAGCATAAAAAAACCCAATGCTACACAAACCGAAGAATTGAAAATCAATACAATCCGTAGGGCAGAAAGAAGCAATGCTTTGTTAAAAAAAGACCCTAATCATATCACCAAAGCAGACCAACTTTGGAAATTGGAATTTTTGGAAAATAATACAGCCTATCTGCAATTAGGCACTTTTAATGTGTTTCAGATGTCGTTTGAATGGAGAGAGTTTTTGAAAAATGCCTTTAAGGAAATCAAAAAACGTGAAACACAAAACTTAGTCATTGACATTCGCTGGAACGAGGGCGGACAAGATGAAGTGTTACTTTTTATAGGACAAAACATAAGCAAGCAACTCATTAAACTCCCACAAAGGCAAGATTTAGTCAGATACAATAAAATTTCAGACGAACTAAAACCCTACTTATTTACTTGGGATAATACATTTTTTGACCTAAGCCCTAAGACCAAGCCCTACAATCATGACTATTTTCTACTTACTCGGGAAAATATTACCGAAATACAGCCTTTTAAAAATGCTTTTGAGGGTAATATTTATTTGTTGGTAAATGGCTCAAATAGTTCTGCTACTTTTTACTTTGCTGAAATAGCCAAAGAAAACAAATTGGCTACACTCATTGGTGAAACCACAGGCGGAAGCCAAAAAGGTCTGAATGCAGGAACGATGTTTTTTCTACGACTACCCAACTCGAAAATCGAGGTTGACATTCCAATTATAGGAGCTTTCTCCGATGACAAAATAGCCGGCGGAATTGTACCCGATTTACTTGTAAAGCCAACAGTTGAAGACCTGATCAATGGCGAGGATAAGGCCTTGAAAATAACCCAAGAAATCATAAAGAAAAAATAAAAACAAGTGCTAATATAGCACGTGGCAGGGCTGAGTACCTTCTCAGCACGAAAGCCTAGGATCATACGTTCTTTGAAAAATAGCCAGATTTATCTTTGGTAAAAACCTGAAAGCCTATCCAAAGGCTTTCGGGTTTATTCTTTTCTTTACAACAGTCTACAGACTTTTGCCTTCGCCTGTCTGTAGGATAAGCAAGGGCAAGAGAACTTCTAAAAAAACTCGACTCCTTTTTAATTCACAAGCATTCAATATTTTTCAGGCTGATACAGCCTTTGATGTAAGGAATAAACCTTCATTCAATGATTTAAAAAGGATTGGTAGCAATGACGGTGAGCTCACGGATAAAACCTCTGTCATCCATTTCAAGGGCAGCCTTGATGGCGTGGGCGATTTCATCAGGACGCAGTTTATTGGATATGGATTCTCTTTCTTTGCGCTCATCATTGTTAAAGGCTGTAGTCACTTCGCTGGGGTTTACCAACATCACACGAATATTATATTTTCGGAGTTCTGCCTGCCAGCATTCGGTCATTCCTCGTAGGGCAAATTTAGAAGAAGCGTAGACTGTACCCCGCTCAAAACCTCGGGTAGCGGCTGTAGAAGCGATATTGATAATATTTCCGTAGTTCTGAGCTTTAAAAATCCGGGCTGCGTGCTGAGTCATCAAAGCCAAACCAAATACATTGATCGAGTAAACCTTATGAAAGGCGTCCAGCGTCACTTCTTCTAGGCTTGGGAACTCTCCAATACCGGCATTATTAATGAGGCAATCCAGCCCGCCCCAGTGCTGCTCAATCCAAGCAAAAGTATCGGCGATGTCTTTTTCCTGAGCTACATCAGCTACCAAAGGGATTGCTCCGGTTTCTTGTGCTGCTTTCTGAATACGCGCTTCGTCTCTTCCGGTAATAAGTACTTGTGCACCGGCTTCTACGAGCAATCTGGCGGTCGTTTTTCCAATGCCCAGGCTTCCTCCGGTGATCAGAATTTTTGAATTTTTAAGTTGCATAGTATGTATTTGTTATAAATTTGTGTCTAAAGTACAATAAAAGGCAGGAAAGTTCAGTTTCTTGTTTGTAAACTTGAAAATAGTCCTTATATTTGTACTTAAAGCTATATTGAGTGGGCAATCACAATTTTAAACTGCCAGGTTTATTGTGAAGCCTTTATAAGGTAATAAATCTTGCAAAACTAAGGAAACTGTGGATTGTAAAAATGCGTTCATCTGTCAAAAGAAGCTCATCTAATTTTACGGAGAAATAAAAAATAAATTAACATATTTTGTTTTTATAAAAATTTTGATTCATATTTAAATGTTTTTAGGATAAAAAGAATTAGTAAGTTAGGTTTTTCATGGTTATATGGTTTGGAAACCTTGCGAACCCAGTTGTTTGCAGGGTTTTTTTTGTGCTTTTTGCTTAAAACAAAGGAAGATGTTTGTATATCCAGGGAATCTTTCTATAATTTTACAGTCTATTTAGGAATCAGAGCAATGATCAAACTTAAATTTCTTACTAATCGGTTTTTTTTTCTTTTCCTTCTTTTGGCTATCTCCACAATTCAATCCTGCCGTGAGAAATGCGTAGAAGCCAATACCAACCTCATTAAAGTAAAATTTTTTGATGCCCTAACGCTTGAAGAAGATACACTGGCCTTTGACCGAGTGCTGGGTATTGGTGCCCCGATTATTGCAGATAGCATCAATTTGTATGATTCAAAAGATACACTTACAGTTTTTAACTTACCTGGGTCTGCCGGGGCTGATCAGGCTCATTTCCTTTTTGAACGCACAGTAGGAAATAAGCTTATTCAAGATACGCTTTCATTGACTTACGCCCGCACCCTGGAGCTCATCAAACCCAATTGTGGACTCAATGAAATCATTCGTGATCTGAACATTTTAAGCCATAGCTTTGATTCGGCCGTGGTGGTTTTCCGTGAACTAAGCAATCAAAATGATCAAATTAACATCCATGTTTTTATCGAAAATTAAGTCTGCTTTTTTCCTGATAGTTTTAAGCATCCTCGTTTTGCATCAAGTTTCAGCACAAGACACAACTTCTATCAAGAACGAATCGATGCCCCGCCCCCCTAAAAATAAGGATATATGGAAAATCAAGGGCTTTCGTGTAGGCTTGGATTTGGTGCCGCCTTTGATTTTTGCCTTTGATCAGGATTTTCGAAATTTAGAAGCAAGCGGGGAGTTGATTTTAGGCAATCGTTTTTTTCTGACGGCTGATCTGGGTATCGACCGAACCATCAGGCAAGGGGATAGCCATCGTTATCAAAGTTCGGGAAGCTATTTTAGGGTAGGGATGGATTATAATCTATGGCATAAAAACAAATCAGGCGTGGGAGCAATATTTAGCCTGGGATTACATCTGGGTTTGGCTTCTTTCAAACACTCACTCGTTTATTCGGTGAATAGTGCCTATTGGGAGCCAGCAGAAGGTGAGTTGACCGTAGGAGGACTGAGTGCAAGTTGGTTAGAAATCAAAAGCGGATTAAAAGCTAAAATTGCCCCTAATCTATACATGGGTCCCATAGCTAGAATGCGTATCGGATTCAGCTCCAGACAAAGCAAAGGGCTTGAAATACACGATATACCTGGCTTCGGGCTGAATATTCCATCCAAGATCAGGGTTGGGTATCAGTTGTTATACCAAATCCCCTTTTCAAAAAAAAAATAGTATGATTCGGTATTATTTATGTTAATAGATTCAACAAGGGATAAAATCCGAACTTTTCATGAATTTATTCAATCAAATCATACACTGGGGGGTTATACCAGGGCAAGATGCAGACCTGTCTGCTAAGATACGACTTTGTAATATCGTGACATTGCTTATTTTTATCATGGCAATTAGTTATACAATCTTAAGCTATTATTTTATCCCTCCAGTATTTATCATATTTGCAGCTTGTTTGCCCATCAGCCCGACTACCTTGATTCTCAATCGGATAGGTTTACACGAAGTAGGGCGTATGCTCATCTCTATAGCTACTCCGGTATCTGTATTTTTAGGCCATATCTCGATTATCCATCAGGGAGACGAACCTATGAACGGGATAATCATTGGCTCAGTGGGCTTTTGGATACTGCCCTGGTTATTATTTGACTATAAAGAAAAACTTTATCTGATTTTAAGCAGTATCACGGCAGTATTGAGTATACTCTTGGTACCGTTTGCCAATACTTGGATTGAGGTAGAATTCGATAATGCCCTTATCTCGGGTCAGGTCTTTCAGTTGATTTTTAGTGTAACCGGGATTATTTTTTTTTATGTAAGTATGGTAGTTTTATATGGTTTTATGGCTGATTCCAAATCCCGAAATCACAGTCTGATTCAGGAAATGAAAGGAAGGGAAAGGGATATGGAGCGTTCTGAACTGGAGCTAAAAGCCACGCTGAAGGAAATGAAAAAAGTGCAGGAAGAAGAATCTAAGCGTAAGTGGATTGCCGAAGGGCTAGCCTCCCTGTCTGAGTTGGTTCGTGCCCAACAAGACCTAAAAGCTTTGGGAAATGCGCTGATGAGTCATTTGGTCAACTATGTAGAAGCCAATCAGGGTGGTTTGTTTATATTTGATGAAGATAAAAATGTGTTAGAACTGGTTGCTTTTTATGCTTACGAGCGAAGGAAGTTTATCCGTAAAGAAATTCAGCCCGGAGAGGGACTTTTGGGGCAATCTTTTCTGGACGGTGAAACCCTTTATTTTAATCATATTCCCAATGACTACATTCGGATTGGCTCAGGCTTAGGTGATGCCAAACCTTCGGGTCTGTTGATTTTGCCCCTAAAAAACGAAAACCAAATGGAAGGAGTCATTGAAATAGCTACCTTTAAGGAGTTTCCACCTCATTATCAAGAGTTTATGGATAAAGCGGGGCGAATGCTTGCGATCCATATTCGGAGTAATAAATCAAATCTTTTGATGGCCAAGCTCCTTAAATCATCGCAAACCCGTGCTTTAGAGCTCAAAGAGCAAGAAGCTGAACTCCGTCGTAGCCTCTTTGAACTGCAAAGTAATCAAAAAGCCCAAAAACACCTCCAGGAAGCTTTAGACAATAAAATAAAAGAATTGGAAAAAGCTAAAGAAGACATTGAAAAAGTGAAAATGGAAGAAAGAAAAAAGTTTAAAGAACAAATTGCCTTTTATCAGCAAAAACTGGCTTCTGTACAAATACAAAAAGACAATGTATCAGAAAATACAAATGAATCTGCTCCTGTGTAAAATATCCGACATGTAAATTACTCAGCCCAATTTGGCACAGGTGTATTTGCGTCAAAAAGCTCATCCAGATAGTATTCCCGCTTATAAGTGAAGTTACAGGAATTATCGTCATCTACTGGATAAAGGCAGGGAGAATAAAGGCTGATATTGTTACTTACCATAATACTTTTGGAATCACCATTTGGGAGTAAAGCTGTGTCGTGCGATCTGCTTAAAAAACAATGCCCTAATTCATGAAATATTAATGCTTCTATTTGACTGTCATGGGTGTAAAAACAGTCAGAATTGATGTAAATTATTTTTTGAAATTCACCTTGAGTAGCGTTTGAGTTACATCGCCCACAGATACCCACATTCTCATCAGTAGTATACCTGATAATTAGATTATCAATTTGATAAGCATAACCTCGTAAAGCAGCTTCCTGAATAAAACGATCAACATAGGGTTGAAGATCAGCAGGAACCTCATACACAGGCTCAAACGACTCATCACAAGTAAAAAATAAAAGGCTCATCAAGACAAAACTTGAAATAAAAATTAATCTTTTGAGTATTTTCATGGCTTCAAATTCACTTTGATTCAATTAATTCCCAATATAATCAATAAAATAATCATCATGAAATCTCAGAGGATTCAAACTATTGGAGGAGGTTTTGTTTTATAAGCCCTATTTTTTTCAGTATTTTTTTACTTAATTGCCCAATAAACTGAGCAATTGATATCTTACAACGATTCATAAGCACTTTATATACCAATGTATTGCTTATGAAGCCCTATTTTCAGTCTGCTGGTCAATAAAATGGGGGCATAAAGCCTTACGATTGCTAAGAGATTCTCATTTAATTCTTACATATGATCATGAAAACACAACGGTTTCCGGCAATTTACATCTTTATAATTTTTCTTCTTTCGGGGCTGTCGGAGTTGCAAGCACAAGCTTCTAAAAAAATGCTGTATGCCCGCCCTCATCAAATCTCAGACGATTCCCTGCTGACGCTGGTGCAGGAGCGTACTTTTCAGTATTTTTGGCATGGTGCCGAGCCGGTCTCAGGGTTGGCACGAGAAAGATACCACGCAGATGATATTTATCCTGATCAGGACAAACATATCGTCACTACTGGTGGGGGAGGTTTCGGAATTATGGCAATTTTAGTAGGTATTGAGCGGGGTTTTATTAGCCGCAAACAAGGTTTTGAGCGATTACAACAAATTACCGATTTCTTGGAAAAAGCAGATCGCTTTCACGGTGTTTGGCCACACTGGCTTCATGGCGAAACAGGTAAGGTAAAACCCTTCAGCAAAAAAGACGATGGCGGTGATCTGGTAGAAACTGCCTTTTTGATACAAGGGCTGCTCTGTGTCAGGCAATATTTTGCCCAAGGGAATGACAATGAAAAAGCCTTGTCACAAAAAATAGATCGACTCTGGAAAGATGTGGAATGGAACTGGCACACCAATGGAAAAAATGTGCTTTACTGGCACTGGTCGCCTAATTATGCCTGGGAAATGAATTTTGCCGTGGAAGGCTATAATGAATGCCTGATTATGTATGTACTGGCTGCGGCTTCACCTACACATACCATCAAACCCGAAGTGTACCACCAGGGTTGGGCGAGAAGCGGGGGAATCAAGGGTACTACCGAAAAATACGGGCACAAACTTACACTCAAACACAACGACTCAGAAGAATACGGTGGACCGCTTTTCTGGTCTCATTACTCATTTTTGGGCTTAGACCCCCGCAAACTCAAAGATGCCTATGCCGATTACTGGGAGCATAACCGCAATCACGTACTCATAGACTGGAAATATTGCATCGAGAACCCAAAAAATCAAATCGGCTATGATGAAAACTGTTGGGGACTTACCTCTAGCTACTCACCAGGATTTTATGCGGGGCACAAACCTGGTGGCGAAGATTTGGGCGTAATTTCTCCTACGGCAGCACTTTCTTCCTTTCCTTATACACCCGAAGCCTGTATGAAAGCGCTCAAGTATTTTTATTATGAACTTGGAGATCGGATCTGGGGTGAATTCGGTTTTTATGATGCGTTTCATCTTGGTTTGGGTTACTATCCGCCGCGATATCTGGCCATCGATCAGGGACCCATTGTGGTGATGATAGAAAATCATCGTACAGGGCTTTTATGGGATTTGTTTATGTCGTGCCCCGAAGTAAAAGCAGGGCTAAAAAAATTGGGTTTTTCTTATTAAAATTTAGAAGGAGGAGACTTGATATGTCCTCCTTCCCGAACTGTGCTCTATCATAACTTTCAGGCTTGGATCTGATAAAAAAAGCACTCTGATAAGAATTTGGATGACAATTGCCCATGTACAAGGCTCAATAGGTGCTAAGTATCAGCAGCACAATAACCATAAAAATACTATCATCAGGGGCAGGGAAGAGTTGGGAAAAGAGGCATACCCGTTGGGATCAAGCCTTAAAGTTTTCCCTGAAAAAACGAATCCGCCGGTCGTGTAAAGCTTCAAAATCAAGGGAGCTGCTTTGATACGTTGGGAATCTTTTTCTTCCTGCTCTTTCTTAAATTGATTTTTAAGAGCTTTTTTTTGCGATTTATCCATTTACACAAATTAGCAAGAAATTTACAAAAATTCATAAAACTACTTATTATTTTGTTTGGGAACCAAATAGGAGTGAAGAAGTTTAACTTTGTTTTTCATCAAATTTTAGTTGCCGGTCTAAAAACTTGTGTTTACCTTCATTAGATTTTGGGTTTCTATATAAAATTGGGAGCGTTAGTAAGTAGTTCTGTACTTAATGGTTTTAGATACACTAGAACAATATGAGAAATTAATAAAATTATGTATTTTTGTTTATAAAATAGAGTTGAATATGAAGAAAATAAAATCTTTTTCCATCTATGGGCTATTCGGAACAAGAGATGTGCATATTCCTTTTGAGGAAAATATAAAAATCCTCGTTGGTGAAAATGGATTAGGAAAAACTCAGGTATTGAATATTTTTTATTATACTTTAACCAGGAATTTTTTTAGACTTAGCGAGTTCAATTTTGATCGATTAGTGTTAACCTTTTCTGGTTTTTCACCTATTGAAATATCAAAAAACCAAATTAATGAATTAAATAAACATATCTATAGTATTCCTCACATCAAAGATTTTATTGAAGAATTTGGGTATTCTCAATTTGAATTATTAAGAAATAGGTGGATTCAAAGCGAAGGCAGTAAGCGTAGACTAATCAACGAACTGCAATATAATTCTAAGTTCAGAAAATATTCTCTCAATAGAATTTTTAGAGTTTTAGAGGAAATCTCATCGCCGAAGGAAAACATTTTTAACCAATATATACGTGATTGTGAGGAAAAGATTTTGAAAGAAATATCAGAAAATGAAATATTATATTTTCCCACATATAGGCGTGTAGAAGAAGATTTACACAATTTAGGTTATGACGAAGAAGATTTACTTCTTAATCAAGAAAGTACCTTGATTCAGTTTGGCATGGACGATGTTCAAAGAAAATTTAACAGAATAGAACGAACCATTGATGATTTATTAAAAAAAGGGGTATCCAATTTCACAAAAGATATACTCAAAATAGTAATTAGTGGTAACTCGACCGTGGATGAAAGTATTTTCAATAGAATCAATGAAGATGACCTGCAAATAATTTATGCCCGAGCAGGAAAAGAGTTAGATAAAGAGCTCAAAGATGCAGTGAGTGAAACTGTAAGAAGCAAACAGTTCAATAATCCATTCTCTGGGTTTTTGCTTCAAAAATTAGTGGAATTATATGAACAACAAAGAGAGTTTGATAATTCAATAAAGACTTTTAGGGACGTTTGCAATCGATACTTAATTGACAAAGAAGTATTTTATGACGAAAGCAATATCAAAATCTATATCAAATCAGAGGATAAAGAATCCCTTCCGTTGAGCAAACTTTCATCTGGTGAAAAACAAATTATTTCTATGTTTTCTAAAATTTATCTTTCTGAATCTGATAAACGATTTGTGGTACTTTTTGATGAACCGGAACTATCTTTAAGTATGCTTTGGCAGAAACAATTATTGCCGGATGTTATGAATTCCAAAAAATGTGATTTTCTGCTTGCTGTAACCCATTCTCCTTTTATTTTTGATAATGAATTGGATAAATATGCGATGGGATTAAGCGAATATATTCATCCTTCAAAAGAAACTGTATCGCTGTGATATACATTGAGGAATTACGCAAAAGTAGAGAGAAGCATCAGGTTGCCTTTCAGGAGTTTGCGCTCTCGACAAGAAGACTTCCAAAACATTTGTTTTGTTTTTTTGAAGGAAAAGACAACGCTTATTATATACCCAGAATTAAACGATTTACAAATGAGTATCATCCTATTCTCTGTGGAGGTAGAGAAAAAGTACTCCATGTATATCATCTCATCATAAGTCATAACGAATACGAAAGGTATAAAAAAGCATTTTTTATTGACAGGGATTTTAATGAGCCTTTGGTACATCTTCAACCTCCTATTTTCGAGACACCTTGTTATTCCATCGAGAACCTGTATGTTTCTGTAGATGTATTTAAAGAAATTCTAACCAACTCTTTTCACTTATCTGAAATTGGTGATCAGGAAATTTTTGATGCTTGCATGTCACATTATGAAGCAAGGCAAAAGGAATTTCATCAGGCAACTACACTTTTTAATGCCTGGTATGCTTGTCTGATTGATAGGAGAAATACAGAAGGAATTCAAACAGGAGTAGAGCTAGAGGATAAATTTCCCAAAGATTTTATTGAGATTACACTGTCTGCCGTATCTCAAAACTATGATTTGGATAAAATCAAACAAACTTTCCCAAATGCCATTGATATAGAAGAAGAAAAACTGAATGCTAAAATGGAAATCTTTCAAAATTGTGAGCAGCACAGGCTATTCAGAGGGAAATTTGAAATGCAGTTTTTGATAAAATTTATTCAACTGCTTCTACAAGATGGGAAAAGCACAAAGATTGTTTTAAAAGAAAAAGTGAATTTTACATTTGGCGATGCCAGTGGATTAAACAATGAACAGGCAATAAACATTTTTTCAGCCTATGCCGAAACGCCAGATACGCTCCTAGCATATCTTCAGGAAGTAACCCAGGCTTTTCCATAATCTACATCAAGGCAGATACGGGCATAGAATCTACAGCCAATCCATCAACTCCCTGAGAGAGTGAATTTCCTTATGAATTTTTTCCTGGTGTACGATCTTCTGAGGATTAAAGAAGACGTGATCCAGTTCAGCATTTTTAGCTCCCTGAATATCCGTATCCAGACTATCGCCGATCATCAGGCAGGCAGATCTCTCAGCCTTGATATTTTCAATGGTGAAGTCAAAAATCTGTCGGTGTGGTTTTTTGAAGCCTACCGCTTCCGGGGTAATGACCAGATCAAAATACGCTCGAAGCCCACTAAATTCCAGCTTAATAGCCTGAACCTCAGTAAAACCATTGCTAATAATGTGTAATTGGTATCGCTCCTGCAAATAATCCAATACTTCAAGGGTATGAGGAATGAGATGGGTTTTTTGGGGAGTAAGACGGCTGTATGTTTCGGAAAGCAAATTGTATGGAATCGCAGTATCCTCAACTCCCAGTTGAGCAAATACGATTTTAAAACGGGTATCTCGAAGTGTGGCAGCATCAATTTGATTATGATTATAACGGTGCCAGAGCGTTTCGTTGGTTTTCAGAAAAATCTTCAAAAAATCTTCCCAACCCCAGCAATTACTGAGCAGATCGATTTCAAAGCTTTCATAAATTTCTTTCAGTGCTTCGGCGGCATTGCGCTCAAAATCCCAAAGAGTGTGATCCAGATCAAAAAAAATATGTTGATAGAGCATGGAATCAATTTTTTTTTGTTAATTTGTAACTAGTGTTCTATGAGTTCTTTAAAAAGCCAAACTCATTAGTTAAAATTTGTGTTTTTCTAATTAACATCCTAAATTTAGATACTCTTGAAAAAGCTCAGTTATATATTCATACTCATATTCATATTTGCTTGTTACATTCCTCATTTTACACAAGCCCAAGGTAGCAAAGACCCGGTATTTGTATCTGGATTTGTGGTTGATGCCAAAACTACCGATTTTGTACCTGGCGTTCACCTTTACATTCCCAAAGCTGGCAGGGGAACCTCCACCAGTTCTGAAGGGTTTTTTGCCTTGCCTACCATCCCTGGCGATAGTGTGATCGTAAGTTGTATTGGTTATAAAACTTATTTTTACCGTGTCCCCAAAGAAAAAACAGAGAGCTATTCCGTAGTCATCGAGTTGATTGAAGACACCACCAGCCTGGCGGTTATTGAAGTATTTCCTTATCCCACTGAAGAACTTTTCAAAGAAGCTTTTCTGGCCTTAGAATTGCCGGATGAAGAAAAAATTGAGGCACTCAGACAACACCTGGATCAGCAAGCAATGACCCGTCTTTCTTTTCAACTCCCCATGGATGGCACTTTAAACTATCGTTATCAAATGTACCGGGATGTATACGCTCTTGAGAATAGCACTTCTATTCCTACTTTGCAATTACTCAACCCCTTTGCTTGGGCGCGTCTGTTTCAATCAATCAAACGAGGAGACTTTAAAAAGGGTAAATGGAAGGAATAGGGGTAGTGTAAATAATTAGTTGATAAGTTTCAAGTTATATTGGAAAGCCCAAAGTTTGAAATGTATACTCAAACCGAAGTGGTTAAAGGTTTTTGAATATGAAAATTCCAAGAAAGCATTGTTTCAAGTTCGGCTTTATACAGATGGATATTCACGAAAAAGTCCAAGAGTTTGCTCCTAAACTCACTGAAAGTTCGGTAGAAATGGCTGTCTATTACTTTTTTTCTGGTAAATTTCCACAAGCGTTCAATTAAATTCAGATTAGGAGAGTAGGGAGGTAAAAAAATCTGTACAATTTTAGAACCCTTTAATTTCTGGGTTAAATCCCGATTTTTATAGTATCGGGCATTATCTCCAATGACAAAAATTCTTTCTTTTTCAGGATTTTGGGCTTCTATTTTTTGATATAATTCCCAGGTATTCTCTGCATTGATGCTTTGCCCTTCTACAATCATGACCTCACTCACATTTTGTGCATTTAAAGCTCCATTGAAATTGACCCGATTACGACCACTGACCGACAAAATTTCTCGCTCCTCTCCCTGAGCAATCCAGGCATAGGTGCTGCGGGTATTATGTTGAGGATGGACGGCATCTACAAAATAGACGGCTTCTTTTTCTGACAAACCTGACATCAACGCCTTAAATTCAGCTAAAAAGGTCTCTTGTTTGGCTATATCGGCTTCACAAGGTACTAACTTCGTCTTTTTATAACTAAACCCAAGGCGATGTAATAAAGAAAACAAACCCGATTGACTGTAGCACTTAGAGAATTGATCCTGGATATAGGTTTTGATTTGAGCTGTATTCGTATACAGATTCCGATTCAACTCTGCCCTCAGCATCTCTTGTTCTTCCGCACTGAGCTTACCCTGATATGCCTGATAATGATCGGATAAATAAGCACTTAAACCTTCTCGCTCATAGTTGGCTGCATATACGGATACTGTATCGGCACTGATTCCAAGATAGACTGATATTCGCTCGGCATCCTCTCCTAAATGAAGCATCAACAAAACCGTAATTTTGATGTAATTCCGCTTGTGTTTTTCACTCCGCTACATCTTACGTAAGTTCTCGTATTCTTCTGTACTTAACATAGTTTTCAAGTTAGTATTTTTTTAAGTCTTTACAAAATAAACCACTTCGGTTTGAGTATAAATAAAATAAAACTTGTAAATAAAAACGATAGTGTTAATTTTTAACTGATAACATTAAGATTATATTGATAGGCCCAAAGTTTGAAATGTAAATTTAACATATACTCTTTTTTAGAAAAGGATAAAGTTTTGCGTACAAATCTGCTAAACCTTTGTCTAATAG
>JANRIC010000055.1:0-35332 GCA_033765345.1 Microscillaceae bacterium
TTGATGTGGGAATGATCCATACAAGTATTTTCAAACAATGATTCTATAAAAAATAAGTGCATTCAATTTCCGCTCTTGATGATCAATTTTGCCACGAATGCACGAATAAACGCCCTTATTCGTGCATTCGTGGCAAGCAATTCTTTTCAAATATTTAGTGGATAGCAAGTTTAATCAGGATGTGCCACCCACAAAACTTGTCAGAGAACCAAAACATTTTGATCTTCAATACTTTATAATAATAAATTTTTTGGTTCTTCCGTGCTTTTAATGCATCGTTAAGTATTAAGAGAATTCTAACACTATATTTTTGCTCCACAGAGGCTTAGTGAAGACACCAAGCTGGGCAGTAGAGGTGTTTTGCGCTAAAATGTCGGAAGAACCAATTTTTTATAAATTCCTTAGCAGAAGCAAAGTAGAAAATAGCCCTTAAAACTTTTCCGGGCTTACCATAATCACTTCTTCTTTTTCTACGATCACTTGACCGGGAGCAAGGTCTTTGGTTTTTCGAACAAATTTGCGGGGTGTTACAATCACGGGGCAAAGACTATCGGCACTACGCTTAGAATAATAAGCTGCCAAGCTGGCGGCTTTCTCGATGACATCACTCGGAAAGGTCTTCCCTGCCTGGTATTTGATCACCACGTGCGAGCCGCTAACGTCCTTGGCGTGTAACCATAAATCTTCTTTGTATGCATACTGCTGAGTAAGGAGGTCATTATTTTTGGCGTTTTTACCGACCCATATTTCAAAACCCTGATAATGAAACTTTCTGAAGAGTTGCTGATCGGCTTTCTGGCTTTGCTGGTCTGCCTGTAGATTATTTTCTTTGAGGAATTTACGAAGCTCTTTGATCTGGCTGATGCTTTGAATATGGGCGATTTGTGATTTGATTCCCTCGATTTCTTTTTCTTTCCGTTCCAGGTTTTTCTGGAGAGTTTGCCGCTCAATCTTTTCATTTTTGGCTTTTCTGTAATAAGATTCGGCGTTTTTCTGAGGGCTGAGTTCTTTTTTGAGTTTGATCTTGATGGTCTGATTGCGGTAAAAATCAAAAAGCTCTACCGAAGACTGCCCTGTGGGGATTTGGTGCATATTGGCCATCAAGATATTGGCAGTTTCTTCATTTTTGGAGCCGTCTTCCAGCTCTAAGAGACGCTCCAGATTTTTATCAATATAAGCCAAAGATTGTTTTAATTTTTTTTGAAGCAATTTTAAGGCATCATTTTTTTCTTTTGCCAACAGTATGATTCTGGAATAGCTGTAAAAAAACTCATTGGCCGCTTCTATCGGGTCCGTAAAGATTTTATAATTGTCATCGGGTAAGTCCAGCTGTTCGGGAGGGAGTAGAGAAAACTGGGGTAGTTTTTCATCTAGGAGTACATAAAATTTAGGATTATCAAGCTTTTGGATAAAGTTAAGTATGATTTCCCATTGTTTCCCTGGCTCTGATTCGGCCTTTAGTTTTTTTTGAAGATATTGCTGTAGGGTTTTATCCAGGGTTGGGTAGAGGGTTTTCCAGTCATAATCTGCCTTTTGCCAGGCTTCAAAGCTTTGATCTATGGTGCGATCTAGGGTTTGGGTTCGGATACTTTGATCCTGATCCATTTTTTTATGAAAAGCAATGATAAAATCATTTTCTTTGAATAAGATCAGGTTCGATCTTCGCCCGTGCATTTTGAACAAAAGCTGATAATCCTGCTCAAAAAACACGCTAAAGCTCCTTTCGTTCAAGTGTTGTACAATTCCACGGACTTTCAAATTCAGTAGCTCCGGGAACAAATCCACGCTATTGCGTTTAGCCCGGTGAAAATCTTGTGGAAAGTTCAAACCCGCAAAATCACTGTGCAAAACTGCCCGAAGGTAAAATTCTTCTCCTGAGTTGCAAAAGCCCAGCACCAACTCGTCCTTATCCTGACTAAAACAAGTAGCCAGTTGCATTCCGGTATCTTCTTCAGGCATCAAAGGCTCTCCCAATCCTCCCAATATCCAGTTTGTGTGCAGTCTGAGGGCGATTTGTTTGGAAAGCAGTTTTAAAAAGTAATAATTGTTTTGCATGGCTTGATGTGCTTAGTGATTTACTGAAGACAGACACTCTTTTCTGATTTAACCAAATAATAACGCACAAAGGGTTTTAAAATACGCTATTTTTTTTAAATTTAGCTTTAGAGTTTTCAGAAAAGTTCAATAAAGTTGTTGAACGTAATAAATTAAGATAATTTTATGATACGCAAATCGTTTTTTTTGACCTTGATTGCCCTTATTTCTTTATGCCTTTCTTATGCGAATGCCCGCACTGGCCTTACAGTTATTGCACACGGCTTCACTCCGGGAGGCAAAATTTCTTCCGAATGGACTAACTTCGCCAAAGCCATTCGCAAAAGAGCAGGTAAAGGTAGTATATTTATCAATGATACTCAAACAGGACTTTGGACGCCTCTCGATGCCGAAAATACCAACAACCCAAATGATGAGGTCATTTTGGTGTATGATTGGGCCTGGGCTTCCGACAACCTGAAAGAAGGGTATCTCGAGGCTTGTGCCGACCATTTATTTGCCATTTTGATGGCACCACCCAAAGAGCTTAACCTCACCGATTCTAAAGCTCTACTTCAACGCCCCAAACACTTTATTGGGCATAGTCGGGGCGCCATTCTGCTTACACAAGTGGCGCATCGGCTTGGTTATTTTTTCAATAATACCATCAGCATAGACCAGATGACGCTGCTTGACCCACACCCGGCTGCCCCAATGGGCGATTGTCAGCTTCCAGGAATCGTAGGTACTTGCCCGCCACCCAAAAATTATGCTCCTCAAACCCTTCAAATCCATTTACCTCAAAATGTGTTTCGAGTAGATAATTACTACAGGCAAGATGGCGTGTACGAAGATGTGATTACTGATAAAGTATTCGGCCCTTACGACGGTATCCCGGTGATGGGTATTACTTACAATAAAGTGCTGAATAATGAAACGCTTACCAAAGGAAGTACTAAAATGGGGGGAGCTCACGCCTCTATCGGTACTCGTTGGTACTATGGTACTATTGATTTTGAGAATACTTTTGCACATCCGATCAATGAAGAATGGTATGCACAGGATAGCCAATATCCGGCAATGGGTCCTAAAGAAAAAACAGGTTTTTATAACAGTCGCCTGGGTGGTGGACCTTTGCCTCCCTTAGTACCGAACACAGCCAAAATCAAACCAATGGCTCCTTTTAACCTGATTTACAACGGCTTATTTGATATTGAGCGAGATCTTTGGAAAGGAAACATACCTGGGTGGGAGAAAAACGGAGCCGGTGGCGGTGGAAATCTACAAAGAGACAAATCGGGAAATTCTGCCCTACGCCTGGAGCGAAGTAAAATCAACCTAAGACTTAATCAGGACAAACAAGACTTTTCCAGAAATCATAGTATTCATTATCTTCCCGAAAACTTTGCTGGGAAAGATTATTACATCAGCTTAAAATACCGGGTGGTCAACGACGTAGAAGGCAGTAATCAGTTAGAAGTATCTTTTGACCAGATAGACCGCCAAGGAAATCGTACCAATGTCATCATTGGTCAAAATATTACGCTGGATAATAGTATGACAACCTGGAAGGAGGCGCGACTGGAAGTACCTCGTAGCATCAAGGGAAGTGTGGGCTCTCTCCGCCTGACGCTGTTGGGTGATAAAAATAACCGAATTGTGGAAATTGATGAGATTCGTATTTTGGCAAAATAAATAAACCATCCATACAAATATAATTGGGTCAATGGGGCAATATTTAACTATACCCCATTGACCCATACCAGGAATTAAATACTTCTATACCATTCTATTATTTACCGGAGGGTCTCTTCCAACGTACTGGTGCAGGGGGTTCGGGTTTTAGTTGGATCACCTGTGTAGGAAGTAGCTTGAGGGCTTCTTCTACGGCTCTTTCCAATTGGGGGTCTTTGCCCTGAATGACCAAATCAGGCTCCTGAATCACTTCAATATCCGGTGCTATCCCTTCACCTTCTACCGCCCACTTGCCATCCAAGTCATAAAACCCACCACGGGGAGCCACCATGCGCCCACCATCTATGAATAGAGGCGTATCCCAAGTTCCTACCAAACCGCCCCAGGTACGGGTTCCGATCAAGGGTCCGATTTTCATTTTGCGAAAAAGATAGGGCAATAAATCCCCTCCTGAACCGGAGCGTTCGTTCATAATCATCACTTTGGGACCCCAGACTCCGGCCATAGGTGTAGTAAAAGGCTTATGATCCGCAGCGTTGCTGTTGAAATAACCGTGCAAGCTACGGTTCATCACATCTACCATATAATCGGCTGCCGAACCACCGCCATTGTTGCGTTCATCGATCACCATACCACTTTTATCTTGCTGGGCAAAGTAATAGCGATTAAAATAGGTATAACCGCCTTGCCCAGTATTCGGCACATAGACATATCCCAGCTTCCCCCCGGAAAGTTCGTTTACTTTTTTGCGATTGCCCTCTACCCAATCCCGAAGCCTTAGTTGGTTTTCGTTTTCAATAGGAACTACTATGACCGACCTAGCACCTTGCAAAGTAGGGTTTTGGTTTACTTTAAGGCGGGTTTGTTTGTTGGCAGTCGCTTCAAAGAGGCTGTAAGGATTGGTAGGGGCTTGCAGGGGTACGCCATTTACTTCCAGCAAATAATCTCCTACCCGCACATCTACGCCGGGGGTAGCCAGAGGTGCTCTCAGGTCAGGATTCCAGTTTTCACCAGTATAGATTTTTTTGATGCGATAAAAGCCATTGACTTCTTCCAAATCTGCCCCCAATAAGCCTACGGGCACTTCATCCAGTTTGGGGAAATTCCCACCACTGGTATAAGAATGCCCCACGGAGATTTCACCTCCCAGAATATCTACCACATAATTCAGGTCGGTACGGTGGCGCACGTGATCAATCCAAGGGCTGTACCATTGATAGACATCGTTCCAGGGTGCGCCGTGGGTATTGTTTACATACAGGAAATCACGCTGATACCTCCATCCTTCTTTAAAAATCTGCTTCCATTCTTCCTGAGGAACGATTTTCATACGCAGGTTCATGGTCAGTTTGCCATCACCAGATTTGGGAGCTGCGCCATCCGCTTTTACGATGCCCCAGTTATTTCCCTGGCGATAAAGCAATTGTTTGCGATCAAAGGAAGTAGCTACAAAATTAACTCCGGTCATAAACTCCGTGGTTTTTTTGTCTTTGAGGCTATAGCGTTGCACCGTGAACCCCTGCTGATTGGGGATGGGTTCTAGGTAAAAAATATGATCTTTTGGTCCTTCCACCAGACCCAGGTATTCCCTTTGCGGTATATCAATTGCCAGGATACGCTGTTGTATATCCTGAAAATCAATGGTTACCACCTTACTGGAATCTTTGCTGTCTTTTTTCTCGTCTTTTCCCGTTTCCTCATCGCTTTTGGGCAATAAGGGAGAAGGTTCATTTTTAGAAAGTACAATCATATACAAACCTCGGTTTACGGGCATATTGTAAGAACTCATATCCAACCAACCTGTATTCAAGGCATAATCGGTACTTGCCAGGAAGTACAAATACTTGCCGCTTTCGTCCCAAACTGGGCTGATGACGTCTGCCAGTCCGTCGGTAATTTGGTAGGTTTGGCCGGTCTCGACCTGATAAACTTTAAGTGCTTTGAACTGATTGTCTAGCAGACGTACATAGGCAATCCATTTGCTATCCGGTGACCAGACAGGGTTCATGGTGCGGTCGGGATGTGCATAACGCTCGGTATCGACTTTTTTGATGCTTCCGCCGGCTATTTGCACATTCCAGAGATTGTAGTCGGTATCTGTAAAAGCGACATATTTACTATCTGGTGACCAGGCCGGCTGAAAGAAGAATGTAGGATTCGGAATAGCGATAGATTTTTTATTGAGTCCGTATTGATCCGCAATGACCAATTGATATTCTCCTGATGCATCTGAAAACCAGGCTATTTTCTGTCCATCAGGTGACCAGACCGGAAAGCGGTCGGCTACTCCTGAGCTTTGAGTAAGGTTGCGCCATTCGCCGTTTTCTTTAGGTACAGTAAAAATATCTCCTCGGTACTCGAATAAAGCTCTTTTACCTGTTGGTGAAAGCGATGCGTTCTGTAAGCGATTGGGAGCTACATCTTCCCAGCGAGGACGCGCCCAGTTAAAGTCACCCTGTACGTTGATGACCAGTTGTTGGGTTTTGCCCGTTTCGGGGTTTAGAGCGTGTAGATAGCCCCCCTGTTCGTAGACGATACGATCTTCGCAGGCATCCAGGCTTTTGACATCAAAATCCTTATGAAAAGTAATTTGTTTGAGTTCGTCATTGGCAGGGTTAAAAGACCAGATATTGCTTGCATAATCTCTTTCGGACATAAAATAAACCACGTTTTTATACCAAATCGGGTCTAAATGCCGCTCTTTATCGGGTTGAGGTGTTCTTTTGACTTTGTGGGTTTGTATATCCTCGATCCAGATCGGTTGTGCTTGACCACCGCGATAATTGCGCCATTCAATATCCCAGTAGGTAATCGGACTATAAGCCAGGTACTTGCCATTTTCAGAGATTTCACCGTAGGCTGCCTGGGGAGTAGCCAGGGCTTTGGGCAGCCCGCCATTCATCCCGATGGTGTAAAACTTCACAATTTTGGTGGGTACGCCCTCGCGGTCGGAGCGAAAAAGCACTTCTTTGCCATCGGGAGTCCAGCCCTGCACAATATCCGCCCGGGGATGCCAGGTAAGTCGCTTAGGTTCTCCTCCTTCGGTAGGCATCACATAGACATCAAAATTGCCATCGTATTGCCCTGTAAAAGCAATCATTTTGCCATCGGGAGAGAAGTGCGGATTGGTTTCGGTGCCTTCAAAACTAGTGAGGCGTTTGGCATTGCCACCTTCCCGACTCACCAACCAGATATCGTCGGCATAGATAAAGGCAATGTATTGTGCGCTTACGGTAGGCTGCCTGAGCAGGCGGGTGCCTTGCCCATAGACACCGCTAAAAAGAAGCACAAGAAATAAGGTCGTAGTTATTTGCTTCATAAAATATCCATTTTGTAAATTTTGCGATAATCGAGGCTTAATCTACAAATTAATGTTATATCTGAAAGCATTATTTTTTGGAAAATTTAGATTGTTCTCTTGAAAACTCCAGAGAATATCCAAGCAACTTAACTGCTGAACGTTTCTCATGGGCTGCTCGGCGTTTCTCATGGGCTGTTCAATGCTTCTCATGGACTGCTGAACGCTTCTCATGCACTGCTCAATGCTTCTCATGCACTGCTCAACGCTTCTCATGCACTGCTCAATGCTTCTCATGGACTGCTCAACGCTTCTCATGCACTGCTCAACGCTTCTCATGGGTGAGCGCATTCATAACAAGGCAGTATTTTTAGCTTTTTCTCAAATCAAACTCTCCTCCCGAAACTCAAAAGAATCGTTTATAGCATCGGGGATGACGTGCAGCACTTTGGCAAGCACCAATAGTACAAGGGTACGAGAAGCTACTCTGCGGGGGATATTGGCGATTTTGGAAAATTCGTCTACCGTGATCCGTTGGTGGCTTTGAAGGTATTGCATCAGGATGCGTTCTTTTTCTCCAAAATTGAATTTGATATTACGTCGTCGTCGCTGACCACGTAGGATTTCGCGCATTTCAGGGCTGGCTTTGACACTTTTGTCCTCGATGCGGATATAAACGCGCCGTTTTTGATCCTCTTCATCATCTACGACATAATGCACAAAATCGCTTTTGGGGATATAAAAAACGAGTACATCCCGATCTTTTTCTATCGGGATGTTATGGACTTGATATTGAATACTCGGACTACAATTTTCGTCGAGGGCTTTGCAGAGTACATATTTGTCTTCTTCTGCGTATTTAAGACCTCGGATTTCTTTATCGTCGTTGACTCCGATGAGCAGGACACCTCCTTCGGAATTGGCGAAAGCTACGGCTTCCCGGACGATTTTTTTGGGATGGTTGGCTTTAAGTTTGAACTCAAGGTGCATACCTTCTCCTTTACGAACTATTTTTTTAAGTTCATGGTAGTCCATGGCAATACAATTTTTCTATTCCAAATAAACAAAAATTTTTACCAATAAAGAAGTATCATTCTCAATAAAAACTGTCTTTCTGTGATAAATTTCTTTATAAACAATAATCTTGCCTTCTACCAAAAGAAAACAGCATTGGCGAGTATGAGTTTACCATCGTGCCAGAAACTTCTGAATACTGGTGAATCCATGAAGTAAATCAATGCACCTGACCCATAGTTTTCTTGACCAATAGCAAGGGTATTGATGAGTTTGGTTTTGAGCTTATTGCCTATAAACCCTGCTGTATGGCTATCTTTTTTAAAGTATCCCACATTCCAGCCTTTTTCGGTCAGGTAGGGGTATACTTGATTATTGTCTTTGACAATGTAAAAATAGTCTTTTTTCCCAAAGGCCAAAGGATGTGTGTCATCCAGATAAATCTTATAAATAGCTCCGGCGACCTGATCTTCCAGTTCTTTACGTTCCTGATCCTGGTATTTTTTCAAATGTTTTTCATCATCCGGTTTTATTTCATCTTTTTTCTTTTGGGATTCGTCTTCTTGTTTTTTGAAAAGCTGCCCGAGTTTGGTTTGGGTATTGCTGGCAAAAGTCTCTACTGCTGACCCTATGGCAATAAGCTTTCCTCCTTGTGAGGCATAATCCATCAGATTAAAAGAATAAGTGTCATAATTACCAGAAGGGAGTAAAATCACTTGGTATTGATGCAGGTCTTGCCGCCTCAGGGAGCTCAGTGGGAGAATATCAATGGGATAGCCCAAGTCCTGTTCGAAAAAGTACCAAAGTTCTCCAAAGGCAGTAGGGCTAATATCTTCGCCGGCCAGCAGGGCAACTTTTGGTTTGCTGATGGTTTCTATTTTAGAAGAGCCTAAGTCAGGTCCGTTTTGTGCAAATCCGCTAAGTATCGGGGTGATTTTGACCTGATGTTTGAGGGCAGTTTCTCGGATAATTTGCCCAAGTTTTTTTTCAAATGTGGGGTTATCTGCGCGTGTGATGATCAAAGTTCCTCTACGAAATTCCTGGTCGGCAATTTTAATATCTTCTAAATTATGACGCACTTTGATATTTTGTTGTAGGAGATCCCCCAAAAAAGCGGCGTGGCGTAGGTCTTCCCAGGCACAGAGGTAAGCATAGGCATTTTCTATATTTTCAAAGGCGGGTGTTTCCCACTTTACTTCTTGGTCGGAGGGGTTGATTCTTTCTTTGAGTGCGTATGCTTCTAAACCATAAGCAAAAGGCAAAGCCCAGGCGGTGAGGTCATAGGTCAAGGAATCTTCCAGAACGGGGTGGGGTTCCATAAGTACTTTGAGCAATTTTGATTTATTTTGATAGGCACTTACAACGATATCACCTTCTTCTATTTTGAAGGATTTATCGGCATTTTCACGGTAGGCGTATCCTTTTAAGCTTGCGCCGCTTCCAGAGGCAAATCCGTATTGGATTCCGATTTTATCCATCAGGGAAGTAAAAGCACGGAGTTTGTGATTATCGCTTTCTTTTTGAGCCTTGAGTATATATGTTTTATACATTCCGGGCGGATTACTGCGGCTATCTTGGAAGTACTTTTTAAATTCACTGATGAGTTTTTCTCGATGCTTGAAGGCTGTCTCAACCGTAGCAATGCTGCTGGTAAAATGATGCAACATTCTATCCTTGAGCGTAAGGGTATCTTGATTCTCTATGACGACACCGAGTCCGGCACGGCCGCTTCCACCCTGCTCATAGGTAAAGCCGATTGCTCCGTTGAAGGTCGGCCAAGTATCTCCATAGCTTGGGTAAAACAGGTCGTACACCTCTTTGGTAAAATACAGCCAACCTTCTTTGTCGAAGTATCGGCTATTATTTTCGCCGGTATGCTTTTGAAATTCTTTTTGCCAGGGGGTAATATCTTCGTGCATAGGTCTGGAGGCGGGTGCAAAGTGATAGGGTGAGTTTACGCCCATTTCGTGAAGGTCTACAAGCACGTGCGGCATCCACTGCTGATAGATTTTGATTCTATTTCTGCTTTCTTGTTGGGTCTGCCAGGTCCAGTCGCGGTTCAGATCAAAAAGATAATGATTGTATCGTCCTCCGGGCCAAGGTTCTGTGTGTTCCCAGGTATTTCGGGCAGGGTTGAGGCGCAGGTTTTGGGTTTGTTTGTACCAGTTTACATAGCGGGAGTATCCGTCAGGATTATGGCTGGGATCTATGAGTACAACCAGGTTGTCGAGCCAGTCTTTCATTTCGGGGCGGGCTAGGGAGGCAAGTGCGTACAAAGTCGGTGAAGCTGCGGTAGTACCTGCGGACTCGTTGCCGTGAATGCTGTAGCCAAGCCAGACAATGGGGATGTGCTTTCCCTGGATGCTACCGGTCTCAAAACCTGCGGCAATCAGGTTATTTTTTTTAATTTGCTCGATGGATTTAAGATTTTCGGGAGAAGAAATGACGGCCAAGATTTGTGGGCGGCCTTCGTGGGTAGTGCCGAATTGTATCAAATCTACATAATCGGATTGATCGGCGACGTGCTGAAAATAGGCAACTACTTCATGGTGAAAAGCAAATTGTTCGCCTGGTTCATAAGCCCAGAATTCTTTGGGTGATTTGATTATATTTTGTGCCTGAGTATAGTTTATGAGTAATAATAAAAGCAAGATAATTTTATAATTCATAGATTTATAGAAGATTTTAAGTGATTTTCAAAATAAAATAGCGAAATCTTATAAGACTTCGCTATTTAATCAATTTTTTAAAATATAAAGGATTCTGTGTTTGAATTTTTAGATCATTCCAGTCCCTTGTTGCGCATTTTGACAAATTCGGTATAACGACGATAAATCGCAAGCCCAAAACCCAGCATCAGCACCAATGTACCGATCCAAAGTACATTAATGAGGGGTTTTTCCACTGCTTTCATGATGATATAATCTTTTTGGGTGGTCTCGACACCAAAGGTAAATTCCCCGGATTGTGGGTTGATATTGAGTAAGGTAATACGCATGCCCAGGTCTTCGGAGGCATCCGGGATACGGGCTACCTGCTGCTGATCACGAATCAGGAATTTGGGATGAAGCGGATGAATTTTGTCTCGCCCAAAAACTTTAAGATTCGCTTCAATCCCTACATCGCTGGAGGTCAATTGAATCAATTTATCAGAATTCATACGGGTAACCCCTTCAAAATGGACTACGTAGTCATTCACAAAAAAAGTATCTTTGAGGGCAATTTTGTGTTCTTCCATTTCGCTCCATTCGCGCTCTTGAGCCGGGTCTATGATGGAGGATACGTGGGTGTACAAATCTTTGCTGAATTGACGTCTAATATCTGGGGAGGCAAGTAAGCCCATTTGTGGATTGACCTGCGCACGCGGGAAAAGACTAAACACACGACCGTTTTCACTGCGATATTCTACTTCATAAAAGGTGTTTTCGGGGTAAATTTCAATAGAATCCCCTTTTTCAAAATAGGTTTTGCCTTGATAATCAATATTTTCTAAAGCAAGTACCCAATACGGGTCTTCGGTGGGTATGAGGGCTGATTTTTTGACATAATGCGGGAAACCTTTTGCTTGCAGATGAGCACCTTTGTAAGTCACTTGATAATCGCCCATGATTGTGGGTTGATTGTACCACAGCAGCACATTATCTTCATTCATTTCATTGGTAAATTCGGTAGAGTACAATCTGCCAGTGGTATTTTTAGAAATTACACTTGAATAGCCTGATGAGAAAAGTATTCCCAAAAGCATCATACCAAGCCCGATATGGGCAATAGCCCCCCCAGAGAGTTTGAAGCTTTTCTTTTTGAATAAGCCCACCAAAATACTGGAATTAGACACTACTGTATAAATAGAAGCGGATAACAAGAGCATAAACTGGAAGTTTTTTAAATTTCCCAGGGCAATCCAAGCGGCCGAAATCAGCAAAGTAAAAATCAAAGGGTATACCATCGCATTAAAAAGGTTTTCCCGGTCAATTTTTTTCCACCAGAAAAACTGCCCAGTTCCAGAGAGAAAAGCTACCAATACCGCCGCCCAAAACTGGAATTTGGTGTAATGTGCTACCTGGTCTACGGGCAGAGCCATGTTGAGTAAAAAACCCATAGATTCGGCAATGGCATTAAATACCGGGATAGAAGTAGTAAGCAATACCTGAAAACCAGCCAGACACAAAACTGTAGCCCCCATAAAAATCCAGAATTCCCGTGAATACATTGAGACCTCCTGATTGGTACCGGGAATATCTTTCCAACGAAAAATTAAAAGACCCGCAGATAAAAAAGTAAAACTCAGCAGGTAAATGAGTAATTGCCCAGACAAGCCCAGGTCTGTAAAAGAATGCACAGAGGCATTCCCCAAAACCCCGCTTCGGGTCAGGAAGGTCGCATATAAAATTAATACAAAAGTAGCAATCGTCAGAATGATGGCTGATTTTAGTGCAGCATTATTTTTTTTGAAGGCAATCATGGTATGGATTGTGGCCACCAACACGAGCCAGGGTACATAAACAGCATTTTCTACCGGATCCCAATTCCAATAACCTTCAAAATTAAGTGTCTCATAAGCCCAATAACCTCCCATCAGAATACCTAAACCCAATACAGCTCCTGAAAACAATGCCCAGGGCAAAGCAGGACGAATCCAATCTTTGTATTTGCGCAACCATAGGCCAGCAATACAATAGGCAAAGGGGATTAAAGTAGTTGCAAAACCCAGAAACAAAGTAGGCGGGTGAATGACCATCCAGTAGTTTTGCAGAAGCGGATTGAGTCCGTTGCCGTCTTCGGGAACAAAATTCGGATTATAAATCGGTGAACCTTTGGTAAAAACCGGAATATCAGGCATAGCATCTCTGAGTAGAATAAAGGGATCACTGCCGATTTTGATTTGGAAAATGACCACTCCCAAAATCATAGAAGCCAGAAATGCCTGTACCAAAGCAAAAATGGACATTACAGGTGCTTCCCAGAATTTGTTGGTTGCCATCAGGACAAAACCCAATACAACGTGCCAGAAAATCCATAATAAAAAACTGCCTTCCTGCCCTTCCCAAAAGCACGAAATCATATAATAAACCGGAAGGTGATCCGAAGAATGACTCCAGACATAGTGATATTCATAAAGATGATTGTAAATCATATAAAACAGCGTTCCTACTACGGCAGTGATGGATAATCCGTGTATAAGAAAAACAATCCGGGCAAATCTGACCCAGCTTTTATTTTTCAGGAGATCATTTTGGGTTTGAACAGCCTGAAAATAGGCCGCAGAAGATACCAAAGCTGTTACAAAAGAGACAATCACTAGGAAATGACCCAGATTGCCGACAAGGGTATTGATCATATCTTTAATTCTAATTTCAAAAACTCAATCAAGCAAAATTAAGTCATAATTTACTAATAACTCTTTTGTGAAAAGGAATTGTTTGGAATTTAGGTATTGACAAATAATTAATATTTAAAGAATATCTACTATCACATCTTCGGCTTTTCTAAAAAATAAAAAACCGCTGATAAAAATGAACCCTGCTAGACCATAAGATATCCAACACAACGAAGAAAAAGGCTCTCCAAATAAACACCAGCGCAAACCCGCCAAAATTCCAGCCATAGGGTTAAGGTAATAAATCAGTTGCCATTGATCCGGCACAAGTGTACTCGGATAGGCTACAGGAGAGAGGTAAATCCCAATCTGTAATAAAAAAGGCATTAAAGTCTGTAAATCTCGATAATATACGCTTAATGCACAGAGCCAAATGCCTAGACCCAGGGAAAAAACGAGGAGCAGAATGATAAAAAGCGGCAGGAAAAGTATTTGTAAAGAAGGCATTATCTGATAAAATAACATAAGCAATATCAGCAATAATCCATTAATCAACATATCTCCTAGGCCTAACAAGGCTTTAGACATTGGTAGTACCAAATGAGGAAAATATACTTTTTGAATGATATTCCGATAACTAATCAGGGAAGCTCCTGCATTGCTCACTACAAAGGCAAAATAATTCCAAGTAAAAAGCCCCGAAAGTGCAAAAAGTAAATAGGGTGTTTTACCGGAATTTACCTTCAGAAATTGTTGGAAAATGAGCGTAAAAATCATTAAAGTCAGCATGGGCTGAACAATTGTCCAGGACACGCCCAAGAGCGTACGGGCATACCGGATTTTAAAATCGCGATATGCCAGATTTACCAAAAGCTCTCTGTATTGAATAATTTCTCTGAGATATTCATAAATACCAAGTCTTTTTTTGGCATCAATGATGATTTTAGCCATAATAATCCTACATTTTGATTTCGTTCTCCTGGTATTTGGAAGGGCATTTGGTAAGGATCATGGAAGCTACAAATGTATCACCTTGCATTTTTCCTACAACGACTACCTGCTCCGAACGCTCAAAACCCTGAGGCATTGGATTATGATAAACCACTTCCTGCTCCTGATTATTGGCATCTTTAAGGATAAAACTAAAATAATTGGGGTTCTGCGTAGGATTATAATTCATCCCAGCGATTTGCCCTGTTTCGTTTTTTTTCAGCGTACCTACCACGTGTATTTTGGTATCATTGCCGGACCGCGCCATTGTATAAGCCTCTTTAAAAGTAACATATTTGCTGGCATCGCCTGTGGTAGTCACAATCATAGCAATTGCGATGGCAATTACAACAATTCCGATGATATGGAATAATTTCATGATTTACTCAAATTTTAGGTTTGTAAAATAATTTCTTGTTTGATGGGGATGTTTACCTATCTATTTCTTTTTCCAATTTACTTATTTTTTTGTCTATCGAGATCAAATACCCAATAACGCCAAGCAGGATAATACCCAACACGGCCACAACCACATAAATCATCCCATTAGAGCGCATAACATCAGCCATTTCAACTTTTTGAGATTGAGCAAAACTTGAAAAAGAGCCTAAAACCAATAAAAAAGCAATGCTGTATTTTTTCATGTTTAAAATTAGGATTTTACCAATTCCTGACTTGTCTGTTTTTCCCAGATACGATTCCTAAGTTTTTGAAGCCTTACGCGTAATGTCACTATCCACCAGCCCAATAAAGTCCATCCGATTACTGCCGGATAAAATACCAAACGCATACGGCTATCCAAGTCATAAGAGTTAAAACCAGGATTGCCCCCATTGCCAGGGTGCATGGAGTCAGTCATCCGAGGCAAGATAAAAAGCAGAGGAATCAAAGTTGCAAAAGCAAAAATATTATAAATTGCTGAAATCCGAGCCTTTTGAAGCTCATCTTTGAGTGAACCTCTGAGGACGAAATAAGCCAGATAAATAAGCAGGGCTATGGCCGAAGCATTTTGTTTGGGGTCGCCGTGCCAGTAGTGCCCCCAGGTATATTGTGCCCAAAGCATCCCACTCAACAGCCCAAGAATTCCATAAAAGACCCCTACCTGTGCCGATTCAGCCGATAAAATATCGTGATGAACATGAGATGAACGAAGGTATTTGATGGCATTCACAGCAGAAGCGGTCAAGATAAAAATCATTCCGAACCACATAGGCACGTGAAAATACAAATTTCTAATGGTTTCATACAATATTGGCAGGCGAGGTACATCCATCAGAAACCCAGCAATCAGGGTATACAACAGCAGCAAAATCGTTACTATTTTCCACCAAGTAAATTTCATAGTACAATATTATTTTTTCTTATTGAATTTATTCCTTGATCGGTATCAGGGGTCAGGAGCGAGGGGTCGGGAATACCGACTCCCAACACCTGACACCCAACTCAGCTTCTCCAAAGGTATGGAAACAAGAGCAAAGATAAAGTAAATACAATCAAATTCATAGCTACCAGCATGATCAGTTCATCCATGCTCAGATTTCTCTCGAGTCCGTCGAGCGCACTTTGAGAAATTTTTAGCAGCATCAGTAGCATAGGAATGATGATCGGAAAACTCAGGATGGCCATCAAAGTGCTGCTATTTTCTGCTTTGGCGGCAATGCCAGAGACCATCGTCAAGGTAGTAGCAAAACCAATTGTACCCAGTAAAATGTTTGCCAGAAACAACCAAAAATCCTGTACTGGATTACCAAGCAAAGTCATGTACACCAAGAGGCTGATTCCGGCGATCAGAAAATTAAGCAGTGTGTTGTAGATGATTTTTGACAAAATAATACTTTGAGGGCTTACCAGCGTATAGTAATACAATTGCCTTTCGCTACGCTCTAGCATAAAACTTTTGGCTATGGCATTGACGGAAGTAAATAAAAGGATAATCCAAAAAAGGGTATTCCACGTTACGGGGCTGAGGGATTGCGTTTTGACACTAAAGCTTAGATAACACACAAAAACAGCGGAAACAGCATATAACACAATTCCATTCAGTGCATAACGCTCTCGCCATTCCAGTAGCATTTCTTTATAAATCAGGGCTTTTAATTCACTTAATAAAATCATAAAAATAAAAAAATTCGTATTTCTGTAAGATATTCGGGATAATGTATTTTTATAAATAGCGTATTTTTGGTAGATTTATCAAACCAATTGAGTGCTAAGTTACGTTATTTTATTAATTATTTGAATTTTGTACTGGATCAGGCATCTAAATATTCTTTATGAAAAAATTAATCCTTTGCAGTTTCTTTTTTAACCTTTATTTTTCTCTATTTGCTCAAGATTTGACCGAGCAGGATCAAATTTGCCCTTCCTCCCCAGTTTCTTTCAAAGCTCCAGATGATTCAAGTGCCTTTCTTTATAATTGGGATTTTTGTACTGGGGATTTGTTACAGAAACCTAATGGTTTTATTATGAGTACTTACTCAGGCTTGGGAGCCGAAGGTATTGAAATAGTACACGATCATAAAGGAACTGTTGCCACGGAAGACGACCAGTGGTTTGGATTCATTACCAATAGCCGAACCAATACGATGATTCGGGTGGATTTTGGGGCTAGTTTGGAAAATTCCAATCCCACACTTACTTCAATTAATATCCAATTTACCAATTGTTATGAAATGGCTTTTATCCGTGAAAATGGTAAATGGTACGCGCTTGTAGCCAGAAATATCAATAATCCGATTTTGATTCGTTTCGATTCTCTCAGCAATAATACCCCATTGATTAGCCCCATACTTGACCCTTTGGGGAATTATCCCAATCCTTATATTTTTGGAGGAAGTGAATTTACGGTAAAGCTACATAAAGATGGGAATAATCTGATTGGTGTTTTCTTGAATTCACTTACATTGACTAATCCTGCAATCAATGATACCCGCATGGTTCTGGTCAATTTTGGAAATTCAATCACTACTCCGGTCACTTTATCTAATATACTCATAGTGCCTAATATTGGAAAATTTGTAGAGGGAACAGGCTCTAACCCTGGCTTCGATATCATCCAAGATGATCATCAATGGTATGCCGTTACCTGCGGAACTAATAATATCCGCTTGTTGAGTTTTGGGGAAAATCTATTCAGCAGACCTACAGTAACAGATATTACCCCAAATATTACCAATTTAAATCCCTCGCTGCCTAATACCAGGCTGAGGTTGATAAGAGACGGCAGCAAATTCCTGGCTTTTATTTTAAATACATCTGGACAGCTTTTGAGGCTTGACTTTGGAGAAAGCATGAACAACTTATTGCCTCAACTGACTAATCTGGGAAATTTGGGAGTATTAGCTCCTAATTCTTTACCTACCTTCACTTTTGATTTAGTCAAACAAAACTCTCAGTGGCATGCTTTTATCGTAAATAGAAGCCTAAACATCAATATTTTGAACCAGATTATACGGACGGATTTTCCCAACCCTTGTAATGCAAACCCTGTGACTTCCAATCAAATAAATCCCGATAGTGTAGTTTTTTTATTACCTGAGCAAGTAGACATAAGCCTGGAAACTATTGCGCTCGAGGCTATATCACAAAATTATTTTGAAGATAAGCTTGAGATTGTCAATGCTACAGTGGGTAATTTTAGTGTACTAAATCAATGTATTGGCGAAACCACTATCTTTGAAAATTACAGTTTTGGCTCTGATGAGAACGTAGTAGCCTGGGAATGGGATTTTGGGGACGGCTCAGGAGCCAATGTCAAAAGCCCTGCACACCTTTATAATCAATCAGGCACGTACCCTGTATCTCTTCGGGTATTCAATAAAAGTGGCTGTGAAAATATTGTGACCAAACAAGTAAATATTACAGATATTCCCCAACCCAATTTTATTGTAAAATCCCTTGATTGTAATCTAAGAGCTGTTGAATTTGAAGATATAAGTTTTTTAACTTCCCGCGATATACAATCTGGAGTCAGTATCGTGACTCGGGAATGGTCTTTTGGAGACAACACCGGCTTTTTGGCATCTACTGATCAGGAGACTGGTGAGACGCGCACAAACATCAAAAAAGGGAATATCGGCTCATCAGGGATTGCACAAGTACCTGCTTATACAGAAGATAGCATTTATCAGGTTTCTCTGACCATTACCAATAGTGAAAATTGTGTGGCTACGGTTGCTAAAAATATTTCATTTCGGGAAGAAGATAAACCACAGGTTGATTTTGATCATGAACCAGCCTGCACGGGCAGACCCATCAGATTCAGGGATTTGAGCCTCATGCCTTTAAATGCAATCGGCGAAGTAGATACCTGGAAATGGAAGGTCTTTGATACGGGTGGTTTCGCTATTGATAGCGCAACAATCCAGAACCCCTCGTTTATTTTTGATACTCCGGGTACGTATTCGGTACGACTACAGGCACAATTTTCGGGTGCTTGCCCCAGTGCAACTATTAAGGATGATATAGAAGTTTTTGAAAGTCTAATCAGTGATTTTAATGTTTCTACTGATATTGGTATTGCCCCACTTCGGGTAGCTTTTGAGAATAAAACTTCAGCAGCATCTTCTTTTGAATGGAGCTTCGGTGACGGGAGAATCAGTACCGAAGAAGCACCAACTTATGTGTATACAGAACCCGGAGTGTATGTTGTTGAATTTCAAGCTAAAAACGCAAATAATTGTGGAACAATCGCCTCCAGAACCATTACTGTATTAGAGGAGGAACAGATTACAGCAGAAGAGCCGATTTTTGCCCAAAATATACAGGTTTACCCAAATCCAAGCGATGATATTATTTTTATTCGTTTGAATAATCTCCAAAATACTTCCGAGGTCAAAGTTGAACTTTTTGACCTTTTTGGTAAAAAAATAACACAAGATTCTGTTCAAACAAACGCAGCACTTTATACGCTAAGTCTCGGATATCTTCAAGCAGGAGTGTATTTGCTGAAATTAAGCCTAGGAACACAGCGTATTATCAAACGAATCACCAAGTTTTAAGCAACGAGATTTTTATGAGTAAGGCTGTCATCCAAGTAGAGCAAATTTCCAAAAAATATACCCTTTCTTCTACGCAACAATTCCAGAAATCTCAAAAAGAAGACTTTTGGGCATTAAAAGATGTATCTTTCCAGGTAAATCAGGGAGAAATCATAGGAGTAATTGGAAAAAACGGTTCTGGTAAAAGCACTTTATTGAAAATTTTATCGCGTATTACACGACCAACTTCGGGGAGAATAACCATTGAAGGGCAAATGGCCGCTTTACTTGAAGTAGGCACTGGCTTTCATCCCGAACTAAGCGGGCGTGAAAACATCTTCCTCAATGGCATCCTTTTGGGAATGAAACGCGCTCAAATTCGAGAAAAACTGGATGAAATCATTGATTTTGCCGATATTGATACATATCTTGACGTACCAGTGAAATATTATTCTTCGGGCATGTTTGTAAGGCTTGCTTTTTCGGTAGCAGCCCATCTTGAAACCAATATTTTGCTCTTAGATGAAGTACTTTCGGTAGGAGATGCTAATTTTCAAAATAAATGTCTGGATAAAATTGATCAAATACACGGCTCCAAAACCGTAATTTTTGTAAGTCATCACCTCCCATCCATTATACGTTTAACCCATAGAACGCTACACCTACACGAAGGAAAAATCATTAAAATAGGAGATTCCAGGACAGTAAGTAGTCAATATATCGAGAGCCATTTACATCTTCAAGCCCAGTTTAACTCCCCAAACCCTCATACAGCTCCTGGTAATGAATTTGTTCGCTTACTTTCTGTAAAAGTACATAATCAGAATTTTGTGCCAGGGAATTATTTCCGGATAGACCAACCTTTGGGTATTACTATGGAATACCAGGTGCTTGAATCGGGAAAGCTTATTTATCCAGCCTATAATTTTTATAATGAAAATGGCATCAATCTGTTTGATAGCCATGATTTTAACTCCACTTGGAAGGATACTCCCAAAGAAAAAGGAATTTATCAGTCAACCGTTTGGATTCCTGCTCATCTTTTAAATATCGGTTATATGGTAGTAGGAGCAGCAATTTTGAGTCCTTCACCTTTTAAAATACACCTTCATCTCAAAGAAATTATCGGCTTTAATCTCATCGATCCACCTTCAAAGGATGTAGAAGATAATTTCAATGCTAAGATTCCCGGGATCATTCGCCCAAAACTTACTTGGTCACTTAGCAGACTTGGCTGAATTATGAAAATATTTTTATAATTTGCAGTGTTTTGAGCAACAGTATTAGCCCAATATCTTTATGCTGGAAAAACTTCATAATTTTTTACTTTTTTTTTATCGCTCCCAGAAATTGGATGGGGGTGGGGAAAGAGTAGACATCAACTGTCTGAAAAAACCAGATTTCAATACATTTGATATCTATCAAAAAACACATTGGCAAAGATATTTATTTTGTCAAAAACTCATCAATCCCCTGGAAATTTGTGGTGATTTTGCTTGTGGCACAGGTTATGGAAGTGCGATGATGGCACAAAAAGCAAAATCTGTGATTGGCGTAGATGTGAATTTAAAGGTTATCAATGCAATTGGTAAAAGATACAAAAAACAAAAAAATCTCTTTTTTATTCAAAAAAACCTTCTTGATTTAGATTACCAAGACTATTTTGATAAAATTATTTCTTTTGAAACCCTTGAGCATTTTGAAGAACAAGAAATCTTAAAGCTATTGCGCCTTTTTCACCTATCACTTAAAGAAAATGGGATGCTGATTTTCTCAACGCCCTATCGCCAAGAGCCTAGCCCAGTAGCCTTAAAAATGGGCTTCCATAAAACTTTTGAAATAGATGAAACAAAAATTAATAAATGGCTTCAGCAAACGGGCTTTCAGCTTTTGTATTTCAAATATCAAAATTATCAATCCTTTGACCTGTTCGATGAATTGAATCATAAAGATTTTATCATTGGGCTTGCCTCTACAATCTAAATCATCCCATGCCTCCTAAAGTCTCCATTTGTATACCTACTTATAATCAAACAGAATACCTCCGCAAAACATTAGAATCGGTACTATCACAGGATTTTAAAGATTATGAACTCATCATTACAGATGACTCTGATTCTCTTGCCGTAGCTAATCTGATTCAAAGCTACCACTTTGGCAATAAACTGAGATATTTTAAAAACCAAAAGTGCCTTAACTCTCCCGAAAACTGGAACTTCGCCATAAGACTTGCACTTGGAGAATATGTTAAAATCTTGCATCACGACGACTGGTTTTACGAAAATACTTCTCTGCGCTCTTTTGTAAACCTACTCGATCAACACCCGGAATCAGTTTTTGCTTTTGGGCGCACTACGGTTTGGACACATGGATCTCTGCATCTGCATCCTGTAGATAGTTTTGAACTTGAAAAGTTAGCCCAAACCCCTGAATATCTATTTATCAGAAATTGCATCGGGTCTCCAAGTGCTACTATCTTCAGAAATGGGCTGCATCTGAATTTTGATAGAAATCTAAGATGGTTAGTAGATGTCGAGTTTTACATACGTATCTTGATGCATTATCCCAGTTTTGCCTTTCACAATGCCCCCTTGATTTACACAGCCAACCAGGCTTCTCACCAAGTGACTCAACAATACATCCATCATAAAGAGAATGAACTTACCGAATATTTTTATCTTTTCAAACGATTAGAACTTGCTGATAAAATACCTGATAGGTATTCTTTTGTTTTTAAAAGATTGTTTCAAAAATACAAAATCTATCAGATGAAAGAACTTACACTTTTACCTGACAAAATCTCAAAAAATACTCAATATGTTCTTCAAAAGATTATCTGGGAAATTGTTTGGGAGGAGAGAAAAAAAACATGGCTATTGCTTATGAAAAGTGCTAAAAACAGATTAAAAAAAATTCTCAAAGCTCTGAGAATTTTACCCCTTTTAAAAAAATGAATAGAATCATCATCCAACTCAAAGGCGGACTTGGCAACCAAATGTTTCAATATGCTTTGGGGCGACACCTGGCACACATACATCAGTGTGATTTGAAGCTGGATATATCAGTCATACAACTCAGGCATAATTCCTCCTGGATTACACAGCGAAAGTATGAGTTAGGAGCCTTTCATATCCAAGAAAATTTATGTAAAAATACTCCAAAAAACTTATCTTCTTTTCTAAAAAAACCTCTGTTTTCTAAAAACCCCACCCCTATCCTGGAAAAAGATTTTGCTTTTGACCCCTCTGTTTTTACGCTAAAACCCCCACTACATCTGATCGGTTATTGGCAAAGTGAGCAGTATTTTAAACCCATAGAGCCTATTCTCAGAGAAGAATTCAAACCAAAGATTCCTTTTTCAGAGGTAAGACAAGCTCTTAGCACACACATTGAAAATAGTCAGTCTGTGGGGGTTCATATTCGCAGGGGAGATTATGTCTCCAATCCGATCTCAAGTCAGTTCCACGGGGTTTGTAGTCTTGACTATTATCGACAAGCGATTGAGCACATTACTTCAAAACTGCCTGAGCCTTATTTTTTTATTTTTTCGGATGAACCTGATTGGGTCAAAGCTAATCTTAAGCTAAGTTATCCGCACTTGTTCATAGAAGATCCTGATTGTTATCCGGCTTTTGCAGATATGATGCTACTCAAGCAATGTGACCATCAGATTATTGCAAATTCTACATACAGTTGGTGGGCAGCTTGGCTCAATGAAAACCCTGAAAAGATAGTGATTGCTCCTCAGAAATGGTTTCAAAACCCTCAAATCAATACCCGTGATTTATTGCCTGAATCCTGGATAAAACTATAAATTTGAGTTATGAATCATCCTCCTTTGGTTACAGTATTGATGCCCGTATACAATGCCGGATTTTATCTTCATGAGGCTATCTCAAGTATTTTGAATCAGACCTATTCAAATTTTGAATTCTTGATTTTTAATGATGGCTCCACTGATCAAAGCAAATCCATTATTTTATCCTTCCACGATACCCGAATCAAGTTTTTTGATCATCCTGAAAACTTTGGGCATCTAAAGCATTTAAACACAGGTATTCAGATGGCTCAAGGCAAGTATATAATCAGGGCAGATGCGGATGATTTAAATTATCCGCAAAGAATTGAAAAACAAATTTCTTTTTTGGAGGCAAACCCCCATATAGGTCTCTGCGGCAGTTGGGTTGAAATTATTAATACGAATGGAGAGCCAAAATATTTACAAAAATATTATGTGGATGATGCTTTTGTTCGTGCTCATCTTTTTTGGTCGGTTGCTATTTTACACCCGACCGCTGTGCTTCGTAAAAGCGTGTTAGAGCAATATAGTTTGAATTATAAAGCTGAGTGGTATTTGGCCGAGGATTATGCCCTTTGGATCGAGATGGCATCTTGCTGTTGCCTTGCTAATATTCCTGAAGCTTTGGTGCAGGTGCGAAAACATGATCAGAATATTTCAAAAACCCGCTTCGGAGAGCAAAAAAAACTCACTGATAAACTTAGAATAATGCAAATGGCTCGCCTTGAGATTCAGCCCAATTGGGAGGAGTGGAATACACACGAACAACTATTGTACGGCGCAAAAAAGATAGACCTGAGTTTTGTCAAGTCTGTCAATGACTGGTTTGAAAAACTTGAACGCCAAAATCAAAAAACAAAAGCATTCCCTGTACCTGAGTTTAGAAAAATTCTTCAAGAACATTGGTATAAGATCACATTGGGATATTCAAGGCTTGGGCTGCCTCTTTGGTGGGCTTTTATCAATAATCCTCTTTCGGAATATCGTAAATTTGGATTTGCGTTTAATATTAAATTTTTTATCAAGGCTGTGTGTAGAATTTAAGTCCCGAATTTGTGTAAATACAGCTTATCTACTGAAAAAAATGCTTTTTTTTCCATAAGCGCATTACAAAAACCTCTTCACACCCATCAAACCTTAAAAAACCTTTTTCTCAATCAGCAAAATCAGAATATGAATGACCTTGATATGGATTTCTTGTATGCGGTCGGCATAGCCGAAATGTGGAACTCTAATCTCTACATCGGCTTGTCCGGCAAGTTTACCGCCGTTTTTGCCAGTGAGTAAAACGACCTGCATAGATTTTTGGCGGGCAGCTTCTACAGCCTTGATGATATTGACTGAGTTGCCGCTGGTGCTGATTCCGAGCAATACATCACCGGGCTGCCCCAATCCCTCCACAAATCTGGAAAATACAAACTCATAGCCATAATCATTGCTTACACAACTCAGGTGACTGGGGTCTGAAATGGCCATTGCAGCGAGTGAAGGGCGATCGTCTCGGTAGCGACCGCTAAGTTCTTCGGCAAAGTGCATTGCATCGCAGTGTGATCCGCCATTTCCACAAGAGATAATTTTATGACCTGAGCGCAAAGCAAGTGACATGATATCAGCGGCAGCTTCTATTTGTTGGATACTTTGAGGATTGCTGATGAAATTGTGCAAGACTTTTTGAGCTTCCTGCAATTCTTGTAAGATAAGTTCCTGCATTTTTTTATGTGCCTTTAAACCTATAAGGTTTTTAAAACCTTATAGGTTCTTCGGGGTTTAGTCTTTATTTTCTTCGTTATCCTGAACCGGGGGAGGGCTGGTAAGTCCGTCACGTTTCTGGTCAGGGCGACTCTGAACAATGATTGTCACGATATCAGGTACTACAATGGCAGTAGGAAACTCTTTTTTAAGAATTTTCAAAAAGGGTTGATATTCGTAAGGCTCCAGAAAATCTCCTACACTAACCCGATACGTAGGCGCTTGGTATTTCATATATGGCGTAAGTTTGGTAGAAAAAAGCTCATAACATCGCTGCCGGGCACGACTTGCCTCTACCTGACTTCGCCCACGATAGATTTGTATGCGATACCCATCTACATTGACGTGCTGTGGGCGAACAGCCACGGGGGTATAGACATAATCCAGATTTTTGTTCAGTTCAAAAGTAATATGATATTCCTGGGTGGTGCTGTCATATTCCAGGGGAATGTCCACAATGCGGTTGGCATCCGATCCGGTATATTGTTCTTTTTGGTAGGTATATTGATTTCGGTATTGTGCCAGGTCTTCCTGACCAATGGAGATGATTTTAGGGCTACAGCCTGCCCCAAAGCTCAATCCCAGTACATACAGTATAATTTTTTTCATCGTGAGTAAGTATCTAAATTTATTCTTGTGCGATGACTACGCATTTGTTTTGTTTGATATCGTCTTCTACGGTTTTGTATTTGACATCTTTTTTGACTTTGCCATCGATATATTGTACGGTTACACGTGCATTTCGACTGATTACTTTTTCAGATTTTATCGGTTGGCTTTTTTCTTTGGGTATTTGTTGTGCCTCTGGGATTTGTGAACTGGCATTGCCGCCTCCTGAAAGAAGCGATTTGACTTCGGCTTTGTTTTCTTGCACCTCTTGTCGGCTGCGGCGTTGTCGACGAGCTTCCTGGACTTGTGTATCTTCTTCTGGCAGATTGCCTTTAATCAGAAAAGAGACCATGCTCAGGTTTACTTTGGCCACAAATTTGGCAAAAAGCTCATAACCTTCAAATTTATAGATGATTAAGGGGTCTTTTTGCTCATAGACGGCATTTTGTACGGATTGCTTCAGGTCGTCCATATCGCGAAGGTGTTCTTTCCACTCCTGATCGATGATCGCCAATGTGATAATTCTTTCCATGGCTTTGATCAAAGCTTTGCCATTACTTTCCATCATTTGTTTGAAGTTGACCACTACCTGAATTTGTTTTTTGTGGTCATTGATGGGCACTACGATATCCTCGATGGTGTTTCCCCGCTCTTTGTACAGTTGTTTGATAAAAGGAGCATTCACTACTTGGTTGGCAATCGTTTGATTTTTTTGGTTATAATGCTCAATGACAGCATCATACAATTTGGGCGTGATTACTTCTACGGATTCTTTTACAAACTCTTCTTCGGTGATATGGGGGTCAATGCCAAAAACGGATAAGACTTGGAGTTTAAAGTTTTCATAGTTATCTGGTCCCTGGTAGTTACGTACCATATCCTCACAGGTATCAAAGAAAGTATTGAGGATATCCACCTGCAATCTTTCACCAAAAAGGGCATTTCGGCGTTTTTTGTAGATGATTTCGCGCTGAGAGTTCATCACGTCATCATATTCTAGGAGTCGTTTACGGATTCCGAAGTTGTTTTCCTCCACCTTTTTCTGGGCACGCTCAATAGACTTGGTGATCATGGAGTGCTGAATTACTTCACCTTCGCGCAAGCCCAATCTATCCATAATTCGGGCGATTCGATCCGACACAAACAGGCGCATCAGGTTATCTTCTAAGCTCACAAAAAACTGCGAAGAACCTGGGTCACCCTGGCGACCGGAACGACCTCTAAGCTGGCGGTCAACCCGGCGTGATTCGTGCCTTTCAGTACCAATGATGGCAAGCCCTCCGGCGGCCTTGGATTCGGGGCTAAGTTTAATATCTGTACCACGACCTGCCATGTTGGTGGCGATGGTGACTGTACCTGAGATACCTGCTTGGGCTACGATTTCGGCTTCTTTTTGGTGGAGTTTTGCATTAAGTACCTGATGGGGGATTTTTTGCAGATTCAGCATTCGGCTGACTAGTTCGGAGTTTTCTACCGAAGTAGTACCTACCAGTACCGGGCGGCCTTCCTCTTTGAGGCGGATAATTTCCTCTACGAGTGCCTTGTATTTTTCTCGGACTGACCTGTAAACCAAGTCGTTGCGGTCGTCTCGAATAATAGGTACATTGGTTGGGATCACGACCACATCGAGTTTATAAATATCCCAAAGCTCTCCGGCTTCTGTTTCGGCAGTACCCGTCATACCCGCAAGTTTGTGGTACATTCGGAAGTAATTCTGGAGCGTAATCGTAGCATAAGTTTGGGTTGCCTCCTGAATGCGGACGTTTTCTTTGGCTTCGAGGGCCTGGTGCAGTCCGTCAGAGTAGCGTCGCCCGGTCATCACACGCCCGGTTTGTTCGTCTACGATTTTCACTTCATTTTCTACGATGATATAGTCTATCTCTTTTTCGAAGAGCGTATAGGCTTTGAGCAATTGATTGACGGTATGGATACGCGCCGATTTGATAGAGTATTCCGTAATCAGCACTTCTTTCCTTTCCAGCTTTTGTTGATCGCTCAGGGTTTGGTCATTTTCAAGGGCGGCGATTTCAGTACCGATATCAGGGAGTATAAAGAATTTAGGGTCTTCACCGGCACCAGTGATTTGGTCGATGCCTCTTTCGGTGAGGTCAATTTGATTGTTTTTTTCGTCAATGGTAAAATAAAGCGGTTCATCCGCTTCAGGCATGTTTTTGGCGTTGTCTTGAAGGTAATAATTTTCGGTTTTTTGCATGAGTACCTTCATACCTGTTTCTCCCAGAAATTTAATCAGGGGCTTAAGCTTAGGCATACCTCGGTGTGCGCGGAAAAGCGGCAAGCCTGCTTCTTTTTCCTTGCCTTCTTTGATTTTCTTTTTGGCGTCATTCAGGAAATCCTGCACAAGCTTTCGTTGTGCTTCTACCAGTTTGAAGATTCGGGGCTTGAGCTCTTGGTATTCGTGCTCATCGCCACGGGGTACAGGGCCAGAGATGATGAGGGGTGTACGGGCTTCGTCGATCAGTACAGAGTCGACCTCATCTACCATAGCGTAGTGATGTTTGCGTTGCACGAGGCGATCCACATCCTCTGCCATATTGTCACGCAGGTAATCAAAACCAAACTCATTGTTGGTACCGTAGGTAATGTCGGCCTGGTAGGCTTTGCGCCGGGCTTCGCTGTTGGGGGTGTGGCGATCGATGCAGTCAATGGTCAGACCATGAAATTCAAACAAAGGTGCCATCCACTCGCAGTCACGACGTGCTAGGTAATCGTTGACGGTGACGATATGTACGCCACGTTTGGCGAGCGCATTGAGAAAAGCGGGCAGAGTAGCGACCAAAGTTTTACCTTCTCCGGTGGCCATTTCAGCGACTTTACCCATGTGCAGTACTACACCACCAATGAGCTGAACGTCGTAATGTACCATATTCCAGGTGATTTCAGCATCAGCGGCTATCCATTTATTGAGCCAGATAGCTTGGTCGCCGTCGATGACGACATTAGGTTTTTGAGCGGCGAGTTGTTTATCCCAGAAATCAGCTTTAACGACCAGTTTTTGGTTTTCTTTGAATCTTCGGGCGGTTTCCTTGACGATTGCAAAGGCGGTAGGAAGTACATCCAGCAGCACTTTTTCAAGTTCACGATTTCGCTCAAGCTCTAGAGCATCTATTTGATTAAAAATACTTTCTTTTTCTTCGAGACTAAGTTCTTGGTTTTCCTCCACGTGGGTATGAAGTTGAGCGATTTGCTCATCCACACTTTTTAGTCTATCATCGATTATACTTTTTACTTCAGTGGTTTTGGCTCGCAAATCATCATCGCTTACTTGGGTGCTACTTAGCAATTCCCATTCACGATTAATTTTCTCCACAAAAGGGTACATTTGCTTCATGTCCCTGTCCGATTTGGAGCCAAATATTTTACTAACCACTTTACCTACAAGTTCTAACATATTATTTAAAAATCTATGTTTTTATATTTTTACCGTGCAAATTTAACTTTTTTTTACGAAGTTTATAAAGTTATGGTGAGAGATGCTCAAAAATCGTGAGCTTTTAAATTTTTAACTAAAATTCTGACATAAATGCAGTCTAATCCTCTGATAATTGTTTTTATTACCACCTTATTCCCCGTGGTTTTTGTTTTGTTTTGGATAGGAGTTGTCTATTTGATTTCTTGGTTGAGCGGTTGGCAAAGACTTGCCAAAAAATATGCTACTTGGATGGAGCATCCCATTCAAAGACGCAGTATGGCTTCTGCCCGGATTGGCTTATCAAATTATAACAGGGTACTTCAGTTGGGACTTAACCCACAAGGAATTTATTTGAGTGTTTTTATCCTTTTTCGTGTTGGGCATAAACCCTTGTTTATCCCCTGGTCAGAAATTGACGAAGTCACAGAGGTAAATTTCTTGTTTAGAAAACTATACAAAATAAAAATTGGAAAACCGGAGCTAACCACCATCTTGCTACCAAAACACTATTTTGAAGGTTGGGAGCAGTATTTACTGAAAAAGTAAAGCGGAGTTGATAAATTTTGCCAAGCTTACTCTACCTCAATACAAACTCGGGTCCCTGACAGCTTTGATGTACCACAAACCACAAGGTTATCTTCCGAAGCTCAACACATACCTTCCGAAGTACTTTCTATAAATCGTAAAGCCTCTCATCTCCAACACTATTGCTGAAAATCTTTTTTTATCGCTTATTTACTTAAATCTAAAAAATTGATTGAGGTTAATCCATGATTTTTCCCTATCTTTGCCGATTAAAAAATAATAGATGGAAAATCTTTTAGCAATCAAAAAAGCCCTTTATCAGCTTTGCGTAAAAAGTGTGGAAGAAAAAATAGAAATCACCCGAGAAGCCATAAAATCCGCTGATGAAGCCGCCATTCACGAAGATAAAAATAGCATGGCCGATAAATACGAAACAGGAAAAGCCATGTTAGACCTGGAAAAAGAAAAACTGGAAACTCAGTTGGCCTCTACAGTCATGCTTAAGAAACATCTCAGCAAAATTAATCCCTCCGAAGAAGAGGAAACCACCGCTTTTGGAAGCCTCGTGATCACTAATCAGGGAAGGTATTTTTTCAGCGTCGGTTTGGGAACTCTAAAATACGAAAATCAGGATTATTTTGTAATTTCTCTGATTTCTCCTATAGGAAAAGCTCTTGAGGGAAAAAAAGTAGGTGAGACTGTAGTGTTTCAGAATAAAAAATTTACTATAGAAGGCATCGCTTAACAGTGCCGTATCTGCATTTTTTGTGATACCGGGTCTAATCAGGGCAAAAAGCGAGCTTTGAAACTCGCTTTTTGTTATTTTATACCTAGGTCAATTGATTAGCCTGATTATGAACGATTTATCTTTTTGAATTCAAGAAGAGTATGTTGGTTTGAGTATAGTTCCCGGAAATCTATCCATTGTAAAATCACTCAAATCACCTTAAATTGCAGAGATAATTTTACGCTGCAAAAAATAATTATTCCAACTTTTACACAAAATTTTTATGAATAGCAAACAATACCTTACAAGCTTGACAATCATCCATCTGGGCTTATTGATGGGGCAAGTTATTTTTGGAGTAATTGCTTTTTTTCTAAATTCACAAGAGGATTTTAGTACAGAAGGCGATAATTCCGACCTTCGGAATATATTCATCTATTTAGTGCCTTTTTTAATCCTATCAGGAGTAAGTGCAGGCTTTTTTATGATGCGTTCACGGTTATCTATGATCCAACAAAAAAACAGTCTGGCTGAAAAACTCCAGGAATACCGCACCGTGCTGATTATGAAATATGCCTTGATGGAAGGTCCTGCTTTGGTAGCCCTGGTGGCTTATTTATTGACGGCTGATCTGATGTTTTTGGGCTTGGCAGCTCTTGTAATCGTGTTTTTTGTCCTTGAACGACCTAGCAAAGACAAAATCATCATGGATCTCGCACTCAATAGTGAAGGAAGAAGTGCCTTGCAAAACCCCGAAACAAAGGTATTATGATCTCGAAATCCGAAATTTTGACAAATATTCCCGAATGTTTCTTTTTATCTTCCAAAAATACCATCTTTGGAGGATCAATCATAAAATCAACCCTATATCAACTCTAAAACACCTTGACCTTGGGAAAAACCAAACTGACTGTACATTCGGCAAGTTATACGGAGTACAGGGACGAGGAAATTCTTCCAATTATCGCTCAAGACAATTCAAAGGCTTTTGAGCACATTTTTAAAAAATATTACTCCGAATTAACCCGCTTCTCTCTCAAATTTATCCGGGAAGAAAGCCTGGCTGAAGAGATTGTTCAAGAAGTTTTTATCAAAATTTGGGAAAAAAGAAAGGATATTCAATTACATACCAACCTGAAATCCTATCTCTATACCTCGGTCAAAAATACCACCCTCAATCTACTCAAAAGTAAATTTGTACAAATCAGTGTCGCCGAACCCAACGAACGAGATCATCAAACCTCTCAAAACTCCGAAGATGAGCTTACAGGCAAAGAACTAGATCAAGTACTCAAAAAAGCTGTTTTAGGCCTGCCTGACAAATGCCGTATCATCTTTACTATGAGCCGCCAAGCGGGTATGAGCTACAAGGAAATCGCCACAGAGCTCGGAATTTCTCTCAAAACCGTAGAAGCTCAAATGGGAATCGCGCTCAAAAAACTCAAGCTATACCTTGAGAAACACTGGGACCAGATTCTCCTAATCATCTTTATACTCCATCATAAAAATAAATCCTAAAACGTTTTAGGGGTAGTGCATTGAATTTTTGTCATGTATATAAAGCCTGTATTCTTTTAATTAGTCATGGAAAACTGGGAACTAATCGCCAAATATCTCGCCGGAGAATGTACGGAAGCCGAAAAACAGGAATTGGAATCCTGGCTGGAAGAAAATACCCAAAACTCGATTCTTTTTCAAAAAATGAATAAAGTTTGGCAAAAATCCGCTGACATCAGCACTGATTTTATGCCCAATATAGACGCTGCTTTCCACAAAATCAGTCAGAAAATTGACCTTCACCCCAAAGAAACCAAAACACGCACGCTATTCTCGAAAAATCATTTCAGCCGAATTGCAGCCGTTTTTGTGCTGGCTGTTTCTTTGTTTTCTCTAATTTATCTTTCCTTGAATGTCTTTAATTCTTCTCAATTGGCTTGGACGGAGATCAATGCCCAACAGGATACCCTACTCGTCTCCCTCTCCGATGGAAGCAAGATTTGGCTCAAACAGAATTCTTCCCTTCGATACCCTAAACAATTTAATGATTCTATCAGGGAGGTTTTCCTTGAAGGGGAAGCTTTTTTTGAAGTGAGCCGAGATGCAAAAAAACCGTTCTTAATTCGTAGTGCCGAAGCCAGTACCGAAGTGCTAGGGACTTCCTTCCAAATTAAAGCCCACCGATGGCACGAAGAAATACAAGTCCAAGTACTCACTGGTCAGGTAGCTCTTTACAGCACCAAAAACCAAAAAAACAAGGTAATTCTAAATCCAGGCAACCTGGGTAAACTCAATCGCCAAAACCTACAAGTTGAGAAGTTCGAGAACAGCAACCCCAATGACCTGGCCTGGAAAACTGGTTTCATCCGTTTTTATAACAGCCCTCTGACCGAAGTAGTACAGGTTCTATCTGATTATTATCAAGTGAAAATTTCGCTGGTCAACGAATCCCAAAAAGATTGCAAAATCACGGTAGATTTCGAGAAAGCAAGCCTCGAAGATGCCATTAAGATCATTCAAAGTACTTTCAAAAGCTTCAGACTTGAGAAAAGCTCCGAAGGATATATCATCCATGGCAAAAATTGCCGCTAACAGTCAGCTCTCTTAGATAGTCTTGTTTATATTTTTCAGGCATCACATCTGTGTATTGGTGTCAGATAAATCCACATGAATTATCAAAATATTTGTCCTACCTAAAAACCATTTCGTCAGATTCTAAAGCTGCATCATTAACCTCCTCAAAACCTGACGATGATGGTTCAAAAATAACCAAACAATCGCATTACTCTGTAATAATCATCCGCTTGGTATCCACTTCCTGCCCATCAGCGATAAGGGCATACAGGTACATACCTGCTTTGAGCGTACCGGATTGAAGCCTGACACTGGAAGTACCTCTTTGAGTCAGGCTGATCTTCTGAATCTGTGTACCCTGCATATCATATACAAACAAGGTAGCCTCTCCTACCCCATCCGGTAAGTGAAAGCGAATTTCGGTTTCGCGGTGGAATGGGTTCGGGGTGTTTTGATAGAGTTGGGCTTTCAGGCTGGAGTTTTGCACAGGATTAGCCCCTTGAATGGATGCTAGAGCTGCTTTGAGTTGTTTGACTTCCTCTCTCAGGGCTTGTACCTCGGTGAGTTTTTGCTCCTGCTCCTGGAATGCCGCAATCAGATAAGGAATCAACCCTACATAATCCACTGCCAGGTAACCTTCCTGAGGGTCGGCCACCATTTTACCTGTTTCTTCGCTTTCACGCATATAATCCTTGGGATCGTGCACCAGCTCAGGGATTACCTTCCGAAGCTCCTGTGCGATGAGTCCGGCTCTTAGTCGGTCATTACCAGTTTGTTTGAGTTGGTAAGTAACCGGACGAAGTTTGAGAATCTTATCCAGGGCAGAGGTAGAAGCAATATCGTGGATATTTTTCTTTAGGTTCAGATCAGAGCTTAAGATCAGGGAGCCTGAATAATACACATCATCCCAGGTAAAGCTGGGAGTTCCTAAATCACGTATTCCCGTAAACGTAGGTCGGAATATCGAGTTAGTGGCCAGCTCTACCGCACCGCCATCTTCAAGAGATTCTAAACTTCCGAAGGTAACCCGAGAGCCGTCTCCTGAGTTTGTACCCACGTGTAAAGCTGTGGTGGGTGCTGCATTACCGATACCCACCTGCCCGGTTTCAGTCACCGTTAGGATGGCATTGGTGGAGGTAGCGTTGGGGCTAATGACTAGTTTGTCGCCGCCCACAGCCCAGGCATTGTCAGAGGCACCGATGTACCAAGACCCCCCTCCGACATTTGTGTTATTCAGGCGAAACTGCCAGTCGGTATCCGTGACTTGTAATTGGGTAGTGGGTACTGTAGTACCGATGCCAATCCTCCCGATATTGTTGATAAATAAATGTATGTCATTATCAATCAATAAACTTAAATCTTGGGGAGAATTGAGGAAAGTCCTTCCGTTATTCTGTTGAATTAAAGCATAATTTTCTATTTGCGTCTGATCCAGGGCATTATTGCCAAAAAAGGCATAAGCACCTTCGATATAAGGCCAAGGTCCGATGGTAGCATTATTGGCTCTGACCCTGCCACTTACATCCAGACGCTCCGTAGGAGTACTGCTACCGATTCCGACATTCCCGGTGGTAGTGACACCCAGACGGTCTGCACCGTTGAGCCACAATCTCCAGTTTTGGGCATTATCCAGATAGTGATAGGCTTGTATGGCATCGTTTTGCTTATAGCCATAAAAAGGAAGCCCTCCGTTCATATAAGTTCCAGCAAACCCGTTTCCGGGTCCGTCATACTGTATACCAGTAGTTGCCGTACCGTTGATTTCCAGGGGATAAGCCGGGCTTAGTTCTCCTCCCAATCCGATATTTCCGGTGTTGGCAATAACAAAGCGTGGTGTACTAGGTCCGCTGGTGGCTGTTCCCCAGTCGGCGATTATAAAACGACCGTCATTGGGTGCATTTCCTTCGGTATAGAAGAAAAAGCTCTTCCAGACCTGCCCAAAGCCCGGACTATAGCGGGTTACCCCAAAGCCCGGATCCTTGGTATCTCGGTCGATCTGTAGTACTGTGTTACTTCCTCGGAGTTGGAAAGGGCGCGTAGGGGTACTTATTCCAATACCTACATTGCCATCTCGATAGATAGACCCAGTAGAAATGCCAGAGCCCAACCACTGTTGGGCAGTCAGTGGGCAAGAAATCATCAATCCTAGGCATAAAAGAGCTAGGTTCATCTTTGTTTTGAATACTTGTATCATCGAATGTGAGTGTAAAAACTGCCTACTCTATTGGAGGTTTTTCGGCACGCACCTACCCTACTAAGGTTTGGGGTAAACCATGGTTTGAAAAGGCAAATCATCCTACCTTTTGTGGGTACTTGAGAAGATACTGTCTATGATGTAGATGGCAACCGGGAAGAATTTAGATAAATTAATGAAAAAGTACCCGGTGGTTTTTATTGAGCTACAAGTTTACAAAATAATATAGACAAAAGGAAGGTCTTGCTTTAAAAATTTATAGATAGTGTTAATTTTTAACTGATAACATTAAGATTATATTGATAGGCCCAAAGTTTGAAATGTAAATTTAACATATACTCTTTTTTAGAAAAGGATAAAGTTTTGCGTACAAATCTGCTAAACCTTTGTCTAATAGTATT
>JANRIC010000056.1:0-94837 GCA_033765345.1 Microscillaceae bacterium
TATATAGTAAATGCACAAGGCTATATAGTAAATGCACAAGGCTATATAGTAAATGCACAAGGCTATATAGTAAATGCACAAGGCTATATAGTAAATGCACAAGGCTATATAGTAAATGCACAAGGCTATATAGCAAATTAACAAGGCTATATAGCAAATCAACAAGGCTATATAGCAAATCAACAAGGCTATATAGTAAATGCACAAGGCTATATAGTAAATGCACAAGGCTATATAGTAAATGCACAAGGCTATATAGTAAATGCACAAGGCTATATAGCAAATCAACAAGGCTATATAGTAAATGCACAAGGCTATATAGTAAATACACAAGGCTATATAGCAAATCAACAAGGCTATATAGTAAATTAACAAGGCTATATAGCAAATGCACAAGGCTATTAGCCTGAGGGCTATTGCAGGGAGACGACTGTTGTGAAGAAGAATAAACCTGTTGGGATTTACTTATGGAGTTAGGAAACTCTTTGAATAGTAGGTACGAGTTGAAAACTCGCACCAGGAGGGGGGCTTAGTTTGTTGTTAAAACCTTTGTACATTCTTCACCAAACTGACTAACAATTCTCACCGCAATTTTCTGCCCTTTCTTTTTGATCTCGATGGGGTGTGAAATATGCCCGTAAAGTCGGTCGAAGGCTTCATCGTCAATTTCGATTTTCAAGGTTTTTTCAACTTTCTTTTTGGTGCTGTCTTTGGCAAGGGTGTCTAAGCCTTTACGCCATTTGGCAAAAGCGTCCTTGTCGCCACCGCAGAAGAAAACTTGCTTAACCACAAAGTTGCTACCGTCATAATCATCGTCTAACATCCAATAAGCAATGTCGTGTACGTTGCGTGGTTTTACTTCGTCTTTGATTGGGTCGTAAATATCTAAGCCATTAATCTGAACCGTGATTTTTTGGATTAAATGATTACCCTGATTTTTTCCTTTTTCTCTTGAATCATTTGAATCACCTAAATCAGACGAATCATAGTGCAGACAAATATCGGGTTCGCCAATGGTTACAAAACTTGCGGCTGACTTGGCGGGTTTCTTTTTCAATCCTTCTTGCAACAAGTCATCGTGTATGCGGACTTTGGTTACTTCAAAATTGCCCATACTGGTCGTATGTGTGCCACCTTCAATATCGCTTTCGAAACTAAAACCTAAAATGATTAACCAATTGGCATCCCCTTTTTGGCGACATTCTTTCACTGCATCACTAACCAATTTCTTACTTACTGTGCCAAATTTAGGTCCGATATGAAAATAGGCTTTTTCTTCGCCTTTATCGGTCGTATAAAAGCCCTCTGCGTGTAGGGCTTCTCCTGCCAAGAGTTCAACACTACGGAAAACCACCATTTCATCTTTTCTGCCGTTTTTGATGCCTGCACTTAATAAGTGTTGTTTAATCACTTCTTCAAATGCTCCTGCTGACTCGTTTACGCTTACTTCATCATCCAATTCTTCGGGACTGATTGGCTCAAAGTTTTGCAAAGTTTCAACCGTGAACGGACCACTTACACGAAGTTTTTTGTTGTCCGTTTCAGGTTGGTCGTAGAGTGTTTCGGTGGCAGGTGGTTCATCGTTTGCTAAACTTTTTAGCGTAATGTGCGGAACAGTTTTGTATTTAAAGCCTTGGCGAATATCACTTCCTTGTTCATCATACAAATTATAGTAAGGGTAAACCGCAGTCATTAATCTTTGTTTGGCAATATTCAATGCAATTCTACTGGTATCTATGGTTATCCACCGTCTGCCCCATTGTTCTGCCACAAAAGCCGTTGTACCACTGCCACAAGTTGGGTCTAATACCAAATCACCTGGGTCGGTGGTCATTAAAAGACAGCGTTGTAATGGTTTTATTGAAGTTTGAACAACATATTCTTTTTCAGATGCACCTTGGGTATCTGTCCAAAGATTCCCAAGCTCTGTAATAGGAAAATGATGAAAATATCTTTTGTAGTTTAAAGTATTACTAGTTGCAATAAGCCAACCTGCTTTTTTTAGTTTTTCCATACCATTTTGCGTGGTTTTCCACTGGTATCTATCGCCACAATAGAATTCTCTTCCATCAAAATCAAATTTAAAAGTGTTTGTATTACTGTATCCTAATCTTTTTAAATCAGCTATTCTAAACACTTTCCACCCCTTCGGAATTGAATTAGGAAACATTAATTCTTCTTTTGTTAATTTCCGTGTAATACTTCTGTCTTCATTTTCAACATAATCATACATATCTCCACTACCAAAACCTAAAATTTTATCAACAAATACTTTACGGAATTTCACTTTGGGTTTTTCCCTTGCATACCATAATATAAAATCTCCCATTGTAGGAAGAGTATTGCTTGTATCTCCAGCTGTTGTCCTGTAAGCAATTTGACTCACAAAATTCTCGCTACCAAAAACTTCATCCATTAAACTTCTTACTAAATGCACATTTTCAATTCCGATTTGCACAAAGCAAGAACCACTCTCATTTAATAATTCCTTAGCTATTAATAAACGATCACGCAAGTAAGATAAATAAGAGTGTATGCCTAATTCCCAGGTATCCCTAAATGCTTTTATTTGTTCAGGTTCTCCTGTAAGCGCTTCATCATTTCCATCTTTTACATCACGGTTATTTAGTTTTATTTGCCAATTACCACCGTATTTAATTCCATAAGGTGGGTCAAAATAAACAGTTTGCACTTGACCTGCCATTCCTTCTCTTTCTAACAAACTAGCCATTACCAAATGGCTATCGCCTTGTATGAGTCGGTTTGTCCAGCCATCTTGGTGAGAGTAGTATTCGCTTACTTTTTCGAGTTCGTCTTTATCTAAGGCATTGCCAAAGAGTTCGTTCACGCTAAACATATCCAGTTGTGGGCTTTGTATTTCGGTAACTTTATATAGGTTTTTAATCAGCGTTTCGGGGGCTATGTGTTCGTGGCGGTAAAGGCTTCGGATATCTACTTTAAGCAGTTCATCACGGTCGTCATTGCCATATTTGTTTAGCCAAAACAATTCGGGGTCTTGCCCACGATGTACCACAGGGTTTTTAGGTAGTTCTAAAACTTTCTTACCGCTTTGTACTTTAGGATTGGCATCTTCATAGCCTGCTTCTTCCTTGCTGGGTATGTGTGGTCGGGTATTGCCTGTGTGTTTGATGGATTCAACTTTCTTTGCCATTGTCTAAACTATGATTTATTTGATTCTTGTGATTGTAATGATTTGAATTTCTTATTGGTGAGTCTTTTGAAATTCAAACTGGTTTCTCCAAAATTGATTAGCAAACCAATTTCTAAATTGTATGCTTCCAAATAATTGATGGCTTGGGCAAAATGAACATCTTCCAATTTTGTTACGGCTTTTAACTCAACAGAAATTATTCCCTCCACTAAAAAATCAACTCTTCTTGTCCCAATTTGTTCTTCTCTATAAAATATGGGCATTTCAAACTCTCTATGAAATGAAATATCCGCCATTCTCATTTCTATTTCTAATGCCCTTTGGTAAATCACTTCTTGAAAGCCATTGCCAAGAGTTTTATGCACTGTCATTGCGCAACCAATTATCTTGGATGTCAGCGCAGAATATTTGTATTCTTCTTTTATCATTTTAATTCACTTTAATCAGAAAAATCATGGTTCAGACTACTTTTTCTTTTGTTTGGTATCTTTTAGAATTTTCTTTTCATCCCCTTTCAATTTCCGTTGCAGTTTTTTGACATCTTCAGCTTTGGGAAGATTTTCGGGAATAATACCTCTTTGAGTCAACATATCTCTCACAGCTGAATTGTTGTCAATATGTTCTTTTTCAATTTGACTTTGCCCATTCAAATCCTTGCTTTGAACATTCAGCCCTGTCATTTCGGCAACTAAATCTTTTGCTTTGATGGTAATGGTGGGCAAAAAATCCGCAACAGGTCGTTTGTCGGGTATGCCCATTTTCTTCTTCAGCACTTGCGTATTCAGATTGAAAAGTGCTTGGTCTCCTTTGGAACGAATGATGGCAAAGCCTTGGCTGTCCACACCTCTTTCATATAAAATCCCTGAAAGTTGTTTTTCAGTTTGGCTTAGTTTTTCACGAGCAATTACTCGTTCATATTCTAAAAGTCGCTGTTCTACGATTTCAGCCTTGCGGGTTTGAACGGCAAAATAGTTTTGAGCAAAAGAGATTTCTTCTTTGCGGCTATCTCCATTTTGAGCCACCAAATAGCAGGCATATCGAGTAAGCAGAAAGTCAACTATTTCTTTTTCAGCCCCTTTGGGCATTGGTATCGTTTTCCTGACGTCAGGAAAATGATTGGCTACTTCTTCACCTGCATTAGCACAAGCAGATTTTGCTTTGTTAATTACTTTTTCAAAATTTTCCCATTTGTTGTAGCCCAAAAGTAATTGCAGTTCTCTTGCACTCCAACATTCTATTCCTTCTATTTCGGCTACTGCTGCTTCAAATTGGGCAAACAGGTTCTTTATTTCTTCTGATTTCATATGCGCTGAATTTTTTCAATTAATTGATTCTTGATGTTTCGGATGTCGTTTGCCACTTCAATAAAATGCCATTCGGGATATTCGTATTTATCCTTCAAAGCATTTACCGCAGGAATCCAACGGTTTTCTACAAACCATTTTTTCTCTGCTTTGTCTTTGCTCATTCCGCTAATTTCTATCATCAGGTTTTTGATAGTGCCGTCTTTACTTTTCACCCGTGCAATAAAATCAGGAAAGTATTGTCGGTCTTTTCCTTCTTTGGTGTAAGGTATGGCAAAGCCAAGAAACTGGTTTTTTACATAGCATTCTACCGTTTCAATTTCTTCCAAGGTTTTGGCACAAATTCCTTCCCAATCGCTGTCCATTACCACATAGTTGATATGGCTTTTTTCGGTTGGGTACACATCTTTTACCGTATTGCCATTCACATATTTGGTACTACTAAACTTGTTGTAATAATTGAAAACAGGACGAATGAACTCGGTGGTGTTGAGTTGAGGGTTGATGCCCCTTGCAATGTGGTCAACCACTTTTTTGGGCTCTTCAAAATAAAGCAGTCTTTTGTAGCGTGGGTCGGCAATGTTCAATAATAGCACTTTTTCGTTGTACCATTCCTGTACAATGCTTTTCAGTTTGTTGAATTTCTGAAATTGAGGATTGTTATCTTCATCGCTGAAATGGTATTTTATCAGTTCCTTGGTGATTAAGAAAATCAACTCTTGGTCTCGTTTTTCCAAAACGCCTTTTACTTCCAATTTTTCTTCGTTGGGAGAAATCGGACTGGTCATAATAGTTTCAGTCGGAAACTTTGAACCATCAATTTCATAGTTTTCTATGTTGTTGAAATCGTGCTTTATTTCACCATCCAAATTTTCTAAACGGTAGCCTATCACATTCGGAAATATAATTTCCATTTCTGCTTGTCTTGCAGGAATTGGTGCAATATGCGTTAAGTCAACTGGTGGAGGCGGTGGTTCGGTTTTTCCACCTTTAAACATTTTGAAAGGCACTCCAATGATGTGAGCATATTCAGGCGGAAATTTCTCAATGACCACTTTGCGTTTGTCACTGGTTGGGTTTCCATCTTTGTCATAGCCCTGCAAAAAGTAATTCATTCTCCGCAAAGCTCTACCTGCTACCTGCTCACAAAGCAATTGCGAACCAAAAGCACGTAAACCCATAATATGCGTAACGGTGTTGGCATCCCAACCTTCGGTAAGCATTGAAACCGAAACCACACAACGAATGTGCGCACCTAATTTTCCATTTTGCCCAACTGTATTTACTACTTCACGGAGAATTTCAGCATCCGTTATTTTTTCAATGCTACCTTGTCCGTACATACGGGCATAGTCTTTTTTAAATTCTTCTATTTCGGAAGCAAAAATCTTTTTGAAATCGTCATTGATTTGTTCGCCATTTTCCAAGGCATCACTGTCAATGAGCAATGTGGGCGGTCTTTTCAAAGGTTTGTTGGTGGCAGGGTCGTAGTTGCTAAACAAATCTTTTGCACCTTGTACCACAACAGTGTTGCCTTCTGCATCTTGATATTCATACCCTGCAATGTATTTATAGACTTCTTTTGAAACTCCTGTATTGTTGCAAACTACAATGAAAACTGGGGGAGCGGAAAACAAGGAGACTTTTGCTTCCTGATGTTTTCTGATGCCATTGAAATACTCCACATAGTGAGTGTAAAACTGGTCTAGTGCACCTTTTACCAATGAAGGAAGTCTGGGGGGCAATTCAATAAACTTGTTACCTTCGGCTGCTGCATCTTTCTTTTGTGTTCGTTGTCCTTTTTTGGGCAATTCATCTTTAACGTGGTCGTACAAATTCCGCAACACAGGCATTGTTAATTCCTGAGTATTATCGCTTTCGGGTAAGAATGGAATTTTAACCAATCCGCTTTCGATGGCTTCAATCAAACCAAAATCAGAAACCACCCAAGGAAACAAACTATAAGGTATATAACCTGAACCTGTCAAATAATAAGGCGTTGCTGATAAATCGTAAACTGCTTGTAATTTGAATTTCTTGGCTATTTCACAAAGTCCGCTAAACCAAACGGCTGCTCTTGCGTTTTCGTCTGCTTCTTCGTTATCGGTGGTTTTGCTTTTCGATTTGGGTAAGTAGCAGTGGTGGGCTTCGTCATTCAATATCAAAACTCTGCTGCCTGATTTGAATTTGCCAAGTGTTCGTTTTATTACTTGTGAAAAATCTTCTTTGTTGTCGGTATCAATCTTTTTGCCCTCTAAGTTTACTTTTCCATCAAATGGGCTGCGTTTGTTGCCTTGTAAAATCTTTGGCTCAAAAGTGTGGTAGTTGGTAATGACCAATCGTGCATTCAGATTTTCCAAGCGGTGTTCCATACTTGGCGGTATGAGTCCACGAACTCGGTAATAATCTTCAATGTCTTTCGGGTTTTTGTTTTTGGTGTCCACAAATAAAACACTTAATCGGCTTTTAATGGTGATGCCCGGAGCAATAATCAAAAAGTAATCAGCAAAACGAGTACAGTTTCTATATTCTTGTCTGTTAAAGTAGTGGTAACAAATCAAGCAAGCCATCACCACTGTTTTTCCCGTACCTGTTGCCATTTTAAAAGCAATTCTTGGAAGCTGGTTGGTAGGGTCATCACTTACGGTTTGCTGTCCGTCACGAAGCTGGTTCAAAATATGTTGCCCTGCGTTTGATTTCTCAGCAACTTCATTGAGCCAAACGGCTGTTTCTATGGCTTCTTGTTGAGCAAAGAATAGCTTTTTTACAGCGTGTCTTTCAGGATTGTCGAACCAAAAAGTCATTAACTCTTTTGTGATTCGTGTTGTATTGGGATATTTCGCTGCTCTCCACTGTCCAACTTCTTTTCGGCAAAGGTTAATGATGTGGGTTCCATAACCTTCCATGTCTTCATTCCATTCAAAAATTTCTTTTTGTCCTTTTTGTCTTGTGGGTATTACAACCGAATCTGCCTTAAAAATTCTTCGTCCTTTGCGAATACTCGTATAATCCAAACTTCCTTTGCTGTCTGTATCGTAGTAAAGTTTAGGCTCGTGATATGGACTATTTAAAATTGGGTTATCTGCACTCATATTTTTTTTGCCCGATGACATTTTATTCTTAGGTTGTAAAGTTAATTTTTAAAACCCTATTATTGTCAAAAGTTGCACTCAAGTTTTCCAATGTCCACTTGTTAGTTTACGTTTAGCCCAGTACGGACTTTCGTTTTTTTTGCTCCATTGGATGCCCTATAAAGTCGCAGGCTTTATTTTATTGGGGGGACGAAGTTAGGTTGGGCTAAAGTTCGTATGACTTAGGGATTTACTTATGGAGTTAGGAAACTCTTTGAATAGTAGGTACGAGTTGAAAACTCGCACCAGCAAGTGAATAATTTATTTGAAATTTAAAAAGAATAAGCAAACAAAAATATATGTCCGTTTACAGGTTCCTCTGAATCTACTTTATAGAAATCTTCCACTCGATAAGTGATAGAAAGTTCATCATCATTTTTCAGACGTTTGATTACCATCAATCCAAAGTCTCTTTCATTGGGAAACCGCTCAAATGTAGCCGGGTCTCTAATAAAGAACCATTCAAAAAAGGGACGGACTTTCCATGAAGACTCTTCTTTAATCGGTATAGGGATGTCAAAACCAATTTGATACCGTAGACGTCGGTAGTTTTCTCTTGTTTGGTCATCTCCTTCGGTATAGAAAAATCGCCATTCGTATTTCAGTCTTTGCCTCAAAGTAATTTTTGCAATAATTGGAATATTAAATTGCAGAGCTGCCCACGGGCGCACTTCAAAAAAGTTTGTGATGCTTTTGTTGAAGGTATAGTAACCATTTGCCCCAGCAGAAAGGCTAAAGCGCTTGATCTTTCGTGCGCCTATAAAAGACATCCCCCATCTTCTCCATCCGGGTTCGTTATATAGGTGTTTGAAGTTGGCTTCACCGACAAACTCCCATTTTTCATTTTCAAAAAGGATTTTTTCAAGAACTATTTCATGAAAAAGCTCATTTTCGTTCTGGCTGTAAGCATCCTGAATGATGTTTAAGAAAATAAATACGAATAACTTAAGTTTGAGTAAGTTTATTGCCATTTCTTGTAATCATTATTCATGGTTGAGTAGTAAAAATAATTTATGTGATGTTAAGTAGTCATTTGTAATTAGTTGATAGCCTATCGCAAATACAATTGCTTGGCTATCAATTAATTGTGGGAATAATTATATAAACTAATTATAGGCAACTACTTAGAAAATAATACTTTGGTAGTGTGTAACAAGTCATGCTGTTCGTTCAAAACAGTGGGCTGTGAAGACACAGCCCACGGCAAATGGTTATTTGAGTATTACATCTTTAATACTGCCGAATAATGATTAATAAAATCTATAAGCAAACGAAAGTCCTATATTAAAAGAAAGTATTTGAGGGCTGTAATCGCTGATAACCTGCACATTGTCAGTAATTGTGATGACATCCTTAATCGTAACAAAGCCTCCACCCAATGTAAAAGTGGGCATCAGCGAGAAATGCCTGCCAAAGTCATTGCTTAATCCGAATCCGATTTCATAGCCTAATCCAAAGCCTGTTTCTGAACTTCGAGTAAAATTCTGGCTAATGACTCCATCGGGATCATTAATTGTAATTCCTGGATTCTTGACAAGTAGGGGACCCAGTCCAAAGCGTGGGGAAAAACTAAGTTTTTTGGTTAATTTGATCTGATAAGCAAGCCCTACCAGCGCGTAAAAAGCCTGCCAGTCTTCGGTACTGCCTGTAATTTGAGATCCTGGATTGTCTTCTTTATAATCATTAATCAAGTCTTCTATTTCAGTATTAAAACTTTGGTATCTGAAGACCCCAGTAATTGTGATTTTATCGTCAATGGGAAACCCCAAAAACAAATCAAACTTTTGTCCATTTTTGGCAAATCCTGCGTCCGGATTTTCTATATCTGTATCTTTAAAATCACCCAGTGAAAAGCTTGTGCCATAAGAGAGACCTAAATAAAATTTAGATTTATCTGCGTCTTCCTGAGCGAACAAAATACCAGAGCTTAGAATCAAATAAAGTAAAATAAATCTTTTCATTGTTATGTTTAGTTTTGAAATTAAATTTTTTAACCAGAAACCTAAATTTGCATCAATAAAAGCCTTGTAAATCATCTTATGAAAAATGCACTTAGAATCTTATTCTGGCCAATACTGCCATGAGAAATTTTTTCTTCTGCTACCTCCTAAAAGATAAAGGCAGAGAAGAAAAAATTTCATTTTTTAGGTTTTGATTCGCATAGTTCACAACACCAACTATACTTTGTTATTTACATTATGTTGAAAAATGGTATATCAGAAAAACCAATTTATTCTGAATATAAAGTTTTTCGACGAGGACTGTTTAACAGTACCTGAATCATGCGATTTTTTTGATCTTGGGTAAATATATTCATACACGAATCATCCGTATAATCCATATAATTTTCTATCATATCCAATGAACCACAGGAGGTGTTAGGCGTACAGGAATAGTTGGGTGCAGCCGAATTTGGGGTATCAGCACAATAATCATCAACCGAACAATCTCCATCTCCCCAAATGTGACGCAAACCTAACCAATGCCCTACTTCATGGGTACAGGTACGCCCTAAATTATAGGTTTCGTGCAAATCGGGGAAATTGCCTTTTTCGATGCTGCCAAAATATTGATAGCCTATTACTACACCATCTGTGTCTTCATCACCTCCATCTTCATCCAGGCCAGGTAAGTCTGATTCAGAAGGAAATTGTGCGAATCCTAGTAAATTTCTACCGATAAAACCACCAAAATTTACTGTCCATATATTGAAATATCTGTTAGGATCCCAAATAGTGACAGGTTTCAGTTGGGAGTCTACTGAGGTGGCAATTCCGGTAGGCCAAGCCACTCTACCACCATTGTAGCGGTGGATGCCTGGTTCTGCAAGAACATTACCTTCTGGATCAGTAGTTGCCAGGTAAAACTCAATTTGTGTGTCAACACCGTTTGAATTAAAACCATTACTGCTTTCTTTTCTTCTAAAGTCTTCATTAAGTACCTCGATTTGAGATTGGACTTGTGCTTCCGATATGTTTGCACCAGTGCCTATTGCTTCACCATTGTGGACTACGTGCACCACTACGGGGATTCTGTAAATGGTTACTTCCATTACGTCATCATTGTCCGAACACGAAGATAGTATTACTAATACGATTAAAGAGATAACAAGCAAACGATTTCTAATTTTCATATTTCTATACCCAATGATTTAATATTTCTTATTGAATTGGGGTTACATCACCCGTGTTTAAATCTATCAGATATTGTTCGCCTGTTGAAAAAGTAGCTATACACGTATTATCTTCCTGAAAAGTAATAGTACCTTCATAATTGAAAGGTTCATACACATTGCTGGTTCCAACGAGTGAAAAAGTCGATGTCCCTGAAAAAATAATACCATCACTTTTATTAGCTTTTACGTCAGAATAAACGAATGACGATATTACATTATCCGTGCGATTATCTTCAAAGTCATATGTCCAATCACCCTCTCTTTTATAAGTTCCATTATATGTCAGAGCAGTAGAGCTTGATTCTGCCCCACTAATAGTCCAGTCAGCCGAAATCTCATTGTCTGTATCCAGACGCTCAGAGTCTGTCGTTTGATTTCCCGTAAATTCGTAATCGATTACTTCGCTGCCCTCATTACAGGCTAATGAATATTCCTCGTTGATAGTAAAATTAACAGTAATATCTCCATTATTTGCGGTTTCTGTTCTAGTATCGCTTTGAGACCCTCCGCATTCCACTAACTCCACAATTTGCTCCGAAACGTAATTCATATTATTAACAGCACCGTAAGTGGCTATTGCCATAGAAGCAGCTACGTACTCAGCGGCATCATCTACGGTAATGACTACTGGATCATCAGCATCATCATTGCAACTTACAAATAATAAGGACAGTAGCACTATCCCAAAAGTTAATTTAATCAGCTTAAACATATTTATTAAATTTTAAGTTTGGATAATAAATTCTTAATTTCCTCATATTTTAGTTCCTATACCACTTTTTATGGGTTGGTCTAGGTTGAACAACTATCCGCTAAATCAAAAAGATGGCAACCCTAAAGAATCTTCGTGTGTATTTCACATGAGATAATTATTTTTTTATTTGGTGACACAAAGCTAGAGGCGAAAAATTTATTCTGCATTGACAAATGTTAATTTCGGTTGGAAACAAGGGAGGTGGGAAAATTATTTATGATCAATTCTCCTAAATAATTCAAATTGCACCTTATCAACATAGAATAATCATCTTATAAAAAATGTATTTAGCATTTTCTCTTGGTTGATAGTCAGATTTTGATAAACCAGGAAATATAATTCTAAATATTTATACGCTCGCATAATTGGGATAAAACCCAAATAGCTTGTCATAAATCGGGATTACTCAGCAAATGTTGAGAAATGAAGCAAATCTTATCTTTTATTTCGGATTCTGCTCAATTGGGTAGGGGTGACGCCGATTAAACTTGCGATATATTTAAATGAAAATTCCTTCAAATTTGTGTCAAAAAGCGATTAGTATGGGCTGCTGTTTTTCTAATTTTGGGTTTTATTGCTGGTTTTTTTAGCCTATCTCGGTTATCAGTAAGGAGCTTCTTCAAGTAAAATTCGGGAGGTTTATTTTAGGGGTGTTGCTGAAATCATGAAGGTCTGAACCCTATGACCAAGATATCATCCGTTTGTTTTTCATCACCCATCCAATTTAAGAGGGTTGCCTGAAGTATTTCCTTTTGTTCTTCCATAGGTTTGGAATGGATTTCGAGGAGTAGGTCCCGGAAGCGGTTGGTCATAAATTTTCGGCCTTTTGGTCCTCCAAACTGATCTTGGTAGCCATCGGAAAATAAATAGCAAGTGATGGGTTCAGAAATGTCAACTTTGTGTGTGGTGTAATTTCTTTCCATGCCACGTTCTTCTCCTCCAATACCAAAAATATTTCCTTTGATTTGGTGCAATTCGCCATTTTGCACATAGATAAGTGGGTTTTTGGCTCCGGCAAACTCCATGATTTTATTTTCTTTATCAATACTGACGATTGCCATATCCATGCCGTCGTAGGTTTTGGTTTCTTTTTGACGTAAAACCTGGCGAATGCCTCGGTGCATTTCTTTTAAAATCTCACTGACTGAGGTGATTTTCATAATCAAGGTTAAAACATTCAAACTGAGGTAACCAATTAAACTAATAAAAGCACCCGGAACGCCATGCCCTGTGCAATCTACTGCGGCCAAAATAATTTTATGATTGGCTTCTCTGATGTAGTAAAAATCTCCGGAGACTATATCACGGGGTTTGAAAAAAATAAAATGATGGGGAAGTAGTGCATCAAATGTGGTTTGTAGGGGTAAAATAGCATTTTGTATTCTTTGAGCATAGTTAATACTTGCCAAGATTTGATCTCTTTGATACTGGACAGTATTTAAGGTAAGTTGTAGGGCTTCATTGATTGAATCTACCTTTTCTTTATTAATTTGTAACAACTCGTTGGCAGTTTCTAATTCTAGTGTCCTTTCTCGTACTTTTTCGGTTAAAGTTTCATTTTGTTCTTCAATCAATCTTAAATTTTCTTGTTTTTTATCGAAAGCTTCCCGTTGAGCTTTCTCGGAAATTTTTCTGTAAAAGGCAATTTTATCCGCTAAGGCTAAGGATAAAAAGACCACATCCAATAAAGAACCAATTAATGTGCTATTTTTTGTCCAAAAAGAACTGGACAAAAATCCATAATTGAGTAGTTGTTGTGAAATTCCACCTATTACGTAGAAAGCATATGCACCAACAAGCAGACGAGCATACTGAACGCCTTTTGTCCAAGCCCAAATACCTGATAGTATAATCAAAAAGGTTGATAATGAAACAGTCGGTAATGTCAGCCTGCTAATAATATTATAATCTAGTACAAAGGAAAGATAGCCGATGAAAACATGTGCAATAGCCAAAAAAGCCATACTATAATAAAGTACTATTTGATGCTTTTTTAATTGTAAGAAGTTAATATTGAAAATAAGATTAGAGCAGAATAACAGATTAGTAAAAAAAAGGACGGCAATGTTTGACCATGGCACATAATCTCCCCAAAAATACTGAATAGAATGACCTAAAAAGTTCATTTGAAAGAAAAGATTCATTAATATTAGCAGTGTGTATAGGAAATAATTTTTATCCCTTAATACCAAAAAAATAAAAAAATTATATAACCCCATAATCAACAATACTCCATAAAAAACTCCATATATAGTATCTTCTTTTAGCTGTTTTTCTCTTAGAAAACTTTCATGATGTAAAAATAAAGGGGCGATGAGTGAGCCTGCTGTACGAACTCGAATGTAATAGGTTTGGACGTGATTATCCCAAAGAAAAATAGGTAATATAAAATTTCGGTGTTTAAATTTTCTTGTACTAAAAGGCAAGGCATCGCCCGTAGTTTCAACCTGCCAATTCCCTTCTTTATCTTGAAAAAAAAATTGAATAGTATCAATGAGCGGATAAGCCAACTCTAAAAGATAATCGTTGGTAGGATTCTCGATATCTTTTTGAATACTTATTTTAAACCAAAAGGCACTGGTATTCAAGCCAAAACTTGGGCTTTTCTGTTGGACAGCTTGAAATTTGTTTTGAAGGTTTGTGCTACAGATGTCTTCAATATCCCATGATCCTTCTTCGTCCTTCAAGAAGAATATTTCATCTCCATTGATTTCTGTAAAAATGAACCCCTTGTCTAAATTCAAGGTTTTTTGACCAAATGAAAGCTCAATATTGAAGCAATAAGTACAAACTAATAATATGAAGACCAAGCCCGGGTTTCGCATCCCTTTCCGCATTTTAGACAGTAAGCACAAACTCATTATAACATCATTTCTTACTTTGAGCATTGGAATAAGGGATTTTTAGGTTTTGTTTCTACTAAAACTTTACCCGAACAGTTTCTAATTTTTCCTCTCGAGCTGGAAGATTTCACTCGACAAGACAACATTGTTAGCAAGGGAATAGTCAAAACCAAATTTATTTTATTTATTTCAATTTTCATAATCGAAGTACTCATCTCTTGGGTCAATGGCAGTATTTTCTTTTAATTCTAGTAGAACGCCCTTTAAAATTAGACTCATGAAGTCGCCCGTTACTTTAACAGTAACGGGTGGGTTGTCAGGATGATTGCCATATTTTCCGATGCATAATACGGTTCTGAGTTCAAATTCTTCTTTGGTGGGAAGTAAGGTAAAAGCTTCTATACCTGAAGTCGCAGGCTTTATTTTATTGGGGGGACGAAGTTACGCTGGGCTAAAGTTCGTATGACTTAGGGATTTACTTATGGAGTTAGGAAACTCTTTGAATAGTAGGTACGAGTTGAAAACTCGCACCAGGAGGGGTTTTCATTTTGCTTCGTTCAGTTTTCGCATAAGTTCCTCAATCAATTTATCTTTCTCGTTCAAGGCTTGGTCTTTCTCGTTCAAGGCTTGGTCTTTCTCGCTTATTGTTTTTTGTTGTTCGTTCAAGGCTTGGTCTTTTTCTGCTAACTTCTTTTGATAGTCCTCCAACATGGCATCAATAGTTCTTCGTGCCTCCTGTTCTATTTCTATCTGCTTCCGTTCTCGAGGGTCTGTGCCTACATAATGCAAAATATCTGTGATGGTTTTTATTTCCTCTAAATCAGGATTGTGTGTATAATCTTTGGTAATTTCTTTGTCGTCTGTAAAATTACGTTGCTCAAAAACACTCAAAAGTTTATCCAAGCGAGTTTGGTAACGGTCTGTGATGCGGTCTACTTGTACTACAAAGCAATCGTGGGTGAGTTTCTCTACAAACTCACTTTTTTGTGTTAGTGTAGTTTTATGGATAAGATCAATGTAATCACGTTTGACCCTGATGCAAGGGCTTTCTATTTCAGGCAATTTAAAGCCTAGAATGTAAATCGTGGTAATGGGCAAAACGACATTCTCGTTGTTGATTTTATCCTCTTTCTTATACTGCTCTGCCAAATAATTGCGAAAACGCATTAAATCAATCGGATTCTTGGCTTTTTGAATTTCTATCAGCACTTTTTTGAGTTCGCCTGTTTCGGTGCGAATAGTCGCTATAAAGTCAAGGCGATACACCCAAATAGAAAATCTTTCGCGTATGCGTTCTTCGGCTGCTTGGATGCCTTCGGGGGTCTCGAGTTCACCTTTATAAGTATATTCTTGCGGTTTTACTTCTACTGCCTCGATAGTTTGTTCCAAAAGTGTTCCGATGAAAAATTTGGCAACTTTATCGTTTTCCATGAGTCGTTTGAAAACTACATCATAAATTGGATTGGCAATAATCATTTCGCTTTAAGTTTTAATGCTTTGCAATTTACTAAAAAAATGCTTGTCAAGGGTATTTTTTAGTGCTTCTTCCATCAAATCCCTCGGTACATTTGTAGCAGTTTTTTGTTTGAATTGGCAGATAATATCCCTATAAACGCAACCCTACATTCATTCTTTAAAACTTGTGTTTATTTCTGCTTTATCTGAGCCTATCTAATGAAAGTTTGGCTTTTTTAATTTAATTCCTTTAAAATAAACGGTTTACTTGGGAATGGCTGAGATTTACTTATCGAGTTAGGAAACTCTTTTTATACCCAGATTAAAGTGATTTAGGAAATACAAGACCCCTGCGGGGCAAGTTTTCTTGATTGATTAGCTTGATTATTCATGATTTAAAAGCTAAAATCTCGGAAAACCACTTCGGTTTGAGTATAAGTAATTTTAGCTTTACTCGCAAAAGTATATCTTATTTTGTTTACAATGTATTAATTATAAAAACACTCTGAATATTTATTTTTTAAAAATCTACTAAATCTATATATTATATATATTAAACATATTATATTTGCAATCAAATTTTTACTAAAATAATAAGTTTATGAAAAACATATACAGTACCCTTTTAATCATTTTTCTACTCACGAGTATTTTTACCCAATTACAAGCCCAACAAACAATTTCAGGGAAAATTTTTGATAAAAGTGCACAGGAAGCACTTGTGGGAGCAACCATTTCTATCAAAGGAACAATAAACGGAACTACTACGGGCAAAGATGGCACCTTCCAATTGCGTGTTAATCAAAGCTTTCCAATCACGGTTATAGTAACTTACATAGGTTTCGAGAAACAAGAAATCGTACTGAATGACTCAAGTCCACTCAATATTGAGCTATCTGAAAATATCATTCAAGCCCAAGAAGTGGTGATTTCTGCAAGCCGTGTGGAGCAAACGATATTGGAAACACCTGTTACGGTAGAAAAATTAGGGGTTCGTCAGTTTCAACAATCTGCCGCTGCCAGTACTTTTGATGCTTTACAAAATTTGAAAGGTGTGGATTTATTGACACAGAGTTTGGGCTTTAAGTCTGTCAATTTGCGTGGTTTTGGCGCAAACAATAACAACCGATTTGTTCAATTGACAGATGGTATGGATAATCGTTCTCCCGGATTAGGTTTTGGTTTCGGCAACTCGGCAGGTGTGTCAGATTTGGACATCGAGAGTATTGAGATTTTGCCTGGTGCATCTTCGGCTTTGTATGGTCCTGATGCTTTGCAAGGATTGCAACTGACGCGTACCAAAAGCCCTTTTGAGTTTCAAGGCTTGAGTATTTCTTCCAAGGTAGGTGTGAATAATTTTGGAAAGGATAATATAGAAAATCAAGCATTTACGGATGTAGCCATTCGCTATGCGACACAAATCGGGCAAAAATTTGCTTTCAAAGTCAATTTCTCTGCTTTGAATGGCACAGATTTCATTGCGGATAATTATAATGACCGTTCTACAAGTGGGCGCAGAAATTTCTTTGTAAATAATGTAGCTGACAAAACTACGACTATTGGTTATACACCTAACAACAATCCTGCAACAAACTTTGAATATGATGGTGTCAATATTTATGGAGATGATGTAACCAATGGGGGTTCTTTTGATTTTACGGCTGCTAATACCAGCAATGCAGCATTAGTTGGTAAGCGTGTAACAAGAACAGGCTATACTGAATTAGACCTCTTGGGTAACAATGGCAAAGTGTATAGCTATCGAGCCAATGTAGCTTTGCATTACAAATTAACTGATAAAATCGAGATAAGTGGTTCGTGGTATTATGGCAATGGTAATTTTATTCGTACTGCTGGCTTTAGGGAGTATTATCCCGATTATCGCCGTCATCAAGCCAAATTAGAAATCAAAGGAGATGAATTTTTCTTGCGTAGCTATGGTACTTTCCAACAGGCAGAAGGTTATAATTTAGGCGTTTTAGCGGCAAGGCTTTTGCAAATTGCCAAGCCTACTGGCACATGGGCTGCTGATTTTGCCAATGCTTATACAAATGATATTATTGCTGCACGCAATGCCGCCGATAATACCAAATTTCAAGTGGGTAGCCCAAATTTTTCTAAATTTAGAAATGAATTGATAAATACCTTCAATAATGTGAATATTCCAAGTGCAGGGCAGGGCGGCGTGCCTACTTTGCGTGGTGTGAGGCTTTTAGACAATTCTTCGCTTTACCATACTGAAGGAATGTATAATTTCAAAAAATTTCTCCCTGAAAATGTAGAAGTGATAGCAGGGGCAAGTTGGAGAAGATACCAATTGGAAACCAAAAATACCATTTTCGTAACAGGCAAAGCAGGTAACGAGATTGACGAATATGGTGCTTATTTGCAAGGTTCATACAATTTCAAATTCAATGATGAGGCTTCTTTTAAGCCCACTGTTGCTGTTAGGTACGATAAAAACGAATATTTCAAAGGTGGTTTTACACCAAGAGTTTCGGGTATTTTCAACTTCAAATCGCATTATTTCAGAGCCTCTTGGCAATCTGCTTTCCGCAATCCTTCACCCAATCAAATCCTTTCAGATGGAAGTATAGGCGAAGTAGGTGGTACAGAAGCAGCTTTGCAAGCAGCGAATCTGATTAGCAATCAGGGTTATACACAAGCATCCGTCAATGCCTATCGCAACTCAGTGAACGCAGACAATCCCAACGGCAATGCTACACTTTTAGTGCCTTACGTTCCCAAGCCAGATGATTTTACTACTGAAAAAATCCAAACTTGGGAAGTTGGTTACAAAACTTTATTATTTGAAAACCTTTTTGTAGATGCTTTTTATTTTCATAGCAAATATACAGACTTCATCGCTGCCCAAAACATCATACAACCTGTCAATGAACAACAATCAGAATTGCTCAATACGGCTACTTCAAGGGTCTATGGCGTGAATTTTAATAATTTCAATGAAATTTTTGTAGATGGCTTTGGTATAGGCTTGGAATACGCTTTGCCCAAAGGTTTTGTAATCTCCGCCAATTATGCCAATCAAATCGGTAAAATCACACTCAAAGACAATGCAGGCAATATCCGCAAAGACCCTTATGGAGATGATATAGTCAAAAGAAAAATGAGCAACCCAGAAGTAGCTGCCGTAGGACGAAATTTCTTTATTTCCCCTGAAAATCGTTACAACATTACTTTGAGCAATGCCAAATTGACCAAAAACTTGGGCTTTGCCATTACTTACCGATGGACAGATGAGATGTGGGTGGAGCAAGGCAATACACAAGGTGATGTTTGGCTGCCGAGTTGGAATACCTTAGACGCACAAATTTCATTCAGATTGCCAGATTCTAAAATAAATCTCAAATTGGGTGGTACAAACATCTTGAATCAATATTATTCACAGGGTTATGGATTGGCACAAATTGGGGGCTTGTATTACTTGGCTATTACTTTTGATGATTTGTTGAAATAAGCGACTTTTCAGTATTGTCAAATCATTTGACAATACTGAAAATCAGTCGTGCTGTATGCTACGATACAAAAAATCCCTACATTTGAAATTAAAAATAAATGTAGGATTTTTTTTAAAATAAAATTATGTTAGTTCAAATAGATCCCATTTCTATCAAAACCACCCAAAAAGTGGCTGAAATAGCTTGGTTTGATGATCTCTGCGGAGGCGATACCGAATATTTAAGTGTAAAAGACCCACAAAGACAAAGTACCTATGAGCATTGCAGGGATATTATGCTCAAAGCCGATGAATTAGGTTATAGCAATATTCTCTTGCCTAATTCTTATGTAGAAGGGCAAGACCCGCTTGTATTTGCAGGTGCATTGGCTCCGCAAACCAAGCATATCAATATGCTAGTAGCCATTAGAGTAAGTGAATTACACCCGCCTATGTTAGCACGTTCTATTGCTACACTTGACCATATTTTGAAAGGGCGATTGACCATCAATATTATCAATTCGGATTTGCCAGGTTTAGAAGAAAGTGCAGACATTCGCTACAAACGCTGCGAAGAAGTCATAGAAATACTAAAGCAAACTTGGCAAAAAGACCAAATAGAAGTCGAAGGTGATTTTTATACATTGGATTTACCAAGCGCACCCGCAAAGCCTTTTCAAAAAGCACCGCTTTTATACTTTGGTGGTATAGCCGACGGTGCAAAAGAAGTTTGTGCCAAATATTGTGATGTTTTTCTGATGTGGCCTGAAACCGAAGAAAGCCTATATGCAACTATGCAAGATGTCAGTCAAAGGGCTGCAAAATATGATAGAAAAATTGATTTTGGCTTGCGCATTCACGTGATTGTGCGTGAAACTGAGGCAGAAGCAAGAGCTTACGCCAAGCGTTTAATGTCTAAATTTAATGAGCAACAAGCCCAAGCCATGAAATACCGCACACAAGATGGTAAAAGCTTAGGCGTTGTTCGGCAAGATGAACTCCGCCAAACAGCCGATGAAGATGGCTTTGTAGAGCCTTTGCTTTGGACAGAAATAGGCAAAGCACGTTCGGGTTGTGGGGGTGCTTTGGTAGGTTCACCTGCGCAAATCCTTGAAAAACTGCATAGATATATGGATATGGGTATTCGTGCTTTTGTCTTATCGGGCTATCCCTTGATAGAAGAAAGTGAATTATTTGCTCAATATGTACTGCCTCATTTACCCAATGTAAAATTATCAGAAGTCTATCAAAAAGATTAAATTTCAAAAAACAAAATACTTGAATTAAATAATGCTGAACCAACTTCACCTCATCGACTGGATAGTTTTGATTTTCTTTTTGTTTCTGATGCCTTTGGCGGGTATATTGGTCAGCTTAGGAAAGAAAAATTCGGAAGATTATTTTATGGCAGGTCATTCCTTGCGTTGGTGGGCGGTGGCAGGCTCTGTATTTGGCACTAATATCAATTCTTCGCATTTGATTGGAATGTTGGGAATAGGATATTCTGTCGGTTTTGCTCAAAGTCATTATGAGTTACTACCTGTGGCAGCGATATTGCTGCTTTGTTATGTTTTTTTGCCTACTTATCGAAGACTAAAAGTCTTTACTTTATCCCAATTTTTGGAATATCGTTACAACGAACACGCAAGATTAGTTTATACCATCTTGATGATATTATTGATTTTAGTGCAATTGGTAGCAGGTTTTTATATTGGTAGTCGTACTTTGCTATTTCTTTTCAAAGGGACAGGAGTTGAATTGGCATATTGGCAAGGGATTTTGATTATTGGCTTGATGAGTTGCAGTTATACAATTTTTGGAGGGTTAGGTGCAGTAGTGGTTACGGATACTTTGCAAACCCTTATGATGCTTTTAGCTGGAATCATTGTTGCTTATTTTACCTTCACACAGCCAGAAATTGGTGGCTTTTTTGGATTACTTTCCTTAGACCAAGCCCAACCTTTGGCAGAACAGAAGATGCACCTTTATTTACCTTCAAATCATCCAAACTTACCTTGGACAGGCGTATTTACAGGTTTGATTATTCTACATAGTTTTTATTTTACAACCAATCAATATTTGGTACAGCGTGTTTTGGCTGCCAAAACAGACGAAGATGCAAGAATAGGTATCATCGCTTCAGGATTTTTGAAACTGACTGTTCCTTTTTTCTCGATTGCTGCTGGAGTGGCAGCAGCCTATTTATTTAAGATACGCTTTGCCAATCAAAACATCTTGCCAGATGATGCTTTCCTGACTTTGGTTGGGGCGGTTGTACCGTTGGGCTATGGCTTAACGGGGATGATTTTGGCAGGTTTGACTGCGGCTACATTCTCATCTGTGGATTCGATGATGAATTCCGTTTCTACACTCTTGACCTTAGATGTGTATAAAAAATACATTAATTCGCAAGCCTCTGATAATCAAATGGTTGCTTTTGGTAGATACGCAGTTTTTGGGATGGTAATACTTTCAGGATTCTTGGCATGGGTGAGCTATGAACCTACTTCGGCAGGCAATTTCTTTTTGACTGTTTCGGCGCAAGGTTCTTATTTCACACAAGGCGTTTTGGTAGCTTTTTTGACAGGGATTTTATGGAAAAGGTCTAATCCTACTGCAGCAGTCATAGTAATGCTCATTGCCCCATTTTTTGCATTTGGTATAGAATTGCTTTACAATCATTGGCTTGCAAAGTATTTGGGTTTGATACCCTTCTTCGGAGAAAAATTAAATTTTTTACATCGAGTGCTGCTTACTTTTCTATTTTGTTTGAGTCTTCAAACCATCTTAAGTTGGGTACTTAAAAACAAAAAAGTCATCGTGGATAATGTATATCTTCACACATCTTCAAAAGACCTTCTCTGGATAGCTTATTTTGTGGTAGTTCAATGTTTTTTGTTGCTATTGATACAGTTTAAAATATTCAATTTTAAATACCTTGCCTTGCCCGCTGGTTTTCTAACTATGCTATTATTTTGTGGGATTTGTATAGTTGATAATAATAAAAAAAGAAATAATCTACTCACTGACAGTCGTTTATATGCGGGTATTTTAAGTTCGATTACTGTGTTTTTTTTATATTATTTCTTTTGAGAAATAAATATTTGTATTATAATCTAATTTTTAATTTCAAAAGTTATATTTTTAACTAAAAGTCTATTAAATCAATAGATTAAGTATAATTAAAATTTGTACTATATATTTTTTTTATATTTTTGAAGAGAGTTTTATATGTTTATAAAGAAAGTGTTGAGAGAACAGGCTCAATGAAACACTAACAACCTATCATTATCAAGAATAAGGTGTTAAATCCTGCCCAAAAAAATTCGGGAACTATAAATTTTATACAAATGAAAAATCTAAATCTTTATCACTTCTACTACCTACTCATCATTCATATACATTACAACTCAGACTGTTGTTGTTGAGGTAAGCTCCTTAAATTAATTTCAGCATTTTTTAAAATCCCATTCCCTTACTTATTTTCTTAATTTAATTATTTAATGAAATGATTTTCAATTATTTAGCATTTGCCGTACCTCTTTTTCTGACCTTCATGGGCATAGAATATCTCGTTTCAAAGGCACAGAAAAAGGATTATTTTAAATTTGGTAATTCGGTTGCCAATCTCAATGTAGGAATCGCCGAAAGGCTTTTGGATACATTTACCGTAGGAATTTTCTATTTTTTCTATGATTATTTGCACACGCATTATGCTATTTTTGAAATCAAACCAAGCGTTACACTTTGGATAGCTTTGTTGATAGCCACAGATTTTATTTGGTATTGGTATCACCGTTTGGCTCATGAAATCAATTTGCTTTGGAGTGTTCATGTGGTGCACCATCAATCTGAAGATTTTAACTACACAGTTTCAGCACGTATTACAGTTTTTCAAGCAGTAGTAAGGACGCTTTTTTGGTCGGTGTTGCCTGTTATTGGTTTTCCTGCCGAAATGATTACGACTATCTTATTGGTGCATGGGGCTTATCCATTTTTTATTCATACACAGATTATTGGTAAATTGGGTATATTAGAATATATTTTGGTTACACCTTCGCATCATAGGGTGCATCATGCATCTAATGAAGTTTATTTGGACAAAAACTATGGAGATATCCTAATTATTTGGGACAAGCTATTTGGTACTTTTGCCAAAGAAGATAAAAATGAAACGATTGTATTTGGATTGACCAAACCACTTAATAGTCATAGCTTTCTTTGGCAGCATTTTCATTTTTTATTGGAATTGATTTATGCAGTTCGTCAAACGTCAGGATTGAAAAATAAATTGAAAATATTATTTGGAAAGCCTCATAATGTCCCTGTTACATTGAGAGATACATTGGAATCCAAGTTTTTATTCCACAAGCGAAGAACTCCAGCATCCAAGCGATTCAAAAATTATGTGAAATGGCAACTGGCATTTGTCTTAGTCTTACTTTTTACATTTTTGTTGTTAGAACATTATTTCAGTATCTCTGCTCAGATTTTATTGAGTTTAATCATTTTGATTACGCTGATTAACTGCGGGGCTATTTTGGAGCAGAAGACTTGGATATTTTATTTGGAATACGTGCGTTTGACGTGTGTTTTCTTTATGCTATTTGGCTTTACGTCTGTACTTAATATTTTATTTATACTTGGACTGAGCTTATTGATATATAATTTTTCTTTGTTGGAAAAATATTATCTTCAATTGGTCTATGGTAATTTGGTTGAAATCGTGGAAAATTAAAAAAATAAATTTATTATCAAAAATTAAACTTTACAACAATTATGGTATTATTCGAGATACAAAACGAAATCGGAGATGTGTTTAGCAAAAGAATCCAACCTGATTTTTCTGAAACCGTATCTACACAGCATACAAATCTAAAAATTGGCGATGATGCACCGGATTTCACAACTCAAAACTGGATAAATCTGTATTGGATAAATCTATTAGACAATTCGGAAACCATTACATTGGCTCAATTACTCCTTGAAAAACCGCTAATTTTGACTTTTTTGGATAATGATTGGTCTAAGAAATATATCTCGAGTTTTCAGCTTTTTTGGGAAGAAAACTATCAAACCATACAATCCTCTGGAGCAAATTTACTGATGTTGAATCCTCAGTCAATTGATTATTTACCCAAAACTAATTATTTGTTTCATTTGGCACAAGATACAAATAAAGAAATTGCACAGGCTTATGGAGTTTACTCAAAAAATTATCCTATTTGGGATCGCATATCGGGTGTGGACAATGATGTCATGATGCCAAGTGTTTTTGTAATCAATCAAGATAAAAAAATTGTTTTTATACGAAAGGATGAAGGTTTTAAATTGGATTTTGGATTTTCAGAATTGCTTAAATTCATATAGTCTCGACCTTACAAAAATAAAACTAATTGGCTCTTACCATAATTTAGACTGATAACTGAAATTCAATGATTTTAAGCCCATAATTTCGTCAAAAGACTACCTTTTAAAACTATCAGTCCAATTCTAGGGAAGAGCCAACTAATTTTGTAAAATTATTCATAGCATTTATTTCGTACACCTATGAAAGCATTTTGCCTAATTGTATTGTTTTTCATGTATTTTGAGCCAACTGTTCAAGCCCAATATACCAGGCAAATCACAGAACGCCAGCAGTTTTGGCTTGGGTTCTTTTTGGACTTTTCCTGCTTGGGTTGCTATGCCTTGCCCAAACGCCTGTTAGCACCAGTAGTTCTATTGTCCACTAAGTCTTTCATTTATCTTGTCTGCATATTTAGGCATCTCTTTGTCCAAGTATTCTACACCTTTATTTGTCAAACTTATTGATAGAATTTCGTTGCACGGATACCAATGAAAAGGGTTGTTATACTAAAGTGATTTTAGAATTCGGATTTTTTGTATTAGGTTTTTTCAAAAAGTTGAGTTTTACGCCAATCAAAGAGCATCTTATTCTTTACATCTTCCAAAATAATGGTAAAGAAATCCGAAAACCATTTTCACTTTAGTATAAGTAATTTATCAATTTTCCGTCTTATCAATCGTTGCAATTTTTTTGTTTAATGTGAAGTCTTTAAATTTCTCAAGAATAACAAAGTCTTCATTTAAAATTTCGGTCAGGACAATTCTTGCAATCTTATACTTATCTTCAATTGTTAGGTTAAAGCGCCCCCGTTCCTACGTCAATTCATATATACAAGGATTTCCTTCTTCCGCATTTAGAAGAAAAACCAGTTTCTCAATTTTCAAATCCATATCTTCAAATCGTGTCGTCATTACTATTGGTGATAACGGAAAAGGCTTGGCGAAGGCGGGGCAACCCAGCACAAAAGCCCAATTTAGCATATTGCCCCAATACATATTCAAAAGTTCAATTTAGCACCTTTGCCCCGCTTGCGCCAAGCCCATGTTGTGTGCTGTCCACTTTTTCGTTTCAATTTATTAGTTCTATTTCTCCTGTTTCAAAACAGTTTTTTAAACTGATAATTGGTGGCATTTTTTTAACTGTTGGGTTATCTTTTAATTTTTCGTCTGTCTTAGCATTATCTTCCCAACAAATTATCAAATCACAATTTTTAGTTGATTTCATATGTCTATGACGAATATAATTGTAACTTTCAAATTCAAACTCTATATCCAATTCAAAGTTTTTTTTTATTTTTCCTGTTGTTCTACAACGAATACACGCATCAGGAAATTCAGCACGAATGTATTTAATTGCAACAAATGTTAGAGTTTCATTTTTCCACGTAAATTGTGTTCCACGCAATGATTGAAACATTATACAAAACAGTGCAACAACTCCCATCTCGTTGATTGGTTCATTTTCGAGTAATGCACTAACATCTTTGTAAAATTCTGAACTAAACTGATTTCCAAATAAAGCCTTATCATCTGTGCCTTTTTGTTGTCTCTTTGCTCTTTTTCGCTTTCGGGCTTCTTCTTTCCCTTTTGCTATGTTAATCTCTATAATTTTTTCAATTTCATTTTCTTTCAATTCTGTGTCCCCACTTTCTAAAACCATTGTTACAGTTCCCACAATATCAGATAATTTTGTTTTATATGTTTCTTCGTTTTGTGGATTATTTTTGAGTTTTTCTTCTCTCTCTTTGAAAGTTTTAAGGACAAATGCTCGCATTTCCTTATTTTCTATTTCTGCAATAACTCGCAAATGCGTTACAAACATGAAATTTCCAATATCGTCTTTTGTAAATTTTTCTCTAATTACAATGTAATTATTGGCTGTTTGAGGATTTATACCTACACTTTTTTTTGTGTAATTTTCAAAATTCCCAAATTGTTTGATGTATAGTTTCTTGTCCTTTACAACTTTGAGTAAATCTCCAGCATCCCACGCAGAAATACCCGAATTATCAACTTGACTAATCAGTTGTTTAAGTTGTTCGGTGTCTTGTAAAAGTTCTTGTTCTTCAGTCATTGTTGTTTTATGGATAGCACACAACTATTACTTATACGCACTTCAGTTCGCATTTTACTTATCAAGTAGTAGCATTGACGCACTTAGTTCGTGTTTCTAATATAAATATAAGTAATTACAGATTCATAATATTTCTTTTGGTTGACAATAATAGAAACTATCTATCAAAAAATATTACAAAATGCTGGATAAGCAGAAAACAGCTAAATACAAGTGCCTAGTCTCACCGCGTTAAGACTATCATGAGTTTATTTTGACCTATATCAAATCGTCTTTTGATGTACCTCAAAAGAAAAGAAAGCTCTACCAACGTACTTTGCAGTGTAAATTATTAAATCATTTAACTGTGTAGAAGTATGAATTTTCAAGAAATTTTCAGTCATTTTATGGAGGCTTTTATTGAAAATGCCTTTACATATCTCTTATTTGTTGTCCCTTTTTTTGTCGTTTTTTGGATAATTTGGAAAAAGAATTTTCAGTCCATTCGTATTCAGGAAGTTGAAAGAGCTAATTCACATCACTTCAAACACGATTTGGCTCATTCGTCAAGTACGTTTTTTGTATTTGCGATTATGGATGTAGTATTACTTTACTTGCAATCTCAAGGCTATACACTTTTGTATCTTGATATCAATCAATATGGTTGGGTTTGGGCTTTGACAAGTTTTGCGCTGCTGCTTTTTATCAATGATGCCTTTTTTTATTGGTCGCACAGAGCTATGCATCACCCAAAATTGTATAATTTCTTCCACCGTGTACATCACGAAAGCACTGATCCTTCGCCCTTGACTGCTTTTGCCTTTCATCCTTCGGAGGCAATTATTGAAAATGCGATGCCTTTTCTGTTGCCTTTTGTAATGCCCTTGCATTTTGGGGTAATCTTGGCCTGGCAGGTATTTGATATGCTCAACAATGTTTTGGCTCACTTGGGCTATGAGGCCTATCCGAAAGGTTGGGTAAAATTACCCATTTTGAAATATAAAACCGCTTCTACCCACCATAATATGCACCACCAACTATTTCATGGTAATTATGCCCTGTATTTTACTTGGTGGGACAAATGGATGGGAACAGAGTTTAAAGATTATGAAAGCCGAAATGAGCAAATCTTTGAACGAAAACATATCAAAAAAACGGGCGAAGGTCTATACTTACTTACCGTTTCGGATATCCGACAAGAGGCAAATGATGCCTTCACCATTCAGTTTGGTAATGTACCTACGGTTTTCAAAGATTTTTCGCCAGGGCAACACCTGACTATCAAAGTCCATATCAAAGGTGAAACCTTGTATCGTACTTTTTCCATTTCATCCATTCCAAATACGGATAATATGCTGACTTTGACCATCAAAAGAATCAAAGGCGGAAAAGTAACCAATTATTTAGCCAAAAATTTGAAGGTGGGCGATATCGTAGAAGTTACTGCACCCTCAGGACAGTTTTGCCTCTATCCTGAACCTGCCCACCAAAAGCATTATGTGATGATCGCAGGTGGAAGTGGTATCACGCCGATTTACAGCATGATAGGTACGATTTTGAAGTTTGAACCCAAAAGCAAAATTACTTTGCTTTATGCCAACAGGACTTCTAACAGCATTATCTTCAAAGAAAAACTTGAGCAATGGGAAAATGAATACCCTGCTCAATTGGAAATCAAATACTTTTTGAGTGAAGAAGAAAATCCTCAAAATGCGATTCAGGGCTATATTACAAGAATTTCATTGGAAGAATTGATAAGTCGTTTTGGTAAAAATAAATTGGATTTTTATCTCTGTGGTCCTGAAATAATGACCAACAAACTGATAGAAGATTTGACTTATTTAGGAATTACCAAGGATAAAATCCACCGAGAATTGTTCTTAATCAGTGCCAAAAATCAGGAAAGTTCAACACAACAGGCACAGGTTGCTGCAAAAGTTTTTGGCAAAATATATACATTCGAAACCCAAAAAGGCAAAACCATTCTACAAAGTGGTTTAGACCAACATATTCCCTTGCCTTTTTCTTGCCAGAGTGGTCTTTGCGGGATGTGCAAAATGAAATGCACCGAAGGCAAGGTAAAAATGCAAAACAATCAAGTACTTTCTGAACAGGAACTGAAAGCAGGATATATTCTTACTTGCCAAGCATTGCCTCAGACCGAAAAAATTTCCATTCAAAATTCTTAAAAAATGAAGAAATACATTTTAGTAGCCATTTTCGCAATGGCTACACAATACACCTTTGCCCAAATTCCTTTTGAAGTGATGGTAGGCAACAAACAAACGCAATATTTTGCTTATATCCAAAAGGATTTGGACAGCATAGGCAGATGGAATGTTTTTACACAAAGTATTTTTGCTATCAACTATAAAGACAACACACAAAATAGTATTTCTATTGATGGACAACTGACCTATCAGTTGAATAATTGGTTAGGAATTTCAGCAGGTGGGGCATTTGATGGATTGCAATTTAATCCAACTTTGGGCTTATCACTTACCTATTTTAACAAAAAAGGTGATTTTCTAATCACGGCTTTTCCAACTGTACAGTTGGCAAAACCAATGGCATTAGACTTGTTTGCTTTGATTAGCTATTCGCCTCAATTCAATAAAAAATGGGGGATATTTTCACAATTTATCTTGGGAACAAATTTAGGTTTACAAAAAGAATACCCAAATCAAAGAAGAGAAATACTCAATTTCTTTACCAGACATACCGCAAGCACCCAACTTTTGCGAATTGGATTGAATTACAAACAAAAATTTCAATTTGGTGTAGGGGCAGATTTGGCACAATTTGGTATAAATGAAGGTGCTTTTGAGAATTTTGGGATATTTTTGAGGTATCAAATAGAATAAATTACTTCGTATAACACGGATTTTGCATCAGACGGGCTATCAGGGTAAGCTGTACAAACTTGGAGCTTTGTGCTTCTATGCAAGTTCTTTGCTGATAGGCAGTTTAGTGTTCCGAAACTCGCCCGAACACAAAGCCCAAGTTGATTACCTATAAGCCTAGCGGGCAACACAATAATAACAAACGACCATGAAGAAATTAATAATCATGCTTGGATTTTTGGGACTGATAATTTTAGGCGGACTTTACGCCAATCGAAAATTTTATAACCCGAAATACTCACTTCACCGTGCGAAAACAGAAGCAAAGCTACATCTCACCCGCAGCATTATTTGATAGCGAACTTTTGACAACCGTAAAATCAAACGAATAACAGCAAGGAAAAAAGCCACGCAATACCTCATCAACAACTTCAAACCCTACTCCCTGGGCTGTGTCATACAGGCCAAGGAGTAGGGTTTATGCAAAACCAATCTGTTAAACTTAAATTAGAATTTAATTTTCTTTTATCAAATCAGCAACAATTTCTAGCGCACTTCAAAACTCCCTACACCGATTCGCTCACCGTCACAGAATACCTCTACGGCATATCGGCCAGGTGCATAATCACCCGTACGGCTAAATTGAAAGCGGACGTTCTGGCGGGAGTTATCAAATAAAATCTGTTGTTTGACACTGTAAGCAGCACTTTTGCCGTCTGATAGCGTAAAATTGCCCGATGTACCATCCTGATTGTAGAGTACGCCGCTTGCGGGGTCTAAGACTCTCAGAAACACATCTTTTCCACCGATTTTGGCAAATTTGTTTTCGGCCAGATTAAAAGAAATATCCAACTTATCGATATTGGAGGCTCGGTATTGCCCACCACTTTTGAGCTTTCCATTATTTTCTATGGCATTGACGATAAGGTTTTCGGCACGCAGCACAGCCGCCTGATTGATTCGCCCAACCAAGAGCTCTTTGTCTTTTTTAGTTTGGCCTACTTCGTATTGGAGTTCTACTTTTTCAGTTTTTAATTGGTTGTTTTGATCATAAAGCGTGGTCATTTGCTCACGTAATTCTACAATCATCTTATCTTTTTTAACCAAAAGCATTTCATAAGCCTCGATCTTTTCTTTGTATTCCCGGAGTTGGTTTTGGGTAATGGTAGTTGTATTTCTCAAAGCATCTCTACTGGCTTTGATTTCTTCCAAATCTCTCTGCAAAGAATCGATAAAAAGCTTGTTATCGCCCTCAATGCGCTCTGTTTCAGCGATTTGATCTTGGAGTTTTTCTTCCAATTTGGCGAGTTCTTTTTCATAATCGGCTTTATTTTCAGCCATGATCTTGTTCAGATCATTGATAGCGGCATTTTTATTTTGCAATATCAGGTAGATGAGTAAGATATTGGCAAGCACCATTCCAACCAGGAGAAATACCAAAACAGATCTTCTTCGTTCTTGCCTTACTTGTTTCTTTTCCATTATTGTAAGAATATTTAATTAAATTTGAATACAAAATTAATGGTTTATCTAATTTTTTCAAGAATTAAGCCACAACATTTATTTATTCGGATAATTCACGGACAGTTTGGTTTAAAACCTATATATTTTTTCAGGCTTTGTACTTCTGCGCCGGATTTCCAAAAACGGTTGCGTCTTCGTCTACGTCCTTGATCACCACCGAACCTGCCCCTACACGAGCACCTGCGCCGATCTTCACTCCGGCCACAATCGTAACCCCACTCCCAATAAAAGCACCTTCACCGATTTCTACTTGGGCATTGATGATGCTTCCGGCACCGATCTGCACATAATCGCCGATTTTTGTTTCATGATCAATGATTGCCCCTGCGTGCACAATGCAGTAGCCGCCCAACTGTACGTAAGCACCCAATATCGCTCCAGCATTGATCAGATTGCCATAGCCCATCTCCACGGTACTTGAGATGGTAGCTGTGGCATGGATAGCATTTACGGGTACAGTTTTGCGTTTTTCGCGAAGCATCTCTACAAGGACTTTTTTGGGGCGATTTTCATCCAAAGCCACAAAAGCGTCGCATTGTTTACCGATGAGTTTTAAAAATTCTGTGTTATCGGTGCTTCCCAGAACCGTTACAAAGTCAAATTCTTTGCCTTGAAGGCTTTCGTTATCATCCAAAAAACCATAAACGACTACCTTATTGGTTTTAAATATCTCAAGGGCTGCCTTACCCAGCCCGCCGGCTCCAAAAATGATTACCGGTTCTAATGAAGATTCTGCCATAGTATTTTTTAGGGTAATTTATTTTGATAAATTTTTACCAGATCATCTTCTTTGAATAAATGATAAGAAGATAGATTTGTTTCTTGAGGAAAAACCCATCCTTTATATACAATTATCCAGGAATAAGCCTTTGTAGGCTGAAAATTATGGGTTTCTATGTCAAATTTTTGTTTTTTCTTAAAAGCTTCATATTGAATAAAAGTCAGATAGGTATCTTCATTGACAAAAAGCTGCTTGGGCTGTTCTGCCAATATCTTGAGTGCAAGTTCCTGAAATACAGGAGTTTGATAGTCTATCCAAAGGACTTTGACCAAAATTAATATTTGTATAAAACTAAATCCCCCCAAAATTAGATTTTCTTTTTTATTAAAAAAATAAGTGCCGAGTTCTATCACAATAAAGCTTATCGGAATGGATAAATACATCCACACCCTGGGAAAGGGCAAAACACGCTGCATAAATATCGGTAGAGCAGGTGCAAATATCAAAAAAAGCATCAATACCTGGCTTTGCGCTGCCCTGGTTTCTATTTTTTTATGTTGAGCGACACTAAAAATATAAATTCCCAATAGCCCTATAAAAAGCCCTCCGACAACCATACCCGCATCATCCCAGAAAAAACGACTGATTTCTTCAAAATAAGCAGGAATCCCCGCCCAAAAATCCGTCCAGCTCAAAGAAGCTACCCAACTGTTGTTGCTTAATGCCTTCCAACCGTTAAGCCATATCACCGGACTGTACAGCAAGATCGTGAGCCCGATGACCTGGAGATTTAAAATCAGTAATCTCTTAAAAACCAAGAGATTAAAATCAATAAAAGACCAGAAAAATAAAAAAGCCGTCAGTGCGAAATAAGGATACAAAAAAGTAGGAATACAATAAAAACCCAAACTTGCACCCAATACATAGATGATGTTGGCTGAAGGTGTACTTTGTCTTGCAGCCAGGAGTTTTAAACCTAATGGCATCGTAAGCAGAAGAAAAAATAACTGTAGCATATACCCCCGCCCCAAAATACTGTAGGTAAAAAAGGGTATCTGCAGATTCAAAATCAGGCAAGCCCACCAAGCAATCTTAAAATTATACAATCTGTATACCCAGTAAAAAAAGATCAGTGAGCATCCCAGACTTGCCCAGACAGATAGTAAACGCATCCCCCAGACTGGTTCTTCCCAGAGAAATCCTCCAAAATGGTTAAACAAAGCACCCAGGAGATTAAACAAAATATGGTTATTCGGACCAGGGTAATAACTAACCGCCACCAGTACCCCAGGGCTGACAAAGTAGACATAACTAAATACTTCATCCACGAGTAGCGGAAAAAAAAAGATGAGGGTAAAACGTACTAAAAATAAGGCGATTAACAGCCCTCCCAATAGTCTTTTTTGAACACTAGAAAAATGTGGATAACTTGTGGATAACTTTTTTAGAAAATTCTTAGCTTCTGATTCTAAGCTTTTTAGGCCTGAAAAAACAAAATTATTGATATAATTAATAAAAAAAATACAAGAAATTAGAGAAAAATCGAGAATTATACAAAAAATTTTGAGAAGTTGAAATCGGTGGTATGTGAATAACTTTTCTCGGAAGGCTCCAATTTTATCCGTTTTTTCATAAAATTCCAAGAGTTGCAGGCTAATTTTTTCGTAGGAATTTTGATACAAAAAGACGCTCAAACTAAGTGCCGCTAATATACTCAGACACAAAAAAATAGCAACCAAGAGAGAGACATAAAATTTGTTTCGGGTTAAAATCGCTTTGGTGTTTTGCAGAATTTATCCATTCAAAAAAGATGTAGCAAACGTTGGGTACAACGTTGCTACAATTACATTTATTTGGCGTAACTCACGGCACGCATCTCACGGATTACTGTGATCTTGACCTGCCCGGGGTACTGCATGTCTTGCTCGATCTTCTGAGAAATGTCAAAAGAAAGCATATTGGCTTGCTCGTCTGACACGGCATCTGAATCTACAATGACCCGCAGCTCTCTACCTGCCTGAATGGCATAACATTTACTCACGCCGTCAAAGGCTACTGCGAGGGCTTCTAGGTCTTTCAAGCGTTTGATATAAGATTCCATGACCTCTCTACGGGCACCGGGTCTTGAACCTGAAATGGCATCACAGGCCTGTACCAAGGGCGAAATGAGGCAATTCATCTCGATTTCGTCGTGGTGGGCACCTATAGCATTACAAACTTCGGGGTGTTCTTTGTATTTTTTGGCAAGTTCCATACCCAAGATGGCGTGCGGCATATCAGTTTCATCGGGGTATACCTTGCCGATGTCGTGGAGTAGTCCGGCTCTTTTGGCCAGTTTGGAGTTCAGCCCAAGCTCAGAGGCCATAGTAGCGCAAAGTTTGGCGACTTCTCGAGAGTGTTGGAGCAGGTTTTGTCCGTAGGAAGAACGAAACCGCATACGACCTACCAGTTTGATCAATTCAGGATGCAGACCGTGGATACCCAGATCGATTACCGTTCTCTCACCCAATTCGGCGATTTGCTCCTCGATGCTTTTGGTGGTTTTGGCTACAATTTCCTCGATACGAGCGGGGTGGATTCGTCCGTCGGTAACTAATTTTTGGAGTGAAAGCCGGGCGATTTCCCTTCTGACGGGGTCAAATCCTGAAATGATGATTGCCTCTGGAGTATCGTCTACGATGATTTCTACCCCTGTAGCGGCTTCGAGGGCACGAATATTTCGTCCTTCACGGCCGATGATTTTGCCTTTGATGTCATCGCTTTCGATATTAAAGACCGATACACAGTTCTCGATGGCGTGTTCGGTAGCGGTGCGTTGGATAGTCTCGATGACTACTTTTTTGGCGGCTTTGGTGGCAGAAAGTTTGGCTTCTTCGATAATGTCTTTGATATAAGAAGCGGCTTTGGCGTGTGCTTCTTCTTTAAGTGCTTCGGTCAATTGTTCGCGGGCTTCTTCGGCGGTGAGGTTGGCGATTTTTTCCAATTGAGTTACCTGGGAGAGGCGGAGTTTTTCGGCTTCATCCTTTTTCTTGGCGATGATTTCGGTTTGATCCATCAAACTGTCTTTGATGGCAGTGAGTTCGGTTTCTCGTCGTTTGGTTTGTTCCATCATTTTACTGAGGTTTTGCTCTCTTTGTTTGAGTTTATTCTCATTGAGAATGATTTGATTTTTACGACGATTGGCTTCTTCTTCAAAATCCGCTTTCATTTTGATAAATTTCTCTTTGGCCTCGAGGAGTTTATTTTTTCTCTTATTTTCGGCATCCAAGAGTATGGTGTCGGATTTAAGTTTGGCTTCTTCAATAAGGAGGTTGGCTTTTTCTTTTTTGTCCTCTTCCATTCTCTTCAAGGCACTTTTGAAAATGAATCTATCTATGCCTATTCCAAGACCGATAGATACTACTGCAATTAAAATATATATGACCATATTGGGTTGATATAATTAAGATTTTTTAAATATTATAAATATTGAAAAAAAACATATTTGATCGGCGAATCATATACTTCACTGACCAAAAAACATAATTAAACTAAATTCGGCTCAATGAGGGGGAAATTGGATAGAAAACCGGAAAGAAAGGGGATTCGTCAAAGTATTAAGTCAGACTATATAAAACCTTGAATATCAATACATGGGCAGAAATCACTACAATTAAGATGAGATCATTTCATCTATGCTAGAAATTTTGTTTTTGAGCAAGGCCTGAGATTTTTGGGTATTTTCCTGCAGGGTGAGCAGGTCTACCATACAATCAAAGGCAGCCATGGCGAGTAGGTCTTGTTTATCCTGTACGCCGAGGTGCTTGCTGAAATATTTTAATTTTTGGTTGATCATAGATCCTGCTTTACGCAACTTACTTTCCATACTTTGCTCGGTATGCATGGGATAATCCCTGTCGGCAATTTTAATTTTAATGGAAAGTTTTTGATTCATCATGTATGCTATGGGGTTTTAAAAATTTATCTGAATTTAAATTTATTAATTAATTTTATTTATTTAAATAGTTAATACATTGATCAAGATGTATAATGTATTCATCCAGTTTTTTCTTTAATCCGGCACTATCTTCTTCACCAGCCATCATTGAAGTAACAAGTTTATTAAAATTTTCTTGATTTTGAAAATGTTTTAGCTGTATATTTTGATTTTTAATTGTTTTTTTTAAAGTCATATTCTCCTCTACGGCCGTTTCTAGTTGTTTCTGGAGGCTACTACACTTCAAAACCAGGGTATATATCTTTTTTTCCAGGTTATTGAGAAGCTCTATTAATTCTTCATTTTGCATAATATCATGACAACAAATTACCGGAAATCTAAGTTTTGAACCCGGTTTAGCCGCAGAGACCTTCCGACTATGGGTAATGGATGTAGGGCATGACCAAGTCTAGTCTATACGAAACCTAACCTATCATCAAGCCCATAGCTTGCCCCTATCCTGATGCCCTTACTTTCGTATGCTGGCGCCCAACTCCGTTTCAAAAGCCTGAATCAGTTTATTCATGGTTTTTTCAATTACTTTGTCAGTAAGGGTTTGGGTTTTATCTTCCAGAATCAAGCTGATCGCATAAGCTTTTTTATTAGCTTCAATGTTAGGTCCTTGATACACATCAAAGACATTGAGGGACTTAAGCAGCGTCTTTTCTTTGGATAAAGCCAGTGCTTTGACTTCCTGGAAGGTGATTTTTTTATCCAAAACCAGGGATAAATCCCTTCTGACTTCGGGAAAGCGTGAAATTTCTTCAATTTTCACGTGACTTTGATACTGATTAACGAGGAGTTCCCAATCCAATTCCGCATAAAATATGGGCTGCACGATGTTAAAAGCTTTCCCCAATTTCTTTTTCAAAAGACCCAAATGCGCCACAGGTTTTTTACGATACACATAAGTCAGTCCATAGTCAAAAGCATCCTGGTTAAGGGTCTCAGTATCGAAACTCGTAAGATTCAGACGTTTGAGGATGTGTTGTACATAAGCTGCCACATGATAAAAACTTAGCGCAGATTTTTCTGGTTCTTTGGCATGTATCGGTGCAATCCAGGTTTGAGCGTGCTGATTCCCGGTTAGAAATAATGCCAGGCGGACGCGCTCCTCGTATTTGTCTAAGCCCGCTGCTTCGGGTTTATTTTTTTGATAAACCTTGCCGAACTCAAAGAATTTAAGGTCATTTTGACGGCGATTGAGGTTATAGGCTAGTACTTCCAAACCGGAAAAAAGCAAGGTTTGGCGCATCACTTCCAGGTCTTCGCTCAGGCGATTGAGGATAATCACGTTATGATCTTCTTTTAAATCCTCCAACAGATGGATGTATGAGGGCTTGGTAAGCGAATTATTCATCATCTCACTAAATCCCTGAGCAGCAAGCATTTGGCTGATTTGGTATTGTAATTTATGTGGGTCGGGTTCTGGAAATTCAGCCAGATAGGAAGCTCCCAAAGTCTCTCCCGGCTCGATGTGATCATATCCATACATCCGGGCAATTTCTTCAATAATATCGGCTTCGCGTTGCACATCTACCCGATAGGGCGGTACAGATACCGTAAAACCTATTTCATTTTCCTCAGAAATACCAATTTCAAGCAAAGAAAGAATATTTTTGATCAACTCCCGATCCAATTTTTTTCCAATCAGTCGATCAATGTTTTTGTATTTTACTGGGAACACAAAATGATCAATTGCTTGAGGATAAACATCCACAATCCCAGAGGCAATCTTACCTCCGGCCACTTCTTTGATCAATAAGGCAGCTCTACGAAGGGCAAGAAGCGTAGCGTTGGGGTCAGTTCCTCGTTCAAATCGAAAAGAAGCATCCGTTTTCAAGCCGTGATACTGAGAAGTACGGCGTACATATCCCGGATTAAAGTAAGCACTTTCCAGGAAAACCCTGGTTGTGGTGTTACTTACCCCTGATTTCAAACCACCAAACACACCAGCAATACACATTGGCTTTTCATCCCCGTCACAGATCATCAAATCATTTTGACTGAGCTTTCTTTCTTGTCCGTCAAGGGTAACAAATCGCGTATCCTGGGCTAAGGTTTTGACAATCACCTTACTCCCGGCGATTTGATCGGCATCAAATGCGTGTAGTGGTTGCCCCAGCTCATGTAACACGAAGTTGGTTACATCCACAATATTGTTGATTGGACTAAGTCCTATGGATTTCAGGCGGTTTTGTAGCCAAAGAGGCGATTCTTTTACGGTCAGCCCTGTCAGAGTAATGCCTGAATATCGAGGGCAAGCCTCGGTATTTTCTACCAATACCTCGATAGGTAGGTCAGCATGATCTATCTGAAAACCGGATAAATCGGGGAGGCTAAGTTCTTGATTGAATAAAGCCCGAAGATCACGCGCTACTCCCCAATGCGAAGCGGCGTCGGCACGGTTGGGTGTAAGCCCAATGACCAAAACTTCATCTTTGAAAGGCTTGAAATATTCGGCGGCTGGTGTGCCATTAGGCAGATTGGTATTCAGCACCATAATGCCTTCGTGTGAGCTTCCTAGACCTATTTCGTCTTCGGCACAGATCATTCCTTCGGAAACTTCTCCACGGATTTTGGATTTTTTAATTTGAAAAGGTTCTCCTCCGGTAGGGTAAAGCATGGCATCTAGGGTAGCCACTACAACTTTTTGCCCAGTGGCTACATTAGCAGCCCCACAAACAATCGGCGCAGGGGTTTCTTTGCCAATATCTACGGTAGTTACGCTTAATTTATCCGCATTGGGGTGTTTCTCTTTGCTGAGTACTTCCCCGATGACCATACCCTCAAGGCTTCCGGGTATTTGTTCGTAGGTCTCGATAGCTTCGAGCTCTAGCCCAATGGAAGTTAATTTTTTTCCCAGTTCTTCGGCAGTGAGTTCAATATGGATGTATTGTTTGAGCCAACTAAGGGCAATTTTCATAAGAATCTGTATTTTTTAAGCCTCAATGGCTAATTGTGCATTTTATATACTTAATTTGAGATCAAAAATACGGAATGTATTCAGAAAAAGGAACAAATCTTCCAAAGATTAAAGCAATCAAATTTTAGCATCGTGGAAATTATTCAAAATTATGTATACCTTGCTGATAATCAACTTGCTGAATTACAAGAGATTATCGCCCAAAAAGATTTCACTAAAATTGCCTTATTAGTAGATGAAAATACGCATCGCTACTGTTATCCTCTGATTCGAGATTTTCTGCCGAAGCATCAAATCATCGAAATCCCAAGCGGTGAAGAACATAAAAATCTCCAGACCTGCACACATATCTGGGAAGAAATGACCAAAGCTGGCTTGGATCGAAAATCCTTGCTCATCAACCTGGGAGGAGGCGTCGTGGGTGATATGGGTGGTTTTTGTGCAGCAACTTACAAACGGGGCATTGCTTTTATACAAGTCCCCACGACCCTACTTGCTCAGGTAGATGCCAGTGTGGGAGGAAAATTAGGTATTGATTTTCAGGGATTTAAAAATCATATTGGCGTTTTTCAGGAACCAGAACTGGTCTGGATTGATACCACTTTTTTAAAAACTGTATCCGAATCGGAATTACGCTCAGGCTTTGCCGAAATCATCAAACACTGCCTCATTGCTGATGCAGCACAATGGAAAGAATTGCTGGAAAAGATAGATTTCAGCCTGGGATTTCAGGCTTTGATTCAACAGGAGACCCAAAGAATCAGCCAGCTTGTGGCACACTCCGTCAAAATCAAAGCTCAAATTGTAGAAGCTGACCCGCTTGAAAAGGGACAGCGCAAACTCCTGAATTTTGGGCATACCCTGGGGCACGCCATAGAGACTTTTTACCTCTTTGACCCTGAGAAAAAACTACTTCACGGCGAAGCAATTGCTGTTGGGATGATTTGTGAAAGCTGGATTGCCTGGCAAAGAGGGTTTTTGTCAGCAGAGGAATTTCAAGAAATATCGGCTTTTATTCAATCTATTTACCCAAAAATTCTTTTACAAGAAGTTGATTTTCAAAAAATTATTGCCTTAACTCTCCAGGATAAAAAAAATCAAGGTAATCAGGTACTTATGACCCTGCTAGAGGGCATAGGCAAGGGTGTTTATAATATAGCAGTGTCAGAGGATGAGATGCGGGCGAGTTTGAAGTACTATGCTCATGCGGATTAAATGCTGCTGAAATTTTCTCCATCCGGCTCAAACAAGGGCAAGCGGTAGGGGTTTAATCATCACTCCATCTTATCTGAAACCCCTCAGATATCATTCCTTAGTCATGCGGGCGCGGATACGACTGAGGCTTTCCGGGGCAATGCCCAGAAAAGAAGCCAGGTATTTTTGGGGTACACGTTGGATGAGATCGGGTCTTTCTTTCATCAGAATTTTGTAGTGTTCCTCGGCATTGTAGAAAATATGTCGTTCTATTTTTTGTAGGGCAAGTACCAATAATTGTTTGATACGTTGATTGATTGCATAAGCAAATTCCAGATCTTCCTTTTCCAGCCTCTCGATGTGTACAAAAGGGATGGTCAAAACTTGTGTATCTTCAATTGCCTGAAAAAATTGGCTGTTGGGTTGATTAAGAAAAAGTGATTCATAACAACCTATTGCCGTGAATTCATGCCGAAAATAAATGGTTTTTTCTTCTCCCTCAATGAGGTAAAAAGCTCTTACCAGCCCATTGATTATCAAAGAAAGATTTTTGTCTACCTCTCCCGGTCGAATTAATATTTCATTCCTTTTATAGAACTTAAAATTACCTTTTTGTAAAAGACTGAATACAATCTCCGGGTTTAAATCCGAAAAATGTGGAAAATTACGATTAAATTGCTTAAATTCGGCTTCTTTGGACATATTGTGGGTATAATTTTCGGAACAACAATTTTATTTATACTCAAACCGAAGTGGTTTTAATATAAAAACAAGACCCTTGCAGGGGAGCTTTTAGCGCTTAAATCATGAATAATCAAGCTAATCAATCAAGAAAACTTGCCCCGCAGGGGTCTTGTGTTTCCTAAATCACTTTAATCTGGGTATAAAATAGCAAAAAACTGATCAAGTTCATACACAATTTAAGTTTATTTTTCTAGCTTCTTACAGTCTGTTCCTTGATGGTTTTTTGGTAAATATAAGGACTCATTTTGAATTTTTCATCAAGAGTTTGATCAGCAAAAAAATATGATTCTCTTTTTTAACGTAATCACAATTTATGAAGTCTTTAGTAAATTCCAGTGTACCCAATTTGAATGTTCTTGTTTCGGGGTTTTCTAATGCCGAAACCAAATATTTGGAAATATAAAAAAAAGATGCCCAAGCGAAAAGCCTGGGCATTTTAAAAAGCATTGGAGAAAAATTTATTTCTTTAATCCGGGTACGTTCATTGGTTTATCGTCTTTGAAGCCCAGATCTACGGCTTTGCGCTGTGTAGGGTATACTTCATTGAGGGTAGCACCTTCGTACAGACGACCGTTTTTCATCACGTATTGTATGGAATTCGTATGGCGGATATTATCCAGAGGGTTTTTATCCAAGATGACCAAATCAGCCAGTTTGCCGACTTCTACGCTGCCCAAATCCTGATCCAGCCCAATCGAGGTTGCACCCAGGATGGTTGCTACTCTGAGTGCGTCGTGGTTGTTCATTCCACCTGACTGCATAGCCCAAAGCTCCCAGTGATAGCCCAATCCCTGAAGCTGTCCGTGGCTACCCACGCCTGAAAATCCGCCTGCTTCTACCAGATTTTTGATAAATTGGGCGTGTTTTGGGAATACGTGTTCTTCTTCCATAGACCAATAGCTTCTTCTTCTTGAGTTACCTGCCAATTCTTCATAAGGCATGAAATGGGCAAGTTTTTGGTCTTTGTAAGGAAGTTCTGTGGCATAGAAATAATTTTCTGCCCAGGGTCCACCATAAGCCACCAAAAGGGTAGGAGTTACACACATTTTGGCTTCGGCAATGGTCTGTGTTACATCTTTGTAAATTGGGTGAATGGGCAGGGCGTGTTCGTGACCGGGGTAGCCGTCAAGGAGCTGAGTCATATTGAGTTTGAAATCGAGACCGCCCTCAGTGGTTGGCATCAGTTGCTGTTCTTTGGCAGCCATAATGATCCACTGGCGTTGCTGACGATTTCCAGTCATATACATTTTGATGGTTTTGGTATTGTAGTATTTGCTGTATTGCTTCAATACCTTTTCGGCGTGTTCGTAGCTTTTGAGGTTGTATGCCCAGAAACCAACTCCAGGTCCGGTAGAATACACACGGGGCCCGTACATCAATCCGGCTTCTACCATATCGGCGTAGGTGAGTACATCAGTGGTAGCAGTTTGGGGGTCGCGGGTGGTAGTCACGCCATAAGCCAGATTGGCGGCATAGATCCAAACTTGGTTTTTGTGAATGCCCCAGGCTGGCCACATGTGTGCGTGTGTATCCACGAAGCCAGGTACGATGGTTTTGCCGGTCATATCGATGGTCTGAGTTTGAGGAGGTATGGTGAGTGTTCCGGTAGGGCCTACGGCTTTGATGCGGTTATTCTCAATAAGTACGTCGCCTTGCTCGATGATTTCCTTGTCTTTCATCGTGATGATGCGTGCTCCTTTGAGCAAGGCACGCCCTTGAGGCATGTCTTTGGCAAAAGGAACTTTGATTTCATATTCTTTGGCTTCAAATTTAGCTTCTTCTTTTTTCTTATCTTTATCTTCCTTTTTCTCGCCTTCTTTTTTCGCTTCTCCTTCTTTCTTTTCTTCTTCTTCTTTTTTCTCATCTTCTTTGCCTTCTTCCTTTTTCTCTTCTTTTTCTTTTTTCTCTAGTTCGGCTTTTTTCTTTTCCTCTTCTTTTTTCTTGGCTTCTTCTTTTTTGGCTACTTTGACGCTATCGTCAAAAGCCTTGGCCTTATCCAGATCAAATACAAAGTGAGAACTACCCAAAGACCAATGCACTTTGCTGCCATCGCCTGACCAAGTAGGGAATTCACCACCCAACTCTGTCAGTTGGCGGGCAGGAAAAGCTGCCGAACTGGGATCAGCCACAGAGATTTTAGGGGCTTTACCGGCCAGAGGTATATCTACCACATAGATTTCATTGTTGATTTGAGCCATAGCATAAGTGCCTTCGGGAGCCATTTTGATGATAGAAGCTGAGGAGGGTTGTTGGGCTTCCATGGCTTCAAAATTATCGGGAAGCATACAATAATTGGTATGCGAGGCGTGTTCGTCTTCAAAATTGGCAAAACCAAAGGTAGTGATTCCGGTAACCTGGACGTGCTCTTTTTCGTCCGTGCCATCCCATCGTACAGATATCAGTCCTTTGCTGGAAGTGAGATAAATGCGGTCTTCATTTTTGGTAAAATGCGGGTCACTTCTTCCATAGGATTTATCCACCAGTTGTACTTCGCCGCCATCTGCCGAAATCCAGCATATTTCTTCATAAGCTCCAAAAGCAAAAGGCCCTACAGAGCTTTTGTAAGACTGTGCATCTCCTCGCGTGAAGGCAATTCTGTTTTGTTTGTAAGACCAAGCGGGGTTGGTGTAAATGCCCGGCTTAGTCGTAAGGCGAATAGGCTTGCCCTTGGCAGTCACATTAATTTTGTATAGGTGTCCTCCCTCGGGAGTCCAGGTGGTATACACAAGATTATTACCATCCGGCGACCAAGCAGGCTGGGCTTCGGTAAAATTATCGCTAGTCAGTCGGCGAGGTGTACCATTGGGGAAATCCATCACATATAGGCGATTAAGCACTGTGAATGCCAGTTTTTTGCCATCTGGAGAGGGTACGGCATCACGGATTTGAGTGGCGAGAATTTCTTTATCGTCTTTGATGGGGTAATTAAACTTAAGTTGCGGTCCGAGCTCAATCTCTACGTCTACATCCATCGGAATCTCAACGGCGTCTCCTCCGGCTACGGGGATTCGGTGAATTTTGCCACCATAACAAGCATACAAAAACTTGCTATCTGGGCTAAAAGCCATACCGGGCAATACACCCAGCGGAGCGATAGATTCTTGCTCATCTCTTTGGATGGGATAAGCGAGCCATTTTTCATCTCCGGTTTTGAGGTTTCTCAGAATCAACCCGGTTTTATCTTCGTAGCGTGTGCCATACACAAGCCATTGCCCATCCTTAGAAAGTACTGGTGTAAATGCCGATCCGTAGCGACTGGTTAGGGTACGTGTTTTACCATCATTACGATCATAAACACCTATTTGGTATTGAGGTAGTTGTGCATTATAGTTCCAGGGACCGAATCGTTGGGAATAATACACGTACCGTCCATCGTGACTGACGGCAGGGTCAATAGTTTTGAGTTGATCGGGTTTTTCGGTCAGTTGGATACCACCGCCACCTTCCCAGTAGTACATCCAGAGTTTGATCGCCAGTCGGCCGCGGGCTGCTACGATGTATTTGCCATCAGGAGTCCAGCAGGCAGAGGGATAATTCTGGTTTTTATCTTTGGTAAGCTGGATGGTGTCTTGTTTTTCCATATCCAGTACCCAGATGTTTTCGGAGCCGCTTTTGTCAGAAGTATAGACAATTTTCTTACCGTCGGGGCTATAGCGTGGGTGTGTGTCATAGGCCATACCTTTGGTGACGGCTTTGGCTTTGCCGCCGTTGATGGGCATGGTATAAATATCGCCCATCATATCAAAGACGATTTCCTGCCCGTTGGGGTGGATGTCCAACGAAGTCCAGGTTCCTTCTTGGGTATTAAACTTGACAGTGCGTTCGGCATCCAGAGGCAAAGGTTTTTTAGTATCCTTTTTCTTTTGGGTGGAGTCTGTTTTGGTAGAATCTTGTTGAAAGCATACAACTTTAACATTTTTCAGGTTATAGGCTTGCACAGGCTGAGAAGCAATCATCAGCCATCCAATCAGCCCAAAAACGGCAAATCGGAGGTTTTTTAAGTAATTGTGTATATGGTACATATCATTTAATGATTGATAAAATTTTAATTTTGGGGAAATATAAAAAAAAAATAATAAGATGTTAAAGACATCTCCAAAAATTAAGAAATAAGCCTTAAAAAAATTAAGGCATGAGACTAGTTATTGGCTGGATTTTTTGGGTTGCTTGCTGTCTCTGTAGCTTTGCTTCATCTACAAAGAAAACTCTTCACTATGCTGGAGAAACGCTTCGCTATGCCGAAGAAACGCTTGGCAAAGGGGAGGGATGATTTTTTATAATTTTACTTGAGGATAAATTTGCCCAAACAAGATCGCCTCGATCTTATCGTTGCTCGTTTTTGTATATCAATCCCTGAGTTCCAAGAAATTTCATAAAGAGGTGGTGTTAAACAAGTAATGCTGTGTATTCAAAAAGGGTTTTGTGAGGACACAAAGCTGGGCGTTTTTTAGAATCTTCAAAAAATCTCTCGGGAGATTGGAAGTCTTAGAAGATTGCAAAAAATGCGATCAAACCAAAGTCAATTACCAGACCGAAGATAATTCCAAAAATAAAACCGTATCCAATCAAGTATTTAAAATATTTGCGGGCAAAACCATAAAAAAGGTCTTCCAGCTCTTTGGCGTGCATGTTTTCAATTTCGCGAACCACAATGGCTTTGAAGTTCAGAGAGTTAATCAGACCTAATATATTATTTTCAAGGGTCGTAAAAATAGCCCTTGCAGTAGTATGTATAAGAAAGTCCTTGGTTTCTGGGCGTACTTTTTCAGGAAATTGCCGAAAAAGCTCCTGAAATAATTTCGCAAGTTGCTCACGAATTAGTTGCTGATTTGCCGCATCGTGGAGTAATTCCTTCAGCAAAACATCGATATCTTCCCGAATTTGAGGCACAGAAATTAGAGAATCAAGAGATTGCTTACTTAGTTTTTGGCTGCCTTTTTCTATCAGGCTTTTTTTGAGGTTTTCCAGAGCATTGCTATCAAAGAGATGCGTCAGCAATCGGTCACTTAATAATGCAAGGTCGGCAGGATTCACTCCTTTGAATAAAGTAGCTGTATGTACGGGGAGGAAGTTTCGTTTAAGCATATCTGCAAACAAAGTAGCAAAAGGTTTTGCTATTTTTTTGCATACAGCTTCATCATCCACGAGGGTACGAAGATGTTGCTGAATAATTTCAATTTCAGGATTAAGTATGGTTCTCAGATGCTCGACCAATGCCGTGGAATCATCTTTAATCAGTGCATTGAGCGGAATTTTAAAGATTCTCTCTTCCAGAATCAGGTTGGTGAGTTGGCGTGTTTTACGAAGAAGTTTAGGGTTTTGTAGGACTCGATCAATGTGCGATTTGATGCTTTCTTTATCCAGTGCGATGAAGTTATTGGTATTAAAAGGAGATTCTCCCAGGTCTTTGACCTTGGCATGAATCATGTTTTGCAGGCTTCCAAATTCAGTTTGTAGGAAGTTAGGAATGCCCTTTTCAATCAGATCGTGGGTAGTTCCGATGATGGAGTTTTTGTAGGTCCAGGCTAGAGCGTTTTGTGCAAGTGCTTGATTGTAGACTGTATTGGCGATGTCTTCTTTATTTTTTTGCATCCAGTTTACGGCCAGTTGAATGATGCGCTCAAGAATTTGATTGAGATTATTCTCGATCATTTCCAGGAGTCGCCCTCCAAAAAAGTCTTTGATACTTTTGCCCGGGGCAAATTCATCGCTTAATTTATCATCGATAAAAGAAAAAATTCTTTGTTTGATGGCATCACTCTGAATTTTGCTTTGAATAAAGTCAAATACCTGGTTTTTGAGGTTTTCTTCCTGCTCATCATTCAGGATTTCTTCCAGGTTTTTTTGAATAAATTCATTGATTTTCTTCTCCAGAAAATCAAAATTGGCTAGATCAAGAATATCCTGTACCTCGATCCTTTGTTCAAATTTTCGTATTTCTTCCATCATCCAGGGCTGTAAGGCATTGAGCAATTGCCGGGTAAGCCCTAGGGGTAATATATCTTTGAGCGTATATTTTTGTGCGAGCCATTTCAAAAGTTGCTGATATAAAAACTCCTGCGAGCGATTTTTAAGATTTGGGTCATTCAAGTTGGCAGTCACTTGCTTGTCAAAAAGTTTATTTAGTATTTCGCCAGGGTGCCAATCTTTTTGCTTGTCTATCCAATCTTTGACAGCCTCCCGAATCCTTGACTCCTGCTTGATGATTTGATCCAGGCTTGCATTTGCCAGATTAGCGGCCAGGCGTTCTTGGTTTTGCTCCAGTAATTGATGACTAAAAGCATATTCATTTTTGGAAAACAAATCCTTAAAATTCTCTTCAAGTCGGGGTTGGTTTTTGGTAAAATTCTCCTGGAGATTTTCTTGGTTCAGCAATCGATCCCCAATAAATCGCCCCATACTGGCAGCAAAACGGGGCTTGTGTTTGGCAATCACACCAGGCGTAAAAAGCAAGGTATATTTAGAGCCGAACAGCCTGATGGGGTGGTAGGGTCTAAATAACATTTTGATAGCCAGCCAGTTAGTGCCCCAGCCCGTCACTCCATACGCTATACCGGAGACAATCATCAATAATCCAATATCTTTAAATTCGGGCATAGCCAGGAGCATAAATCCTGTAATAGCCCCCAATACTCCCCCAAATAAACTGAGAGGCTCCAATTCTTCCCCCATGGCTTTATAAACCATTTCTTTGAGTTTAGTATCGGGTTGTTTTGCCAGGTTTTCCTGCACCAGTGCCTCGATGCGGCCTTTCATCAGGGAGGGTAAATTTTCTAACAAATAATTTTTGATCGCTAGAGTAATTGAGTGATCAATACTGCCGGATTGTGTGAGTTGATCTACAAAAGTGACCAGTTCCTGGTCTTTGAAAGACTGGAATTGTGTGTTAAGAAATACGTCTAGGTTGTTGTTGATCAGAGAATCCCAGTCAATGTCTTTCTCAGGAAGGCTGATTTTTTTATCCAAGACGTAATTTTGCAGGTTTTTAGCGATAAAATCCTCGATCTGAGGCAGATTTTCTCTCAGGATATAGATGAAGGTTTTTTCAAAATTTTGGGCGTATAGTTCGGTTTTCTCAGGTTTGAGCCAGGTACTAAGGGGGGAATTTCGGATTTTATGAAGTTCTTGATGAATCCGAGTTTGGATAAACTCATCCAGTTTGGGCGTAAAAATCCACTTTTGCTTGGCTTCCTGCTCAATAACAGAATCCAATAAATCTGTAAGTGCTTTATGAAGCCGCTGTTCGCTAAACCAATTGGCGATCGGTTTGTCAAAAATATTAGCCATGTCTTTGACCTCTACACGGGTGATGCTTTGGGTAATTTGATTTTTGAGAACAGGGATGAGATTATCAAGAATTTTTTCCTGATCAAATCTTCGGATAATATCGCCAATGGTATTGTTTTTTAGATAATCTAAAAGATAGGAGGAAGCTCGCTGGGAAAGAATTTTAACATCTTGTTTTTCAATAAGTTCTATAAGTTTTTCTTCTACACCTACGTATTTACCTACATTTCCCAGAAAGATAGAAGCCAAGAGTTGCCCAAAGGATGAAGTATTGTCTTTGAAGCTATGCTGGATGAGTTGCTCAAGTTTGGCTTTTTTCTGCCGAATCCAGGGCACAAGGGTATTGAGCATATCCGGTAATTTTTTCTCGAGAAATGATTCAAAATTACCTTTCAGATCATCAGAGAGCAGCTCAAACACAGTCGCTTTTTCTTCCTGCAATACATTCAGGATAAATTTCAGGAGTGTCTGAATAATGTCATCACTTACATCCGATTGAAAAAGATTTTGTATATTCTCAAGAATGGCTTTGGGTACATTTTCTATATTGCCAACTGAAAAAACTTCGTGAAGTCGTTTTTGGGCAATTTCTCGAGATATTTTTAGGATTAATTCATCCAAATCCAGGTTTTCCTTCGTCTGATTGACCAAAGTATCCAGCCTATCCGCATAATTGTATCGTAAGGTTTCGTGGAAATCTTGAAACAAACCAGGTAGATTATTTTGCAGGGCATGGAGTATCTGTTCGGGAATCAGTTCTTTCAGAGAAAATCGGTTAGTTTCCTGAATGAATTGTGACAATACAGGTCGTAGAATATCTTCGTTTTGCAGAAGTTCTGCTGCAAGTTGGGATAACTTGCCTGAGATCTGCTCAATCTGTGAGGCTGAAAGGAGTTTTTCCAGTTTTACATCTTGTAAAATCGAATTTACCGACTCAGGGGCGATTCCTTGTAGGTACAAAAGCAGGTGATTTTTTAGATCGATAAAAGCGTTTTCCAGACAAGGTACTTCGTTGAGGGTAAGCTGTGGTCCGAGGGCTTGTTTGAGGTGAGTCTGAAAAAGGTCTGATACCACATTCCGTAAGATTTCCTCGAATTCGGGTTTTCGTAACTCCTGATCAATGGCACGGTGGTGAATCACATCACTTTCAACCAATTGAGAGATTTTGCTTTCAAATTGTTGTCGTTCTTTGACGATTACCCCACCCAGTCCGAATCGGATACCTAAAGGTTTGTAATGAATTCTAAAATATTCCTTAAAAAGCATTTGAATAGCCAGATAGTTGGTAGCGTATCCTACAACTGCTCCGGCTAAAACCTTCGAGATGATATTCCCAAGCATTCAGCGTTTTTTTTTCCTACAAATATATGAATTTTAGATAAATAAAGGACAATTAACCGTGGAAGCTCAGAAGAGGCGATAGAATAGCAAGAAATAAAAAAACAGACTTGAAGAGGTTTGAGGGCTCAACTTCTTAATTGGTAGCCCCCAAATACAAAATTTTTAAATTTCTTCGAGCAATTTGGCTTTTTTCTGTTGGAATTCTTCTTCTGTAAGGATGCCTTGCGCCTTAAGGTCAGCCAGAATTTTCAGCTTTTCAAAGGCATCTGAGGTATTACTGCTTTGTGTAGAAGCGGCTTTTGGGGGCTCTTCCTTGGGCGTATTGTCAGCCTTTTCTTCTTTTTTGGTTTCGCCCATAGCTCTTTTGCGTAGATCATCTACATAAGATTTACCTCTTTCAAAGGCATCATTATAGATTTTCTGGGCGTTCTCGAAGCTAAATGAAGACATCATACCGCCGATCTCAAGGTGTTGTTTGAAGACCTGCCCTATAGCATAGGTAGAAGCACCAGAGAGAACCACCATCGGCACGCTACCCAACAAAGTACCGATTCCGGGAATAGCCTTGATAAAACTGGCACCAATTCGTGCTAGTGTAGCTCCTGCAATTGAACTAATCAGGTTTTTGGCAAAAGACTCATTGTAATCTACCTGATAGATCATGCATAATTCTTTAAACATATTGAGTTGAATCGCTGTAACAGCAGCCACGTCCAGAATGGGTAGCGGAATCGCACCGGCTCCCATCGCCCATAAAACGTGGCTATCTATGCTATCATCAGCCATTGAAGATTGTCTTCCCATGAAGTTCGAATTTTTATATGTAATTACTTTGTATTGCAAGGTACTTAAATTTTTACGCATTTACGCCATATTTAGTTCAAATTTTATTTGGAAGGGAAGACGTATAAGCGGTGCAAATATTTTTGGGATTCCTTGTGCCTGAAGGAATCACTTCAGGTTGGGGCATTAAGGCTCAAACTATTCTCTGGACAACTCCATCCGAATATTGGCACAAAGTTGATCCAGATCATCAAAGGGGGCAACTACCAGATTTTTCCAAAGTAATTTATACAACAAAACGCCTTCTATCTCAATGCTAAAATCACCTTCTACTTCAACTTTATTCTCTTGAATACCAAGCACTTCTATTTCATAATGTTTGAGTACAAACAGGAGCAATTCCTTTGGGTCATAAGTTTTGAGAAGTTCTTTTGTTTCTTTATCCATAGATATTGCTGTAAATGATATAAAACCCAAAACCAATACAAAGTACTGAGGAGAGTAAACTAACTAACAAGCGCAGGAATTCTATTTTTCTGAGCTTTCTGGAAAGTGGAAGGCTGAATAAACCTGCAGCCAACAGCATTCCTACAATAGACCCTCCGCCAAATATCAGGAGATAAATCAGGCTGTAGAAAGTTTCTTTGATTTCGGTCATTACCAGAAGTACCATCGCACCGCTGCCAGCAAGACCGTGTACCAGACCTACACCATAAGCAAGATGATGGTTGTTTTTTATATCTACCAGATGCAGGTGCGTATGTTCTGCTTTAAATATACCCTGAAGTCTCAAAAAACCGAGTGTTACCAGCATGAGCCCTACACCGGCTTCCAGATACGTAAAGGTGATTTCGGAAAAAACAATTTTACCGACCAGGATAAGTACTCCAATCAATAAAATGGTAGAGGTATGCCCCAGACCCCAGTAGATGCCGTCTTTAACAGCCAAGTAGGTATTATTTCGTTTGGATACGATACTACTCACTGCTACCAGGTGATCTGCCTCGAAGGCGTGCTGAAAGCCGATGACAGAAGCAAATAAAAGCGAAGGGAGAATGGTTTCCATATAGACTTATAAATTTTTGAATGGTTTATACATGATTCAAATGCTTCAAAATGATCCGATGATTTCCGGTATCGGCAATGGCCATCAGATCATTTTCAATGCTCAAGGCAAAAGGCCAATACAAAGAATTTTCTGTACTTTGCACAGTTTCAGGATTTTCACTTCCGGTTTGAAAGTTTTTTTGTCCGATCAGATAATCGGCTAAGTGATTGTTGGTAAGAGGTACTTGGGCAAAACCAAGTACCCGACTGTTGCCGGTATCAGAAACAAAAATACCTTTTTTGTAGAAACATACATCATAACACCAACTTAGCGTGTGGGCATCTGGGAATAATGCGAATTGATTTTGTCCGTTGGCTTCAAAGTCAGGCTGCCCGATAATGGCATCTGCTTTTCGGGTGAGTGCATCTTGCCAGGTATTCCAGATCAGTACCCTGTAATATTGGGTATCTACAATGGCTATTTGCCCTTGTTCGCTGATCTTGACGGAGTAGGGCCAAACGGCCTGCTGAGGTTCGTAGTCTCTTTCTCCAAAGTCCGATTGTCCGATCACAGCATCGGCTTTTGCAAAAGATTCTTGGGGTATTTCCTCAAAATACAAAACTCGGCGGTTTCCAGTATCGGCTACCCAGAGAGATTTGCCATCCGAAAACACGCCATAACACCAATAAAGACTTTGGGCTGATGGCGGCTGTCGAATCCCCAACACATTGGGCTGATTGCTTTCAAAGTCAGGCTGCCCCAACACCAGATCTGCCGCTTGCCCGTCTTGGGTGGGTAAGTCATTCCAAATCAGCACTCGATGGTTCCAGGCATCTGCTAGGATGAGTTTGCGCCCGTCCGACCAGATACCGGAGGGATATTGTAAGGTGCTTGCCTGGACGTTTCCCTGGGCATTACGCCCAGTTTCGGATTTTAGGCTTTGCCCCAGTACAATATCGGCTTCTTGATAAAGACCCTTTGGCAATGTTTTCCAGATAAAAACCCGGTTTTGCCCTGTATCCGATACAAAAAGCATATTATTTCGGAGAAAAACGCCTCTGGGAGCTAAAAAGGGATTATTTTCGGCTCCTTTGAATATCTGTTGATCTTGGGTGATGGTATTCAAACTTGGATACAATTTACATAATTCTTTAACAAATTCTGGGTAACTGCTCGCCTATGGGCATATTTACGACTCTTTTGCCACCGATTCTACTGTGTAGCAGCACTTGCTTGGGATGCGCTGCGCCAAGCGTTCCGATGATTTGCGCATCCTTGCCTCCAGGTAGTTTTCTCAAAGCCGATACAAACTCTTCGGCAACGGAAGCCTCCACAATACTCATAAATACCCCTTCATTGGCTACGTAGAGCGGATCAAGCCCCAAAATCTCACAGGCGCTTTCCACCTGCTCCAAAACAGGGATATTTTTCTGGTTCAATTCAATACCCAGATGGGTATCTCGGGCTATTTCATTGAGTGTGGCAGCCAAACCGCCTCGTGTAGGGTCTTTGAGTAAATGAATCTGTTGCCCAAATTGATCCAGCAAAGCCAAAACTGCCTGATTTAAGGGTTGTGTATCGCTCTCGATGTCTGTGTCGAATTCCAATCCTTCCCGAATAGACATAATGGCGATTCCGTGTGAGGCGATATTTCCACTAATAATGATCTGATCTCCTGCTTTTACATTTTTCAGGCTGATATCTGCCCTCGGATGCAACACACCGATACCTGCCGTATTGATGAATATCTGATCACCTTTGCCTTTTTCCACGACTTTGGTATCCCCAGTAACGACCTGTACACCTGCCCTTTGACAAGCAAGCTTGATTGCCAGCAATATTTCCCAAAAATCTTCCATCCTAAGCCCTTCTTCCAGAATAAAACTCAGCGAAAGGTATTGAGGCAGGGCGCCGCACATAGCCAAGTCATTGACTGTACCATTGACCGCCAGCTCGCCGATGTTACTATTAGGAAAAAAGATCGGAGAAATCACAAAACTATCCGTGCTAAAGGCTGCTCTTCCTTGTAAATCTAATAGTGCACCATCATGCTTTTGGGCAAGAAATTCATTGTGTAGTACATCAAATACGCCACTTTCCAGCAGTTTATTGGTAAGTAAACCCCCGCTGCCGTGCCCCAGCGTAATCACGTCAAAATCCAGCTTGGGCAAAGGACACTGAAGTTGTAGAGAAAGTTTTGTTGTCATTTTCTTAGCATTTTATTATAGAGCTCTTTGCTTGTTGGGAGCTGAATAGGATTCTTTATTTCCAATAATGCTGCCCTTGCTTATTCCACTTCCAGTTGTGAAAAATGGTAATAAGCAGCACAAGCTCCTTCCGAAGAAACCATCGGCGCACCCAAAGGCGATGTAGGGGTACATTTTTTGCCGAACTGATTACACTCAAAGGGTTTTTTGATGCCCTTGAGTACCAAACCAGCGATACAATCAGGGCTTTCTTCTGCCTTGGGCAATTTAACTTCAAATTTGATATGGGCGTCAAAAGCGGCATATTCTGGTCTTAGTTCATAGCCGCTACCCGGAATAGTACCTATACCACGCCACTCGCGGTCACATACCTGGAATACCTGTCCGATTATTTTTTGTGCTTCAGGATTACCTTCGGGTTTTACTACACGACTATATTGATTCTCAAGTTCGCTCCTACCTTCTTCCAGTTGCCTGACGGTCATGTAGATACCTTGCAACAGGTCTACGGGTTCAAAGCCTGTCACTACCATCGGGATTTTGTACCGGGATACAATTGGCTCGTATTCGGCGACGCCCATAATGGTACAGACGTGCCCTGCGGCCAGAAAACCTTGGATAGCAGCTTCCTCATCTTGGATGACAGCCTCCATGGCTGGAGGTACCAACACGTGAGAAGTAAGAATAGAATAATTTTTTAAACCTTCTCTTTGTGCGTGCAGCACCGAGAGGGCATTGGCGGGGGCAGTAGTCTCGAAGCCTACGGCAAAAAAAACAACTTCCTGATCGGGATTTTCTTTGGCCAATTTGACAGCTTCAAGCGGAGAATATAAAATGCGTACATCTGCGCCGGTGGCTTTTGCCTCAAGCAGGCTTTTTTGTGAGCCAGGTACCCGGAGCATATCCCCAAAAGAGCAGAGAATAACGCCCTTGCTTTCGGCCAGATACACGGCTTTATCAATCAAATGCAAGGGGGTGACACAAACCGGGCAGCCCGGCCCGTGGATCATCCGAATTTGCTCTGGTAGGAGATTGAGTAACCCGTTTTTGACGAGGCTGTGTGTTTGCCCACCACAAACCTCCATAATGTTCCAGGTTTGTGTGGTGATTTTTTGGATTTCCCGGAGGTAATTTTCCACCAGTTCGGGATTTCGGTATTCGCTTAGGTATTTCATGGCATGAGGTCTTCCAGCTCGCCGATTTCGGCCAGGTATTCAAAAGTTTTTTTGGCTTCTTGCTCGTCTATCACACTGATTGCCACGCCTACGTGCACCAGTACATAATCACCGATTTGTGCTTTTGGCACCATCTCGAGGCTTGCTTCTTTGGTAATACCTCCAAAAAGCACTTTGGCCATGCGTACGAGACCATCGTAGCGGCTTTCAATGGCAGTTATTTTTCCGGGAATTGCTAAACACATTTTTTAACTAAGTTTTGTTTATATTGAATTATTTTGGTTCTTCTGACATTTGCCCAAACTGACTTGCTGTGGAAGGCAAGGGCAGTATTTAGATTTTTTCATTTGGATAGTCATCATGATTGTGGGAATTCTTTTAAGTTTTCCTCATTTCAAAATCTGCTACATCCACCAGTCCGCTGAGGGAGGTCAGGGCTATTTGTCCGAAGGCGATATTTTCATCGTTGGGGCTGAGTTGGTGGTGGAAAAACAGTTGAAACTCTCCTCCTAAGCTTTGTTTGATTAAAGTTACTAATAAAATGTTTTGAAATACTCCCCCACTCAGGGCTATTTTTTTTATTTTTTGAATTTTCGCCTGATTTTCTATTAATTTTACCAAATATAAATGAAACTTTAAAGCAATCTGCCCTACTTCTTTTTTTGCTAAAATATCTTGAATAAGTTCTTCCAGAAAATCTCGGTGTGTTTTTGCAGGATCAAAGCTTATTTGAAACCGAGGTGTTTTTTTCAAATACTGTCGGGCTATACTTTCCAAAAGCATCGCTGCTTCCCCTTCATAACTAGCTTGGTCTACAATTCCTAGCAAAGAAGCTAAAGCATCAAAAAGTCTTCCTATGCTAGAAGTCTGCAAAGTAGGTTTTTGGAGCAATTGCCCGTAGATTTTCCATTCGGTTTCAGTGAATTTGTGTCGCAGTAATTCCGAGGCATTTTCTAAGCCATAAGTAGCGCAAAGTGCCGAAATTCGGGGTTCACGGGGCATTTTATCGCCGGCAATCATCGGAAAATAGGGGAGATGTGCAATCCTTTTAAAAGATTTTTGGTGATAAATCATCATTTCTCCGCCCCAGATTTGTTGGTCACTTCCAAGCCCTGTGCCGTCCCAGATGATTCCCAGGATTTTTTCGGGGCTATCGAGCAGTTCATTTTCGGAAAGTACGGCTGCAAAATGTGCAAAATGATGTTGAACGTGTTTGACCGGAATTTGGAATTCTTTGGCGAGTTCTTGCCCAAGTTGTGTGGAGAAATACCTCGGATGCTGATCTACCACAATCAGTTCGGGCTGTGTGTGGAAAAGCTTCAAAAAGTGCCGAATGAGTTTTTGGTAATTTTCCTGAGTTTCGTAGCTTTCCAGATCGCCGAGATATTGCGAGATATAGAGATTGTTTTGGTGCGTGAGGGCAAAGGTGCTTTTCATTTCGGCACCCATGGCCAGGATAGTTTTAGGCTTGGTTTGCAGGTTAAACTCAGAACGGGATTTTAAAACCTCCTTTTTTGGAATAAAATTGGGGGCAAAAGCCCTGGAACGGCGCAAGAAAATCGGCTGTTGATCCCAGGCTGCCAATGAGATGACACTATCATCTTGTGGGGCAACAATTGGGCGGTTATGCGTCAGGATAAGATCAGCGATTTCACCCAAATCCTGTAAAGCTTTTTCATCTTCATAAATAATCGGTGAGTTGCTCAGATTAGCACTTGTAGCGACAATGGGTTTTTGAAATTCTCGGAGTAGCAACACAAAAAGCGGTGTATAAGGTAGCATCACGCCGATTTGATGCAAATTGGGGGCAATTTCCCAATGAGCGATTCCTGATGTCTTATTTTCTTGTAAATCTAAAAGCACAATCGGGCTTTCAGGGCTTTGCAGCAGTTCGATGGCTTTTTCTGAAAGTTCAACATCCATTTTGATGCTTTCCAAATTCGGATACATCAGTGCAAAAGGCTTGGAAGGACGTTTTTTGTGTTCCCGAAGGGTGCGAATTGCAGCGGCGTTGGTGGCATCGCAGCTCAGTAAATAACCACCGATTCCTTTGAGGGCGACGATTTTGCCGATTTTCCAGGCCAAGGCTACAGTTTTGATGATTTCACGATTGAGTGCCTGTTCTTTTGGGTCTTCAAAAAACACTTCCTTGTTTTTTACAAATAAACGCATGCGAACTCCACAGTCGGGGCAGGAGTTGGTCTGCGAATAGTACATGCGGTTGAGCGGGTCTTGATACTCCTTTTGACAAGAAAAACAAGGCTTAAAAGCTGCCATAGTTGTATTTTCGCGGTCGTAGGGCAAGGATTCAATGATGGAATAGCGCACTCCGCAATTGGTGCAGGTGATAAAAGGGTAAAAATAGCGGCGATTTTCAGGCTCTAAAAGCTCCGCCAGACAGTCTGGGCAGGTAGCCACATCGGGCGTAAGAAGTAGATTGGATTGGGAGTTGGTGCTGCTGTGGCGAATCTCGAAGTCATTAAAAACCTGCTCAGGGCGGATTTTGACGATTTTTCCGGTGATTTTCGCCAAAGGAGGTGCTTCTTCCAACAAGCGATTGAGAAACTGATGAAAGATTTCGGTAAAGGTAGTGACCTCAATATGCACGCCGTCATTGTCATTACTTACCCAGCCGTACAGATTCATCTCTTTGGCGAGTCGATACACAAAAGGGCGAAAGCCTACGCCTTGCACCTGTCCGGTGAGGTGGATATGATAGGTCATTTTTTACGTTAAGAGCACCTAATTAGCGAATCTTTCAAAAGCGATCAGGTTTTTATGTAGTTTTTCTAAATATGAATTGTATAATAAGATAATCAGCGACCAAATAAGTGGCACAAGGACTTTCCCCAAGTTCCAAAGGTCAATTTCTTTAAGAAAATAACAGTAAATGGCAAATATAACCAAAGGAATTGCCAGGGCACGGGTAATAAGATTCATTTTTCTGTGTAAAATATCCGAAAATTCTTGGTTGAGTTTTTGAATTTGTTCTTGGGAAAAATCTAAAACATTTTCTGAAATACTTCCTAGTCTATACAAGTGTTGAGTTATAAGGATGATTTTCTTTTTTTCAAAATAATAGAGAATACAAGGTGTGGTGCAGCATACAAAAAGCCCACTGTTGATCCAGCGATCTCCGAAACCGTAAAAATCAAAACTACTCAGTAGAATAAGTGTAAGCAGCACAAAAACCGATAAGGCAGTGAAAAACAGATAATAACTCGTCTCATTACGGATAGATTCTATTTTTTCAGCTTTCAAAAGTTTGTAATAAACCGGATTACGATTTATCAAACTCATACGTTGTTGGATAGGATTTTGTATTTTTATGATTTTTTTTTCAAATGTATTTGCTCAGGTTGTTTTAAGGAATTTTAGGCAACTTGGTTTAAGCCTGAATGATTCCTGAGTTAAGATAAAGACTTTTTTTTAGATCTACAAATTTCATTTCCTTGAGGGCAGGGCTGAATTTGGGTGAAGGTCTTTGAAATTAAACCTCCACCTTTTCAACTGCTTCTTTTTTTTCTTTGATCCTCAATTCCAGCCAATTACACCATTCTTCCAAGCCCATACCACTTGTGCTGGACAAAGTAATGTACTCAATATCGGGATTTACCTCGCGGGCATCCTTGACCACAGCCTCCACCGAAAACGGCAGGTAGGGTAGTAAGTCAGCTTTGGAGACGAGCATCATTTCACTGGTGAGGAACATTTTGGGGTATTTTTTGGGCTTATCGTCGCCTTCGGTGCTGGCGATGAGCGTGACTCGATAATCCTCACCCAGGTCAAAAGAAGCCGGGCAGACCAGATTGCCCACATTTTCCACAAAAAGAAGGTCTACTCCTTCCAGATTCAACTGCTGCATTGCCTGCCAGACCATCTGGGCTTCGAGGTGGCATATCCCCCCAGTGACGATCTGCAGAGCATCAATACCCGTTTGGCGAATACGGTCGGCATCTCTTTCGGTCTCCAGGTCGCCAACCAAGACTTTGATCTTATAGCGGTCTTTGAGGCGTTTGGCGGTTTCCTGCAAAAGCGTCGTTTTACCGCTCCCTGCTGAGGAGACAATATTGATTAATAGAATATTTCGGGCAGCGATTTCTTTACGGATAGCCTCCGCCACAAAGTCATTGGCTTGTAGGAGGTGCATCGTGGTATTGTCGCACTGTACGGTACCACGGGAGTTTTTGGATGAACGGGGTATTCTCATTGTGTTTTTTGGTTAAAAGTCGATAAATTTTAGTAAATAGATTTATTTATTATCAATCAAGTTATTACTTATTAATTCATTTAATTGCTTAATTTCTTTCATTTATAAAAAGTGTACTTTCTCGATCAGCAGTTCGGTACCCTGAATGATGTTGCGGCTAGGTTTGCCACAGGCACAGACAAATTTATAATTCTCGATTTCGTTTGTAAGGTTGCAGGGTTCGCAATGCACCAAGATAGAAGTCAGGTGAATGTTGAGTTTGACGCTTTCATATCTTTGCTCGGATTGGGTGACAGCCTCAAAGGCAGATTGCATCAAGATCGGCTCTACATTGGAGAGTTTGCCGACTTTGAGGTCAATTTCAGTCATGTTTTGTAGTTCTTCTTTGGTAAAATTGTCCTCCAGAGTTCTGAAAATGGTGCGAACCAGTGAGATTTCGTGCATTTTTTAGATTTTACCAAGTTTTTCCAATTCTTCCAGATGTTTTTGTGCTTCCTCGTGCAGTTGAGGATCATCCACCAGATTTTTAATTTCCAGGGCTTTGGCCACCATGTCCCGGTATCGGATTTCATTAAAAGAATCTTCTTCATTGCTTACGTACCAGCTTGCTTCCAGGAAATTGATCAGCGTCAATGCCCTTTCATAAGGATAGGTTTGGGCATCTCGCACGCTGAGGGCTTCTTCATAGAGCTCGAGGGCTTTGGCGTAGTTATCGGCTTTTTTCATGGGTGGGTACAGAGTCATGGCATTGGCGTAGTTATTAGAGACGCTGGCATATTCGTAAGGGAAATCCGCTTTGGTAAAATACGCCAGGGCTTCTTTGAAAGAAGAAGCCGAAAGGGCAGCCCAAACACCTCGTTTTTTATTCTCATCGGGCATTTCTGAATAGATAATACCCAGGTGGTGATGAATGTCGGCAAAGATTTCGGGGGTGGTTTCCTTGTCGAATATCTTCAAAGCTTGCTGAAAGCTCTCGATGGCAGATTTATAAAATTGCGGACTACCGCTTTTAGACCATGTATAGAGTAAGATTCCTTTTCTAAACCAAGCTGTGCCAAGCATTTCGTCCAGTTCTTCGCTCTCTAGATATTGGATAGCTTTGTTGAGGTATGAAAGTGCTTCGGAAAAGCTATGGTCAATCTGAGCAATAAAGGCTGCATCCATCAGCAGCATTCCGGCTTCCGAGAGGCATTGTTTGGACTCATAAAATTGCAAAGTTTCCCAGAGATTTTCTTTTAAGGCTTTCAACAATTCGGGGTCGTAAGGTACGGAGAGCATTTTGACCATTGCCTGTACTAGCACAAATTTCAGCGAAGCTTTGATCACGGGATTTTGGGTTGGTTTCAGGGCATATTCTATTAAAGCTGCCGCTGCTTTTGCTTCTGCATAGTCTAGGAGAAAATTGGCATAATGCTTTATGGAGAAAGCCCGAAAAACATCATCTGGGGCGTATTCTATGGCTATTTTGAAACAATCGTGCGTCTTGGGAATGCTGTAAGGTTCGTGGGGATAGATATAATATTGAACCAAAGCCAGATTGTGCGAAGCACGGTATTTCTCAAAGTTATCCTGATGCTTGATTGCACGCTCAAAGTCTTGTACATCAATTGGGTAGCCGTTTTTGATGCGTACGTAATTGTCCCATTCCTGAAGCAAGGGATATTCCTGGAGGTAGTCCCAGGTTTTTTCAAAATTATCCAAAAGCCCGAAGATTGTACCGAGGAAGGTATTTTCTTGCAGGGTGATATGAGGGGGAAAAATATAGGGTACTAAGTGATTGTACCAGTCTGGAAGTATCTCGATTTGAGCATTTCTGACCAAAATTGCGGGTTTATTGTCCGAGAAAATCATATTTTCAGGTTTATCTCCCGCTTGTATATCCAGCAATTCTTCCAGTCGGTCTTCTGTGGCAATGTATTGCCTGACGGTGTGCTGGTCTTTAGTTGAGACAAAAACAGATACTATCTTCATTTGTTTTTAGGGTTCCTCTTGCATCTTTTTGGATGCCTCTTTTGAATAATTCGGCGTAAATATGTGCTTTTTTTTCAGAATCATAATGATCTATTTCCACACACATAAAATGTAAAGGATTGCTGACCCAAATGTATACCATAGTCACATACCATCGTCCGCACTCCAAAGTAATTTTATGCCTTACTTCACTATCTTTGAGCCAATTTCCTTTTTGGATAAAATGCAAGTCTATTTTGCTGCCTAGGGCTTCTGCATTCACAGGAAAATGTTTATAAAAATCCATAGCTTTTCTTTTTTAGGGATTCGCTCTCGTGTTATTTCAAAACTGAATCACCAGCATTTTTCTTCCTTCCCGGATTTCATACTCCAATGGTCTGTCTTCCTGACTTAAATCGTGATCAATCAATATTTCGTGCAGGGCAATGCTTTTTTCGGGGAGTTCGCCTCTTTGTTTGAGCATTTGCATGGATGGTTCGTGTAGTTTACGAAAGACCTCATCTTGAAAACTTACCAAAAAAAGCCTTCGAATGTCTGCCTTGTAGGACAAATATACAAAATTAGCCTCAGAAAACACCTCTTTCGCCACTTCATCCGCTACGATGAGGTGCATATTTTTGAGGTATACCTGCCGAACCTCTACGGGGGAGTTTTCTTTAAAATGATCCAGGTATTTTTTAGGTGGAATGAACATAAACTACTGATTTTGAGGTTGAAATAAAGATTTTTGGATTAAATGCGCCACATTGTCACCAGCTTGTTTTACGATTTCGCTTAGGTCAAGCTCCAGTCGGGTGTTTTCTACGGCGATCAAATACACCTCGATATCTTTGGGGTATTCGTGCTGTAGGATTTTTTTAGCATAAGAAAGAGCTTGATTCCATTTCAGGCTATGTAAAAACACCAAAGGATCATCCTCGATTTGTGCTTCAATCTGCTCGGCTGGTAGTTTGAAGACAGTGCCTACGGACTCTCCGCTGTTGATGACGGCATCAATGATGATGATTTTTTGATGACCTTTGAGCTGGAAAAGCACTTCAAAAGCAGAAGTACCCATATCAAGCAGTGTGATATTTTCCTGAGCTGGAACTTGTTTTTTTAGTACCTCAATTACATAAATTCCTATGGCATCATCGCTACGAACTGGGTTGCCGAAACCCATCACGGCTATTTTAGGAAGCATACACAAGTTATATAAAAACCTATAAGGTTTTTAAAACCTTATAGGTTTTTGGTGAGGTGAATATTACAATTTAAACTGAGTCAGTTGTTCGCCTGATTTGCCATCGTGTGCGTGAACGGTACACACCAAGCAGGAGTCAAAAGAGCGGGCTACCATCCCTACTTCTACGGGGTCGTGCGGGTCCTCGATTTCTATGCCTGTCAGAGCAGCCTCGATGGGTCCGGGGTTGTTTTGTTCGTCATTCGGGCCTACGTTCCAGGTAGTGGGAGCAATTACTTGATAATTTTTGATTACACCGCCTTCAATCTCGATCCAGTGAGCCAAAGCTCCGCGGGCGGCTTCGGTAGCACCAAAACCTTGTCCGTCGATTTCTTTGGGTTTGATGTAGAATTCGGCATCGAGATCAATTTCAGTAAGCCATTGATTGATAAACTCATACAATCGGGGAGCTTCGTGCATACGTGCCAGTGTGCGGGTGAATACACTGGGTCCGAGTTTCTGTAGAATATCTCCAAAGAGTGGGTCTTGGATTTGGTGCGACATATTGGCTGGGTTGGCATTCATCACTACTCGAGCTAATGGACCGGCTTCCGCGGCGTTGCCCATGTATCGGGGAGCTTTTGCCCAGCTATATTTTGCATCAAAGTCGGAATTGATCAGATTTTGAGACTCAACAGGCGTAGGAAGCGGCTCATTCCAGGGGTGAGAGGCAGGTACATCTTGGTACCAGGAATGCTTGACGTGCTCCATGACCTGTAAGTGGTCAAAGGTATGATATGCCTTGCCGTCAAAGAAGCCACTTGAGGAGATCAGTGCTTGATTTCGGCTCTCAATGGTGGGTTTGTTGTAGCGGTCTTTGTGCAGGTAAGTGCCTGTGGCGATAAATTTACCGACACCCTGTCCGAATTTATCCAGTCCGAACTCAAGCGAGGCACGAATAAACAAACCCAGGTCGCTGTTGCGCTGAGATTCGTTTTCTTCTATCCAGGCCATCATATCGTCCCAGCTTTTGATCTGGAGGTAACGCTCTACGGAGCAACCCAGCCAGATAGATTCGAGCCAGTCGTGTCTGAATTGGTTCATAATGGCGTGTGCACGGGTGATGTCTTTCAGGGTGGGGGCGCACATCACACCGCCGGGAATCATATAGCTTGAATGCGGCCACTGGCCTCCAAAAAGGGCATATACTTCTACGGGGCGGCCGCTGGCTACTACACCTTGTTGAAAAGAAGTACCCACATAAGCAGCAAAACGTTTGGCTACTTCCTGATAAAGCGGTTTGTTGGCAAATTTTTTATTAGCCATATCCGTAGCGAAAATGGCATAAAACCATCGGGGAATACTTTGGATGGTTTCGGTGGCCTGGCCAATCGCTCTCAAAAGCAATGCATTGGGCGTAAGTTGGGTTTTCCAGGCAGTATCCAAGGCAGAAGAAGCACAATACAAGTGAGAACCTCCGCAGATACCACAGATACGAGGCGTGACGATCAAGCCAGATTGCGGATCTTTGCCGGCCATGATTTTTTCAAAACCACGGAACATGGCCGCCTGGGTGTGGGCACGCGTCACCACCCCATTTTCCATATAAACCTTCACATCTAGGTCTCCTTCTACACGACCGACAGGAGAGATATTTAATTCTTTTACAGTTGCCATTTTTCTGAAATTAATTTATTTGGAAGTTTCTTTGAGTTTTTTGTTAGTGGGTAACATTTTTTCCCATCCGGCACGGAGGTAATATTTCAATCTGCCTTCTCCAGTGGGTACGTCTCTTGGTAAGATTCCGGCGTATTTGAGCGATTTGAACACACTGCCTTTCACCAGGTCATGGTGTGGGAAGCCAGGTTCGGTACAGCCTAGGCAAGGATGGTTTGTACGGGTTTTGCTGGATTGGCGATTCCAGAGAATGCGGTTACAGCTTGCACGGGTCATAGGTCCCCGACAACCTACTTCATAAAACAAACAGCCACCTCTTTTGCCGAAATGACCATCAATCTTCTGAGCAAAGTTGTTTACGTTCGGGCAGCCTGTCTGCACAAAATCCGTAAAAAAAGTCTTGGGCCTGTGGTATTCATCCACGAGTACGTCTTTGATTCTGCCTACAGAGATCGCCACCAAGATTTGTGTAATCCAGTCGGGGTGCGCAGGGCAACCGGGGATGTTGATGACTGGTAGACCTCCCTTGGATCTGTAAGCAGCTCCTAAAAAACCACCGATTTTTTGTTTGTGGAATTGCATCCCCGTAGATTCGCTTGGGTTGGGCGGCACAGCAGGAATCCCTCCCCAAGTAGCACAATCACCAATAGCTACTACATATCCGGCTACGGCTGAGAGTTCTTTGATCCAGTCTTTCATAGGCCGATCACAGAAGTAATTCATAGTTCCTGTGTTTTTCGGCCCTTGCACGATTGAACCTTCGTACACCAAAATGTCTAATTGTTGTTTACCCTGAATGATTTCATTCATCAAATCGGTGACCTGTTCACCAATTTCCAAGCCGATAGAAGGATGCCAAAGAATGTTCACGCCGTAATCAGTAACCAGCTCGATTACGGTGGGCTCTTCGGCATTGAGAAACGACATCGTGTTGCCACTACACGCTCCTCCTTGTAACCAAAGTACATTTGCCATAATTATAATTTTTTTGAAACAGAGTTGTATTTTTTCAAAAAGTACCCAATTATTTAGAGACTAAAAAATGACTTTTATCATAAAATGGTGTTTTTTTAGTAATTTATATTGATTCTAAGCAAAATAAAGGCGGATAAATGAAGATAATCGCCTCCTGTGCTCTTTTCAAGTACTCGTGCTTTTGGATCGCAGATATAAAATACCTGCTACTCTCCCACCATCACAAAAGCACCCCAGAAATAGGGTTCGGGATATTTGTCCATCAATGAATTTTGGGCATTCAGAAAGGCTTGTCTTTTATTTTGTTTTTTGATGAGTAGATTTTTATAAAAGGTACTCATCAATTCCTGCGTGGCTTCATCACTTACTGTCCATAGAGACATCAAGATCGATTGGGCACCTGCCTGCCTTAAGGCTCGCTGCAAACCATACACACCCTCACCATTGCTGATTTCGCCCAATCCCGTTTCACAGGCCGACAAAACAACCAGTTCGGTTTTCTCCAGATTAAGGTTAATCGCTTCTTGGGCTGTCAGGATACCGTCTTCGCTGTTTGGGTTCATTTCTTTTTCTTGTAAGCTGGTCTCGGCACCAGCCATCAGCAAACCACAGCGCAAGAGGGGATTTTGGACATACTTTTTGGTATCAATGCCGGCAAAACCTCGTTCATCTTCATTGCTTGAGGGCAAATTTTTGAGGAAAAACCCGTGTGTGGCAATATGCAAAAAATCAGGATTTTGAAGTTTTTTGACATTTTCTTCGCTGGCATCTTCGCTCAGATAGGTATATGTATTGATATGTTGTTTTTGGGCGGTTTTTTGGATGTTCTCTACCTCGACTTTTGTACCAGGCAGGAGATTGATTTTGCCCCTGCTATCCAGAAAACGAAGGGTAGAATCTGGTTCTGCACCTTCCAAGTCTAAGACCAGCTCTCTTTTTTTGTCTTTTTGAAGTGTATCTGCGGGAAGGTCTCCAGGATTGAGCCGATACTGCGGAAAACCGAACAGGTGAATTTGATAATTTCTAAAATTTTGTTTTTGCTGCCTGGGTTTTTGGGCATAAGTGATCAGGTCTTTGGGATTACTGATCAATTGGATGGCTATTTCCTGACTGAGATATTTGCCTGAGCGGGGGTTGAGCAAGGTAAGTAAATTTACCTGATGATACACCCCATCTGGTGACAGGTAGATGCGCTTGTATTTTGTCTGAGTACCCGAAGGAGAAAGTACTTTTGTAAAAGGGGCAAAATAACGGTCATAGCTCAGTTTGTCTGGCCTGAGGGTTTTGATATAATTTCGGTAATAAGCCAGCGACCTCTTTTCCAGGTCTTCTCCATTCTCTATCAATAGTATTTGCGGATGATTTTGGGTTTCAGGCGTGATGATCAATGCCATATAGTTGACCCGATCACTTGTATCCTTTTGATTGATTCTGATGAGCTCTATGAGCGCCTCATCTTTTTTGAGCTGTGCTTGTACATCCTGCCAGCCAAGGGTTTTTTGGTCTAGGGCTTTGACAAACAACTCGGAGGCGCGGGAAAGCTCTCTTTCCAATTCGTTGGCTTCGTCGGCAAGTTTTTTTTCGGCTTCGGGGCTGATGCCTTGTTTTTCTTTTTCTGCCAAGCTGAGTTGCAGAAGCTTGGAGAGGTAGGTTCTTTTTGATCTCCAGTTTTTGTATTGATCAATTAATGCCTGATTGCCGCTATTTAGGATTTGATTTTGCATCTTTTGGGTAGATTGGAAAAGAGCCCCCTTGAGGATCAGCCGAAGATTAAACAAATCGGCGGCAATGCCCGGATTTTGGTCGGAGTAAACGGCCGCAAAAGCATAAAAGTCCTCAAAAAGTAATTGGATGCTTTGTAAGTAGGCTTTGCGCTCTACTTCAGAGAGGGTGGGCAGGAGGGTTTGCATCTGAGTGATCTGATTTTGGAGGGCTTCACGATAGAGGGGTTCGGCCTGGGTGTATAAAGTCTGTGTCTTATACATATCTGCCAGCGAACTGCAAACCGTCGCATACAAAGGATGGTTACGACCTGCGCTTTTTTGCACGATACTTTTGGCTTCTAAAAACAAAGTCTCAGCCTGCTCATAAAATGCTTGAAGGGCATAGAATCTTGCCAGATTAGTGCAGGCTCCTGCATATCTCAAATGTTCTTTGCCCAAAGTTTTTTCCCGGATATCTCGAGCTTCCAGGTACAAGGGCTCAGCCTGGGTATATTTCCCTTGTATTTGGTATAAAAATGCCAGATTATTACAGGAATTGGCATATAAAAAGTGTTCCTTACCCAAAGCTTTTTCAAAAACATTTTTGGCTTCGATATACAAAAGTTCAGCTTTGTCATATTGTTTTTGTTCGTAATAAAGAGCTGCTAGGTTATTACAAGAGTTGGCATATTCGGGATGTTCTTTGCCTAAAGAAACCTCATTAATATTCTTTGCCTCTTGATACAAAAGTTCGGCTTTGTCATACAGTCCCTGATAGTGATAGATAGTAGCCAGGTTATTACAAGAACCAGCATAATCAGGATGGCTTTTGCCCAAAGTTTTTTCCCGGATATTTTTGGCTTCTATGATCAGAGGTTCGGCCTGGGGGTACAAACCTTGCTCGCTGTACAGAATAGCCAGGTTATTGCAGGAGATAGCATAGTCGGGGTGATTTTTGCCCAGGGTCTTTTCATCCACTTGTTTGGCTTCCAGATACAGGGGCTCGGACATATCATACTTGCCTTGTAGAAAGTATAATTCTGCCAAACCTACCCGATTGGTGGTATAATAGGGATGTGCCTCGCCTAAGGTCGCATCAATGGTTTGTTTGGCATTGAGATACAGGGGTTCTGCCAGGGTGTACAAACCCATGCGTCTGTAGGTATCAGCCAGATCCGTAGAAGAGATCACATAATTGGGATGGTCTTTGCCAAATTCCTTTTCTGCCTGGAGGATCGCTTTTTGAAAGTACTCAACAGCAAGCTGGTATTGGGCGGCAAAAAATGCTTCTACACCCTGGTCGCTCAGGGATTGCCAGCTTTCCTGGGCGTGTAAGGGAAGAGCAAAAAGTACAAATAGGGCAATGACAAGGTTCAGGAGTTTGGTGTGTTTTTTCCTCATATCATGCAATAAAACTTCTTTTTTTTCAAGTATAAACAAACAATGTTAATTTTTTAGATTCTTTTTTAAAAAACTTGGACTATCAACCGAAAATCCATAATATTGACTTTCTAAACCTTTTAAATCGATACAAAACTTATGATTGTAAGACTAATTACTCCCTTACCAAATACAGCAGGCACTTTATCAGTGATAGCTGTGGATGCTAACAACCAAATAATAATCACGGATATTGTAGACAATATAGGTGGGGCTACTTCTGACAACAATCCGAATCTTTATAGCCAATTATGGGAAAAAATCACCAACAATGTGTATACTACCTTTCGCAACTTAAAATACAACGCTTACCTCAGTTGTAGCAATGGAGCGGCTACTTACACTTTTTTGACTACTAATTCAGCTATATCAGATAGTTGCAAGTGGGTACTCTCCCAGCAAGGACCAATGCCTGGCGATGATCCGGGAGCCCCCCTAAGCTACGCTATTCAAGCATATCAAAATACCAATCAAGTAATTGACCTTCAAGCTTACAGCACAGTTCCCGGGAATAAGCCCTGGATGTATTTTTGGAAAGGTAACCCTCCTTCCGATGGCAGTTACAACCAATTTTGGTATTTGGAAGAACCCAGAATTGAAGTTCATAACCCTGGCGGGCATGCAGTGGATATCGCCATCTCCAATGATGTTTATGAAAATATACAAGTATGGGACGCTATGATTGGTGGAAATCTAATCATCGGTGCAGGTTTAAATACAACAATTACTGTCCCAGCTGGGTATACAAGTTTTTATATTTCCTCCAAAAAATATAATACGGGTCACTATGTAAATGAATCGGAAAACGAAAGTGATCAAGTCATCGATTTGAGCCCAAACACACCTCATACCGTACAATTTTATTATGGAGATCCGAAAGCAGGGGCTACTATATCCATTTCTGTGGAGCGATAATACTTCTTTATTCTTGGCCTGAGGCACATCATAGCCCTCGGTTTCGGTCTGTTGCCACAGATTGAGGAAAAAAATTTGGAAAAAATTTCAAGGCTTTTATTTCTCTACCTCCACACTGGTCTCAGCCATTCCCTGAGACCTTTTTGCTTCATTCAGTGCTTAGAAAAGATTTGATGATAAGGTAGACTTTGCAAAGTGTCCGTGCGTGCCGAGGGCTAAAAATTCCTAGGGAAGCCCGTCAAACACTTGCATCGGGCTAAAAAACTTTTTAGACTGCAAAGCAGGTGCGTGCCGAGGGCTAAAAAATCCTAGGGAAGCCCGTCAAACACTTGCATCGGGCTAAAAAACTTTTTAGACTGCAAAGCAGGTGCGTGCCGAGGGCTAAAAAATTCCAGGGAAGCCTGTCAAACACTTGCATCGCACAAGCCAGAGGTTTGTAGGAAAAGAGTAGGCTTTTGAATACTAAATCTCCTCCATTTCCTCCCCCAATTCAACTTTATCATAAATATCTTTCACATTGATCTGAACGGCGATAGCTTGCAGTGCTACCGTTTCTTCGGGCTGGGTATAGACCCTATAAAACCAATGGCTTTCATCTTGTTTGAAAAAGACTTCTACCCGCATCTCAGATTGAGCAATCAGCACATATTCTTTAAAGGAAGGCAGGCTGCGGTATTTGTCAAATTTACCCGTACGGTCATAAGATTCCGTAGATTTGGAGAGAACTTCTACAATCAACACTGGATTCTGGACTATATCCTCTCGGTCTTCACTAAAAACAGGTTTTCCACAAATCACAAAGGCATCGGCGTAGAGGTAGTGATTTCGGGTGAAAATATCGATTTTGAGATTGCTTTCCAATGCCAAGCAATCTTTTTTGCTACGGAGTTTTCCATTCAGTTGATAAACAATATTAGAGCACAACAAGCTATGTCGCAAAGTACCCCCTGACATCGCATATACTTGCCCGTCATGGTATTCGTATTTTTCCTGTTTTTCTTTTTCCAAAGCAAAATATTCTGCTTTGCTATAATATTTTTCTTCTGGCAAATAGGCTTTTGCTTCCATAAAAGATTGTTTATTCCGCAATTTTCGGGTTTTAGACCGATGATCTATCTGGTATTTTTGAATTACAAATTTAAACAAAATAAACCTCAAAGCCATGAAAAATCCCAATCCTACACATCCGAATTCATTGCTGAGAAATGTCTTGACATTTTTTGCCCTTCAAAAACAAAAAACAAAAAAAAGATCACTTTATTGGGTCATTGAGGAAAACGAAGAAGAAAACCTGCCATGCAAGGTAAAATACTACAACGAATACAATCAATTGATTCATACGCAGATTTTTCCCGGACTATACAGGGGCATCCTTGACGAAGAAACAATTGATCAGCTCAATCGAGTGAAGTCAAAAATTCAATAAAAGCAACTTGGCAAAATTCTCCTTAAAAAACCAAATAAAATTTTTTAAAACTAAGCTGAATTTTGCAAATTTGTCATAGTCTTAACAAAAAAACTATGGCTAACGGATTTTTTCAAGTACCTACACCTAAAAACGAACCAGTGCTCAACTATGCACCTGGTTCGCCGGAGCGGCAGGCTCTCAAAGAAGCGATCGCCCTGCTCCGTTCACAAGTGACAGAAATTCCGATGTATATCGGTGCCGAACAGGTTTTTACGGATCATAAAATCCGCATAGCTCCTCCCCACGATCATCAGCATACACTGGGTTATTTCCACGAAGGAGATCAAGATCACGTAGCGCAAGCCATTCAGGCAGCTCTTCACGCCAAGTATGATTGGGAAAACCTGGCTTGGGAGCATCGGGCGGCAATTTTCCTCAGGGCTGCCGATCTGATTGCGGGTCCTTATCGGGCGCGTATCAATGCCGCTACGATGCTGGGGCAATCCAAAAACGTCTATCAGGCTGAAATTGATGCCGCTTGTGAATTGGTGGATTTCCTGCGTTTTAATGTGTATTATATGAGTCAGATTTATGCTGACCAACCGATTTCATCGCCCGGCATCTGGAACAGAGTGGAGCAAAGACCTCTAGAAGGTTTTGTGTTTGCCATTACGCCTTTCAACTTTACGGCAATTGCCGGAAACCTACCTTCTGCCCCGGCGATGATGGGCAACACTGTGGTATGGAAGCCAGCTTATCCGCAGGTTTATTCGGGGTATGTGATTATGGAAGCATTTCGTGAAGCAGGCTTGCCGGACGGCGTAATCAATTTGATCTATGTGGATGGCCCGGCTGCCGGAGAGGTGGTATTCAAACATCCTGATTTTGCTGGACTGCATTTTACGGGAAGCACCGCCGTGTTCAGAAATCTCTGGAAAACCATCGGAGAAAATCTACAAACGTATAAAACCTATCCGCGCATCGTGGGCGAAACCGGAGGAAAGGACTTTGTGATTGCGCATAAATCTGCCGATCCACGCCATTTGGCCACCGCCCTGATTCGGGGAGCTTTTGAATACCAGGGGCAAAAATGTTCGGCTGCTTCAAGAGCCTACATTCCCTCCAATCTTTGGGATGAAGTCAAAAAACTACTTTTAGAAGACCTAGATTCTATCAAAATAGGAGGTACCGAAGATTTTGGCAATTTTGTAAATGCAGTGATTGAAGAAAGAGCTTTTGACAAAATCGTGCGCTACATTGAGCAAGCCCGCGAAACACCCGGTGTGGAGATTCTGTCCGGAGGGAAATATGACAAATCCAAGGGCTATTTTATAGAACCGACTTTGATCCTGAGCCAAGACCCGCAATCCGTCACGATGTGCGAAGAAATATTCGGCCCTGTACTTACAGTGTATATTTACCACAGTGAGAACTTTGAGCAAACCCTGGAGCTGGTAGACCAGACCTCCCCTTATGCCCTTACGGGAGCGATTATCTCCCAGGATCGTTATGCGATTGATTTGGCTTCGCAAATGCTGCATCAGGCTGCCGGTAATTTGTACATCAATGACAAACCTACGGGGGCAGTAGTGGGGCAGCAGCCATTTGGAGGGGCAAGAGCTTCGGGAACCAATGACAAGGCTGGATCAATGATCAATTTATTGCGATGGGTATCCCCCAGAACGATCAAGGAAAACCTCAATCCACCCACAGATTATCGTTACCCTTTTATGCAGGCGGAGTAAAAGCATTCCAAAGGTCAGAGAATGTTTTCTTTGACCTTTGACTCAAAAGACTTATTTTTTTTCGGCTTTGTATTCTTCATTCAGACCCTTTACCACTTCGTTAGTGACTTCCAAGCTGGGGTCGGCGTGCATGACTCCGGCACTCAGGGCATTGGCTGAATAGCTGAAAATGATTTGATAGTCGTTTTCTTCGGCAAAACGTCTGAGAAAATCGGTTACTCTATCGTGAAGTTCTTTATTGAGTTTTTTGGTTTCCTCAAAAAGTTTGTTCTCGAGGTTTTGTCCTTCCTGAGCCAGGCTTTGTTCTTTTTTCATCAGGTTTTGCTCGGTCTGCCTTGCGGTTTGTTCGTTGATTTTGCCTTCCTGGAGAGATCTCTGAAAAGACATCACTTCGTTTTGGAAGGCACTTTGGCTGTTTCGCATGGAAGACTCAAAAGAGCTGCGTCTGTTCTCGATTTGTTTTTGGATTTTTTGATAAAATTCATATTTAGCAAGTAGTGTATCTGAATTCAGGTAGGCAAAACGAGGGCTGGAAGAAGGGATTGAGCTTTTTTCTTTCTTTTTTTCTGCTTTGACTACTGTTTTTTCAGGAGATTTCAGGGCAGAATTACCAGTAGTAGAGCCAGATTTTTGACTGAAAAATAGAACATACAATACCAGAATGGCAACGGAAAGTACAGCTTGAATGGCAATAGAGATATTTTTCACCTTATAAATATGTGTTTAATGAGGTGGCAAAGATATAAAACTTTGTAATAAATCGGGGTTTATTTGCCCTGATCTCGAGTACAGTGGCGATCTAGCATTTCTTCGGCTTTGTGGAAGCCCAATTTCAGCGAAGTCTGCCAATCTTGAAAGGCTTTTCGGGGTTTTCCCATTTTAAAATACACCGATCCTCGATTGTAATAAGCTACTGAGTTCTGGGGATTCAAATCAATTGCCCGGTTAAAATCATGGAGAGCTTCTTCAAAATTTTCTTGCTTGAAGCGGGCAAAACCACGATTGGTGTAGGCAATAAAATTAGAGGGGTGTAAACGTATTACGTGTGTATAATTTTGCTCTGCTTCCGGGTAATTTTCCAACTGTGTATTAACCACCCCCAATCCGATATAAGCCTCTGGAATATTGGGATTAATCGCAATGGCATGGCTGTAATCTCGGATGGCGGCCGGATAATTATTCAGTTTAAAATTGGCAGAAGCCCGATTATTGAGCGCTTCGTAATCAGGGCGATGCTCAATAATACGATCAAACTCGGCAATGGCACCGTTATAATCTCTTTGGGTCATTTTTTGGTATCCCGAACGAAACAGCGTTTGATTGCTGGGGCGTGTCGAGAAAGAGAATGCTTTAAAAATACTCATAATTTTCATGAATGAAGAATGTTCATTTTATCCTAAAAATAATGATAAAAGCGACAATTATCCAAATATAAAGGTCTTATAAATTAAGAATAATTGTTATTTTTTTTTAAAAAATTCAACTGATCTTTTATTTTTTTTGAATTGAGTAAAGATGCACGTTGAATATTTAACTCATTAATGGCTTTTAATAGAATAATTTTAAGAATTAGGGGCTTAATAAAACTTTCTACATTTTGTTATATGCAAAGCTAAGGAATTTTAAAGATTTTTAACAGAACATTCTCATTTCTTTGCGTAAATTTGTGCCGAATTGGACAAATCAGTATTATTGAATGATTGTTTGTGGATTCTAATATACCCTAATACAATGAGTGAAAATAAAAGTAAACTCGCTTTTAAGAAAGAAAATTACTATATTATGCTTGCCGGAATAGCTTTAATATTGTTGGGATTTATCATTATGTCACTGGATTCTCAGACTTTTGGGTTTGGATTTCTGGGACTTACCTTAGGTCCGGTGACTGTCCTGCTAGGTTTTCTTACACAATTTGCAGCCATTCTTTACCATCCTTCCAGTAAGGGCAAAAAATAATCTGACATATAACACACTTATTTTAATCAATTAACTTATGAATTTCATAGAAGCCCTTATTTTGGCTATTGTGGAAGGGATTACGGAATTTTTGCCCATCTCCTCCACCGGACACATGATTATTGCCTCCTCAATCATGGGGATTAATGAAAATACTTTCACCAAGGTCTTCGAGGTAAATATTCAATTTGGTGCTATTCTTTCGGTAGTGGTACTCTACTGGAAACGATTCTTCAACTCTTGGGAGTTCTATCTGAAGTTATTCGTTGCTTTTCTTCCAGCCGCTCTGATTGGGTTTTTGTTGAGTGATTTTATCGATAGTTTGTTAGAAAACGTACTTGTGGTTGCTATTACCTTGTTATTAGGAGGAATTGTACTCATTTTCGTAGATCAGTGGTTTCCACAAACCGAAAAAGATGATGACAAAGAAATTACTTATCCAAAAGCACTCAGCGTAGGTTTTTTCCAATGTATTGCCATGGTTCCCGGAGTTTCGCGCTCGGCGGCGAGTATTATCGGTGGGATGACACAAGGCTTGAGCCGAAAGCAGGCAGCGGAATTTTCCTTTTTTCTGGCCGTTCCGACGATGTTTGTAGCAGCGTCTTACAAGCTTTTGAAAGATTTTGAGCAAATCAAGTCCTCAGACCTCTCTATTTTACTTTTTGGAAATCTGGTCGCATTTATTGTTGCTATGCTGGCGATTAGATTTTTCATCAGTTTCCTGACCAAATATGGGTTTAAGGCATTTGGATATTATAGAATCATTCTTGGATTGTTAATCATTGTGCTTTTATCTATGGGCTATGAATTGAAGATATGAGTAAAAAAAATTATGATATGATAAAAATATCGAACCATTTTTAGTTTTTCGAGTGTTTTATTTTATCTTCATGTTAGAATTAAAATTAGTGAACGTATGGAAATAGAAGACCTAAACAGCATCTTGGTCAGCATCGTGGAGCGAAGGATGGAACTGGGCAGACTGAGTTATTCCGACAAAAATTATGACGACCTCGAGGAAGAGCTACACAATATCGAGGACGAGTTTGTAGACAACTTTGGAAAACAGATGGAAGATGTTTTCCATGAAATTCACCAAAAATATTGCCCTGATACAGACGTGCTTTCTCCAATAGCTTACCTGGCCAAAAACTATCATAAAGTGGGAAAATTCACCAATGGGACAGCTCAGTATGATATTCCCGACTTAAAACAAGGAGTGGTCATTGATTCTGATGAATACGAACAAGCTTATTTGGTACTCATTCCTAACCCTGTAAGGGTATTGCTTACCGTCCCTAAAAACGCTCTCAAAGAGGAAGTTTGGAATATTCAGCAAGAAAATACCCCTGCTGTATAAACCTCACGATCAAATCAAAAGCTTAGGAGGAAAGAGGATTTTTCCTCCTTCTCTCTTACAATGATCGTCTTTTAAATCGTGTTGTGGGTTAGGTCTCGCTGATTTTGATCACTAACTTGCCGAATTGTTTGCTGGCAGCCATTTCGTCAAAAGCTGAAATTGCTTCGGATAAAGGTCTTACAGAACTAACCACAGGCTTGATTTGGTGTTTATTCACAAAATTTATCATCGCCTCAAACTCCTGATCATTGCCCATTGTAGTGCCCTGAATACTGGCTTGTGAGAAGAACAAACGAGGCAAATTCAAGGGCGAAGGCGTGCCAGCAGTAGTCCCGTACACGACCATCGTACCACCCAATGCAATCATCTTGGCAAGCTCCCCGAAGTCTTTTCCCCCGGCACTGTCTATGATGACCTGAAAGCCCAAAGGATAATTTTTTTGTAAAGCTTTAAACCAAAGCTCCTCCTTATAATTCACCCTACCAACAGCCCCGTATTTTCTGGCAAGTTCAAGTTTTTCTTCCTGCCCCGAACTGACACACACCCTGGCACCCAAAGCAACAGCAAACTGAAGTGCAAATAAGGCTACCCCTCCTCCTATGCCGCTAATAAACACATCTTGATCTGCGGCTACTTTGCCCTTCGTAAATACCGCCCTGTAAGCCGTAAGCCCAGCCAAAGGGATAGCTGCGGCTTCCTCAGTGCTGAGGTGGGCAGGTTTGAGGTGAAGCCGATGAGCGGGTACTATCAGGTATTCGGCCAAAGTACCGTGGGTAGGCATCCCTAGAATGGTGTAGTTCCTGCTTGGATAATCAGGATGATCGCCCCAGTTTACATTCGGATTGATAATCACTTCTTTCCCAAGCCAATGATCATGTTCCGAATCAAAGACTTTTTCTACCACACCACAACCGTCTGAACCAAGAATAGAAGGATAGGTAAGCCCCGGATACATGCCTACTCGAGCCCACTGATCTCTGTGGTTTAGGGCGGCGGCTTTTATCCGGATGAGTGCTTCTCCAGGTTTTAAATCGGGAAGATCAGTTTCCTTAATTACGATCCTTTCCTGCGGATTTTCCTGTAAAATAAGAGCTTTGATAGTCATTTTTTTGTAATTACATTGAAAATATAAATATATAAAAAACTGAATAACAGCAGTTTAAAAGCTATTATTGGATAAATTATTATTCCATATCAATACGTAGGCGATCAAAATTATCCTCAAACCCAAATCAAAAATCCCCTTCAATAAATACAATTTTATTAAAAAAAATACGATTTCCATCTCTATCAGGCATATTTCTGCTATTATTTCTGTCAGCTCTTAAAGCCCTTAAATAACCTGCGTATAAATACGACAATAATCGGCAAACCTTCTGATGACTTGTGCGTGTGTAGCGTCTAAAAAAATTACACGAACCGAACTTACACGCTTGACCATAGGCTCAATCGTATGAAGAGTAAACCAAGGGTCTTTTTTTCCCAAAAAAATCAAAGGTTTTATTTCACGCTCAACAATGGTTTGACTTATTTTTTGAATATCAACTTGTATGCCCCGGTAAAGTACCCAGGTATTGTATAATTGTGCTCTCTGTGCCGGGTTTTGGAGTAAGCGACTCAAGAAATGATGAGAAGCCTTATCCAAATAGCCTTGACGTAAAAGCAGCTTTAGGCTAATTAAAAGTAATTTTGGATATCGACGAAGAAAACGAAACGCTAAACGACCACCTAATGTGCGTACAGCCGACTTGTACCAAAAGTTTTCACGAATTCCGTCAGGAGCCAATAATACCAGTTGCCTGACTTTCTCAGGGTAAGCTTCAAGCGTAACAAGTGCTAGTTTAGCTCCCAGACTAAAGCCGATTAATGAAAATTCTATAATTTTTTCCTTTTCCATCAATAATCTCAAAAAATCTTTCCAGATTTGCTTATCTAAAAAAAGATTGTTTTTTTTCCAGATACTATGTCCGTGAAAAAACAATTCTGGTACATATACCGTATAATATTTATTAAATTGTTCAATCATACAATTATAGGAGGACATATCTTGTCCGAATCCATAAAAGGCAATAATCGCCTTTGGCCCGGATCCAATCTTTTTGTAATGTATTTTAAAGTATTTATATTCAATGAAATTGCTCAACCTTGTTAATTTTAGATGCATTGAGGGAATATACAAATTACCCCACTTTTGTAAAAATAATTTTTCCGAATTATTGTTTCTTTGGTTCATTGGAATAAAGTTTGATATTTGTTTGGCCAACTAAGAGTGCAATATGAATCCTAATGAATTATTATTTTTTACAGCATTTATCGGGTTTATTGTAGGCACGCTTTTGCTGGATTTAGGGGTTTTCAGTAGAAAAAGTCACGTGGTTTCTTTTCGTGAAGCAGCTATCTGGAGTTGTATCTGGGTAACTTTTGCGATTATTTTTTATTTTGTACTCAAATCCTATGGTCATTATATTCACGGTATACAGACTTTTGATGACCTGGAAATTGTCGTAAATAAATATGTAGATGATGTAGGAAACTTATCATACTACAAAGCAGACGACCCTGAGCGTAGCATCCAAAGCTATCGCGAAAATATGGCATTAGAATTTATCACAGGTTGGTTGCTGGAATACTCTCTTTCCGTAGATAATATCTTCGTAATTATTTTGATCTTTTCTTCTTTTGGGGTTAAAGAAAATTATTTCAAAAAAGTCTTACTTTGGGGGATTTTGGGTGCCGTTGTCATGCGGTTTATTTTTATTTTTCTAGGAGCTGCGTTGATTCAAAAATTTGGTTTTATTCTGTATTTTTTTGGAGCTTTACTGATTTATTCAGGTATTAAAATGTTGATTGCAGATGAAGATGAAAAATTTGAAACCGATAAGCATCCAATTGTAAAATTGAGTTCTCGTTTTTTTCAGGTTTTCCCCAGATATGTGAAGGATCGTTTTTTTGTGATGAAAAAAGGAAAAATCTTTATAACCCCACTTTTTGTCGTGGTACTTATCGTAGAATTTACCGATTTATTATTTGCAGTTGATTCAGTACCTGCTGTTTTTGCAGTGACTATTGACCCTTACGTTGTTTTCTTTTCAAATATTTTTGCTATTATGGGGCTTCGCTCTATGTTTTTCTTCCTGTCTAATGTAATGCATTTATTTCATTATCTAAAAACAGGCCTAGCCTTTCTGCTGACTTTCATTGGTATTAAGATGATTGCACACGATTGGTTTAAGTTGATTGGTTTTAAGAACGAATATTCCTTGTATATTATCCTCGGTATATTAGTCATAAGCGTCTTGGCCTCGGTTATTTTCCCTCAGCCCAAAGAAAAGGAAGCAGTCAGTGTTTAGTTGATTTAGGTTCTGTATCAATACAGTTCATCTAGTGAAAGGCGTAGATATTTTCTTACCGCTCTAAAAGCACTTAAACCACCGACCAAACTTCCCAATACGATGAGTAAACAAATAAGTGCTAAAAAATCTTCCAAGCGGTAGAGTAATATTAATTCGGGGAGCTGTAGGTGTAAGTATTTTAACAAAGCAAATAAAATACAAGAAGAAATCAACCCACTGATACTCCCCTGAATCATCGCTTGTATAATAAATGGCCTTTGAATAAAACTATCGGTAGCACCCACCAACTGCATACTACGAATCAGCAATCTTTGAGAAAACAGAGCCAGCTTGATGGTATTGTCAATCAATATGATGACAGTCAACAAAATGAAAACCCCAAATAACAATAAAACCAGGCTAATCATAGCGATGTTGCGATTGATCGTAATGACCAAATCCTTCACATAACTTACCTCAAAGACACCGGGTATTTTTTCCAATTCTTTTTGAATGCGTATTATTTGAGGATTGGTGTAAAATTCAGGTTTGATTTTCAAAACGAATGAATCTCTAAGCGGATTATCGTTGAGGAAACGCATAAAATCTTCGCCGGTACTTTGGATAAATTCGGTTTTGGCTTCTTCTTTGGAAATAAAGCTTACATCAGGTTTTCCCTTTGTTTTTTGGGTAAAAGGTTTATTGATGAGTGTACGACGCAGGTCATCAAGCTCAGATTGCTCTAGATTGTGTTTTAGAAAGATCTGCAGCTCAAAGTTACGCCTGATAATTTGCCCTAATTGATTGGTATGCAAAATCAAAAGCCCACAAAGTCCGAAAATAAAAAGAACCAGGCTAATACTTACAATGACGTTAATAGATAAAAGGCTACCGAATTTTTGGGTATAAGAGTACTGATTTTTCAAGATAAAAAGTCTATGTGCATTTTTTTTCAAAGTTACACATTAATCTAATATACAAAAAGGCTTTTTGTGAAAGCCTTTTTACATATTCAAAAAACACTAAATTTCAAATCTCTATTTATCATAAAATTTAGCTCGAGCCAAATTCAGGAGTTCAATCAAGTCGGAGTTGCTGATCGCTCTTAGTTCTTTTTTCTCTACCTGATTGGTATTAAGTTCATAATACTGGTTTTGATAATACAGGAAGTGACGCTCCTCTTCTTTTATGTAAATACGAATAATTTTGTAGCTTCCTTGATAATTATACAAAAAGAGTTCCTCGTTGTAATATTGATAGCTCAACTGATTGCGGTGTGCGATTTCTTCCAGATTGGCTTCGTTGGTTCCATCAAAGATACCTTTTACACCCTCTTCATCTTCTGGATCGATGGCGTAAATTTCTTTTTGAGCCCCCAGAATATTGTCTACTTTTGACATAAAACGACGAGGTTTATTGATTTTTAGATCATATGTATAGGTATCCTGACTAATTAATTCTTGTTTAGCAACAGGAACACTGGAAATTGATGTGTCTAAATTTTCCTGATCTAAAGCCTGATCAAGGGAGTTTGTCGCTGTATTTGTAGGATGATCAGAAGACAACTCAGGAGAAGTACTGGCGGTTGTATTATCTTTTTGAGATAATTCTGAGACAGAAGGTGCTTGTTTTTGCTTAAGGTTTATTTTAGCCTTGGGGGGATTTTGAATATCAGATGAAGATATTTCAAATAAATCGGCCCTCAGAATCACTACCCCCAACAATAAACCCATTGCAAGCGTGGCGGTACCAATCCAAGTGATACGCGACAATTGTGAGAGTGGAGACTGATTCACCTGAATGGCATTCAAGCGGGCTTTGAGTTCAAGCTTACGATTTAGACGAATTGCTTCAATGATTTCTTCCTGAAACTGCAATTCATTTTTCAGGATCGGATCTTTTTCAATGAGCTGCCTAAAAGCAATTTTATCTTCTGCATCCAATTTATTCAAAAGATAAGCTTCAATTTGCTCTGTATAGATTTCTTTGTCCATCAGTTTAATCTAGAAAGTCAGTAGCTTTATATTTAGATTTAATAAGTTTATCCAGTTCTTTTTTGCACTTATATTTTTTGGTCTTAGCAGTGTCTGCATTGGCAAAACCCATTTTTTCAGCAATATCCTGCATAGACATATTATCAAAATAATAGTACATCAATACTTTTTGGCAGGTTTCTCCGAGGCTTTTGATGCACTCGCTAATAATTTCGTTTCTTTCCTGCGATTCAAAAGAATTAAATTCCATCCCTTCAACCATTTCCCCGGATAAGCGTGCTTTACGCTCGAGTTCTTTTCTCCAAAGATTTTGACAAATACTATAAATAAAAGTGCTGATTTTAGAAGTAAGCAGGAAGTCTTCTTTCCGTGCCTTCTGCCAGAAAATTAGGATAGCCTCTTGATAAATATCCTTAGCCTCTTCTTCTGAACCACTATTATTGATGACCAGTCGGGTCATCATTTTATAGTTTTTTTTGTAGATATAATCAAGTGCAGCTTCGTCTCCACTTTTAATCTTTTTTAGAACTTGGCTATCTTTCATCTTAAAAAAAAGCAAAGCTTTTTGATTAAATACTCAATTAAAAAAAATTGTAACCTCAATAATTCATGATAATTTTTCTCTTAAAAGTGGTGTCTGATTTTGTATAAGATATTTTATACAGGATTTGTTTTTTTTGATATGAAATCTAAGGTTGACTATTTAGGCTTATATTATTTTTAATGAGAATTTAAGCATTCAATGCTTGCAGCCATGCTAAGTGTAAACACTTAGGGTTAGGGCAATAAGGTCATTTATTTCGTTGTTGTGAGAATGTGCATTTTTATATTTCATCATACGTAGAAACAATTCGTAGAGTTTGCTTAATTTTATTCGAAGGCAACTTTAGCTTTTCTGTGAATCACCCAATCGTTTTCTTTTTTTTCTAGGATGCCCGGTTCAATGGTAATAATTCTAGAGTCATTGTAGGGTTCATTGATGTATTGGCAGGCTGGAAGCAGCATTTTACCTGCTTGAAGCAGTGCCAGTTGGTGATATTCGCTTCTTTGAACAACACTAAAAAGGGCTTGTTTGGGGTTTTCCAGATTGATCTCGATTTTGTAGAGATGTTCTTTGTCTGGTTCGGTTTTAAATTCATGAAACTGAAAATTGGCATAGATTGGGTCTAAGCGGGCATAATAAATTTGAATAGTAGGGTTATAGGTATAATTCTCAAGGTGTTCTGTTCTTTTGGCATATAATTCCTCGGCGGTCATTTTGTTTTCGTTCCGATTTTTGAGAACCACTACTTCGTGGATGAGTGTATTCAACTGCTCATTCAGAAAATTAAATTTCAGCAAAAGCGATTGAAAATCTTTGATGGAGGTCATGGTATCCATTCGGTTATCGAGGCGGCTATACCTTTCCATATAATTTTCGTCCAGCTCTTCAATTTGAGCTTTTAGTTTTTGATTTTGCCATACCAGGAAGCCAATACAGCCAATCAACACAAGCAGAATAAAATAAACAATAGGCATGGAGTTATCGGTTTTGGGATTTGTAGTAGTTTGATTTATAGGTATTTGTTCATTCTCAGGTGAAATTTCCGCAGTTTCTTCTTTGAGAGAAATCTGAGGGTTTAGTTGAGTATTCTTAATTTCTTTGAGACTCAACATCAGTACTTGAAGATCATTTTTCCAGGTTGGGTCTTGATAAAGTTTGCTCAATTCGGTTTGAATATCATCAATAAGTTTATTGAGTCTTACCTGGAGTTTATTTTTTCCGAAGCTTTCGTATTTTTTAGAGGCTAATAATTTAAAGAATTTTTCGGCGGTTTGAAAGTCTGGGGGAATACTTTGAGCGATAGATTCCAGATTTAAACAAGAAAGCTTCTGCTCGATGGGTGAGGAAGAATTTTCGTATCTTTTGAGGAGAAATTCTAAGGATTGGCAAAGCAGCTCAAGTTTGATGCGCTCATATTTTTGGTTAATCTCGACCTCGGATAAACTTTGCCCCCAAAGCCCTCCCGCTGAATTCAAAATCAAACACATACAAACCATCATGCCTTGAATAAACCTATCGAGAGGGTTTTGTAGAGGAAGGCGCATCCATGGTATTTGTGTTGAGAATTTCATATAGTTTGTGAACAAAAAACTTTGGACGCTAAAAGTACTAAAAAAAATGGACTCTCATTCAAATAGTACCTTTAATTTCTATGATGCTCTAAATCTCACGGGCTATCATGGCAAAGTATTTTTGATTATCGATGTTGATTTCCGAAAGTGATAAATAGATGGGAAACTGCGTTCCGTTTTTCTTCTGAGCAATGATATTACGGCGATTAACCACCTGGGCAGAATCCATCATTGGGGAGTCTGAATAACTCTGAATGATGCTATCCAGCTCTATTCCAAATTCATTGGGAATCAAAGAGCTAATCTGACGACCGATCATTTCTGTCTTTTTAAACTCAAAGATTCTTTCTGCCCCTCGGCTGAATATTTCAATTCTTCCACGAGGATTGGTGACAATGATCCCTTCTTGCATCCCATCGAGTATACTGCCTAGTTTTTTATTACGGCTTTGCAAATCTTTGAGTAGTTGAATCATTTCTTCCCGGGAAAGGTTCAACTCTTCCAAGTTTTTCTTTTGGGTGATTTCCGTAGTGACTTTAAGGTCAGAGAAACGCCCGGCTTCTTCCAGAATTTTTTGGTTTTCAAGTGTAGTCTGGGCAATGGTAAGTGTAGCGGTAACACTGGTGCATAATTTTTCCAAAAAGTTGATCTGAAAGTCTTCAAAATTTCGGAGAGAAGCCAGCTCAATAATGCCGATTACCTCTCTTTCGTCGGTAAGTAAAGGCAGTAAAATCAAAGATTTGGGAGATGCGCTGCCCAAGCCCGAAGTGATATAAGTATAATTTTCGGGTATATCTGTAAGTAGTACAATTTCTTTTTCTTTGAAGACTCTTCCGATCAGCCCTTCGTGAGGTTCTACTCTTTTTTCCAAAAACTTTTCCCTTCCATAGGCATAAGCTCCTTTTTGCTCAAAGCGCATCTGTCCGTATTCATCTTTGATCAAAATGAAAATACCGCCCTGGATGATGTCCAGATATTTGACCAATTGACTGATAAGTTTTTGGCAAAGGTGGTCAATATGACTACTTTCGGTGCGTAATAGTTCGGCAAAGTCAGCCAAACCCTCGCTGATCCAGTTGCGTTTTCGCTCTTCATCGTATACTTTTCGGAGGCTGAGGTTCATGTGTTGTAGGGCTCGCCCCAGCTCACTTTCAGACTCAAAAATCGCACTTTCCTGATGAAATTTACCTTCCCCTACTGTAATAGAATAATTTTTCAAGTCTTCGAATAATTCGCTCAGTTTATTGATGTGAAGGTTGATATTTTTAAACTCATTGTCATAAATGGCTGTATGTGGAGGGATATTTCCAGAGGAGAGGGCTTTCAAATTGTCTTTGATCTCACGAATCCAACGAAAGACCGCCAAAAAAAGCCTTAAACCCATCAAATAACTCATCACAAACCCAAGAATAAGCGCTAAAATCAGAACCCGATAAAACAGGCTTTGTTGTTCATTGATTTCACTTAGAATCCTTTTTTCTTTGCGCTTCACCTCCTGGAAAAGGTCATTAAAGGATTTGTCGATTTCTTGATAAGCAAACAGTACGTCGTTTTTCACCTGATATTTTGCCAATTGTTTGCTTTGGCTGGTGGATAACATTCTTTCCAGTTCGCGTTGTTGTTGTTTTAATTCGCTTAACTTCTTATTAATGATGGTAAATAGGTTCTTAATTTCGGTATCACCCAGTGCGATCACTCGATTGCGGAGTGTATCTTTTTGCTCGGCAATATTGATAAGCCAGATTTCTTTGTTGATCTTCTCTAGAGAGTCATCTTCCAGAAAAAGGTACTGACTAAGGTTGGTTTGTGTGACTTTGATGAGGTTTAATAATTTGACGGCCTCGATGGCAATGGGCTTTGTCTGGTAGATGATCGTATCTTTTTGGGTATTGAGCGTGCGCCACCAATAATCTGTAATAAAAATAAGCAATACTGCTACCAGTACGGTTATCAAAAACCCGAGTGTAGTTCTGCCTTGAATGGTATCAAACTTGATTTTATACGAAGATGATTTTTCAGTAGATTGATCTTCCATATCAACTATATTTTGAGCGATTTTGTGAAGGGTTTAATTCACGCTATCGCTTCATTAAATCCTATGGATGTAAATATAGATTTTTTGTGTATTTAATCCTTTTTTTTCGGTAGAATTATCTCAACTACTGCACCAATTATAAAAATTGTTTCATGAATTTTTATTTTAGTTTTTTTTGGTTTGAGCAACAGCATCTTGCTTTTCAATCAGTTCACTCAATGCTTTTTTGGGAAAAGCATCCAACCAACTCTCAGCCGATAGATTGATGACTTGGGTATGGCAGGTTTTGTCTATGATTTTTTTATAAAATTCATATTGTTGGAATACTTTCAAGCTCGCTAGGTGGTGCTCAATGATGCTCGGCCAGTAATCACCGGTAATATTTTTACGAATTTCATCTTTTTTCTCATAAAAATAATGTACTTGTTCGCCGTAGCTCTTAAGGATATTGTGATCGCATCCCAGCAAATAAATTTCGTCATAACCCATATAAACCAGCACCGGCAATGCCATAAGGGGGATGGTTTGTGACTTCCGAATAGGTCTGCGCAGGTCAATTTGTCGAGGATTGGGGTGCGTATTCATATATACATAATAGATTTCTCGTTTGGGAAAAAGCCCATATTCTTTTACTAGTTTTTCATCACTCGTACCCAGAAAGATTTTGGTTTCTGGAGGAAGCCTTTTATCTGCCTGATCGAGCCAATCTGCAAAATTGTTGCGATCCAAGGGAGGATGATAGGGTGCGAAAAACTGAAACTTGGGCTTAAGCAAAACAATATCTTCGTGCAAAAAGAAATTACTCAGGGAGTAACAATCTTCTCCGGCCAAGAGCTTTAAGTTTTCCTTTTTGATGCTGGGTCCTGTGGCAAAAAGAAAAGCTCTTTTGCCTCTTCCAATTCCTTTAAGCTGTTTGTTTTGTTGTAAAATCGTTTTGTTGACTGCCCATTGAAAGTACAGACTGTGGTAGCTTTGCATCAAAGCACGAATCAAAACGGGAGGTAGCCAATCTTCAGCTATTTTTTTGAGCTTGTGGATATTCATAAATCATTTGCAGGTATTAAAAGCAAGCTGCAAATTAAATACAATTATGATTCTTCCGACATCTTAACGCTGAGGTAAAAAATAATTAATTTTTAAAAATCAACTTATCTTGAGACATAGCTATAAAAAAAACTCCCAAACCAATCCGGCTCAGGAGTTTTGCGAATTATTATGAAGGTAAAAGATACTTATTGTTTTAAAAATTCATCAAATTTTGAGATGGCCGCCATTTTTTTGCCTTTGCCCTCTGCATAAGAAGTTAGTTTGGCAACTTGCTTGCTTTTGATCGCCGCAAAAGTCTCTTTGGCTTTGTTGAATCTTTCTTCTAGGAGTTGCAGATTATCCATTTCTGCACTGGTGGGTGCAGCAAAACTATCAGCAATCTTGGAATACAGATCAGCGATTTTTTCTCGCAATTGAGGTTCGGCTGCTCCTACGTAATTGTCGCCTGTGGTGATGACCAGTGTGTTTTTGAGGTTGTTAAGCTCTGTAATGACTGGCTGGGCTACTTTTTTGGAAGCGGGGTCTTCTTTCAGGAGCTTCTCTGCGTGGGCTAGAGTTTCGTCCAGTTCATACACCAGATAGGCCAGTTCCTGCGACATATTGTAAAGCTTCATTGTAGTTTTGTGATTGGCTTCGCGATCCTGGGCAGTAAGGAGCGAGTTGGGGTCATTGACCAATTCAATCGTAGTCTCATAAGTTTCTTTGTCCTTTTTCATGACTACCTTGTAAGTACCAGCTTGTACCCTGGGCGAAGTAAAACCTCCGAATGCAAAGGTTTTTCCTTTGGCAAGTTTGGGTTGTTTGGTGCGGTAGTTCCAGGTTACCACATTGATTCCTTTGGAAGTTCCCGGAGATAGGTCGCTGAGTTTGTTCCCTTGCATATCCTGGATTTCCATGGTCATTTTCCCGAAAATATGCTTTTTCTTGAGGTAGTAGACGATACGGACATCCGTGGAGCGGTTTTGGCCTACGAACTCTCTTTCGGTGCTGGTACCGCCGAATCCGCTTTGCTCTACGATCACTGTAGGCTTACTTTGGAAGAAATGCACATTCTTTTGAAGTACTTCTTGATTGATCTCTCTTAGTGGGCTAATGTCATCAATGATGATCACTCCTCGGCCGTGTGTACCCATCACGAGGTCATTGGTTTCTTTGTGTAACTCGATGTAGTGGACGGCTACGGCGGGCATATTATTGGTAAATCTGCTCCAGTTCTTGCCGCCGTCTACGGTGATGAATAAGCCAAATTCTGTACCCAGGAAGAGCAAATCAGGGTTTACATAATCCTCTTGGATGTTTCTGGCAAAACTGATGATGTCGTCGGTTACGAGGGAAGCCCAGGTTTTGCCAAAGTCAGTAGTTTTATAGACATAAGCTTTGAAGTCTCCTCTGGCGTGCCCTTCAAAGACTGCATAAGCCGTTCCGGGAGCATGTACGCTAGCCTCTATGTGGTAGCACCAAGTATTTTTGGGCAATCCGGTGATATTGGCTACGGTATTGGTCCAGGTTTTGCCGCCGTCTTGGGTCACTTGTACGTTGCCGTCGTCGGTACCTACCCAGATGATTTTTTCATCGAGGGGTGATTCGGCGATGGTAAAGATGGTACAGTGATTTTCGGCACCCGAATTATCCTTAGAAAGTCCGCCGGATTCCAGTTGGTTTTGTTTGGCGGGGTCATTGGTAGTCAGGTCAGGAGAGATTTTGACCCAGGTATCGCCCATATTTTCGGATTTGTACAAGAATTGGCTTCCCATATAAAAGCGGTCAGGTTGGTGAACGCTGGTTGTCATGGGAGCATTCCAATTAAATCTGAGTTTGGGGTCACCTTTGACAGGTAGGGGTTGGATGGTTTTGGTTTGATTTTTTTCTACATCATATCTCCACACATTTTCAGCTCCTTGCATTTCAGAATAGACTATTTTTTTGGTAGGGTGGGGCAATACACGGAAACCATCGCCTGCGCCCACGCTGTTCCAGTCGCGGGCTTCTACACCACCCGGTGAGGAAGAAGGTCCGAACCAGGAGCCGTTATCCTGCAGTCCACCATAGACATTGTAAGGTTTGGCATTGTCTACACTCACGTGATAAAACTGTGAAACGGGCAGATTGGCCACGATTTCCATCGTAGTGCCGCCGTCCCAGGTACGATATACACCGCCGTCAGTACCTACGTACATTCGATCAGAGTTTTTGATATCAAAGATGATGTCGTGAATATCAGCGTGCATCGAGCCGAGGTCTTTGAAAGTTTTGCCACCGTCACGGCTGATAGAGCCGAAGAGTCCAGCTTTGGCTACCACTTCAGGATTACGAGGGTCAACAGTGAGGCGAGAGAAGTAAAAAGGTCTGACCACCAGCCCGAAGTCATTGTTTAGATGTTTCCAGGTAGCACCACCGTCATCAGAGCGGTAAAGCCCTTTGTCTTTGTCTTGCTCAGTCTCGAGGACAGCATAGAGGATATTGCTGTTGGAAGGTGCTACGGCCATGGCAATTCTACCTAATTTGCCGGTAGGGAATCCAGTGTGGATTTTTTTCCAGGTGGCTCCTCCGTCGGTAGATTTCATCAGGGCACTTTGCAAACCGCCTGAGCTAAAAGACCAGGCTGTACGTCGAAACTCCCACATAGAGGCATACAAGACGGAAGGATTGTTAGGATCCATGATTAGGTCGGCACATCCGGTGTTGGGGTTTAGATAAAGGATTTTGCTCCAGGTAGCTCCTCCGTCGGTAGATTTGTACACGCCGCGTTCTTCGCTATCGCTCCAGAGAGCACCCAGTACCCCTACGTATATTGTTTGGGTATTTTTGGGGTCAATTTCTATACTGCTGATGCGCTCGGATTTTTCAAAGCCCATTTTTTTCCAGTTAGAACCTCCGTCAGTAGATTTGTAAAGACCGTCGCCGATCGAGACGCTGTTTCGAGTCCAGGTTTCGCCTGTTCCGACCCAGATGACCTCATCGGGTTTTTGTGGGTCTAGGGCGACACAGCCTATGGACTGGGCGTATTCATCAAAGATAGGATTAAAAGAGGCGCCTCCATTGCTGGATTTCCAGACCCCTCCACCAGCAGTACCTGCATAAATGACTCGGTCATTGCTGGGGTGGTTTTCCAGGTCATTGATTCGGCCGCTCATCAGGGCAGGGCCGATATGGCGGGCTTTCATATCACCGAAAAGTTCTTTGCCTTTTAGTACAATGATACCCTCTTGGGCTACCAAGTAGCCCGGAAGAATCGCCAAGCAGTATAAAACAGATAAAAAGAATGTTTTTTTCATAGGATCGAGATGATGAAATGAAACCATGTGCTTATTCTCCGTCAGGATAAGCAAAATCCTTTTCATTAACCTCTACATTCAGCTCGATGGCATCCAGGGTGATGGCTTGTCCGCCTTGCCCTTTTACACCTTGTGTAAGTTTAAAGGGGAAATAAAGTCCATTGACTTCCTGATAGTCGCTCATTTTGCTTTGAGAGATCATGCCTTTGGCTGGGCCGGATTTGATTTCAGATTCTACTGCCAAGAGTACAAAAGACTCGACATCAAAGAAATAATAAGTGATATTCTCCACCTTTTGCCCGTCTACGGTGATAGGTTCTTTGGTAAGCTTTACTTTGAAAGTTTCGGTACCGTCCATGGTTTCTTTACCAGAGAGCTCAACGTTGTAGCCTTTTGTTTTGTAGTTGTAAAGTGATTCGGGGAAGTCGTTTTTTTCCAGTTTTTGGATCTCAGTAGCTTCTGCATCTGCTTTTTCAGCTTTCATGGTTTGGAAGTTGGTGCCCCAGAGTGTTTCTCCGTCAAAGACTCCTTGCATGATTACTTGACCTTGGAAGTTAATTTTGGTATACTGGCGGCCTTCTGCGGTTTGGACGATTTCCAGGGGAATTTCCAGCCCACCCTGATTGACCTTAGCACTCATTTTAATGTTTTTGAGTTCGCCCCATTTGGCATATCCGCCTGTATTTTCAAAATAATTACTGATGATTTCGTCTACACTTTGCGCTTGTACGGGTGATGCACAAACGAATAATAAAGCAACAAATACCAGATTTAAATTTTTCATATTTAATAGAATGTTAATTTAATTTGAATTTAAAGTAATACATCTTAATCAATTTGTAAAGTTTAGAGGCAAAATATTACAGGTAGGGCTTGAGTTTTTTTGCTGAGGGAGAGGTATAAAAAAATAGAGATGCTGTGACACAACACCTCTATGCTCGTTTTAAGGGATCAGATGCAAATCCATTTAAGCTTTTTCTTCTGTTTCTTTGGCTTTTTTAGCTTTTGGGCTGTCATCTACCGTAAAACCCCAGTCGCCTAGTTTCTTGGGATTTTTGCTGTAGGCGGCCTTTAAGAGTGATTTGCCTGCACGAAGCGCCTCGGTAATCTGAGGCAGGAATAAATCACGTTCTTTGTAAATCTGTTCCATTTTGCGTTTGAGTTCTTCGGCTTCCAGGTGTTTGGCCAGGCATACGGTGATGTTGGGGCCGAGTTCGTCCCAGTTGAAGTCCTGAAGGCTTTTGAGCAAAGAGGCATCTCCGTCCTTTTTGTGTTTGTCAAAAACCAGTTGTGCTAGTTTCAGATTTTCCTCGATGTTTTGGGGAATATCAATTCTTCCTTTGGTTTTTTTTGCCATAAAATTAAAATTGGGTTGATGAATGAATTAAAAATTAAATTATAAAAATCAAAATAAAAACGCTCTCAAACAAAAGAATATTGCGTATCTGAAAAGGTTCTTAGTAAATTATTTTTTTATAATAGGGTTAAACAATTGTATAACCAAGAAAAACATTTGTATAAAGGGGTTAAACAATTGTATAACCAAGAAAAACATTTGTATAAAGGGGTTAAACAATTGTATAACCGGAAAAAACATTTGTATAATGGGGTTAAACAATTGTATAACCAAGAAAAACATTTGTATAATGGGGTTAAACAATTGTATAACCAAGAAAAACATTTGTATAATGGGGTTAAATAAATTTTTTTTGAGTTATATTTTTATTTTTTTTGATTATTTAAATGTATAAGGGGGTATATAAAATTATAACGGGGTAATAATTTTGTTTTTTGTTGGTTTATTGGAATAAAATTTTGTTTTGTACGAAAATTGCCTTTATCTGGATTAAATGTGTATATTTGATTATCAAAAAAGAAAAAAAGCATGGAAGACGCACTCGACAATGTGGTAAAAGAACTAGGTTATCACAATGAATATAAAATCGTCAAAAAAACGGATAAAAAGATGGTCTTTGCCCATATCGTCTATCATGAAATAGACCTGGAAGGCCTCGATTATGAGCAATTTGTCACCGAAGATGATACGCCTGTGGACAATTTATTTTCCGAAAAACAGCAAAGACTGTATGTAGAGCCGCTCCACGCCAATCAATGGACGGAGCGTAATTTTTTGGCAGCCACCAATGTAGGTGTCTATTATCACCCGCAAAAGCCACCTATTGTTCCGGATATGTTTTTGAGTATGGATGTGATCATTGGCAAAGATTGGGATGATAAAAAGAACCGCAGTTATTTTGTATGGTTGCATAAAATTCCCGAAGTCGTCGTAGAGATTGTCTCCAATAAAATCGGCGGGGAAAACAGCCAAAAGTTTGAGGTCTATGCCGAAATCGGTGTACCTTATTATATCATTCACGATCCCTACCACGAGCTTTATGAAGATAAGCTCAATATATTCCAATTAAAAGACCATCAGTATGAAAGAGTAAACTGGGAGGAAAGCTTTTTTATCCAGGAAATTAATCTGGGTATACGTCTCTGGGAAGGGCTATTTGAGGGGGAAAAAGCAACCTGGTCACGTTGGTGTACCAAAGAAGGCAATGTACTCTATACTGGCGAAGAAAATCAGCAGATATTAACAGCAAAGGCTCAGGAAGCTGAAAGCAAAGCCCAGGAAGCCGAAAGCAAAGCCCAGGAAGCTGAAAGCAAAGCCCTTAAAGCAGAAGAAGAAAAACAGGAAGCCTTAAGACAAGTAGAGGCACTGAAAGCCAAATTAATCGCATTGGGGCTGTCTCCTTTGGAATAAAAAATACACTTAAGGTTTCTGAAACCTTGTAGTTTTAATTTTTTGGTTCTTCCGTGTTTTTAGCGTATCGTTAATTCAGAAAATTCTAGCACTATATTTTCGCTCAACAGAGGCTTGGTGAAGACACCAAGCCGGGCGGTAAATCATGAATAATCAAGCTAATCAATCAAGAAAACTTGCCCCGCAGGGGTCTTGTATTTCCTAAATCACTTTAATCTGGGTATAAATACCCTCATTTGAAAATAGGGCTGCGAAAAGTCGGTTCGTAGCTCCACTAGGAGCGAGATATTTATAGAAATTGGTCATAAATCCACGATCAAGTTCCATAGGAACGACATAGATGCCGTTCCTACGGAACTTCCCGGATTATTTCATGGATTTCTATACCTATTGAACCCCGCTGGGGTTAAAAATAGCAGCCTATTGCATAGAAACAGAACAAGCGCGCCTTAGATACGCCTTATAAAAGATGATTTGTGAGGGTTGAATTAAAAATACCCTCATTTGAAAATAGGGGTGCGAAAAGTCGCAGAAAAACTTCTAAGTCCTTTAGAATAACGCTGACTAAATCCCCAAAGCTTTTTTCAAATCCTCCCGGTAAGCCTCCGAAACGTAGATCACCCCTTTGATTCTGTCTTTGTTTTTGGTTTCCGGGCTATCCAGCAGGATGTAGGTCGGACCTTTACTAAACTGGGTGATTTTTCTGACATTCACGGCTTCGGAGCGACTCACACGGACGATAAACGGGCAGTTTAGCTCTTCCATCATTTTTTTGAGCGTTTTAGAAAGCACCACGTAGTTTTTTTTCGCGCTTACAATTTGTGTATTGACATTGTCGGCTTCCAGGTAAATGATTTCTTCGGGGTTAATGACTTCATACACGCCTTTGATCCAGACATAAAACAAATTGTCTTGGTTTAAAGAGGAAATACTGCTTTGATTTTTTAAGTTTCGTAGTGCTACTTTGAGGGCGACTTCCAGCTGATTGTAGTTGATCGGTTTGATGAGGTAGGCGGCGGGTTCGGTTTCTAGGGCACGATCCTGGATTTCATCCTCGATAAAAGCCGTGAGATAAATGACCGGAATATCGATGATTTTTTTGATGGCGCGGGCGGTTTGGATGCCGTCTTTAAAGCCATGAATTTTAATATCGCAGAGAGCCAGATCGGGAGGGTTATTTTTGACAGATTCCAGGGCTTCTTCATAGGATTTGACAGTGCCACTGACTTCATAACCAAACTCCGTAATCATGGTTTTTAGCTCCTCAGCTATTTTGGGATTATCCTCGAGGATTAAGATTTTTAGATCAGTTTTCATACAATGGTAAAGCCGTTTTGTTGATTAAAGTAGAGTTCGCAGGAAAAGTATGTGCCTTGAGAGCCATTTTTACGCTGTAGCACTTTCAGTGTTCCGAAGTGTAATTTACAGATCAATTGTATGATTTTCAAACCCATGGAATTGATTTTTTCATAAAGGATTTCTCCCTGATCGTCCAGGAGTTCGCTGGGGAAACCGGAGCCATTATCGCTGATCGAGAGGCAATACTCATCGGAATCATCGGTATTTTGCAGATGAATATGCAGTGCGGGTTGTTTTTCTTGGTCAAAAGCATATTTGAAGGCATTGGTCACCAACTCGTGCACAATAAAACCGAGGAAATAGGCTTTATTTTGGGGTAATTTGATCTGGTGGGTGCGGATATCAATGTGCATTTCGGGAATATCACTGGCATAGAGATTGGTAAGCAGTTGGGCGATTTCCTGAAAATATTCCTCCAGTACGGTCTCCTGAAAATCATTTTTTCGGTAAATCAAACCCCGGTGAATTCTGGCCAAGTCGGAAACTCTTTTTTCAATTTTTTCTAAAATATCTTTGGTGGTTGTGTGGTCTGATTTGCGCCCCTCGGAGGCAAGGAGCATTGTGACTACCTGGAGATTATTCAAGACCCGGTGGTTGAGTTCTCGGAGAAGTAGATCGATCATTTCGTGGCGTTCGCTGAGTTTTTGGTTTTGTAGCTCGAGGGTTTTGGTGCGGAGTTTTACTTTTTCCTCCAGATTTTCATTGGCTTTTTGTAGGTTAAAAATCAACTTTTTATTTTCCCGGCGAAGTTGATAGGCTTCTAGGGCTTTGTCAAGCACCATTTTGAGTTCGTTGCGGTCCCAGGGTTTGCGGATGTATTGATAAACTCCCCCTTCATTGATGGCATCAATGATATCCTCTACATCGCTGTAGGCTGTCAGGACAATTCGAATCATATCGGGGTATTGTGCAATGATTTTTTTGAGAAACTCGATGCCGCTCATCTCAGGCATACGCTGGTCTGTAATGACGAGTGAGATCATTTCATTGTCCAAAATCTGTAGCCCTTCCTGCGCCGAAAGAGCCGTAAATACTTTGTAATCCCTCCGGAAAGAAGTCTTAAACACATCAATATTGCTCACTTCGTCATCAATGTATAGAATCGAGTGCTTGTGGTTTTGCATAATTGTTCGGATGAATAGGTAATATAATGGTAAATGTTGTTCCTGTGTTTGGCGTACTCTCTACTTCAATCTTGCCTCCGTGCTTCTCGATGATGCTGTGGGAGATAGAAAGCCCCAGTCCTGTGCCTTTGCCTACGTCTTTGGTGGTGAAAAAGGGCTCAAAGATGCGCTCCATCACGGATTTGGACATGCCTTTGCCGGAGTCCTGTATGGAAATAAAAATATTGTTTTTTGAGTCCATAGTCGATAGTTCCTTTGAGTCCATAGTCGATAGTCCATAGTCCATAGGGTTTTTGCTATGGTCTATGGACTGCGGACTATGGACTATTTCTGGATTTTTGCTATCGTCTATGGACTGCGGACTATGGACTAATCCGGTAGTTATCGTGATTTTCCCTTCGCCCTCAATGGCCTGAATGGCATTGGCTAAGATATTCATAAAGACTTGATTCAGCGGGCCGGGGAAGGCTTTGATCTGGGGGATGTTGCCGTAGTGTTTTTCAATGCTAATTCGGTCTTTGATTTGGTTTTGCAGGAGTAGGAGGGTGGAGTCTAGGTTTTCGTGGATGTCGGTTTCTTTGAGGGCATCTTCATCCAAGCGGGAGAAGGTACGCAGCCCTTTGACGATTTCTTTGGTGCGGTGCGCGCCGTTTTTGATGCTGGCCGTGAGGGTATCGAGGTCTTTGAGTACTTCGGGGAAGTCTATTTCTTCTTTGAAGTCTTCGAGTTCGGCTGCTTTTTGTTCGGGTAGGAGTTCTTCGGCTTTATTGAGGACGGCTTTGAGGTCATCGATATTGAGTTTGAG
>JANRIC010000057.1:0-2015 GCA_033765345.1 Microscillaceae bacterium
AAAAGAACGTGCACCCAATAAGGTATTCGTCAAAAAACCCTGGTAGGTACTTTCATGCGTTGCAGTATCAATACGGCTAAATTCAAAACGCAAGACCAGATAGTGGTTGGCATTTTCGGTAGGATGCTGTCCGATGTATAATTTACCAAAAAGGTTTTGAAAATCATCTTTGTGTTCTAATCCATAATAATGGTGCAGGATACTGATAAACAAACTTTTACCAAAGCGGCGAGGACGCAAAAAAACGGGATATTTTGAATTCCATTTCTCTAACTGCTCAATAAAATTAGTACGATCCTGATAGAAATAGTTTCCTGCCATCAAGGTTTTAAAATCACTTTCGCCGTAAGGAATTTTTATCATCGTTTTTACATTTGTTGTGTAAAAATACAAAATGTTGGCAGAGCTTGCAAATTTAGGCTAAACGAATGACGAAGGGAGTGCCTTCACCGACATTACTCTCTGAGTCCAAATAACCCACCAGGCTCTTTCGCCAAAACAATATCATACGCCAAACTTAGACCCAAACCCGTCCCTTGCCCGGTGGGCTTGGTGGTGAAAAAGGCTGGAAGATTTTGTGTTTTAATGGCTTCAGGGATACCGTTGCTATGGCGATCTAAACAAGGTTTTAAACAAACAGAGGGATAATTTTTAAATGACAGTTCTTTTAGCCAATTATGACCATATTTATTCCGTCTTTTGGGATTGCTTTATTTTATCTTTTAATTCATCGGCTTTATTAAGCAGATTTAAAGAAGATTTTAGCATTTCCTCTGTTTCAGATGATAAAGCACGGATTTTCCCATTAATCTGTTTGATTTTATCCTGGATTTTTTGCCTCATCTCGTCTTTGGTCTTTTTCATCATCAATAAGTATCTAATTTTAAATTCATCAATTCCAGATTTCGGGAAAATTGTATTATCTCGCGGTCTACCTTTTCCAATTCAATATAAGCCAGTTCTTGTTCAAAAATATTTAATTCCAGTTCGGGAAAATTATCTTCCGATTCTCTGAATAAAATTCTTAGGAGTGCCAAATCAACACGAATATCAAACTGTTTTACAAGCACCCGGCTCAATTTCTCGACTTCCTGATTATATTCATTTTGAAGTTCTAAAATATCTTTAGGTAGGCTATCCATTTACTAATTTTACATACTTCTGAAAATCTCTATTCCGTCAAATATACGTATTTATTAATCAATAAGCTTCAAGATACTTGAAATATGGAGTTGGGTTGGTAAATTTGAAAGATTCAAAATTACTCGATTAGCTCATAATCAATTTAATACTTGAGTTCCTTTTCCCACAGGCAAAATAATCCTAAACTCCGTCCCGACCCCTGGCGTACTCTGCACTTCAATCGTCCCTCCGTGCTTCTCGATGATGCTGTGGGAGATCGAAAGCCCCAGTCCTGTGCCCTTGCCCACGTCTTTGGTGGTGAAAAAGGGCTCAAAGATGCGCTCCATCACGGATTTACTCATGCCTTTGCCGGTATCTTTAATGGCAATCAGGAGCGAGGAGTCGGGTGTCGGATGCAAGGTGTCAGTAATTCCCGACCCCTGACTCCCGACTTCCGACACCTCGGTAGCTATCGTGATTTTCCCTTCGCCCTCAATGGCCTGAATGGCATTGGCTAGAATATTCATAAATACCTGATTCAGTGGTCCGGGATAGGCTTTGATCTGGGGGATGTTGCCGTAGTGTTTTTCAATGCTAATTCGGTCTTTGATTTGGTTTTGCAGGAGCAGGAGGGTGGAGTCTAGGTTTTCGTGGATGTCGGTTTCTTTGAGGGCATCTTCATCCAAGCGGGAGAAGGTACGCAATCCTTTGACGATTTCTTTGGTGCGGTGCGCGCCGTTTTTGATGCTGGTCGTGAGGGTATCGAGGTCTTTGAGTACTTCGGGGAAGTCTATTTCTTCTTTGAAGTCTTCGAGTTCGGCTGCTTTTTGTTCGGGTAGGAGTTCTTCGGCTTTATTGAGGACGGCTTTGAGGTCATCGATATTGAGTTTGAG
>JANRIC010000063.1:0-22641 GCA_033765345.1 Microscillaceae bacterium
TTTTTTTGAGTTTTTTTGTAAGTTTTCTTCTAAAACTCTATAAAATATCGCAAAATATGGGTTTTGATAAAATATAGCATGTAAGTTTTATAAGAATAGTTATATTTCATATAAATATTTCGCTAGGGTGCGAAAAGTCGGTTTGAAGAGAAGCTTAACCTACCCCCTGAAAACCCTTTAAGCCGTTTTATACCTTCCTTTGAGTATATCCTGACCGATCTTTCCGCCTATCCTGATGAAGAAATCAAACAGCTTTTTGACCTGGTTTCCCTGCAAACTGCCCTGCTTTTGATGAAAAAGATTTTTGATAAGGCACTCTGAAGAAAAACGTGAATCTATCCGAAGGCTTATTCGTAGTCGACTCCTGAACCTGGAACAAATTGCCGCCATTCAGGAAGTACCCTTGGAATATGTGCAGCAAATCGCCTCTGAAATGCCACATAAGCCTGATGCGAAGGTCTGATTTTTTTCGCTGACCTGCTTGATTTCAACGCTCTACGCTCCAAACTCCCACATGGCATAAGGAAAGTGTAAAATCTTTCTACATTCAAAAAAGGCTGTCAAAACACAGCCTTGAGAATTAAAGCCCCAAAGCAGCCAAATTCTAATTACTCTGTACGTGAAAAGGTTCAATCATCGGCTGGGTGCTGAATTTCATAAAGACCTGTACGGTGGCTTCTACGTCTTTGGCGCAATACTTGGCGATGCGTTGTATGTCTTTTTCTTCCCAATAAACCTGTCCGACCTGGCTACCATCTATATCCCCTTTGGGCGAAGGAATCCCGAATACAGCGCAGAGCAACTCCAACTTGGTGTATCCTTTGTAGTCGCCGAATTTCCAAAGCTCCATGGTATCCAGGAAGGGGACTTCCCAGGGTTTTTTGCCTTGTACGGTCAATATTTTAGGCAGCGGGATCTGATTGATGAGGTATCTGCGGCAGAGATAGGGAAAGTCAAACTCCTTGCCATTGTGGGCACAAAGCAACCACCGGCGCATTTTGTCGTCATCTAGCAGATTTTTAAACTGTGCGAGGATTTGTTTTTCATCTTCACCGTAGAGAGATTTGATTTTGAGGTAAGGTTTGAAGCCTTGCCAGAATACAAAACCAAAGCTGATACAAACTACACGACCGAACTCGGCAAAGATTCCGGCTCTTTCATAGTATTTCTCTTCGGGGCTGGCTTCGGGCTTGTTTTCCAGTTGGATGTTTTTGCATTTGTGCTCCCACATAGCACGCAGGCTTTCGGGAAGTTCTTCATAATGTTGGGTAGCTCTGACAGTTTCAATGTCTAAAAATAATACTCGGGCAATTTCTTGAGGAGAGAACATAGGTAAATTAGGTTTATGAGAATCTGATGAATTATGATTTGGTTTAGAACAAGCGCATGATGTTTACACATGTCGCATCATGTCAACAAATGTAGCAAGAAAAAATGAATAATACAAACCGTACCGATTTGCAAGGATTTTATTCTTAAATGCGATTAATTTTTACTCAACCGGGCAGATGTATTTATTTTATTCAAGTTGCGCTTAGGCAAGCGAACCCTTGTTCTTGTAAAATATTGTCTAAAATTATGTATATTGCAAACACTTTATCGTTAAAAACCTTGTTTTTTGATTTTGTGGTGATTTCAAAAATACAGATTTTTAACTTTAACACCTCTGTTCTAACTAACCACTTGAGTTATGATAGAAGAACAACTCACCGCCAGGGGTATTCGCGACCAAGCCGTACTCCAAGCCATGCACAAAGTACCCCGAGAATTATTTATTCCGCAAGAATTAATAGAATTTGCTTACGACGACTCTCCTTTGCCTATTGGGTATCAGCAGACAATCTCCCAACCGTATATGGTAGCATTTATGAGTGAAATCCTACAATTGGATAAAAATTCAAAGGTACTGGAAATAGGTACGGGGTCGGGCTATCAGGCAGCAATACTGGCTGAACTTGGTGGAGATGTATACACCTTAGAAATCATAAAACCTCTGGGGCAACAAGCCAAGAAATTACTTTATGAGCTGGGGTATCACAATGTCCATTTTAAAATCGGCGACGGCTATGAGGGTTGGGCAGAAAAGGCTCCTTTTGATGCTATCATCGTAACCTGTGCACCGTCTCACATTCCTCAAAAACTCAAAGATCAATTGAAGGAAGATGGCCGAATGATACTACCCGTAGGCGAAAAAAACCAACAAATACTTTATTTACTCGAAAAAAAGAATGACATGATTGTGGAAAAATCCGTTTTCCCGGTTAAGTTTGTTCCTATGACCAATACCAAAGGCTCTATCTATTAATGGAGTCTATGAAAAACCTATAACCTGAAATCTCTTGCTAAAAAAAATTATCTATGCAGTACTCATAGTCCTGTCTGTCTATGGCTGCTACTCGATCTCTTCTCAGAATGAAGCCTCAAACGAACCGCCTGCTTATCCTATGCTTACACAAAAGCAAATGGAAGAAGACCTTGATCTTTTGGTCAAAGAGCTTGAACAAAAACACGCAGGGCTTTATCGTTATCAAGCCCAACCCTCCTGGAAAAAACACGTAAAGCTTTGCCGTAAAAACCTTCAAAAGCCTCATAATTTGCTGGAATTTCACAAAACAATCCATCGGCTTGTTCGCCCGATTCGCTGTGGGCACACCAGGGTCAAGCTTCCCGATGAATTTGTAGAAAAATATCAGCAAAATAAACTATTTTTTCCCTTGCAATTGAAGTTCATCGAGGGAAAAGCCCTGGTAGTAAAAGACCTAAGCAGGCATCCTAAACTCAAAAAAGGGGATCAAATCCTAAGCATTAACGGGCAAAACCTGGACAAAATCATCTCCGAGATACAGGAGTACACGTCTGGCCTCGCTGATGGATTCAATCAGACAGGGCAACTTAGAGTCATCGAGCAACACTTCGCATCATTTTATGCTGTTTTCCTGGATGATTCCGAAGAATTTGAGCTTAATTTTCGCCCCTATAAGGCTCAAAAACCAAAAAAAATTCAAATCAAAGGCATTAAACTTATTCAAAACGAAGTCACAAACCCCCCAGCGAATATTCCTTTAAAATTGGATTTGATAGATGATTTAAAACTGGGTATTCTTAAACTTTCTAGTTTTGATCCCCAGATTTTTGAAAAATACCATATTGATTTTCCAAGTTCCATCCGAGCCGTGTTCCAAAAGCTCTACCAGGCACAATCTACGCATTTGATTCTGGATTTGCGGGGAAATACCGGCGGAGACCTCTTGCATTTATTGGTTTTTCTGAGTTATGTGATTGATGAACCGTTTAAAGTCTTTGAAAAAATTGAAGCAAACCCCAATCAAAAGGACAGCCTTCAACCCCAAAAACCTTTCAAAATACCTTCAGGTTCGGTTAATTTTATTTTCAAAATGCAGACAATTCCCCATACTTTATGCTTTCGCGGACAGATAGTTGTTTTGACGGATGGATTGACTTTTTCGGCGGCTTCCGTAGCAGCCGCCCTCATCAAATCGCATCAATCGGGCATTCTTTTGGGTGAAGAAAGCGGTGGGGCTTATCTGGGAAATAATAGTGGCATCCTGAGTAGCATCAAACTGCCGAACAGTAGCATTACGGTTCGGATTCCGATGTGGTATTATGCCAATGCTGTCCGTAAAATTCCACAATCAAGCAGCGGAGTAATTCCCGATTTTGCCATTCAACAAAATGCCCAAGATTTTCAGGAGGATGTAGATACCGTGATGAAAGCCGCTATTGCAATGATTCGCGAGAAAAAAGACATTCATTTATCATTGCCCTTACACAAACGTTCATAAAATTTCTTGTGTGGATGCAACGCCTCCCTGGCTTTTGGTGTCTTTTTACCAAAGAAAACCATCAAGTCATGAAAAAAAATAGCTTATTTGTACTCCTTTTTACATTTATCTCATCTTTTGCCTGCGCTCAAGATATGATCAGTCAGGCTCAATTCTCTGAAACAGGTATCAACACCTTAGAGGTTCAAGGAAGTTTTTGCCGAGTAGATATTACCGGCAGTGCTTCTACAAGTTCCGTTGATTTTAAAGGGGAGATTTTGGGAAATAAAAATCCGGGCAGTGTGGAAATCAAATACCAAAGAAACGGCTCTACGATGCGTGTTTGGATCGAGCGGGACAACAAAATGGTTTGGGGGAATATACGCGGCGAGCTGATCTTTCAAGTACCTGCAGACATCCATCTGATCGTGGATAATTCCTCAGGAAGTGTCGCAGTGCGTGGTATCCGTCATACGAAAATGAGCTTGGAGACCAGTTCGGGAAGCATCGATGCCCAAGATATTGAAGCCAATTCAAACTTTCATTCTTCTTCGGGCAGTATCAAAGTGATGAACCTAAAAGGAAATATTCAGGGGCAAAGCAGCTCTGGGTCTCAAAGATGGGAGCAGATACAGGGCAATATTCAGACTGTAGCCTCTTCGGAAAGCATCCGATTTACACAGGTAGAGGGCAATCTGGATGCAGAGACCTCATCGGGAGGTATTCGGCTTGAAAATGTAAAAGGTAGCCTAAATCTGAGAGCTTCTTCGGGCAGCCTATCAGGCACAGATGTAAATCTTATGGCAAGCTCTAGCTTTCGTACCTCCTCAGGCAGCATCAGCATGGGTTTGGTCAATGATGTCAATGCATTGAGTTTTGACCTGACTGCCAGCTCGGGTAGCCTGACCGCTGGTAACAACCGTAGCAACAAAAGGCTTTATCTGGAAAAACAAGGCACTATCCTCATCAAGGGAGTCACTAGCTCAGGTAGTCAAAAGTATCAGAATTAAATGTGAGTTTATCCCTAAAAACATCGGAAAGCCAGAAATCCGGTGTTTTTTTTCTCCCCACAATTTGTGCGGCCGATCCTGATAGCTTTTTTTCTCCCCACAATTTGTGTGGCCAATTCTGACAGCTTTTTTTCTCCCCACATTTTGTGCGGCCAATCCTGACAGTTTTTTTTCTCCCCACAATTTGTGCGGCCGATCCTGACAGTTTTTTTTCTCCCCACATGTTGCAGGAGGATTTTCCCAAACATCGTTGTCCAATCTTGTGGCTGGATATACTCAAAAAGGCTTTGCGATATATCTTTCCGGCTATCCCGGCGAAAATCTATTTGCAAGGCATCTAACAAAAAATTATCTTTACAAGATAAACCCATCAATTCATTCTTATGGCCGAACTGCTCAAAAACATTTTCTACCAAAAGCACTTCTTTGACAAACTCACCACACAAATCAAAAATCATTACCCAAATTTTGATACCCCTTATTTTTATCATCTGCTCTATGATGAAATTTGGGAAAGCCTCGAGCTCAAAGAGCGCATGCGACACACCACGCTCTGCTTGGGCAAAACGCTGCCTGAATCTTATAAAGCTGCCTGTGAAATCATTCAAGCGATTGCCCCAGAGTTTAGAGATTTGGATGCCATGGTTTTTCCAGATTTTGTGGAAGTATACGGATTGGAAGAGTACGATTTGTCTATGCAGATGCTTGGATTTCTGACCGGGTTTTCAAGCTCAGAGTTTGCTATTCGCCCTTTTATCAAAAAATATCCTGAGCAAACCCTGCAACAGATGCGTTTGTGGGCAGAAGACGAAAATCACCACGTGCGTCGCTTTGCCAGCGAAGGTTGTCGCCCGCGCCTACCCTGGGCAATGGCTTTACCTGCCTTAAAAACAGACCCCTCTCCTATCCTGCCTATTCTTGAGAAGCTCAAAGCCGACGAATCGGAATACGTACGCCGCAGTGTAGCCAATAACCTCAATGACATCTCCAAGGATCATCCAAAGCTTTTGGTAGAGATTGCCCGAAACTGGTATGATCAAAACACCCACACTGACTGGATACTCAAACACGGCTGCCGGACTTTGCTAAAAAAAGGAAACCCAGAAGTTTTACAATTGTTTGGATTTGGAGATACCAGTTTTTTTGTATTGGAAAAGCTACAAATCAAGCCTGTGGAGGTCAAAATCGGGGAAGAACTAGAGTTTTTATTTGAATTAAAGGTCAATCGCCCAGGTAAAATTCGCCTAGAATATGTCATTGATTTTGTAAAAAGCAATGGGAAAAGTACGTCAAAAATATTTCATATTAGTGAAAAAAATCACCTGGAAAATGAAAATAAAATCTTTCAAAAAACCTTAAGTTTCAAAAACCTGACTACCCGCAAACATTATCCAGGAAGGCATCGTTTGGCTATTATAGCCAATGGGGTAGAAATGCTTTTTGAATACTTTTCAGTAATTTAATCGGCCGAATATGTCTCTTGCAGAATATGAATCTTATGTAGATATCAAGATATTGAAATCTCTCAGGAAAAAATTTCCGAATCATTACGGTATTTTGTACGAATTAGGCCGCTATTATTTTTATACGAATTCTCGCAAAGCACTGCATTATTTTTTTCAAGCAAAAGAATTAAGTGCCGAACAAGATATAGATGTCTATCTTATTATTGCCAAGTTGTATTATCATCTTGGGAAGTATGCCCGCGCTGCCCATTATTACGAATTGGCAGAAAAATTAGGAACTTTTCCCGACCAACATCTACACCTGGCAGCGTGGAGCTTTCAAGAAATAGACCAGTATGCCAAAGCGGTACATTTTTACGAACAGTTTTTAAAAAACTGCCCCGAACACGTAGATGCATGGGTAAATACAGGTTTTTGCTACGGGCATTTGAATCTTGCTGATAAAGCCCTGGAATGCAGCCTTAAAGCCGTACAACTTTCGCCAAACCACGAAATAGCCTTGCTCAATACGGGTTTTCATTTTTGGATCGAGCAGGATTTAGCCAAAGCATACAGCTATACAGATATGGTTTTGAGAATCAACCCAAATTATGACTATGCCCTGATGAATATGGGGCATATTTATCTGTGCAAGGAGTCCCCGGAGAAAGCCCTGGAATACTATCAAAAATCTGCACTCCAGTTTGAGGACGTGAAAGAATTTGTCCGACTTTTTGAAGACGATTACAAGTACATGGTAGTTTATGGAATATCCGAGGATGATTTTTTTCGTATTCGTGATTTGCTGGTAGATTTTTGGCATAAAAAGAAACACTGATCAAGAAGCAAAGCAGAATGTCTTTCAGGTTACATCCTGTCCGATCATTTGCGGCTATTTTTAAGGCTGATTGTGCGCTTCAAGTTGATCATATACACCACCAAAATAAGGAATGACTGTGATTTTACTCGATGAAATACTATTAGACGGAGGTCGATTTTATGCTGAAACCAACCCTGATTACTGGATTGTAGAACCCTGGAATGCCATTTCTTCACTTACGTTTTTTGTGCCCGTATTTTACTGGTATCATAAGTTAAAAAATCGGTTTTTTGAGTATCCTTTTCTGACTTATTGTATGCCTTTGATGTTTTTGGGTGGTTTGGGTAGCACTTTATATCACGCATTTAGGGCATCTTCTTTTTTAGAGACGCTGGATGTACTTCCTATTTTGATTTTGACGGCTTCATTGAGCATTTTTTTATGGATTAAGATTTTGCCGCATTGGTGGTACATTTTTTTGCTTATTATTCCGTATTTTTTGCTTCGACAATTGGTTTTTAGTCATATACCTAGTAGCTATACCACCAATATGGATTATCTGCTGCGTGGAATTACTATGTTTCTACCGGCATACTTACTTTTGAAAAAAATGAATTATCGGGATGCCTACTTATTGGGGATGGTTGTTTTCTTTTTTACACTGGCACTTTGTTTTAGATATTTGGATCAGACATTGGCATGCTGGATGTACATGGGTTCACACTGGCTTTGGCATATTTTTACCTCGATAGGTAGTTTTTATTTGGCTGAGTTTTTATACCGGGTTGAAGGAGGGCAAAAAGATTTCAAGGTAATTAGGTAAGCTTTTTTATCTTTTTTAAAATAAATTCATTATTTTGCCACAACTTACGAAATGCGTTTTTTTTCTGGGAGTAAAAAACAAACGCAATAATATTCGTATATTGAGAAGCGTTTTAATATCAACAAATCAATTGAATTTATACTAAATACAGGTGTTTGCGAATAAAATGATCAATTTAAAGTTTTTGATAGTGCTTGGATGTTTGTGTTCTTCGGGAAGAGTCAGTGTAGCTCAGGCTACCATATCTCCCAACCTTGTGGCAAGTAATGATACGACCAAAAGTGTAACAATTCGAGCCAATGAAGCGGTAAAAATTATCCGTAATGAAGAAGAAATCATTCTTAAGCGAGGAGAACTGCTTGAGGTTAGCCTAGGGGATCATAAAGAATTATCACAGGTAAGAATTCACTCCTCCTTGGGCAGACTAGTAAAACAATTTTGGAATGTAAGCCAAAAAGTCTTTTTAGACACAGAAATACTCCTGCCGGGGGTTTATCTGATTGTCATTAAAAGAGAAGAAAGTCGAGAAATTCGGAAATTTATAGTAACCAATTAAGGAATAGCAAAGAGACGTTGGCCTACAACGTCTCTGCTCAAATACTACAATCTTTTTTTCAAGAATTTGATCGAGTAAGTGTATGCATCTTCTGCAAAAGCTTTGTTATATTTAGGGTTACTAGGATTTGCAAAAGCGTGATCAGCTTTGTACGATTTAATCTCTACATTTTTACCCACTTCCTTCATAGCAGCCTCAAAATCAGACACAACCTGATTATTAATCCAGGCATCTTCTGTGGCAAATATTCCTAAAACATCTGGTTTCAGATTTTTTAGTTTTTCCTTATCTTTTTCGGGCATTCCATAATAAATAATACAAGCAACTGCCTGGTCTTTGGCAATCAGTGAGGATTGAAGTGACCAGCCTCCACCAAAACACCAACCTACGGTAGCAATACGGGCTTGGTCTCCAGCATAAGCAATCGCTCCTTTAATAATGGCTTCGGCTCTTTCTGCTTTGGTAGCCTGCATATATTTTCCGGCATCTTCGGGCGTGGTAGCCAACTTGCCATCATACAAATCAAGGGCAAGTACGTGAACAGCACCCAAATCTTTGGCAAACTTTTCAGCTTCTTTTTTGATGTAATCGTTGAGTCCCCACCATTCGTGAATTACAAACAGATACTTATTGGTTTTCTTTTTTGATTTTACCAGAAAAGCTTTGGCATCCTGGCCGTCTGTTGCCTTGAAAGTAATGTCTTCTCCCAAAGCAGGCTTAAAATCAATCGATTCCGGGGCTTCGTGTTTGTTTAGAAAAGCGGGGTCAGAAGCAAAACTTGCAAAACTAGCCGTAGCTTTATTCTCGATAGAGCAGCAGAGTTTGCCCTCAGTCATGTCCCCGTTGGGTTGATTCTGACAACTAATGACTAAGAATGTAAAAAAGAATAATGAGATAAATGTGTAAGACTTTTTCATTTTTTAATTGTTTAATACCTGAAAAATATTTTTGAATATGCGGCACAAATATATGCTTCCATAACAACTCTTTTTAATGTTTAATGATTTGGCTAAATACTTTTTCTTGTCCTAGTTTAAGCATCAGGATATAATGCCCTTCTTGTAGAAAACTTAAATCTCCCGATAACAGCCCTTCCTGGATAAAATCCTGACGGCTGTATATCAGTTGGCCCAATAAATTATATATCCCTATGTATACTTTTGCCGAAATGGCGGGTTCTAAAGAAATATGAAATTGTCCGATAAGAGGATTTGGAAATACTTTTATTTGTGCATTTTTCAGAAGATTACCTGGTTTTTTGGGTGATTCTACGGCAAAATAATCACTTAAGCCTGCTTCTAAAGCCTCTCCGCTCAGTATTTGTGCCTGTAAACGCAGGCTATCTTCTTCAAAACCATACGTCAAACCCGAAATCCGAGTCCAGCTCTCACCCATCGGAATCTTTCCCTTTAGGACTCCTTCCAGATTTCTGCTACCTTTGATCAGATTCAAGCTGATCTCTGTATCCTGGCCTACGATTGCCGGATTTCCTTCGGTATCTTGTATCTGAACAATGACATCAAAGCCAATATCTACTTGGGGGTTTAGTCCTGCATTCACGGATGCAATGCATAATTTCAGCTCGGAAACCAATAAATGCTCCTGGGCAAAGGGTAATATCAGATAGGATGAATCGTAGGGGCTTGAGGTATCCTCTTGGCTTCCAATACCAATCACATCTATTCCGACTTTTTTTGTACCTAGTAACTCAGTATAAGTTTTTTGGGCAAGCGGAGTATCTTTATCTATTTGAATCAGATGGTTTCCGGTACTACTGGATACCTGCACGATAAATTGCTCCCCTGCAAAGTCTGGTCCTCCCAGCCATTCTTTAGGATTTGGAATGATTACATTTTCCAGTCTGACCATGCGTGATTCTGAGTCTTCATTGAGTGAATCCACTTCTGCTGGTATTTGAAGGCTATTCTCGCGGCTATTTAATTGAATCCTAACTGGGTGAATAATTTGCAACAATCCTCGGTCAATGGTCGGTTCTCCCTCGATAGTTATTTCATCTCCGGCATTGAGTGAGCTTATCAAAGGCAAAAGTCCTAATACGAAAATCTCCTCCTGGGTAAAATACAGTCCGATTCCATCTTTGGGTTCCGAACCTTCAATCAAAGTAAAGCGAAAGTTGGGCGGATCAAAATTAATTCCGTGGATAATTCCCTTTACTTTTACATCTCCGGCTGATCGCACTTGGTTTTCGGTCAGATTTCTTAAAGAATCAATGGGGCTCAGGGCTAAGACATTTCCAATTTCAATTCCCCGGACAGGAATTTTTGCAAGCTTAAGGGTGTCTATGAGGTGTAAAATTTGTCCGTTTTTAGCTCCATTACTGCCGGAATTGGGTATAAATCGCACAAAAATGCGAGTAGTATCCAAATTGGATTTGAAGATATGAAGTCCTTCTAACAGTCTGAGTGTATCTGAATAGCCTTCATTTTCGGTGAGAGAAACCTCAAAATTTGTAGGGGCAAGGATAAAAAGGGTGTCTTCTGTCAACCAACTTCCCCAGATTTGATAAGCTTGGTCTCCTGAAACAAGGCCTTTAGCTACTCTTCCGAAATTCAAAGGGAAATTTCCTCTTGTTTCAATTTGAGGTATGGGAGGTGCTATATTTTCTACTCCGGGAGTAGGCAAATAAGCCAAGAATATGTTTTCGGTCAATGTATTCAGGCTGTCGTTTTGTAATCTTTGCAGGGAATGTTTTTCTGCATTGTGGTATTGGTCTTCATTGCCCACAGTCTGTCCAGGGGGCAATATGGATTGAAAAATACCCGAATGATTATTTTTTTCAGTTTGATAGACAAGGACATCCTGGATTTGAGGCAAAGCAGGGAGCAAGGAATTCATAGGGTATTCTGTTGCATTGCCTTTGACTAACACAATAGCACCCAGTCCGTTTTGAATCAAATTGTTGGGTGGTGTGACCACATAGTCTAGCGTTCCCAGTCCATAAAATTGATCGACTGAAGGAGAACCCATCACAAAATAGCCGTTTTCGTTGGTTTTTTGGTTGTCCAGGTCGAAGCTTTGATACGAGCGTCCGTTTCTATCATAAAAAACGAGCGACAGTCCGTCAAGGGAAATATTGCCTAAACCTCCGTCAAAGAGTTCTATAAATTCCAGGGCATCTGACTCTCCGGGGGTATCCGAGTCTATTTCGTTTATTTTCACAGAAGATGTAAATATACTTTGGATGGCTGCAAAAGCATTTATGAATCCAAATCCGCTAAGCGGATCAAAGCCGGGGGTATTCATATCCAGGGAAGTGATTTTAAGAATCTCGTAAAGCTTTTCGGGTCGGATAGATTGCTTGCCTCCTGCGGCCTCGAGCATCAGTGCTGCAACGGCTGCTACGTGGGCTACGGCTGCGGAAGTGCCGAAAAAGTTGGGGAAATTATCGCCATCGCTGGCATCTAATATGCCATAAAAAGTAGTATTTACCCCGTCAGGAGCTGTAATTTCAGGTTTTTGGCGTTCCAGATACAAATCATTCCCATGTCGATCAAATAAAACTGGGTTTCCTCCCAAAGCAGAAAAAGGCTCTGATACAGGTGGGTTGATGCCAAAAGCGGGTGTATTAAACCAAGCCGCAGCCCCTACGGCCATAGCTCCAGATGCGTTAGCCTGACCAAATAAAGTAGGGCTATTCCCCAAGTATTCAAAGTCAAGCCCTGTAAAATCCATATATTTAATCAATGAAGGGCTGGGTCCGCTTAATCTTCCGATAAGCAAATCTAAGGTCATTTCCTGATTGCTTGTATTTTCATACCGGATGATTTCAAGGGGATCGGCGCCCAGGTTATTTTCATTTCCACGAGCTACTACATTGCCTTGCTGATTGATTAGGTAGATATCAAGGTCACTTTCAGCCCCTTTTGAGCCCGTCACGGAGAAAAAAGGCTCATTCCATTGAAAAGATATTTGCAGGGTAATTTTAGGGGGAATTGTGATTCTTTGGTGGGTATCACCGGGTGCAAATTCGTGATAATCCAGATAATTTTTGCCCACAAGAGCATTCAAAGTACTGGAAGGGATACCTTGATAGCTATTTTGATAGGATTGGTTTCCGATATTGCCAGCGGATGAAAAATAAGCCACTCCCATCTTTACTACACTGTCTACTGCTTGAGCGATGATACCGTCCTGAAAAAACGGCTGATCAATGTACCCTATGTCATCCACGATGATGTCGCAGCCAGCTTGTGCCAAAGCGATGATTCCCAGGGCAAAATCCACATCACTGCTTACAGCCGTGCGAAACAATAAATCAGCCTCTGGGGCAATCTCGTGAATAATTTCCAGCATGGCTCGTCCTTCATCAGAGCCTCCAAACGGCAAATCCGACAGTACTTCTACCCCAATTGTGGGGAGGTCTCCACTTGCGATACCCGCCAGGGCTCCTCCCAGATTGTTATAACTATCTGATAGAACTCCAATTTTGATTCCTTTGCCGCTTACCTGAAAAATGGTGCGTGCACTGTCAGAGCCCTGTGCCCGGTCGCCTTGCCCGGCTACTGTTCCTTTGCCCTTCCAAAGTATGGGGGCAAAACTAGGTTTTGCTACCCGGAGAGCAGGTATTTTACTGAGTTGATTGATTTGTTGTATAGGAAACCAACCTGAAATCTTTTTTTGAAAAATCTGCCCGTTCTCGAGCCCCAGTTGTAAAAGAGCTTGATATAATTCTATGCCTTCCTGGGTAGTCACTGCCTGGATAGCCACTAAATTATCCTGGATTTGAATGCCTTTTTGGGCAAACTCAGCCAAGGTCTTCGAGTCAGAAGTATTTTTGTTTTGAAGTAGAATGAGTTGGGAGTGAATGTTTGGTTTCTCCCTAGTTTGAGCTTTTGCAGAAATAAGCCCCAGGAAAAACCCGTACATCCCGACTATGATAAAAATGCTGTGTAAATACCAGTTTATGGATAACATATCAACACATGAGATTTATTCAAAAAAATATTTAGAGAATTAAGAGAATTAAAGCAATTAAGAGAATTAAAGCAATTAAGAGAATTAAGGGAATTAAGAGAGAGGCATAATTATCTAGTTATTCCTCTTTCAAAGATTTGTGCTTATTTAAATGCCTGAATACCCGTAATATGATGCCCTAAGATGAGCAAATGAATGTCGTGGGTACCTTCGTAGGTGATGACTGACTCGAGGTTCATCATGTGCCGCATCAAAGAGTATTCTCCGGTAATGCCCATTCCTCCAAGAACTTGGCGGGCTTCACGGGCGATGTGGAGAGCCATTTCTACATTATTTCGTTTGGCAAGCGAGATTTGGGCAGTGGTAGCTCTTTCTTCATTCATCAGATTGCCGAGTCGCCAGCAGATCAATTGTGCTTTGGTGATTTCGGTAAGCATTTCAGCCAATTTCTTTTGTACCAATTGGAAAGCAGCGATAGGCCGGTCAAACTGAATACGCTCCAAAGCATATCTGCGGGCGGTATCGTAGCAATCCATGGCTGCTCCAGTAGCACCCCAGGCAATACCATAGCGGGCTTTATCAAGGCATTTTAATGGGCCTTTCAGACCTGAAATATTGGGTAAAAGATTTTCTTTGGGAACTTTGACATCTTGAAAGACCAATTCGCCGGTAATACTGGCTCTAAGTGACCATTTATGGTGAATTTCGGGGGCTGAAAATCCCTCCATGCCTCTTTCTACGATCAATCCGTGTATACGTCCTTCTTCATTTTTGGCCCAGACTACCGCTATATCGGCATAAGGCGAATTGGAAATCCACATTTTTGAGCCGTTGAGTAAATAATAATCTCCTTTATCTTCAAAATGGGTTTCCATACCCCCAGGATTAGAGCCGTGGTTGGGTTCGGTAAGTCCGAAGCAGCCCAGATATTCGCCAGATGATAGTTTGGGAAGATATTTTAATCTTTGGGCTTCAGAACCATATGCATAGATAGGGTACATCACCAAAGAGCCTTGTACCGAAGCCGTAGAACGCATGCCAGAATCACCTCGTTCAATTTCCTGCATCATGAGCCCATAGGAGATATAATCCAGGCCTCCGTTGGGGTTGTACTCTTGGGGGATGGTAGGTCCAAAAACACCCAATTCACCGAATTTTTGGACGATATGGCGGGGAAATTCTGCTTTTTGGGCGCAGTCTTCAATAATGGGAGAAATTTCTTTTTTGACAAATTCCCGCACACTAGCACGAATGAGCTTGTGTTCGTCTGTGAGTAAATCATCCAATTCATAAAAATCTGGTGATTCAAAATCATCACTTTTACCGGATTTAGCAAACTCGGCAAGGGGCATTGTTTTTAGTTCTTCCATAAAAAAGGTGGATTTAGATACTTGGTCTTTATTTTTAAAAGAAATATAAGCTATCTCTTACAAAAATACAAAAAATCGAGATTGAATCGCAAAATATTCCAGGAATAATTCTATTTTAAAGAATCAAATCACATTTTTAGCTCTTTTATTAAAATAAGACCAGATAAACCAAGAAGCAATCAGAGAAGGTATCAATATGAGTAAAAGTATCGTGGAATAGTAACTTTTTTGTTTTTCTTCCTGAGATTTTTTTTTGGATTTCAAAGAATTAAGGAGTTTGTCAAATTCTCTTAATTCTTGATTTTTTTCCTGGATTCTTTCAACATCTATCAGAGAATAATAGCGTTTTCCCTGTTCGGCGTATTTGAGGGATTGGTCCAGGTTTTTGAGAGAGGCTTGTTCCTGAGATATTTTGAGGCTTAATTGACTGGCTTTGTCAAAAGCTCCAATACTTTTATAAAAACTCAACAATGAGTCGCAACTGGCAAAATAGCGGGGCATATCTTCTACAAAAGCATAAGCATCGGCGATTTTCTGCCAAATTTCTGCTTGTACTTCCGATTTATGATGATGGGATTTGAGGATGGTTATTGATTGTTGGAAATACGCAAGTGCTTCTTCGTGCATGTGAAATCTATTTTGAAAAAAATCACCGATATATTGATATGTTCGTGCTATTTCAAGGCGATCTCCAATTTTTTCACGCACTTTGAGTTCCATGAGCAAATATTCCAGGGCTTCATCATTTCGGTAAGGTGCTTGACTCTCCAGGTCGGCAATACTTCTGAGTACATCCGCCTCTCCTTCTGCAAAATTTATCTCACGAGATAGTCTTAGGGCATCTCCAAAATAACTCAAAGCAGCTAACCATCCTCCCCTTTGGCTGGAAGCTTCTATTCCCAGCCGATGCAGGCGCTCGACTTCGGTCTTAGAAGTGTCTGCTTGCTGGGCAAGACAGGGAGTGCTTATCAGACAGAAAAAAATCACTGTTAAAAAATGAGTTGGACTGATTATTTTCACGTTACAAAAGGAGCTAAATAAATCTATGAGCTTCGGACGAAGAAGCATTGAACAAGCAGCGTTTTATAAGACATCCTGAACATCTGGCTGTTCTTCATCTTCTTCTTTAAAGAAATTAACCATTAAGCCGTATAGTTTGTCTGCAATACTTTTCTTTTTATTTTTCTCGATCTCGTGATTGTAAGCCGCGCTTTTCTTTTCATTTTCAAGCTCTCTTTCAGCCAGTGCTTGGCTTAGTTCTTCAAGAATTCCTTGTCTATTTTGTAGAATTGGGCGAATGGCTTCTTTAGAAATTTTAAGCAGCAATACATCACTGGTGGCTCTTACAGTAGCTTTGCGCGGTTCTCCGGTGAGGAGTGCCCTTTCTCCAAAAAAAGCATTTTTGGGCAAATCGGCGACTTTGATTTGGCGGCCGTCTGCTTGTTTGATCAAAACCTCCAGACTACCATCAGCAACAATAAATAGAGCAGAATCTGTATCTCCTTCTATCACTACACGTTCTGGCCAGCCATATCTTACCCATTGGGCATTTTTAGCCAGTACCTCGTCTTCTTCTTCTGTGAATGGAGCAAAAACTGGGACACTATTCAAGAGGTCCATGGCTCGTTGGATGGGCTGATCTATTACTTCACTCTTCTGACTGGGATGCAAGTCTTCCCGGCGAAGCATATACCAAATTGAAGATAGAATTTGCCCCTTTACTTCATCCGCATCACTATGATTGGTGAATACTTTAATGAGATAATTTGCTCTTGTAAAGTAAATATTTCTAAGGGTAATCCTGGGTGCTTCTATTACATAATTAGAATCCTTGGCTGCTCGGCTTAATAATTCAATGACTTTATGGGGTGAAACATCTGCTTTGACCTGAATCTCAATATCTATCATGCGATGCAAATCTGGGCGAGAATAATTGACATAAATAGAATTTACCAGGGTGGTATTGGGCACAGACAGTTCATTATTTTCAGAAGTAAAAAGTCTGAGAGATTTCCAGCCGATTTCTTTCACCTCTCCCAAGAAACCGTTGATTTGTATGATGTCGCCTTTTTTTACCTTTTTGGTGATATTGAGTGAAAGTGCCGTGAAGGCTTGTTTGATCGGCTCTTGTGCCAAGAATGCACCAATTGCCCCAGATGTACCTACGGCCGCCAGGAAGGTATTCAGTACTTCGGGGAAAGACAAGGCAATCACAAGCGTAAGTGCTATTAAATAGACCAAACCAGCAGCCAACTGTCTTAATAAGCGAGGTACTACAGACTCTCCATCTTCGTCTACCAGGGCACCTTGCCATAAGAAATAACTCAAGAGGCTATTGATCAAAAAAGCTAAAATTAAAATAGGGATCACCGTAAAAATCCGATCCAGAATGTCTTTTACATTGACGACTCGAATGGCAGGAGGGATATTATCCAAATCATCTCCTGATAGCAGTAATTGAATTTCTTTTTGGTTAGATTGTGCTTTTTGGAATTCAGTTATTTTGTCATATTTCGTAGAGTCAAGTTTTTGGTTGGCTTGTTGAAATAGTGCCTGGTATTCTTCGGGTGTGATATGATCGCCGGCGGTCTTGCTAATCCGTACCGTATCTTTTTTATGAATAAAAGTAATATCAAGACTATGAACTGTACTTACCAATTCCCCCTCCTGGGTCATGACTTTAAAATTTTCAAAAAGCTGATACCAGGGTTGTCGGAGCGCACTAACGATCAAAAAACACATCAAGATCGTCACGACAAACAAAATGCCTTCGCTTCGTTTGTTGATATTCAGACGCAGGATTAAAAAACGAAATAACAATAATAAAACAAAAAAGAGTATAAATAAACCTGATAAGATAATAAAACTCATACGTTTGAAATAATTATTGAGAAGATACGCTCAGAATTTTTCACAAATAATGAAATATGTCGTAAATCTACAAATTTCAAGCTAAGTAAATTAGAAGCAGAAAGCATTCTTTTTTTTATTGAGCAAAAAATATATTTTTAATATTGATTTTTGCGAAAAATCCACTGATTTTTTCCTTAGATATTTGATGAAGCTACCCATTGCTTAAAACACAAATTTTTATGTCTTTATAAATTCAAAATGCGTAATAAATAATAATTTTTGCACGAATAATATCCATAGTACCCATTCACAAATCAATACTGCCTAATTTGATTATGGAAAAAGAACAACTAAGCCCTGAAATCATTCAGAAACTAAAAGACCTAGAAGAAAAATATAGCCTCACTGGCCAAGACCTCCTATCTAATCTGGAAGGATTACAATATGCCAATTATTTAAAATATTGGGAATATATTCACCTTGAGACTTTACTTAGCCTTCAAAATCCTCGTACAGACTTTCCGGATGAAAAAATTTTTATCGTTTATCATCAGATTACAGAGCTTTATCTCAATCTAATACTTTGGGAAATTGACCAGATCGCCAACAACGATCATTTGACAAGCACCTTCTTCTTACAAAGAATCAAAAGAATTAATCGTTATTTCGAGAATCTTTCTCATTCTTTTGATCTGATGACCGAAGGTATGGATAAAGAACAATTCCGAAAATTCCGAATGGCTTTGCTTCCAGCCAGTGGCTTCCAGTCGGCTCAGTTTCGTATGGTAGAGTTTTGTTCCACAGATTTTATCAATCTTCTTGAGAAAAAATTTCAGAACCCCCTGACACAAAAAGCCGATGTAGAGGAAGTCTTTTCTTATCTCTACTGGCTACAAGGTGCTAATGACTCCGAAACTGGGCAGGAGACCATTACTTCTAAGCATTTTCAAGAGAAGTACCGTGAAAAATTCATTGAATTAGCCAATACTTTCCGTAAAAAAAACCTCTGGCAACGCTACCTCGATCTCACTCCGGATACCAATACGCTTGAAATCAAAAAAGCTCTCCGCGAATACGATCAACTTATCAATGTAGATTGGCGACTAGCCCATTACCGCTCGGCTGTACGCTATTTGAAAAACAAAGAAACCACCATAGAAGCCACCGGAGGAACCAACTGGCAAAAATACCTCCCTCCTCGCTTTCAAAAAACTATCTTTTTTCCCTTGCTTTGGAGTGAGGAAGAAAAAAGAAATTGGGGCAAAAACTGGGTCGATAATTTTATTGAATAAATTATTATTCCATATTTTAATCAAATAGGTTAATCGCATCAAATTTAAGGGTTTTTACAGGTATTTCTTAGCTCCGTAGGAGTAAAATATGGATAGCAATTTCAGTTGATAAGGTTCCCTAGCAACGACATCTATGCCGTTCCTACGGAACTTAATTTTAGGTCATTTTGAATTTCTATAAATATTTCGCCCCTTTGGGGCTTGGAAAAGCTCATTGTGCCTTTTCGTGGATGCGATTAACCTATTAATCAAATTTATCTTGGAATAATCAAAAAATATTTGATAAATTGGCTCAAAACAAATTCATAAACAATTAACATGAGCCATCAAGATTTTTCTATTTTACATCTGGACGGACTCGGCCAGGCCGAACTTATCCGCAAGGGCGAAATCAGCCCTTTGGAGCTTACTGAGCTGTCGATTGCTGCTATCGAGCAGCTCAATCCCGAACTCAATGCGGTGATTACTCCCATGTATGACATTGCCCGTAAGATGACCCAGGGCGAATTGCCTGAGAGTCCTTTCAGGGGTGTGCCGATGCTGCTCAAAGATTTGATGGCTATGTATAAAGGCGTAAGAAATGCCAACGGCTCTAAGCTTTTTATGCATTTTATCGCCGATCACGACAGTGAGCTTACCCTAAGATATAAAAAAGCAGGTCTTATCTTTTTAGGACGCACCAATCTGCCTGAGTTTGGATTATTGCCTACCACTGAACCCGAAGCTTTCGGTGCCACACACAATCCCTGGAATCCTGCCCATACACCGGGTGGTTCAAGCGGTGGTTCGGCTGCTGCGGTGGCCTCCAGGGTAGTTGCCATTGCCCACGCCAACGACGGTGGGGGTTCTATTCGTATTCCTGCGGCCTGTTGTGGGCTTTTTGGTCTAAAACCTACCCGTGGACGAAACCCCGTAGGTCCCAAACTTACTGAGTTGGCCGGCGGTTTGGTGGCTGAGCACATTGTATCCCGCTCCGTCAGAGATAGTGCTGTTATGTTGGATTTGACCTCTGGGGCAGCCATTGGTGATGCCTATTACGCTCCGCCAAAGGAAAGATCTTATGCAGAAGAAATCCAATCAGCTCCTAAAAAATTGAAAATTGCTTATTCAACTGAAACGCCTCTGGGTGAAGCCTTGAAAGCAGATGCCCAAAAATGCCTGGAAGAATCTCTGAAACTTCTCGAGCATCTTGGGCACGAAATCATAGAGGTGAAATTACCCATTTCTCTCCCTCCAGACAAAATAATCCAAATATTCTCCATCATCTGGGCTACTACTACCACCATGCCTTTGGCATTATTCAAACAATTATCTGGCATGGAGCCTCCTCAAGGAATGGTAGAGCCACTGACCCAGGCTTTTTATGAAATCGCTCAAAAAACCTCCGCACTGGATTATGAATTGGCCAGGATTGCCGTTCAGGGTATGAGCCGCGAGATCGGATATGCGTTTGAAGATTTTGATGTGTGGCTGAGCCCAGTATTGGCAAAACCACCGCTACAGTTGGGTGAGTTGAAGCAAGACCCTCAAAATCCTTTAGCTCCTTTTCTGAAAGCCTCCGAGTTTGCTCCTTTTACAGCTCTTTTTAACATTACAGGTCAGCCCGCAGCCTCTGTACCGATCTACTGGACAGAAGACGGCTTACCGATGGGTACACAAATCGTAGGTAAGATTGGGGATGAAGCAACACTTTTCAGACTAGCAGCCCAGATTGAGCAGGAGAGACCTTGGATCAATAAATTGCCGAAGATTGTGATTTGATTGTAAAATAAAGGGAGACTATCTTTAGAATAATCTCCCTTTATTTTTAAAATTCTGCGTTTTGAGGGGTGCGCGGGAAAGGAATCACATCGCGGATATTGCCCATACCGGTTACAAACTGCACCAATCGCTCAAAGCCCAGCCCAAAGCCACTGTGGGGTGCTGTACCAAACTTACGGGTATCCAGGTACCAACTTAGCTCCTGCGGGTCGATGCCCATTTCCTGCATACGCCCTAGTAGTTTGTCATAATTTTCTTCTCTTTGAGAGCCACCAATCATTTCGCCGATACCGGGCACGAGGATGTCCATCGCCCTGACCGTTTTGCCGTCGTCATTGAGTTTCATGTAAAAAGCCTTGATTTCTTTGGGATAATCCGTGACGATCACCGGTTTTTTAAAATGCTGCTCTACCAAATAGCGTTCGTGTTCGGATTGGAGATCGATGCCCCATTCTACCGGATATTTGAATTTTTTCTTTTTATTGGCTTTGGAATTATACAAAATATCGATGGCTTCGGTATAAGTGACACGGGCAAAGTCATGATCAAGCACAAAATTCAACTTCTCTAGAAGTCCAAATTCGCTTTGTTCTTCTTTCTTTTTGCCCTGGTTTTCTTTTTGAAAGCGTTCGTCCAGGAATTTCATATCATCCGGGCATTTCTGAAGTACATATTTAAAAAGATATTTTACAAAATCTTCTGCCAAGTCTTGGTTATCTTTAGCATCATAAAAAGCCATTTCGGGCTCAATCATCCAGAATTCGGCCAGGTGGCGTGAGGTGTTGGAATTTTCGGCACGAAAAGTCGGCCCGAAGGTATAGATTAAGCCAAGTCCTAAGGCACCTAATTCGCCCTCCAATTGCCCGGAGACGGTAAGGTGCGTACTTTTGGCAAAAAAGTCCTGTTTGAAGTCGATGCTGCCATCTTCATTTTTAGGTAGATTGCGCATATCGAGGGTAGTAACCCGGAACATTTCGCCTGCACCTTCGGCATCAGAACCTGTGATAATGGGAGAATTCCAATAAAAGAACCCATGATCGTTAAAATATTGATGAATGGCAAAAGCCAAAGCGTGGCGAACTCTAAAAACTGCGCCGAAAGTATTGGTTCGAATTCGGAGGTGGGCGTTTTCACGCAAAAATTCAAAGGAATGAGCTTTTGGCTGAATGGGATATTCTTCGGGATGTGCTTCACCAAGTACCTCGATGGTCTGCGCTTGTAGCTCTACGGCTTGTTCGCTTCCCTGAGATTGGGTCAATGTGCCTAAAATAGATAGACAAGAGCCGACGGTGACTTTTGCCCAAAGCTCGTCGCTTATGGTAGACATTTCCACAACCACCTGAATGCTTTTGATACTTGAGCCGTCATTGATAGCCAGAAAACCCACATTTTTATTACCTCTTTTATTTCTTACCCATCCCTGGAGGGTGATTTGTCGGTCAAATTCAGTAGATTCTAATAATTGTCGGATGCTTGTCTTCATGAATTTAGATGTTCGTTAAAAGATTATATTACGAAAGGCAAAAATAAAAAAGGAAGCATGGAAAGAAAACCTTTTAGAGGATTAGACATAAAAAAAACTCGTCCTTAGCCTTCATTCGCCTAGATGTTCAGGAGAACATCTTTTTATTGCTCTGTTCTAAGTTTCCGCTGCGCTCAAACTTAGAATTAGGGTGGGTTTGGATTTCTAAATCCAGTACAATGTAGAGATATTATAACCGACTTTTCGCACCCTAGCGAAATATTTATATGAAATATAACTATTCTTATAAAACTTACATGATATATTTTATCAAAAACCATATTTTGAGATATTTTATAGAGTATAAGAAGAAAACTTAAAAAAAAACTAAAAAAAATCTAACATTTACCGCATATCTGAACTAGTTTTAAACAATTAAGACCTACATCATTTCAGATATTTATCCCCTTGTCTTTTAAACTCCCTCGTCTTCAAAATCGCCACATTGTACTACTTTCCTAAACCCATAGCT
>JANRIC010000066.1:0-6858 GCA_033765345.1 Microscillaceae bacterium
TTCTTAATTCCCTTAATTGCTTTAATTCTTAATTCCCTTAATTGCTTTAATTCTTAATTCCCTTAATTGCTTTAATTCTTAATTCCCTTAATTGCTTTAATTCTTAATTCCCTTAATTGCTTTAATTCTTAATTCCTTTAATTGCTTTAATTCTTAATTCCTTTAATTGCTTTAATTCTTAATTCCTTTAATTGCTTTAATTTCCTTCATTCTCTTAATTCTTCTATTCCTCCGTAATGGCTCGGAAGTCTACAAAAAAAGTGGTACCGTGCCCGATTTTACTTTCGCACCAGACCTCTCCGTTCATGGCCTCAACGTATTTTTTGACGATAGAAAGCCCTAATCCGGTTGCTGATTCTCCGCCGGTAGGTTTGGCACTGAGGCGTTGGAATTTGCCGAAAAGCTTTTGCTGATCTTCAGTGCTGATACCTGGGCCGCAATCTATGACTTTGGTGCGTACTTTTCCGTTAAGTCTTTCTACTGAGACAGAAATGTATTCATTGGGTGGAGAAAACTTGAGTGCATTCGAGATTAGGTTTTCAAAGATTTGAAGCGTATAGTTTCTATCTGCCTGAATACGTATAAAAGGATCAACCCCATCCAGATGTATTTGGATATTTTTGCGGCGGGCGTGATCCTTGAGATTATCCTGGGCTTCCAAGAGGATAGCGCCGAGATCGATTTTTTCCCACTGAATATTTAGGGAGTTGGATTCAATGGCGTTCATATCCAGGATTTTGTCAATCATATCATTGATTCGGGCGGTGGTCTGGAGGATTTTATCGAGATAATTGGATTGTTTGGTGCTTAGATTCTCCGAATTGAGTTTAATCACGCTAGAAAGCCCAAAGATATTGTGCAGTGGATTGCGCAAATCGTGAGCTACAATACTGATGAGGTGGTTTTTTTCTAGGTTTAACTCCTCAAGTTTCTGATAGGATTTGGCGTTTTCGAGGGCGATAGAAGTATGAATAGCGAGGTTTTTGATGATGTCTAAGTGATAATGTGTGTAGGCATTGGGTGTAAAACTTTGTACTGTAATCACGCCAATTGCCCTTTCCTTGACCATCAAAGGCACATAGATAATAGACTGGGCATCGTCTTTTGTGACCGATTCCAGTTTTTCATCCACATATTTGGTATATTCTTCAGAGAAGTTATTAAGAAATACCTCCCTTTTTTTGAGTAAAGACCATATTGCCAGTCGTTGGGTTTCTTGGATTGAGAACCGGAAGACGGGCAGTGTTTCTCCTTTTTCTTTGACTCCCATAAACTCCAGGCATTTATTTTCTTTGTTATAAATCCCAATGCCAAAGACAGTAGCATCCATCAGCATATTGATATTGGCATAAGCCGTATCAATGATTTTTTCTACCGAGAGGTGGGCTGTAATGTCTTTGCCGATTTCACCCAGAAGTTTGATATCCTGAAAAGCTTTCTCAATCTTCTTATTTTTACTTTCCAGTTGCTCGTTTTGTCGGCGGATCTCAGCCAAACCCTTGTCAATTTCCTTGGCCAGGTAAATGTTTTTACGGCGTAAACGAATGGTATTGAGTCGTAGCATCAGGAATATCGTAATCATAATCAGTCCGATATATGTCAGATAAGCCCAAATAGTACGGTGCCAAGGCGGCAAAATCTCGAATTGATAGACTGCTACTTTACTTTCTTTGCCATAGATATTTTTGGCTCGAATATAAAATGTATAGGTGCCTTCCGGCAGGTTGGTATAGCTTTTTTCTACGGCTGAAGTCCAGGGAGACCATTCTTGATCCAAACCTTCCAAATAACATTGGTAGAGTGTCTTATCACTATCTTCATACCAGGCTGATGAATAAACAAAACGAAGATTATTAAAGATATAGGGCAGTATCCTGATTTGAGAAGGAGGTTGATGACCCAACGCAAAATTTTGTGTATCTGAAAACGTACCTCCGAAAATCAAAGAGTCTTTGCCTGAATTGGCTGAGATAAAAACCTGTCGGACATGGGCATAAAAAGGAAAATCATAATTCTTTTGGATATGCGGTGAATAATGAAATAAACCTTTGGATGTACCGAATAAAATATGCTGATCATCAATGGGAGTAATTTCGCTCATCACGTCTACTCGAAGTTTTAAAAAATCAGTCGTATCGGGGTCTAAAGTAGAATTTTTAGCTTTGATCACACCCACATTTCCAAATTGGATGTACCAGAGATTTCCTTCCTGATCTTTTACAATGGGATGTGCATAGGTATTTTGAAATAACTTTTTATTTAAAGCTTGATCTGCCTCGAAACGATCTTCACCTTTGATATAGCGATAAAGTCCGGCCCGGGTAATAAAAAAGAGGCGTTCGTCCAAACAAATGATGCTATTACGAGAGTATGGAGGAAGCCCATGGTGCTCATCATAAAGCTTTAAAGAAGCTACTCCAGACAAATCTTCTCGTAGGCGAAGCTTATAAATACCTTTTTTGTAGTCACTAAACCAGACGTTCCCTTCTCCATCTTCCTGTAGTGAGTAGCAATATTTGTCAATTCCTGGAATATCGCCCTTGAAAAGCCATGTATTTTCTTTTTTCTCCAATAGGCTGAGACCACCATTTAGCTTTGCCACCAACAGATAATGAGGATGTTTGCGGAGTGCCGAAAAAGACAGGGCGGCCTGATGGGCAATAAGTTCTCTGGCAATGGTATCCTGAATGAGCAGTACACCGTTGGTATGGGAATAAATCAAATTTTCTTCAAAAATAAAAGGTACACCAGCATATCCTTCGGAACCCTTGACAGCTTTAAAGCTTAGGTTTTCGGTAATTGGATTTTGGTAGGTTTTCCAATCCCGATAAAACACTCCCGACGAGGTGCCTACATAAAGTCGATTTTTATGTAGGATCGTATTGATTACTCGGCCTTTGATCCCCAGCAGCTCATTATAAAGCGTGAAGGGGGAGTTTACCTCTATATGGGCAATGCCCTCATCGAGGGAAAGCCATAGATTCTGAAAATGATCCAAAAAAAGATCATGAACAGTGTTATTGAGAAGCCCTTTGTCCCGATTCAGGTGTTGGAGTACCTTGCCTTGTTGATCAATGATAATAATTCCATTTTGGGAAGTGCCAAATGCATATTGTTGAATCCCTAGTTTAATTCCGCAGGTAGGAACGTGTTTGACCAGAAAATCATTTAAATCACGGTTAAAGAAGGGTTTGAATTTTTCTTCTTGATTTGCCAAGGTATTAAATACAGTGCAACCCTTGTTTTTACTGATGATCAGGATTTTATTTTTGGATAGGGGGAGCATAGCGGCGATCTGATCCAGGGCAAATAATTCACTGTCTTTGATCCGAGTCAAGGTATTCCCATCAAATTTGAGTAGACCTTTGTCCCATTCTCGGAGATAGAGTTCGTGATTTACCATAAAACCTTGATCAAAGTGATTGGGAGAGGAAAAAACCCGGATTTTATGATTATTCCATAAGAAAAGTTTTTCGTCCGAGAGAAAAATAACACCCTTAGAATTTACAAAGATATTTTTGATTTCTTTAAAATTCTGATCTTTTGCTGGGATCAATGATTTGATTGAGTGGAAGGTCATTTCTCCCAGATGGTTTGCCTTTAAAAAACCCAAATCTCCTTTAGCACCTACCAGAATGCGCCTATTTTGATCTAGGGTGAGGGCTGTAGCAGCCTGATCTCCCCGAATTTTAATCAAACTCCACTTGACCCCATCAAACTCTAGAACGCCTGATTTATTGGCAAAATAAAGTAAACCCCGTTCATCCTGTACACCATCCAAATTTTGAGATTCGGCACGATAAATATCCGGTGGATAATTATGAATAAACGGGATGCCATTATTTTTAATCTTAGCATAGGAAAATAACAAGCCAAGTAGAAAAAAAAATACAAATGGTAGTGTAAGTCTTATCATTTAGTTGATTTGAGATCTCTTTTTTAAATTTAAATTTCATTCAAGGAGACCTTTAAGACCGGATTTATGAAAATTTAGCCCACTCCATCCGGCATATACTCATACTAAATTAAGGAAAGATTTGAATTTTTAAAAATAGTACAGACTGATAATCAGGTAAAAATAACAAATTACTAACAAAAAGAAATCAGCTCAATGGCTGATTTCCTGATTCAATTTGAACTCCCAGTATACTTGACCAATCGTGATCTTTATCAGATTGTTTATTTTCTTCTTCGTGTTCTTTAGAATTAGTCTTGGGGTTATGATTCTCGATGTTGGCTAACTCATCGATGATGTTTAATTTTTGCTTTTTTAAATTCATATATTTTTAAATTGTGCTTGTGTTTAACTTAATAAATTAAGTGCAAACACTAACGCTCAGAGGATTACAAGAAGTTATACTGCTTGGAATACCGTGAATGTTAATAGTTTGTTTGATTATAACGAGATTAAATGGTACTCGTTCTATAGAGAATGTAAATTTACATAAATTAATTTAATTGTAAAAGCATAAAATCAAACTGTCTCAAAGTTTTTTTTTATTTTTCAAAACAATATATTAATCAATTTTGATAACTACGTCATCTGTTATGGGATGCCCGACGCAGGTCAGCACATAACCTTGCTCCAGTTCTTTGGGAGTAAGAGCGTCTTCCTCATCAAGTTTTACTTTACCCGAAATGGCGCGCCCCAAGCAAGCAGTACACATGCCGCTTTGGCAGGAGTAGGGGAGGTCTATGTCCAGGCTTTGGGCAGTTTCGAGAATAGTTTTATGAGGGGGTACTTCAAATTCATAAGTTTCGCCAGCATAAATTACTTTTACTAGATGTGATTTAGGTGCTTCGGATTTTTGATTATCCAATTCCTGTGCTACATTTCGTTCTTCTTTTTGAGCTGCTTCTTCGGGGCTGATACCAAAACTTTCTTTTTTGAGGCGATCTATGGGGAGTTTTAATTCTGTAAAAGATTGAATAATCTGATTCATCATCCCGTTGGGTCCGCACATAAAATAGGCTGTTGCCTCCGTGCCCATCTGGGGTAAATCTTGAAGGATTTTTTTGAGGATTTTGGTGCTGATTCGTCCTTTATAACCCTTAGACCAAAATAGAGGTGCTTTTTCAAGAATATGAATGACCTGCAATCTTTCGGAATAGGTCTGCTGGAGCTTCTTGATCTGCTCTTTGAAAATAATGGATTGGGAGTCACGATTGGCATATACCAGTGATACCAGGGTTTGAGGTTCTTCTTTTAAGGCAGTTTTTAGGATTGCCATCATAGGAGTAATCCCGCTTCCTCCGGCAAATAAAATCAGGTGACGCGCTTGATTGGCATCGTATTGTGTCGTAAAAACACCCATAGGCGACAATACCTCCAGCACATCCCCGATTTTGAGTGTATCATTGAGATAATTAGAGACCTTACCCCCGGCTACTCTTTTGATAGTCACGGCCGGAAATTCATCTGTAAGCGGAGAGGTACAAAGCGAGTAGGCTCTTCTAAGGGATTCTCCTTGTATATTGACCAATAGAGTGAGGAATTGCCCGGCCTGATAGCTGATTTTTTGATCTTCGGGGTGTTCAAATTCTACCGTTAGGGCATCTTTGGTCTCCTGAGTGATTTTTCGTATTTTCAAATGATAATGTGTTACAGTCATTTTTTCAAATAGTTTATTTTTATCTTTACCTTTGGTTTGATGCTTTGGTTTAAACAAAATAATAACATACAAAGCGGATACTTACAATAAATCAGTAAAACTAATAAAAAATTCCATGAAAAACATTTGTGTATTTTGCGGTTCAAGAATGGGAAATCAGCCGATCTACCAGGAAGTCACACGTGCGTTGGCAAAATCTTTGGTTGAATGTGGTTTTAATCTGGTATATGGTGGTTCTAATATCGGACTGATGGGGCTTTTGGCTGATCATGTAATGATTCAGGGTGGAAATGTGATTGGAGTTATGCCACAATTTCTGGCCGATCAAGAAGTAGCCCATACCCATCTGAGTCAGATTTATTTGGTGAATTCTATGCACGAGCGCAAACAAAAGATGTCTGAATTGGCCGACGCTTTTATTACCTTACCAGGAGGAATAGGCACCTTTGAAGAGTTCCTAGAAATCACAACCTGGGCACAATTGGGCTTACACCAAAAGCCCGTGAGTCTCCTCAATACCCATGGCTATTATGACCTTCTGCTACAATTTTTTAATCATGCGATTTCTCAAGGTTTTTTCAGACGCGAAACCCGTGATTTGATCCTGGTAGAAAATGATCCTGAAACGCTCTGTAAAAAACTCAGCCAATACCCCAGCTATGAGACTGGTTTTGATAAGTATAAGACTTAACTGCCAATTGGCAATTAAGGAATTATACTCAAACCGAAGTGGTTTTCCGAAGTTTTAGCTCTTAAATCATGAATAATCAAGTTAATCAATCAAGAAAACTTGCCCCGCAGGGGTCTTGTGTTTCCTAAATCACTTTAATTTGGGTATAAATCAATTAAGATCATGAAACAACACCTCTTTAATTGTTTTAATTCTTTTAATTCCTTTGGAAAATATCTACCAGGAAGAAGAAAACTCCGAAGAAATAGAGCTCTCTTAGCCTCAATCTTCCTGAATAAAACTTGCGTGGAGTCAATAGCCTACTGTCTATAGCCCATACTGACATTTCGCAGCCTTGTGCTAGCAAAGTTCTAATTAAATTCCTAAACTTATGAATGGAAACAGGATATAGTAGCAAAACCCTCAACCATCTATGCTTAGTAGCCGGGATGTGTGATCGGCTGGGTCTTGTAGAAGAAATAGACAAAGTTCTTCCCGCCGCAGATGATCAACAACTTATCAGTAATGGAACTTGCGTAAAAGCCTTGATTTTGAATGGTTTAGGCTTTGTAGAAA
>JANRIC010000070.1:0-27473 GCA_033765345.1 Microscillaceae bacterium
GCACGAATAAGGGCGTTTATTCGTGCATTCGTGGCAAAATTGATCATCAAGAGAGGAAATTGAATGCACTTATTTTTTATAGAATTATTGTTTGAAAATACTTGCATGGATCATTCCCACATAAATTGTCAGAGAACCATATTTCTTTTTAGCTATGCTCACTTTGGTAGTGGGCTGGTATTCTTGGAATCACGCTTGGGCGCAAATAGCCAACACAAAAATCGATAAAGACAGAAAAATTACCTTCAAAGGCACTTTGTTGGTTGCCTCTGATGCCGACCAAATTGGTACAGCGTACGCGGACGGCATTATCAACAAGGTAAAAGGCATTGAAGATTCGCTGACGATTTTGCAATGGAATGAGGCAGGTAAGATATTAAAAAGCCAACTGCACGTGAGCAATTCTGTCGTATCTTGGCCCTCTGTCGTAGCACACTCTCCTGATAAAAAATACGCCTATATCGTGGAAACAAGAGGAATTTACAAAGGCGAAAATCAGAAAATGAAAAACGTATGGGCTGATATGCCCAAAGGAACATTGGTTACAGTAGTCGATATCAGTTCGCCCCAAAACCCTCAAATCACCCAACAAATTCCTATCAGCACCAACCCCAAAACTACCTCTGTGAATCAAAAAGGCGATTTATTGTTGGTGGCATCACAAGAAAAAGGCAAAGAAATCGTACTTGCTACTTTGAAAGCGGGCTTGGTGGATAAGATTTATACTTTTCCCATAGCTGGATTATCACGGAAAGGCAGCAACGGAGGTGTAAATGCTGCCGAATTTCACCCCAGTTTGGATAGGATAGCAGTCATCAAGGATAATCAGAATGTGGCATTTTATCAGGTAAAAAGGCAAAATGAAGTGATAACGATTGAGCAAATCGGTAATGAAATAACAGTAGGCAAGGTAATCAGCGTGGGAAATTTCACACCTGATGGTAGATTTTTTGTCGTGGCGGATGTGGGTTGGGGAGATTCGAGTTTGGGTAATGTATTCAATGGCAATGGTTATTTGGTTTCTATTCTTTTGGATGAAAAAGGCAAGCATCAATTAGTCAATAAAGCAAAAGTAGGATTAAGCCCAGAGGGATTTGACATTGCGCCTGACGGCGACTGGGCTGTGGCAGTCAATATGAGGCGCACCTATTTGCCCAAAGGATTTCCGTATTTACTCTTTGCAGCGCGTAAATTGTCTTCTTTGAGTTTGGTCAAAATTGATAAACAAAGCGGAAATTTACAAACCATCAGCAATGAATACGGCTTTGAAGGCGAGTTGCCTGAAGACGCTGTTTTTGATGCCGACGGCAAAACGATTGCCGTTACGATTTATAATCAGCGTTTTGAGGCTTTTCCCAAGCAAGGTTATGTCGAGTTTTGGGCTTTGGAAGGCGAAAAACTCACGCGAACTGCCTTGCGTGTGCCACTTACGCGCGGTTGTCATAATTTGAAATTGGTTAAGTAACATTGGTGAATCTGAAATAATAGTTAGATTCAATTCCTAAACCTTTAAGGCTTTTAAAAGCCTTAAAGGTTTAGGAATAAAGCGGTTAATATCGAGTTTAAAGCACTCTTTTTCAAAAATAATTCATTTTTTCACCAAACAGAGTAGTGTTTCAAAACCTTAGTCAGTAAAGAAGTGTTTGAATTTAAGATTAGAAAATGACGCTGAGTTTTATTTGCTCATTTAAGTTTGAATAGCTGAATGTTTGCTTTTTTATTTCATTACTACCCCATAGATATCCGCTTGCGCTACAAATTATATTATGCCTTGGGTGCTGGAATTTTTGTAGCCTTATTTTTGATTTATTTCCAACCTTTTTCCTCTCCTATTTATCAATTTCCTAACGGAATTTGGATATTGGCAGGTGTAGGCGTGGTTGTATCTATGGTGCTTTATTTGAGTGAAACAATTTTTCCTTTTTTATTTCCACAGTTTTTTTCCATAGAAAACTGGCGAGTAATCCATCAAATTGTTTTTTCTTTACTTTTATTGTTATTGATTTGTGTAGGTTTGACACTGTATTTTTTGACTATTGGAATGATGCCTGCTTTTGGGGGAATTGTACGGTATGTATTCTCGATTGGTGCATTTCCTACTTTTTTGTATGTTTTGATTGATGAAAGTCTATTACTCAAACAAAAACTAAATGCGCAAAACCTGTCGCAAATCAATCCAAAGGAAAATGCTTCTGTAAAACAACTTCTTTTGGAAGGCACAGGCAACAAAGAAAAGCTATGCCTACAAGCCAGCCAGCTACTCTATGCGGCTTCTTCGGGTAGTTATGTGCAGGTATTCTGGCTTAAAGAGGATGTGATGCAAAATACACTTCTTCGCCAAACCATCAAAAATATTGAATTTCAGGGAAGCGATTTTCCTGAAATAAAAAAATGTCATCGAGGCTATATTGTCAATCTATACCAAGTCCAAGAAGTAAAAGGAAATGCCAACGGCTTACTACTTTCCCTGAAAAATACCAAGCAAAAAATACCTGTATCTCGCCAATTTGTCAAAGAAATACAGGAAAGATTGGCTATCTTGGGAAAATGATGGTTTCTATGCTAATGCTTATTTCCTATTTCAGAAATTAATTTGCCAATAAAAGACTTTTTCTATATCTTCAAAAACTTTCCTACAAAAACGCCTTGCTTGCAATCTAATCGTAAAAGATATAACCCATTTGGCAAATCAGCCACATTCAAGAAAAGAGGAGTTTGATTCAAATTGATTTCTTGAATGCTTTTCCCTTGCATATTCAAAATGGTGATTTTTTCAATTTCCAAACCTAATTCATTTTGAATGTTGAGAATTTCTATGCTTGGATTGGGAAATATTTTAAATCCATTTTTTTCAAAATCATCTTCCAATGCTGTAACTACTGCAGGCAAAGCAAATTTATCCAAACCTGTGGTGATGAAGGGCTTATCGGGCTGATAGGCGTGGTCGCGCAACACAAAAATATTGTTTCCTTGGAAAGTGATGCCTCTGGCAAATATCCTTTGGGTGGTTTGGTCAAATTGATAGAGGAATTTCAAATTGCCATCAAAATCAAAAAAAGCCACCACCATATCATCAGACGCTTTTGTACCTAAGCTGTTGTTGTTTGCTCCTGCGAAACTGCCATTGGTATAAAAAAGCGTCCCAACCCCAAAATTAGACAAAGCAATGGTTTCACCCGATTGACCTTCGGTCGGACCCAATTGTTTGAGCCAAGTGATTGCCTTTGTCGTCTTGTTGATGCGAGCGGTATAAACTTGTGGCTTATCAGGATTACCCACATTGCCAAACTGCGGGGCGATATTGCCAATCGTCATTCCTGTCAGAAAAATATCGCCACTTGTAGGCTCGATGACCAAATCAAAAGCCAAGTCATTTTCATTAGAGCCGTAATGGTTTGTAGCAACGACAACACAGTTGGGATTGATTTCCGTCAAAAAAATATCATTTGAACCCAAAGAATTGCCTACATTCCCTATCCTGCCTTCGGTATCGCCAAAGAGAAGCACATTGCCATTGGCCAAAGTTCGGCTGGCAAATACACGGTCATTTTTATCAGAGCCAAATTGTATTTTGTGGGTAATACTGCCTGTGGTGGGATTGATTCGACAAGCAAAAGCGTCTAATTCGCCTATGCTGGGCAATCCTTCCAGATTTCCTTCCGTAAATCCTGTTGCCATCAGAGCTCCATCAGTCAAAAAAGAAATGCCATAGCCATAATCAATGCCATTGGCAGAGGCAAAAGCTGTGCGTAATTGCCTCACGCCATTGTTATTCAATTTGATAACCAACACGCTGTCCTGATTTTTGGCAGCACCGCCGCAACTCCCAATGCCTGCAATTCCTTGCGTGGCATCTGCCGTAATCGTTCTGATGTATTCATTATCGCCACTTTGCCAAGTCCATTGCAAGGCATCATTTTGATAGGCGTTGATAAATGTCCGCTTCAAATCGTGGTGATAGACTGAAGATATGACCAAATTACCGAGCGTTACCAAACTTTCGCCTCCTGTGTGGGTAGTGCTGCGGTCTATTTCTGCTTCTAAATTACCAACAGTTGCAGCAGGTTGGTTCAAATCTATTTTGGCATTTGAGCCACTTTCAGGGGCATAGACTCTTATGCCTTCCACTTTAAGCTCGCCTGCGACTGTTGAATTGACAATGACATAATAACTGCCTCTCACGGGGGCGCGATAGTCAATCGAGTCGCCTTCGGCAAGGTACCTGCCTTGAAAATCCACCAAAACTAAGGTTGGTTTTGCGCCTGTATAGTTGATAGGTTTTACTTTGAAGCGTTCACCTCTCAATAATTGCAGTACGCTGTGTATGGTCGTATTGGCATTCATAGCCCCTGTGCCTTCGGTAAGCACTTGCCCTTGCGGAATGACGGGAATGGTTTTAGAAATATTCGTACCATTAGACAAATTGCAAGTAAGCGTAACGGAAGCAGTGGCTACATTAAAAAATACCAAACGAGCATTATCTGCTCCTTGAATGCTTGCGCCTGCACCTTGAATTGTCCAATTCACTACTGATACACCCGCAGGCAAATCCACGCTGGCAAACTGCTCGGTACGATTGTAAGGCAGGGCGTAAGGTCCGTTGTAGGCGATTTGTGCTTGTAAGTTTTGCAAGTAAAAGACGGATAAAAGTAAAAATAGAGATGTGAGTGCTTTCATACGTTGTTTTTTTAATTTTTCTGTAATTTTTATTTTTCTTTATACCCTAAATCAGGTGCAGTGCCATTGTAAGCAGAGGCTGGAATATTGAAAATCACTTGCCCACCAAGGCTATGCGAAATCGTACCCAAGTCTTTGCAAGGTGAACTATCAGATAATTGGTAATTGTCCAAAGTCATATTCACAAACAAAGGGTTGAGATTGCTAATAACGCCATTGCCCAATGGGAAATCTTGAATATTGCAAGTAAGGAGTAAGTTGGGTGTGCCTTCGAGTTGGGCTTGTCCTGCACTTGTATTGAACCACAAAATTGAATTGGCAATATTGCAAAGAATCTGCCTCGTCTTGCCAAGTGATTTTTTTGCCTTCTACCCAAAATTCGGGGTCTTTGTAGGATTTCACGAAATTACCAATTTGTGTATCGGTTACAGGAAAATTGGTTAGAATTTCGGGTGGAGGTGTTTCGTTTTCGTTTTTGCAAGCAAATAGAAAAAATAAAATGAAGTAATAAATTTTCTTTGACAATCGATTCATGTAGTCAGTCCATTGTTTTTCCATTAGACAGGCAAGATTTCTATTTCAGTCCTTAGCCTCTAACTTTTTTTGGATTTCTTTGAGTCTTTTTCTAAGTTTTTCTTTTTGTGCGATTTCCAAAAAAGGCTCTACATCACTTTGCAGGGTATCGAGAAAAATGACTACTTTCTTTTTATTTTCTCGTTGAATGACCTGAAATTGCTTTGCCTTTTGTCTAAGGATTGAGTCAATGGTTGTTTTTTGGGTATTTTTTACCTGAATCATTTTTGAGATTGCCTGCGGAAAGCCTGCCTCAGTACGATAAAATTTGTCCAATCGTAATTGGCGACGTACCAATGCAGCCGTAAGCAATACACCTATCAAAAATCCTAAAATAAAGATAAATAAAAACATCACCACAAAACGCTTTTTTGTATTCATTGCTTCAAAATCAAAAACCTAAAAAAATATCCGAAAAATCATTTGTTAAGCCCAAAACGGTGCTGACGTCAAGCGAATCTGCATCTATGAAAGTATAAATCAGTAAAACCAAAGCCAATGAACTGCCTGCCAAGGCAAAGCGATAAAAAATCCACTTGATTTCTTCTAAATCCAAGTATTGCTGACTTTTCAATAAGTGAATTTTTTGCATTACTTTATTTGCAAAGTTGGCTTGAAACTGCAAAGCAAAATCCGCTTGCATTGCTTTTTTTTCTTGCTTGGGGTTTATTAATTTCTCCCAAAATCTTAAAAAACCTTCTTTATTCATTGTCTACATATTTTTTGAGTAATTCTCTTAATCGTTCCCTCGCTCGTGCTGTACGCGACTGCACAGTTCCCAAAGGTAATTTTAGCAGGTCTGCTGTTTCTTGTGCCGAATATTCTTCTACAAATCGCAAAACAGCCACCACCCGAAAATCAGCTTTCAAACGCTGAATGGCACTTAAAATAATTGCCTGAAAATCTGTATTTTCGTAATTAAAATGAGTTGATTTTTGGGATTTTACGCTTGGGCTTTCCAATGAAAACAATAGCCACTGTCTTCGCTTTTGTCTTTTGATTTCATTCAAACTCAGATTGATAGCGATGCGTGTAAGGTAAGTTCCCAGAGAAGATTCCCCTTTGAAAGCATTGATTTTTCTAAAAAACCTCACAAACACCTCCTGCCCCACATCTTCTGCTTCTACGGTATTGCCCAATAATCCTATGACCACCTTTGCAATTTTTTTCTCATATCGTTCTACAAGTATTCGGAAGGCGTTTTCGTTGCCTGATTTTACTTTTTCAATCAACTCAATGTCAGTCATAAAAAGGGTCTTGAAACCTGCTTATTGTTTAGACAATCAAAAGATCGAGTTCAGTCCACGTTTGGAGGTTGTTTTTTATCATCTCCTTGTGTATTAAGTGTATCACTTAACAAAACCAAGTAGCATTTATGGTCTTGCATAAGTAAGAATGAGGTAACACAAAAAATATACGCATGAATTCTCCGACTCGATAATCAAAAAATTGTGTTTTTACTGCTAGTAGCCCATCAAAATCGCATCGAGTAATTTCGCAGGGTTGTATGAAAGGCATGTGAATTTTATCGTTTATTTTTTATTTTCTTTCTTTGTCGGTGGTGTAGTTTGAACGCTAAAATTCAGGTTCATCCCTTTTTTATTATTTTTATGTAGATTTTACATATTTAACAAATACTCGGTAAGGTTTATTTCTGTGGGTAATGCCAGTTTTTTTCTGAGTCTGTAGCGGCTTATTTCTACTCCACGAAGAGATATACCCAAGAGAGGGGCTATTTCTTTGCTGTTCAGGTTCATACGCAAGTAGGCACACAGGCGGAGGTCACGGGGATTTAGAGTAGGGAATTTCTTTTTTAAAATCGTCAAAAAATCTCTATGTACGACGTTAAAATGGAGTAAAAAATTATCCCACTCCTCATCTAATTTTTCTTCCTCCGCCAATATTTTTAATAATTTTTTCAACTCCACATTGTCATTCCCTACTTTGGCATTTTTCTGAAACTGCTGTAGCTCTTTTTTTAGTTTCAAGATAAATTCTTTTTTCTGGACTAAGTTCATCGTGGCATTGGCGAGTTCAGCATTTTTATGTTTTATTTCAGCATCCAGTTTTTCATTTCTTAATTGAACTATTTCCTTTTCCGATTCTGCCAGTTCAAACTGGTGCAAATAAGCCTGTTGTTTTTGTTCTTCTTCAAATTTCTTCAGGTCGGCCAATCGTTTTACCTCTAATTTTTTTCTGTGCCTCAATGCTTGATATTTCAATAGAGCAAACAAAAATCCTATCGAGAGTATGAAGTAAAAGATGTATGCCCAGATGGTTTGATACCAAGGGGGCGTGATTGTGAAGCTAAACTGATACACAGAGGATTCGTGCGAAGGGCTTTTCCTGGCTTTTACCTGAAAAGTATAAGTACCCGCAGGAAGATTGGTATATTCCTTCTCGGTGTTGCTGTCCCAATCACTCCAACCTAAGTCAAAACCCTGCAAATAATAGCTGTATTCAAGCCCGGAAGGCTGTCCGTAGACGGAAGCTGTATAAGCAAAAAGTAAGGAATTGAGTTTGTAAGGAATGGTAATGGTAGTATTATCTTGCCTGCCGTTATACACATAACCCCCAAAAAGTACGCTGTCAATTGCCCCAGAAGTTTTTACTTGCGATACATAAGCAGAAAAAGGTTTTATGTTTTCCAGATATTTTTCATAATTCAGGTGATAAAATCCTGGTTCGCCACCTACCAAAATGTTACGACTATTGTATGGGAAAATATTTTCAAAACCACTTACGATTTTATTTTTTAGCTCAGGTATGTAATGTATTTTGGGCTTTCCGGTGCTGAAATCTACCACACCGATCATTTTATCTTGTACAAACCAAATATTTCCTTTTTCATCCTCTTTCAAATATCGAATAGGTTTTTGGCCGAAGATTGTCGAGTACATTTTTGACTTTAAGATTGTACTCGATGGTGGATCGTACTCATAGATGCCTTGGGGTGTAGCAAATACAATTTTCCCTTTGATTTTGAATACGTGGTTATCCAAGTCGGTAGGTAAACCGTTTTTTTGTGAAAATAAGCTGATGGATTTATCGGGAAGAGTGATTCTGTAAATACCCCGATAAGGATGTGATACCCAAATAGCATTGCCTTCTGTCTCTATGTAGCGACTAGACTCTTTAAATTTTTCTATGAAGCCTATATCTGTAAACTTTTTATTTTCTATTTCAAAAAAACGCGTTCCCAGGTAGTTGCCAGAAATTATTTTCATGGGTGATGTTTGAAGTATAGGTCTACAAGCCCAATAACCTGTGGATTGTGAGATCGGGTTTGCTTGCTTGTTGTTGATGACAAATAAGCCGTCATCCCGCCCTGCAAAGATTTGTTGGTTGATCACTGACAGACTCCAGGTCAGCCCATCTAATATGGTTTTGGGTTCTTGGGCAATAGCACTCAGATCGAGGGTAGATTGGACAGAGAGGTACATCAGACCAGTGGAAAGTGCAAAATACAAATCATCTTTGAAGGATTTCACATCATAGCCTATCCCATTATTGAATGCAAGCGGGTTAATATGCTTGATCACGTTATTGCAGGTGAAAAAAGCCAAGCCATTGTCTAAACCTGCCCAAACACCACTATCCACACCCACAAATACGCAACGGACGGTGTTATTGGGCAGGCCGTTTTTAGTGGAAATATTTTCAAGCATCAAACCTTGCTTGGATATGTGATAGATCCCATTGAAGTACGTGCCAGCAAGGAAACTACTATCATTCAACATACACAAAGAAGTAAAATGCTGGCTTACATTCATGGCAGCAGGCTTCAAAGGGTATGGTTTTAATTTATTTTGTGTGAGTATGTAAAGTCCGTTACTCACTGTACTGAGTAGGCTCGATCCCTTTTGATATGGAATCATGTCAGTTATAAAAAAATTGGGAGGCAATACATCCTTTGGTAGAAAAGGCTGCCATTGATTATTTTGATAGATAAGTACTCCCATCTGACTATCATGCGCCACAATTTGTCCTTGATGCTTGTGCATAGAAAGCCAAGTAGTGCTTGTTGGATAAACCGATAAATTTTCTCCACTCAGTTTGAAAATATTGGAATTTGTTCTAAAAAAAACTTCTTTATCTGTTGCTTCCAGTTGCCATACATCCGTAAACCTTCGGTTTTGTACGGGCAACAAGTGTTTTAAAGAAGTAAACTGAAGCCGACCTATTTGATCGGGTGCATAATAACCCAGTTCATCTTGCGCCCCAGCATATAATTTGCCCTCCGGACCGAAACCAATAGACCTTACTATGGTTTTGTTTGGCATCGGATGCAACTGCCAATTTGTACCATTGTAAACCAACAATCCTTCATTATTGGCTACATATAGACGATTGTTTATATCTTGTGTGATAGCCCAGTTTTGAGTACCGCCCTCGTATTCGTTTCTCGTAAAACTGGTAACCTCGGTCTGGCTTATTAATCCTTGTGAAAATGCAAAGCTGTGTATAAATAGTCCTGAAAAAAACCATGAAGTTCTTGCCCAAAAAACAGCCCAAAAACTGATGTATTTTAATTGATGTAGTATTGATGTAGCCATATTAGTACAAATCTAAGATTTTTTTGAATTTGTAGTAGTATTGATGTAGTTATTTTTTTGGTATTGCAGAAATAAGCAATCATTTTTGTATCATAACCTTTCCAATAAAAATTATAACTTTTTTGCGCTTCAAAATAAACGGAAAATTTTTATTGGTTCTTAATGCAAATAAGCATAAAAAATAAGTCTTGCTTAAATTATACTTTAACTCAAACTAATTATATCAGTCCGCCTTTGATTTTTCATTAATTGTTCAAAAATAAAATTATTCATTGTGAAAAAATTAATTACACTCTTTATCACCCTTTCCCTAAGCCTCTTGTGTGCCAACGCACAACAGAGTGTTTCTGTTAAGAAGTCAACAGATGGCTTCATGTTAGAAGCTGGTGGAAACCCCTTCTTTGTGAACGGTATGAACTGGGATTATTTTCCGATAGGTACCAATTTTTCCTATAGTCTGTGGAATCAATCCGATGATGTTATTAGAGCAGCTCTTGACTACGAAATGCCACTATTGAAGAATATGGGCGTAAACACCATTCGTCAGTACACCGGCGTGCCTGCAAAATGGATAAAGTATATTTATGAAAATTATGGTATCTATACCATGCTTAACCATTCCTTTGGCCGATATGGACTTACCTTAAATGGGGTATGGACTCCCAATACCGATTATTCCAATCCATTGGTAAAAGAACTTTTACTCAAAGAAACCATGGACATGGTGGCAGAGTATCAAAATACCCCTGGCTTGTTGATGTATTTGTTGGGTAATGAAAATAACTATGGATTGTTTTGGAGGGGTGCTGAAACAGAAAATATACCCGTGCAAGATAGACAATCCACAAGAGATGCCTATAATCTATACAAATTATTCAATGAGGGAGCAAAAGCTATCAAGTCAGTCAGTCAAAAGCACCCAGTAGCTATCTGTAATGGGGATCTTCTTTTCCTTGATATTATCGCCCAAGAATGTAAAGATATCGACATACTAGGTATCAACACCTATAGAGGTATCTCTTTTACAGATTTGTATGACAGGGCTAAAAAAGAATTTGACAAACCTGTATTGCTTACCGAGTTTGGAGCGGATGCCTACAACACACAAGCCAATAAAGAAGACCAAGAATATCAAGCAAAAATATTGGTCAGCAATTGGAAAGAAATTTATGCCAATGCTGCTGGTATGGGTAAAAATGGAAATTCCTTGGGGGGTTTTACCTTCCAATTCAGTGACGGCTGGTGGAAAACCGGGCAAACAACTGGCTTGGATGAACACGATGCCACAGCATCTTGGTCAAATGGTGGTTATCAGAATGATTTCGTAGCAGGCGATAATAATATGAACGAAGAATGGTTTGGTATCTGTGCCAAAGGAGCAACCAATGCAAGAGGTACTTACGAACTCTATCCTCGTGCTGCTTATTATGCTTTGAAAGACATACATACTTTTAATCCTTACCGTGAAAATAGTGTACAAGCCTTCTCCCAACTGGATAATTTATCCACCGCAGATGCCCTATTGAAGGCAAGGGGTGATAAAGCCGCCTTAGACGCACAAGACAAAGGCAAATTGTACCTGAGTGATTTACAAGCCAACTTTTACACGTTTTACACAGGGGGTAGTTTGATTTCAACACCTGAATCAGCCGATCCGAATAATACCACTGCCTACCCCAGAACGCAGGGTTTTGACCACATGCAATCCTTTAATGTGGGCGTAACAGCAAGACCCGCCCCGAATATGAAGGCAAATGTGCAGTTTAATATATTGGGTAATGTAGCTGAAAACCCCATTGACGAAGTATTCTACGAAAACAGAGGAAGGGATTTAACGGTCAATACGCCCAACGGAATTCAGCAAATCAACTCCAATAACAGAGTTCAATTATACAGAGCAAGCTATAGCTGGGATGCAAGGGACTTTAAATTGACAGGCTTTTACCGTACAGGGCATTATCATTGGGGTTATGAAGGCGATTTCTTTGGCTTGTATCCCGAAGCAAACTACGGCCCGAACATAGATATCTACAATGGTGAAGCTCCTTTCGGATTTGAAATAGAAGGCAAAAGAATTATCAAAGGCTTGAAGATTGCCTTCGGACCGGAGCTTTGGTGGGGAGCTAACCCAGCTATCTTGCTCAAATACAGCCGCAAATTAGCTAATTTTGATGTGACAGGGATCTTTCACGAAGATATTACTCAACGAAACAATCTGCAAAGCTCATTTGCCGTGCCTGTACCTAAAACAAGAAAAGCATCTCTCAGTATTTCCCGAAAATTTGAAAAACTCACAGTTAATATCGGTGGTTTATGGGGCGGGCAACCACTCAACGGCAGAACCTTCCAATTGATGAGGGAGGGTGAAGCATTCCAAGACCAAATTAAAAACACCGATAACTTTGGTGGCAAAATAAAACTAACCTATGCAAGCGGTGCCATACAATGGTACGGATTGGCTTCTTACATGGGGCTTGTGGCAAATGGGGGCTTTGACCAAACACAGACATTTACAGGATGGAGACTCAAGGACATTGGAAGCGGTAATATGTACAATGTGTTGAGTGGATTCACTATCAGTATGGGTAAGCTGCAAATAGCACCTAACTTCTTGTACCAAAAACCCATCGAAGGACCGATTACCGATTTAACAGCACCTGCTCGTTCAAGAAATATTTTAGATGATCCTTTCTCCGTCAGAAGTAACCGCGAAACAGTTGCAGGTGAATTATTGCTTACCTACGACCCTACACCCGCTACTTGGATGTATCAGTGGGATAACGACCGTGCCGAAGATGCAAAATTTGCAGTGAGTGCTGGTTTTGTTTATCGTCATCTTCCCACTGTACAGGATGCCGCTATCGGTATTTTAGGAAATGGCAGAACCACCTTTGTATTTCCCGGCTCTGTTCCAGCACAAGACTTGTGGGAAACCAATGTGAGGCTAGTTTCCAAACTAAATCCTAATCTTGGTTTTATTGCCAACCTGTATGCAGGCAATGGACAGGCAAACGGCAACGACACACGCACCATCAACCGCTATGGATTTGATATTCGCACGATTTACAAACAAGTCAAATTAATTACCATAGCTAAGTTTGACGATTGGGGACCTTTTGACTACCATCGTGATTTTAACCTTACCTTCCCTGTGCAGTTAATCGCAGATATTTCTTTTGAAATTGGCAAACCCGACTGGTTTATACTACCCGGCACTAAAATAGGAATGAGAAGTACTTATCGAACGCTCAATAGATTTTCTAATAGGTACTCGCCCATCGAAACCATCAATGCAGCAGGTGAACTTGTACCTGACCCCGATGCGATTGGTTTTCCAAATGGAAACGAATGGGAAATACGCACTTACATTCAGATAAATATTAACAATTAAGTATCACAAAATATTGACAATTTAATATTTGAAATATCTAAAAAAATCTTTTTATAATGAAAAATAGACAAATAATCTACGCACTAATCACCTTCCTTTCCAGCTTAGTCCTTTTATTGGGCTGTGAAACCAGGGAATTGGATGATTTACAACCCCTTTCTTTTCCTACTACTGCCGAAGTTTTTATTGATGATTTTACCGGCGATTTGGCATACTCTGCTTTTGGAGGTTCAGATGTAAGGGCTTTTCAGGTGGATAATCAGGTAAGTTATGATGGCTCCCTGCAATCTATGCGCTTTGATGTGCCAGATGCCAACAGCCCCAATGGCTCTTATGCAGGGGGAGTGTTTTTCAGCAAGACCGGAAGAAATCTATCCGGCTACAACGCACTTACATTTTATATCAAAGCCTCCCAAGCCGCTACAATTGGAGAAATTGGCTTTGGAAATGACTTAGGAGCCAATAAATACGTGGTTACCCTAAATGGCTTACCCGTAAACAGCAATTGGAAAAAAGTAATTATTCCTATTCCCGATGCTTCCAAACTGATCGCTGAAAAAGGACTACTCTACTATGCTACCGCCCCAGAAAATGACAGAGGATATAGCTTTTGGATTGATGAAGTGCGTTTTGAAAAATTAGGTGATATAAGCAACCTGCAAGGTTTCATGTATGAAGGACAAGATAGAACAAACAATGCTGTTGAGACAGGTGACAAAATTACCATTAATGGACTTCAGGCCTCTGTAAACCTGCCCACTGGTGTAAACCAGACCGTGAATATATCTCCTTATTATTTTACATTTAGCTCCTCCACCCCAATGATCGCTGGTGTAGATGATAAGGGAGTAGTGTCAGTAATAGATGCAGGTACTACCACGATTACGGCTACACTTGGTGGCAAAACAGCCACCGGGTCACTGAAAATTACTTCCACTGGTGCCCCCGTCGGCCCGACTACAGCCGCACCAATGCCTCCTGCAAGAGAAGCGGCTGAGGTAATTTCATTGTATAGCAATACATATACAAACGTGCCAGTGGATACCTGGAATGCAAGGTATATTTTTTCTACGGTTGACGAGTTTTTTATCAAAGTACAAGATGATGATGTAATACGCTACCGCAACCTGAACTTTGTAGGGATTGAATTTAGAAATCCTACCGTGGACGCATCGAGTATGAGTGGCTTTCACATTGATATTTGGACACCTGACCCTATTAGCGAAAGCACTCAATTTAAAGTGCTTTTGGCTGACCTCGGAGCCGATGGTGCATTTGGTGGCGGGGATGATAAAAATCATGAAGTTACAGTTACCAGCGCTTCACTAAGCAGCGGAAACTGGGTAGGGATTGATATTCCGCTTTCTAGCTTTACCAGCCTGACTTCCAGATCAAAGCTAGGGCAAATGGTACTTTCAGGTACGCTCCCCAATTTGTATATTGACAATGTGTATTTCTATAAAATACCTACCAAGCCAACGGTTGCAGCCCCTACACCTGCAAGGGCTTCTGAAAATGTACTCTCTGTTTTCAGTGATGCTTATACCAATGTGGCTGGTTCTGATTTGAATCCTAACTGGGGACAATCAGGGTTTTCTACTTCCGGCCCAACGCTTATTGCCGGTAATAATACTTTAGCGTATACCAATTTTAATTACCAAGGTCTTCAATTAGGAAGTAGCCAAAATGTATCTTCTTTTGGCTTCTTGCATCTTGACTATTATTCTACCAATGCAACTTCACTGAATGTGTTCCTAATCAGCCCTGGCCCCGTAGAAACGCCTTTTGTGCTGAATGTACCCACCTCCGGTTGGAACAGTGTGGATATTCCTTTATCGGCATTCTCGCCCGTTAATTTAAGTGATGTCATTCAGTTCAAATTTGATGGCGGAACAGCCAGCGATGTGTATGTGGATAATATCTACTTCTGGAAAAACCCTGCGCCCCCTATTGTGCCTACTAGTGCAGCTCCAGTGCCTACTACACCCTCGGCAGATGTACTTTCTATCTTCAGTGATTCCTACACTACTGTTCCCAGTCCAATAGATCTCACTCCTTACTGGGGACAGCCACAGGCAGGATACGCAGCATCAGTAACATCTATTGCTGGAAATAATACTCTGTATTATGACAACTTTAATTATCAGGGACTAGACTTTGCTACTGACCCGCAAGATGTTTCCTCTTATGATTTTCTGCATCTTGATTACTACTCTGCCAATGCTACTGCATTAAATGTATACTTAATCAGTCCTGGTGCCGAAACTCCTTTTACACTTACCGTACCTACATCTGGGTGGAGTAGTGTGAATATCCCCTTATCGGCATTTGCAGGTGTGAATCTAAGCAATGTCATTCAATTCAAATTTGATGGGGGTGATGGCACTAAAGATATTTATGTGGACAATATTTACTTCTATAAGAATACAAGTAGCGGCACATTTACTTTAAATGATGTCATCAATTTTGAATCAGGCGGATTTGGCGCAAGCTGGACGTGGAATGTATTTGAAAACGCCGGAAATCCTCCTTTGGAGTTTGTGGCAAACCCTGACCCATCAGGCATCAATACATCTTCAACGGTAGCTAAATTTACAGCGAATCAAGCAGGCCAGCCTTATGCTGGTACTGAAACAACACAAGCGGGTACATTTAATTTAGATGCCGCCCACAAGATTGTAAAAATTATGGTATACAAGACAGTAACCAGTGATGTGGGGATAAAATTTGCAAAACCTGATGGTTTTTCATTCGGAGAAATTAAAGTACCCAATACAGCCATCAATGCTTGGCAAGAACTTACATTCGACTTTACAGCACAATTACAAGATGGATATAACCAGATAGTTATATTCCCTGATTTTACCGCACGAGGGGCTACCAATGTGATTTATTTTGATAACATAAGATTTGGTAATTAAAAAAAATGGTGGGTTACTATTGGGTAACCCATCAAAAACATTTTAAATATTTTAAAAGCAACAAATAAAAATATTGTCATGAAAATAAAAAGTAAAAATACAATCTTTGCAATTATAAATTCATTGTTACTATTTATGCTCACCGGATGCGAAATAGATGCCGTACAGACCTTACCCGATAGAAGCTGGCAACTGGTCTGGAGTGATGATTTTGATGGAGCTGCTGGCACAGCCCCTAACCCCGATAACTGGGTTTATGACTTAGGCACCGGACCCAACAATGATGGCTGGGGCAATGGAGAATTCCAAGTGTATACCAATCGCCCTGAAAATATCTCCTTAGATGGAGATGGGAAGTTAGTAATTACTGCCATTCGAAATGCCGGACCGAGTTATACCTCAGCCAGAATCAAATCAAAAGGCTTGTTTGAGCAAAAATTCGGTCGTTTTGAAGCTCGCATCAAAACCCCAACCGGACCCGGAATATGGCCTGCCTTTTGGATGCTTGGTTCTGATATTGATACAAATCCTTGGCCTCAATGTGGTGAAATTGACATCATGGAGCAAAGAGGGCAGCAATCTTCTATTACTGTGGGTAGCGTACATGGGCCGGGTTATTCAGGGGGTAATGCCATCAGCAAATCTTATGGACTTGTCAATGGTCGCTTTGATGCAGATTATTTTATCTACGCTGTAGAATGGGGAGAAGATTATGTTGATTTTTTTGTAGATGGTTATTTATATAATAGAATCACTCCAGATGATGTTACTGGAGAATGGGTATTTGATCAACCGTTTTACATGTTGCTTAATGTAGCGGTAGGCGGTAATTTTGTCGGTTTTCCCACAGACGGCACACCTTTCCCACAATCCATGTACATAGATTATGTAAAAGTGTACAGGCAAATACAATAAAAATATCTTCCCAAAAAGCCCCCATGCCCTGAGTAGGGGGCTTTCTAAGGACTAATAAAGCGAAAATTTAACAAATCAACAAACATCCCTTTGGTGTTGGGGGGTACTAATACAATGGATACTTTACAAAGCGTCGTAATCAACGGAGAGTTTTATTACAAAATATCGAGTTCACATCTGATGCGTCCCTTTTTTATGAGCATTGTGAGTGATGCCAACCACTGGCTTTTTGTATCAAGCAACGGCGGTATCAGTGCCGGCAGGAAAAACGCAGAGTTTGCCTTGTTTCCTTATTATACGGACGATAAAATAACCGATACCGCAGAAATTACAGGAAGCAAAACAATAATCCGTGTGCCTCAAAATGGAAAAATAATGGTTTGGGAGCCTTTTTCCATGCGTAGTGAAGGCAATTTTACCATCAATAGAAATATTTATCAAAACAAATTCAGCAACAAGGTCATTTTTGAAGAAATTAATCAAGACCTTGATCTGAGTTTTCAATACGAATGGAATACAAGCAATTCGTATGGATTTGTAAAGCAATCCAGGTTACTAAATCATTCTACTGAAACAAAAGCTATTGAGTTGATAGATGGCTTGCAAAATGTGATGCCTTACGGTGTACCTAGCGATCTGCAAATTAGAACAAGCAATTTGGTGGATGCTTATAAAAGAACCGAGTTAGTGCCAGAAACAGGTTTAGGATTGTTTGCCCTGAGTGCCATTATTGTAGATAAAGCCGAGCCCAGTGAAGCCCTCAAAACCAATATAGCCTGGAGCTTGGGCTTAGAAAAACCTGTCTATTTACTTTCTACCTTACAACTCCCGAATTTTAGAAAAGGTGAAAACATCCGCCAAGAAGAGGACATCAAAGGTGAAAAAGGAGCTTATTTTGTGGCGGGTAATATTACACTTGAAGCCGGCAAAGAAAAAAACTGGATGATCATCGCCAATGTCAATCAAACGCAAGCAAATGTGGTTGAGTTGAATGAACAAATTAAAAACAATACCCAATTAGCCAGTAAAATTTTAGAGGATGTAAACACAGGAACAGAACGTTTGACTGCTCTTGCAGCAAGTGCCGATGCTTTGCAGTATACCGCCGATGCGCTAAAAGATACACGACATTTTTCCAATGTATTGTTCAACATCATGCGAGGTGGCATTTTTGATAACAATTATCAAATTGAAAAACAAGACTTCAATGCCTACCTACAAAAGGCCAACAAAAAGGTTTACGAGGAAGTGCAAGACGCTTTAAAGACCTTACCTGACGTTTTTTCTGTTTTTGAATTGCAAAGTATTACACAAAAATCTACTGATCCAGATTTTATGCGATTGGCAACAGAGTATTTACCCCTGAAATTTAGCCGTAGGCACGGAGACCCAAGCCGCCCCTGGAATCAATTTTCTATCAATACCCATAGCGAAACCGACGGTTCAAAAATATTAGACTATCAGGGAAATTGGCGCGATATATTTCAAAATTGGGAAGCTTTGGTCTATTCCTATCCTGAGTTTATAGAAGGAATGATTTATAAATTCCTCAATGCTTCTACTTTTGATGGCTATAATCCTTATAGAGTTACCAAAGATGGCTTTGATTGGGAAACCGTTGAACCTGACAATCCCTGGTCTTACATCGGCTATTGGGGTGACCATCAAATCATTTATCTATTAAAGTTCTTAGAATTTGCCGAACAAAAACAGCCCGGTGCTATTGAGAAGCTATTCAGTAAAAATGATTTTGTGTATGCCAACGTGCCTTATCAAATAAAACCTTACAGCGATATCATAAAGAACCCAAAAGATACAATCGTATTTGCACATCGTAGCGATAAGCAACTACGTGAGCGTATCCAGACAATGGGTGCCGACGGCGCATTACTCACCAATCAGAACAACGAAATCCACCGGGTAAACTTTGCCGAGAAAATTCTGGCGACCTTACTCTGTAAACTCTCCAATTTTATCCCCGAAGGCGGCATTTGGATGAATACCCAAAGGCCTGAATGGAATGATGCCAACAATGCCTTAGTTGGCAATGGGGTCTCGATGGTTACACTCTATTATTTAAGGAGATTTTTAAAGTTTTTTGAAAGTATTTTGCAACAGGCAGAAGTACAAAACTTTGAGGTTTCGGCAGAACTACACGTGTTTTTTGCCCAAATATCGGCTGTTTTTACAAAATACCTGCCCGTGCTTGCAGCATCAATTCCTGATGAATTGAGAAAATTAATTACCGATGACTTGGGCGAAGCAGCAAGCAGTTACAGAACTAGCATTTACCAACATCGCTTCGGGGGCGAAACAAAAACCATCTCTACCGATGAGTTGTCAAAGCTTATCAGCATTTCGCTTGAATTTTTAGAACAAGCTATCCAAGCAAACAAACGCCCTGACCAATTGTATCACGCTTATAATTTGATGAGTTACAGTGACCAAGGCATCAAAATCACTTACCTAAGCGAGATGCTGGAAGGACAAGTAGCTGTTTTGAGTTCGGGTTACCTTCCTGCACAAGAAAGCGCGCAACTGCTGGATGCCTTGCGACAAAGTGCTTTGTATAGAAATGACCAAAATAGTTATATCTTATATCCCAATAAAAATCTGTTGGGTTTTTTACAGAAAAATAATATTCCTAAAGAACTTTTCGAAAGTTCAGAATTACTCAAAACACTCTTAGAAGAATCAAACTCCTCTATTGCTGAAAAAGACATCAAAGGAAATTTCCATTTCAACGGAAATTTTAAAAATGCAGATGATTTAAGCAAAGCATTAGACAACCTAGGGGAAAAATATCAATCCTTATTAAATACAGATAAAGTATTGGTATTGAATATTTTTGAGGAAGTATTTAACCACAAAGCATTTACGGGCAGGTCGGGTACATTTTATGGGTATGAAGGTTTGGGTTCTATCTATTGGCACATGGTTTCCAAACACTTGTTAGCCGTGAAAGAAACTTGCCTACGCGCCTTGGCCGAAAATGCGGATACAGAAACGATCAACAAATTGGCGGCGCATTATTACCAAATCCATGAGGGCATTGGCGTGCATAAATCGCCTGAATTGTATGGAGCTTTTCCGATTACACCCTATTCTCACACACCATTCAACAAAGGTGCACAACAGCCCGGCATGACAGGGCAAGTAAAAGAAGATATTTTGAGCCGATTTGGTGAGCTTGGCATTTTTGTAAAAGCTGGTAAACTTCATTTTCAACCGACTTTATTGCGAAAAGAAGAATTTTTATCCAAAGAAAAAACCGTCGATTATTTTGATGTGAACGGTCAAAAACAAACTATAACAATACCTGAAAACGCGCTGTTTTTCACCATTTGTCAAGTTCCTGTGATTTACGAAATATCCAATCACAAAAGCATTGAGATTTTTGATGAATCTGCCCTTTCAAAGAAATACAATCAATCCGCTCTAAGTGAAGAAGATTCTGAAAATATATTCAAACGAAACGGAAAAATAACCTTGATAAAAGTAGGCATTTGATTGATCAAAGTCTAAAAACTCATCAAAATGAAGCATTTATCAAAAATATTAGTTCTATTTTTTATCATATCTACCGCCTTAGCCTGTAATATGATGAAGCATACAAGAAAAAACATGAAGGCAAAGCAAATTTTAGGAAACCCTGACTATCTCGCCATATCGTATGGCGGTTATCGTACCCAAAGTCGAAGAGTACAACCAAGCATTGCCCAACTGAAAGAAGACATGAAAATTCTTTCGGCAATGGGTGTCAAAATCATCAGAACTTACAATGTCCATTTGCCCGAAGCAAATAACATCTTGAAGGCAATCCACGAATTAAATCAAGAAAGCAAAACATTTGAAATGTATGTGATGCTAGGCGCATGGATCGACTGCAAAAATGCTTGGACAGGCTTCGAGCCCAATCATCTCGAAGAAAGTGAAAGGAATCCCGTAGAAATTGAACACGCCGTAGAATTAGCAAAAAAATACCCTGAAATCATCAAAATCATTGCAGTTGGCAACGAAGCCATGGTCAAATGGGCAACGGCTTATTATGTACAACCTGCTGTAATACTCAAGTGGGTCAATCATCTCCAGACTTTGAAGAAAAAAGGCGACCTACCAAAAGATTTGTGGATTACAAGCTCCGATAATTTTGCCTCTTGGGGAGGTGGTTCATCTGAATACCACGTGCCTGAGTTAAACGAACTCATCAAAGCAGTAGATTACATTTCTATGCATACCTATCCGATGCACGACACACATTATAATCCTGTTTTTTGGGGACTCTATGAAAATGAAGAGGCAAAATCTAAAGAAGAAAAGATAGCACTAGCCATGGAGCGGTCTATGCAATACGCTGTATCGCAATATGAGGCAGTCAAAAAATATATGCAAAGCCTTGGAGTAGAAAAACCTATTCATATCGGCGAAACCGGCTGGGCAAGCTCCTCCAATGACTTATATGGAAATACAGGCTCAAAAGCCACCGATGAATATAAAGCCGGTATCTTCTATCAAAAAATGAGACAATGGACTCAAGAAAATAAAATCGCTTGCTTTTATTTTGAAGCATTTGACGAAATATGGAAAGATGCCTCCAACCCCGGCGGCTCGGAAAATCATTTTGGACTTTTTACCATCACCGGAGAAGCCAAATGGGCCATTTGGGATCTGGTGGATAAAGGTGTTTTCAAAAACTTGACCCGCGATGGCAATACAATCAAAAAAAGCTACGAAGGTAACCCGCAAAAACTTTTGACCGAAGTAGAAACTCCACCAAAAATCAGGCGTGAGTAGTTGACCCATAATGACCCAAAGACATTTGAAATTAAAACTTTCACATATCGTACTATTAAACCTATTGATTATGAATTGCCAAGCCCAACAAGCATGGAAAACTGAAATTTACGAAACCTCGGCAAGTGGAAACCAACTGACAAAAATTGAGGAAACTCCTGTGAGTAATCATTCCATTAAAATTAAGCTCAAGCCTGAGGAAAAACTTCAAACAATCATAGGGTTTGGCGGTGCCTTTACAGAAAGCTCGGCTTATTTACTCAACAAGTTGAGCAAAAAAAACCGTGAAAAAATCTTAAAAGCGTATTTTAGTGAAGAAGGTGCCCATTATTCACTTACCAGAACACACATCAATTCCTGCGATTTTTCCCTGGGGCATTATTCTTATGCACCTGTTCCTGATGATATAGCATTAAAAAACTTCAGCATCCAAGAAGACCTGGATGATTTGATACCCATGATTCAAGATGCCCAAAAAATCTCCAAAAATGGCTTCAAAATCATTGCTTCGCCTTGGACCTCTCCCCCTTGGATGAAGGACAACAACTCGTGGATTGGCGGAAAACTACTCCCTCAATACCATGAAACCTGGGCTTTGTATTTCTCAAAATATATCACCGAATACAAAAAACAAGGAATTGATATTTGGGGAATTACCGTAGAAAACGAACCACACGGCAACGGAAACAACTGGGAAAGTATGCTCTTTTCTCCCAAAGAAATGACCGATTTTGTGGTAGATTTTTTAGGACCTCGCTTAGAAAAAGATGGCTACGGAGCTGTGAAAATCTTGGGCTATGACCAAAATAGAGCAGGACTCAAAGAATGGGTAGATGAAATGTACCGCGATGACCAATCTTCCCAATATTTTGCAGGAACAGCCATTCATTGGTACGAAAGCACGTATGATTATTTCCCGGATGCCCTGCAATATGCCCACAAGAAAAAACCCGAAAAATACCTGATCCAAACCGAAGCCTGCGTAGATGCCGATGTGCCCAAATGGAAAGATGATACCTGGTATTGGAGCAAAGAAGCCACCGATTGGGGCTGGGATTGGGCAAGCGAAAAAGAAAAATACCTGCATCCAAAATATGTCCCTACGTATCGCTACGCAAGGGATATCATCGGTTGCCTGAATAATTATGTAGACGGCTGGATAGATTGGAATATGGTCTTGGATAAGCAAGGTGGACCCAATTGGTGCAAAAACTGGTGTGTCGCACCGATCATCGTTGACCCTGAAAAAGATGAAGTGTATTTCACCCCTTTATATGATGTCATGGCTCATTTTAGCAAATTTATTCGCCCAGAAGCGGTATGTATCGGTTTTGAAAATCCCGATAAAGATTTAATGATTACCGCCGCCCAAAACCCTGATGGCTCTCTGGTAGTCGTACTTTTGAACCAAGACGAGACCGCAAAGTCCATCAACCTGCAATTAGGAGAAAAACAGTTCGCTTTTAACATAGATAGTCAGGCAATCCAAACGCTGATCATCAAACCCTTATGAATTTTAAATAATAATATATCAGAAACTATCAATAAAATATTGAAATGAATGTAACTACAAATCACAAAGTTCCTTTTGGGCAAAAAGTAGCCTTCGGTGTAGGGATGCTGGCAAATCAAATGTTCCCGGCTATACTTGGCATATTTATGGTCGTCTTGATCCAAAATTTGGGCTTTCCAGGCTGGATGTTGGGCATTATTTATTTTTTACCCAGGGTTTTTGATGCCCTTACCGACCCGATTATGGGTTTTATCTCCGATAATACAAGATCGCACTGGGGGCGTAGGAGGCAATACGTTTTTATAGGGGCACTCCTTACGGGCTTATCCTTTGTATTGATGTGGCAACTTTACAAGGAAGATGGCGTAGAGTATAACTTCATCTACTTCCTGCTTTGGTCTTTTGTGTTCTATCTAGGAATAACCATTTTCAGCGTGCCTTACGTGGCAATGGGCTACGAAATGAGCAACGATTTCCACGAGCGAACCAGCATTATGGCAATTTCTCAATGGATAGGGCAGTGGGCTTGGGTCATTGCACCCTGGTTTTGGGTAATTATGTATGACCCCCAATGGTTTCCAAAGCCTGAGCAGGCAACTCGAGAGCTGGCTCTTTGGGTGGGGATTGTTTGCACACTATGTGCTATGGTGCCTGCTATATTTATCCCAAGCAAATCTACGCTACACGAAAATTATGCCCCATTGACCTTTAAAACGATTGGCAGCAGCCTGAAAGAAATTGTATTGGGCTTTAAAGAAGCCTTTCAATCACCCCCTTTCAGAAAGTTGTGCATCGCCACGCTCTTTATTTTTAATGCCTTTAATACAGTGGCAGCTTTTTCCTTCTTTATTGTAGTGCATTACCTTTTTAGCGGCAATGCTGAGGCTGCGGGCATTTGGACACCGCTTTTTGGCAGTGTGGGGGCTTTAGTAACCACCTTCGTTGTCATTCCGATAGTAGCACAAATGTCGAGAAACATGGGCAAGAAAAAAGCTTTTCTTTTGTCCCAAAGTATCTCGATTATTGGGTATATACTATTATGGTTTTTATTTATACCAGGTAAGCCCTATATGTTTATTTTTGCCTTGCCTTTTTTCTCCTTTGGGATAGGAAGTTTATTTACTTTGATGATGTCTATGACCTCTGATGTGATAGATTTAGACGAGCTAAACACAGGCAAACGCCGAGAGGGCGTTTTTGGGGCAATTTATTGGTGGATGGTCAAGTTGGGCCTTGCCATTGCGGGTGCTTTGAGCGGTCTCATCCTTGATTTTATCGGTTTTGATGCCGCCATTAGCCCTCAATCCGAAATCACTCTCATTGGGCTAAGAGCCTTTTACTCAGGGGTGCCTATTTTGGGTACACTGATTGCCATTGTTGTAATGTGGAATTACGACCTTGACGAAGTACGTGCCAGAGCAATTACTGCTGAATTGGAAAAGCGAAAAGCCAAGCCAAAGCCTACCAGTTCGTCTTCTTACCAAAGAATTAAACTGGATTTACTTATCGGAGAAAAATTAGCCTTTCAAGGCGCGCTAACCATAGATTTTTCTCACAAAAGCGAGGAAGAAATCACGTCCGTTTTTGCACAATCTTTAAGCAGTCAAATACACGGACTCTGCTTTAGCCCTTATTTGGAAAATCAAAACATCGGGGATATTTTGAGCGAACAGCAAATCCGACGAAGAATGAAAATCATCCAACCTTATACGCAATGGGTACGCTCCTTTTCTTGTACCGAAGGCAACGAGCTGATTCCTCGAATAGCCCACGAACACGGACTGCATACCATGGCAGGAGCTTGGATAGGCAGCGATCGAAAAATCAATGAGCAGGAAATCAACAATTTAATAGCACTCGCCAAAGCAGGTCACGTAGATATTGCGGCGGTCGGTAATGAAGTCTTGCTCAGGGGAGAATTACCCAAAGAGGAACTCATCGCTTACATCCTCCAAGTAAAAAAGGCACTCCCAGGTATTCCGGTAGGATGCGTCGACACGTATCATCAATTTATCGAACACCCCGAAATGGTGGATATTTGTGATGTAATTCTTGCCAATTGTTATCCTTTCTGGGAAGGCTACGACATTGACCAAGCTTCCACGTATTTGCAAAAAATGTACGCACTCATGAATACGATTGCTAAGAATAAAAAAGTAATCGTGACCGAAACAGGCTGGCCTAGCCAGGGTACACCAATCAACCAAGCAGTACCTGCAAAAGTCAATGTAATGAAGTATTTTATCGACCTAAACAACTGGAGCAAAAAGCAGGACGTAGAGGTATTTTATTTCTCCTCCTTTGATGAGGCCTGGAAAGTACATCACGAAGGAGATATTGGACAACGCTGGGGTATATGGGATAAATACGAAAAACCAAAATATACCGCAGAAAAAACACAGATCAGTTAAATTTATAGGCAAGTTTTTGGATAAAGTATGTCCAAACTTGCCTGCACAAACACGCATAGCTACTTAAGTCACACATTTTAAATTATACATTTTGTTATGTCATTCAGAAAAGAAAATATCCTTAGCTTAAAAACCGATACCCACTTCAGTTTTGTAGAGGGTGAATCGGAAGAAACATTAAACGACTTGTTTGCAGAGATTCTCTCTAATGGTGTTCACGGTTTTTGCTTCAGCCTGTACGAAGACGGGCAAAAACCCGGCGATATCATCTCGGAATCACAGGTAAGACGGCGTATGGAAATTTTAAAGCCTCATACCCGATGGATTCGTTCCTTTTCTTGCACCGAAGGCAACGAGTTTATCCCAAAAGTAGCCAAAGAAATGGGTATCAAAACCCTGGTAGGTGCTTGGCTGGGGAATGATGATGAAATCAACCAAAGAGAAATAGCCGGATTGCTGCAATTAGCAAAAGAAGGGTATGTGGATATTGCCGCCGTAGGCAATGAAGTCATGTACCGCAAAGACCTCACGGAAGATGAATTGATTGATTTTATTAAACAGGTAAAAGCCGAAATTCCTGCCATACCTGTGGGTTATGTCGATGCTTATTATGAGTTTTCGCACCGCCCACGGATCACCGAACTTTGTGATGTGATATTGTGTAATTGTTATCCCTTCTGGGAAGGTTGCCCTTTTGAAAACTCATTGGATTATATGAAACAAATGTATGAACAGGCAAAAGCCGCAGGCAATGGCAAAGAAGTAATCATTACCGAAACCGGTTGGCCTAGCCAGGGCGAAGATATGAAAGGGTCTGTCCCCTCCCACAACCATGCCAGAGATTACTTCATCAATACACAACTGTGGTCATCCAATGAAACCATACCCGTATTTTATTTTTCATCCTTTGATGAATCCTGGAAAGTAGGGGCAGAAGGTACCGTAGGGGCTTATTGGGGAATTTGGGATAAAAATGAAAAACTGAAATTCTGAGGAGAGAAATTCAAATTTGGCAGTGTTAAGGATGTAATGCTCCTATAAAAAAAACGCCCGGTTTTGAATACACAGCATGAATGTTTAACACCACCACTTCACTTGATCATTACACAAATCCGAAGTCTTCTCCTACTTCCTACCCTCCCTCGTCTAAGTATGGGATTGCGGTAGTGTCCGTAAATTTTTGTATATTTGTCTGCATAAATAACGGCTAATATGAAAACAGCAAACTTCAAAGATTGGACCTTGACCAAATTAGACGATGCTTTTGGGCTAAATCAGGTATTGGTACAAGATTGCCCACTATGGCAGCATTGGCTATCGCTAAGTGAACAAATCAACATTGATGAATCAGATGAAAAAATATTACTCAATCTCCAAAAACCTTTGCAGTGGGGAGGAAAGGCTTGGAACAAAGTAGAACTCGAGAATAAATTTATCAGTCCACTCATTATGCTGGTCAATATAGACGATAGAACGATTGGCTATTTCTTGGAAAGACCGCTCAAAGGCGAAGTTGGTGAGTATGAACTTTCAGGCATCGTAGATGGTATGATTGCCACAGGATTCAGAGACCCTAAATTGCCTTTCTTTTGTATGCACGAGTATAAGCGCAGTGTGGATAATGACGGACAGCCCGATGCTCAAGCCTTAGCCGCTATGCTCGTAGCAAGGGAAATAAACGAAAACAAAAAACCCATCTATGGCTTGTATATCGTAGGTTTG
>JANRIC010000075.1:0-5897 GCA_033765345.1 Microscillaceae bacterium
CTCTCTTGATGATCAATTTTGCCACGAATGCACGAATAAACGCCCTTATTCGTGCATTCGTGGCAAGCAATTCTTTCAAATGTTTAGTGGATAGCAAGTCTAATCAAGATGTGTCACCCACAAAATTTGTCAGAGAACCAACAAGATTAACATAAGCCGAAATCAGCCGCTTAGGACACCCAAGTATGGGAAAAAATGGACAAATTGGGGGAATTATTTTTTTGTCAGGATGCCCTTCAACTCATTTAATTTGAGTAGGGCTTCAATTGGGGAAAGAGAATTGATGTCTAATTTTTGCAAAAGCTCCTTGATTCTCTCCGTGCCAGGGTCTACTGGGTCAAAAATGCTGAGTTGGTAATTATTTTTGGGTACTTCTTTTAATTTATTCTTAGGGTTTTCCTGGGTGCGGTGTGATTCAAGATGACGCATAATTTCATCGGCACGCAGCACAATATCTCGGGGCATACCAGCCATTTGGGCTACGTGGATGCCAAAGCTGTGTTCTGAACCGCCTTCAGCCAGTTTACGCATAAAAATGATTTTATTATCGGCTTCTTTTACAGTGACGTGGTAATTCCTGATTCTTAAAAAATCCTTAGCCAATTCATTCAATTCGTGATAATGGGTTGCAAAGAGGGTTTTGGCTTTGGCCTTGGGGTGATTGTGCAGAAACTCGAGAATAGCCCATGCAATCGAGATACCGTCATAAGTGCTTGTACCTCGTCCTATCTCATCCATCAGGATCAAACTTCGTTCGCTGAGATTATTCATAATACTAGCGGTTTCCATCATTTCCACCATAAAGGTAGATTCACCTTTGGCGAGGTTGTCAGAAGCACCTACTCGGGTAAAAATTTTATCTACCAGGCCTATCTCGGCTTCTTCGGCTGGTACAAAAGAGCCTATTTGAGCCATCAAAGTGATCAGAGCAACTTGGCGTAGTAAGGCGGACTTTCCCGACATATTAGGTCCTGTGATCACTATAATTTGCTGATTATCAGGGTTTAAATAAGTGTCATTGGGGATATAAGATTCTCCGGCGGCCAATTGCTGCTCAATGACTGGATGTCGCCCCGACTTAATTCTCAAGATTTTATCCTCTTTGATTTGCGGCCGGGTATATTTGAATCGCTGGGCGAGGGCTGCAAAGTTCGTGAGGCAGTCCAATCGGGCTAGAATTCGCCCGTTGAGCTGAATGGCTTGAGTAAAATCACCTGCCTGAATGATCAAATCGTTAAAAAGTTTTTGTTCTAGTATATTGATTCTTTCTTCGGCATTGACAATTTTATCTTCATACACTTTTAATTCTTCGGTGATGTATCGTTCGGCATTGCTGAGTGTTTGCTTGCGAATCCAGGATTTAGGCACTTTGTGTTTGTGTGAGTTGGTGACCTCGAGGAAAAAGCCGAAAACTTTATTGTAACCGATTTTGAGAGAAGAAATTTCGGTTTCTTTGACGGCGTTTTGGCGGGCTTTTTCAAGATAATCCTTGCTATTTTGGACAATATCGCGCAATTCGTCCAGTTCTGTATTGATTCCTGGTTTGATTAAGCCTCCCTCATTGCTGATGCTTTTAGGCTCATCAAGCAATTCTTGAGCGATTTTATCTCTTAAAAAAGCGCAGGGGTTGAGCTGGTCGGCAAATTTTCGGAGCAGTTGATGGTCTTTTTCAGCCAGAAGAATTTCCCGGATGGCCTCGATCTGAATGAGCGATTTTTTGACTTGTAGCAGTTCTCTCGGTTTGATTCTTCGAGAGGCTACTTTTGATATAAGTCGCTCAATATCACCACTTTGTTTAAGATGATTGATCATCTTTTGGAGTAAATCAGGATGAAGCTTGAAGTATTCTACCAGCTCCAGGCGTTCATCAATACGACTTTTATCTTTAAGGGGAAGTGCGATCCATTTACGAATCAGTCGGGCACCCATTGGCGTACAGGTTTTATCCAGTACGTCTACCAGTGCCACCCCATTGATTTGTTGGGGAAAAAGCAGCTCAAGATTACGAATCGTAAATTGATCCAGCCAGACATAACGATCTTCCTCGATGCGGGCAATGCTGTTAATATGTTGGATTTGAAGGTGATTGGTTTCGTGGAGGTAATGCAAAATAGCCCCAGCAGCGGCAATCCCTTCTTTTAAATCGGCAATCCCGAAACCTTTGAGCGTTTGTGTTTGAAAATGTTTGATGAGCAGATCGTATGCAAAATCGAATTTAAAAAACCAATCTTCCATAAAATAGACGTGCAGATTCTGCCCAAACCACTCTTGAAAGTCTTTCCGGTGGGCTTTGGTGAATAAAATTTCGGAAGGTTCAAAGCTTTGGAGGAGTTTTTCTACATATTCTTTGTTGCCTTCTGTGGTCATAAACTCACCAGTAGAAATATCCAGAAAAGCAATTCCAAAGTGGTCTTTATGGTGGCAAATAGCCGCCAGGTAGTTATTCCGGTTGATTTCAAGTACGTGGTCGTTGTAAGATACGCCAGGAGTGACCAATTCGGTAATGCCCCTTTTTACCAGTTTTTTGGCAAATCGAGGGTCTTCAATCTGGTCACAGATAGCTACCCTTTGCCCGGCACGTACTAATTTGGGCAAATAAGCATCCAGGGCGTGGTGCGGAAATCCGGCAAGTTCTATTTCTGAGGAAGCACCGTTATGGCGTTTGGTGAGCGTAATTCCCAAGATTTTGCTGGCACTAATGGCATCTTCGCCAAAGGTCTCGTAGAAATCTCCCACCCTAAAAAGCATCAAAGTACCTGGGTATTTGGCTTTGAAACCATAATATTGTTTCATCATGGGGGTTTCTTTGGGATCTTTGTGAGCCATTTTTTAATGATTAAATTGTTGTGAGATTAGATCGTATAAAAAAATACGGTTCTTTGTCGATTGTTCAAAATTATGTCAAAATTAACAAAAAACGACCACAAATTTATGCCACGGGGGCGAATATTTTTAAGATTTGCGTTTTTTCCTTTTTTGGGAATAAAAGAAAGTATAGAATATCAGGCAGATGCCTAGAATCAAAGCCAGGATAAATTCCATGAGGCTAATCCATGGAATGGTTTGCGTGCTTGAGCTACCCACTGCGGAGGCAATCAGGAGAGCAGCTATCAAAAAGGTGAGGATCAGGCGGTTGGTGATAGATTCTACTTTGTAGAGCCATTCTTCGGCTCCTTGTACTTTGACGTAGGTATTGAGTTGTCCTTCGCGGATTTTCCGCAGGATCATTTTGAGTTCAATCGGAAAGATATATAACAGCGACACCAGTTGTGACAAAGAATGCCCCACTTCGGAGCGTTGATTTTTGAAGGAAAACTGTTCTGCCAGTAGTTTTAACCCATAAGGGCGGATGAAATCTAGGGTGGCAAATTGTGGATGAAGCGTTTTTCCGATGCCTTCCAGAATAGCCAAAGCCCTGAGAATGAGGAAAATATTGCCTGGAATCTGCAATCGATAATTGTAGATAATTTTTTGAAGTTGGGCAACAAATTCGGGCATCCCGGAGTCATCTTCTCCATAGATCAAAAAGTTTTCAATCAGTTCATAAAGATCATTTTCAAAGGCTTGTGCATTGTCAATTTCATTATCCAATGACAAACGTCTCAGATTGAGTGCCATCGCTTTGGCGTCCTGATTGGCAAGACCTATAAAGATACCAGCAAAAGCAAAACGCTGGTGCTTCATTAATTTGCCGACCATACCAAAATCAATCAGTACAAGGGTACCATTCGGGCGTATCAGAATATTACCTGGATGAGGGTCAGCGTGAAAATAACCCAGTTCAAACATTTGTTTGAGATAAATATTGATGCCTTTTTCAACGATTTTATGCGGATTTAGCCCCCATTCCTGTAATTGTCGCGTATCGGTGATTTTACAACCCTGGATAAACTCAATACAAAGAATCTTTTCGGTAGAATATTCTCTGTAAGTTTTTGGAATATAAAAACCGACTTCATTTTGGTATATTTTTCGGAATCTTTTCAAATTGAGGGCTTCGGAGGTATAATCCAATTCTCTTTTGATGCTTTCCTCAAAGGCTTCTACAATTTCACGGGGATTAAAAATACCTCGTTTTTTGAAATAATTTTCGGTATATTTTACAAATTCCTTGATAAGATTCAGGTCCGTATGTACTTTTTCACTTGATCCGGGGCGTTGTACCTTGATTACTACCTCGTCTCCGCTATGTAAGCGGGCACGGTGTACCTGCCCGATAGAAGCCGAACCCAAGGGTTGTTCATCAAAATCGGCAAAAAGTTGATTTAAGGTTTTTCCTAATTCGGATTCTATACAGGATTTGATCATATCAAAATGAATCGGCACTACATCACTTTGAAGTTTTTCAAATTCAGCAATTAAGGGTTGCTTTAACAAATCAGGGCGGTTGCTGAGTGATTGAGCAAGCTTGATAAAGGTAGGACCCAATTCTTCCATGACCATCCGAATGCGCTCCCATACTGTAAATTGTGGGATAGAACGGTCATTCTCGAGCCTTTCAGCTTTTTCTCTTCTGGGGATTAGGCGTTTAAGATGGGTATTTTCTACCAGATCCTCAAAGCCATATTTAAGTAAAATTTGAATGACTTCACTGATTCTATTGATTTCCTTGAATGAGATGGGCATAAATTTCTATTTAAAATCCAATTTGATGAAGATATAATGAATCTCTGCACAAATAAAACAGATTATTGATAATAAAAAAAGGTGAGGATTATTTATCTCACACTTATAATCAAGAAATCAGGGGATTTTTTTTGTTTGGAACACTCCTTTTAAAAAGCATAGGAGTGAAACGGTCAGGGAGGGAGGGAGATACCGTTTCAACTCCTATTATCCTTCAACCAGCTATGTAGTGATACAAAGGTACGGATTATTTTGACAATGTAAAGTTTAAATAAGACGGGTATCTTACATTGAAAGATTTTAAAATAAAAATTTAATTTGCCAATAACTTAAACCTTAGTATGCGGATGAGCTTGAGTCTTGATTTGGGAATTCTTACAAATCATAAAAAACTGCCGAAGGACATATTCAAATAATTTGACGATAACTTCCGGTTTATGTATTTTGTATTAAATTGATCAAAAATTAAATTTTTTAGTCCTGATTTTATAGTCAAACCCCTCAAAAACGGGCTTTGCCCTAAGATTCGAGTAATAAATCAGCTTAAATCTTCCAAATAAGAATAAAGTATTTGTTTTTGATGATTTACTTACAGGGATTATATCTGAGGCTGAAACTTCTTTTTGGTATTATTCTTCCCTATTTGGGAAAGTATTCAAATAGCACTTGTTTTATGTGATCTGATTATCAGTGATTTAGATTGTCTTTGGGAAGTGGCATAAGATTGGTGTATAGCTTTTACGTATTTATGATATAATCTGCTAAACCTACAAAAAAATTAAATACACAAGAAAAATGAATCAAACGTATAATACCAAAGTTGAAGTTGCAGTAGAAGAAAAAAACATTTCACAAAATATCACCAAAGCGATCGGTTTTCTGATCAATTCACTGCAATTATTGTTCTTTAAAATCGTAAAAACATTTGCTTATCAAAATCCACAAAAAATAATCATTGTAGGTCAAAGCAAATTTACCGTTAAACTTTTAAAGTTTTTTGCCTCAAGCAAAGCGTTCGGTTATCAATTAAAAGGTGTATTTGATATTGAAGCAGGTACTAAGGCTTCCGATTTAGAAGAAATTAAGCAATTTTGCTTGGCTCAAGGTATTGACCAAATATATTTTGCTCACTCTACCCGTGAGCAGTCTCTGATTGCCGATCTTTCACAGTTTGCCGATCAGAATTTTATGTACTTCCGCATCGCTACCGAAGCCAATGTAGTGGCTGATAAAGCCCAGGAAGTAAACACTTATTATTTTAATGATGTGCC
>JANRIC010000076.1:0-29979 GCA_033765345.1 Microscillaceae bacterium
ATTTATATGAAATATAACTATTCTTATAAAACTTACATGCTATATTTTATCAAAACCCATATTTTGCGATATTTTATAGAGTTTTAGAAGAAAACTTACAAAAAAACTCAAAAAAAACAGGGGGGTGCGAAAAGTCGGTTACACTAAATGGTAAAATTTGATTGTGCATATCAAAGTCTATTTTCAAATCTGAATTTCCCTGTAATAAAATCTTAATGGGTTGAAAAACGACCCCACTTGTTTTAAACCTATAACCAAAAATCATAACCAAACGCTCGTCTTCAAAAATTTCAATTTCTGAATTGGGGAGAAAGGATATTTCTTCATCATCAGCCGACCAAAATAATATTTGTTTATCTCCTATTTCAAAAGCATACAAAAAAAACTCTTCTTCTTCATTTTCAAAAAGAATAGCCTTTTTGCAAAAATATCTTTGGGTATAAATTCCACCTTGATCCTCTACATTTTTAATCAAATCTAAGGTATTCATTGCCCTTTTTTTGTCTGATTTGAAGTTTGAAAAGTTTATCCAGATTAGAATCGGGATGATCCCGATTCCGAATCTAGCAATCCAGGTGATTGTATATTCATCCAAAAAATATATCCACGTAGCAAATAACACCCCCCAAATCATAGATTTTAAGATAAATAGCCAACTAAGTTTTTCATTTACTGTTTTTAGCTGGTTTTCTTTGGAAATATTGAGTTGAAGTTTTTCTTCTTGGGTTAAAAGTCTTTTATGCATACTTATGCAGCACTTAATTTTTAAAGATTATAAAATAGAGCAACGATGAGGTCGCTTTGAGCGACCTCATCGTTTAGATAGGCTGATCTTCAAGTAAAGTTACAAAAAACAAAATATAATATTTTTAAATAGTGCTTTTGGTCTGATCGTTTTTAGTATTGTCCAATCCCTCTATCTTTATCCGAAAAAGATAATCTCAAAAATTTGACTGAATTATTGGTAATGTTAAACAAGTAATGTGGGCTTTGATTGGCTTCATTACCTTTTTGCATGATCCTGACAGGAGTTTTTCCTTCCTACAGCCCTACCTTCTCAATAAACTCATCCATCCAGGAGTCGGGCAATTGGTCGATGCTGGCTTTGAGCATTTCGGCCCACATTTGGGCTATTTTGCCAGTGTCATTCATTTTGAAGCGGTGTTCGTACATGTGGAAGCTGTCTTTTTTATAGATCACTACATCAATGGGGTAGCCTACATCATTGGCACTGACGCGGGTAGAGTCAAAAGACAAAAAACCAGTCTTGAAGGCAAATCTGAGGTCTGAATCATAGTGCAGGGCACGATTCAGGATGGGTTGCCCATAGCCCGAATTGCCGATGATGGTAAAGGGGGAACCTTCGCCAACTTCGATCCAGTTGCCTTCTGGGTAAAGCAGATAAAGTTTATGCTCTTTATCGTTTTCTAACTGCCCGCCCACGATGGCATAGAGGTTAAAAAAAAGCCCGGATTCATTGAGATAACGTTTGTCTTCACTGGCTACACGACGGAGTTGTTCTCCAAAGGTATTGACGGCTTTGTACATTCGGTCAAACTGAAAATTTTCGTCATTCAGGATTTCTTCAAAATAGGTAACAGCTTTATCACGGATAGAGCGGAGTCCGGAGGTCATCAAAAAGAGACAGTTTTTGCCGTGGTGGCTCACGGAAATTTTTTTGGCGGTGGTGGTCTCCACACCGGAAGTGATGCGGGTATCGGCAATGGCTACCAAACCGGTACGCACTTTGATTCCGAGGCAATAGGTCATAGATCGTTTTTTAGTTTTATTGTTGTTGTTGGTATATTTCCTGGGGGTTCAGTTCTATTTTCTCCTCTACCCGAATGGAATAAGAACCCCTATTTTCCCCCTGTGTTTTGAGAATTCCTTTAATAGGTTGACAGTCCAAATAATCTTTGCCGTGGGCGATTTTGATATAATGCTCATCTTCCATCAGGCGATTGGTCGGGTCGAAGCCTTTCCAGCCTACAAAAGGGATGTATACCTCTACCCAAGCGTGCAAATGGGCATCTGCGGCATTTTCACCACTATTCAGATAACCTGACACATAGCGGGCGGCAATATGCTGATACCTCAGAATACCGATCATTACATGGCTGAAATCCTGACAAACGCCTTTTTTTCGCTCCATAGCTTCTTCGGCAGTTGTATCTGCCTGTGTAATTCCACTTTGATAGGACAAAATTTCGGCCAATTGAGCATTCAGTCGCTCCAAATATACACCGATATTTTCTTTGTCCCTACGCAACAACTCGGCAGGGATATGCTTCCTGGGGAGTTTGGTAAGAGCGGTGGGGTGCAAAAATGGTGCATATTGCAGATAAAAACTATTTTTTTGCATAAAATCCAACTCTTCGCAGATGGTTTTTTGGCTGGAAGTAATAAAATCGGGAGATTCTTTTTTTACCCTGGCCTTGTAAGAAAGCCTAAAATGATCAAAAGAAGCCTCAGAGCGGACGTGTAGCGTCTCAAAATCATATTTATTATGGCTAAAAAAATGTACTCCTTTCAGGTTATAATGTAATTGTATGAGTTGGGAAGTCTGATAAGGAGACTCACAAGGGATGATCGTAAATTCGAAATAACCTTGATTTACAGGGTTTTCGTAGTGGTTTTCGGTGAGATACTCTATAAAAAATTCTTTCATAAAAATTTCAAAAACAATAAAATAATGTGTTTTAAACTTTAAATCTGCCTGGGCTCTACACTATCAACCGGATCAGGCCAAATACTCTTTCATCAATAAAGTATGCATGTGATAGATATTCTCCAATGTCTGCGTGAGAAAACCCTGGAGATCATCTGAAATATCTTCATACATCAGGTATTTGTAATACCCTGCCATTCTCCCAAGATAAAAACCCAGGCTATCGGGATCATAATCGTTTTTTCGGCTGATATAATTCAGAAAGTCCTGTACTTTATCAATATTAAAAGCAATAGACCGAGGGAAATCTTTATTCATAATCAAAAACTCGCAAATAGATTGCTGATTGGGCGAAAAGGTATAAAAACGATGGCTCATGTCAAAAGCCTCCAATGCCTTGAGGGTAATTGTCCACTGGTAACTCTCCAAAGGCAAGTTACTTGCTCCCTCTGTGATAGAAAAAATATCATACAGTTTGCTACTCAGAATGCGGGTAATTTGGGCTGCTCTCTCCAGATGGATTCCCAACAAGATCATGGCGTGGACATTGTCGTGGATGAGGGTATTGTCTACATTTGCCCGAATGACGGCGCAGTGCTGAATGGCATTGATACAGAAATCATACAACCCACGTGTTTTATATACATCTACTGGATAATTATGAACAAAGTGATAATATTTATTGATAGATTCCCATAATTCAGTAGAAATGACACTTCGAATACCCCGGGCATTTTCACGGCCTTGTGTGACCGAAGCGATGAGCGAGTAGGTATTTTCCTGATCAAGGGCTACTTTAAATAAAACTTCTTCTTCCTCAAGCTCATCGGTGTTTTCTTCCTCAGGAACCCCAACCATATTCATGATTGATTTGAGGACAAAGTGTTTCTTTTGGCTCATCGGTGCATCCAGGGTAGAAAAGTATTGTACATTCAGATAGCGAGCCAGATGTTCGGTTCTTTCCAGATAACGCCCCATCCAATACAGTGAATTGGCAACTCTTGATAACATATATAATTTATTGGCCTTTTTTTAGGTGAAATTCAAACGGACGTAACTATCCATTACAGCTTAACTAATCAGCTATTTGTCAGTTATTTATGAGTATTGGTTACTCTTATTTATTTATTTTTAGGCATATCTGAATTTTCACAATTAAAAACCCTGCACGCAAGTCTCCGTTTTCTGGGTTTAGCAACTCAATTCTCGACCACCCAGGTATCTTTGGAACCACCCCCCTGAGAAGAATTGACAATTAGGCTTCCTTTTCGCAAAGCTACCCTTGAGAGACCGCCTTGAAGCACATAATTTTTGTTTCTCCCCAAAAGTGTAAAGGTACGCAAATCAATATGGCGTGGCTCAAAAACTTCCTGATCTTCTATAAAAGTAGAGTGTACAGTAAGTCGCATGATTGGTTGGGCTATGTATTCGCGCGGATTTTCTTTGATTTTTTCTTTGAGTTCTTCTATTTGAGCCTTGCTCAAGGTATGTCCGATTGTCACTCCATACCCTCCAGACTGGTCTACGGGTTTGACGACGAGATTGGGGATATTATCCAGTACATATTTACGTTCGTTTTCACGCTCACAGAGATAAGTGGGTACATTTTTGAGAATAGCATCTTCACCCAGATAATACTTGATAATCTCCGGCACATAAGAATACACGGCCTTATCATCCGAAACACCCGTTCCTGGAGCATTGACCAGGGTTACATTGCCGGAACGATAGGCTGAAACCAAACCAGGTACTCCTAGCAATGACTTCGGATTAAACACCAATGGATCCAGAAAAGCATCGTCAATCCGGCGATAAATCACATCTACCTTTTTAGGGCCGAAGATGGTCTTCATATACACACAATTATTCTCTACAAAAAGATCACTGCCTTCCACCAATTCAATGCCCATAGACTGTGCTAAGAAAGAATGCTCATAATAGGCTGAGTTATAAATCCCTGGTGTAAGCACTACGCAGGTCGGGAATTCTATTTTTTCTGAGGCTACCGACTGTAGCATAGCCAACAACTCTACCGGATATTCAGCCACGGTACGCACCTGGCAATCTTGAAAGATTTTGGCCAATGTACGCTTCATAGCAACTCGATTAGAGAGTACATAACTTACTCCTGAAGGGCAACGAAGGTTATCTTCCAGCACATAATATTCGCCGTCGCTATGCCTGATAATGTCAGTCCCGCAGATATGGCAGAATATTCCACCGACAGGCTGCACACCCACCATTTCTTCGCAATAATTGGAAGAGGAGAAAATCAACTCCGAAGGTACGATTTTATCCTTTAATATCTTCTGGTCAGAGTAAATATCTTTGATGAATTCATTCATCGCTATGTTCCTCTGTAGAATACCCTTTTCAATATGACTCCATTGGTCGGCTGGGATTACCCTGGGAAAAAGATCAAAAGGAAAAATTCGTTCTGTCCCTTTATTATTATCCGAATAAACCGAATAGGTGATGCCTTGATTAAGAAAAGAAAGTTTGGCATATTCATTCAAAAGCTTAAAATCCTCAGGGCTAAGATGAGAGAAATGCGTATAAATATCCTCATAATAAGGATTCACACGCTCTTCATCCGCAAAAACCTCATCTAAAAGATGATCTTCTATTTTATAATTGGCAAATACTTCTGCAATCTGACTCATGATGACTAGGATTTTTTGTGTGCGAATTATCGGATAATATAGAAGTTTATTCTGAATATACACAAAATCCCAAAAGTGAAACTTTGAATTATTTTTGGGAATTCAGTTTGATATGGTATTATTTTGATACAGAATAGACTATATCAAGTAAATTTCATAAAAAGATAAATATTCGGAAATATATTCTCTGATTTATGATTTTATTTGTTTTATATTTCGGAAAAGCTTACACAAAATTAATACGGTATGTCCATCAAAGTAGCTGTTCAACACAATACGCATTATGTCTACGATCGCCTTGTTCAATTATCCCCACAAGTGATCCGTCTTCGTCCGGCACCACATTGCCGCACTCCGATTTTAGCTTATTCGCTTGATATTTACCCCAAAAAACATTTTATCAACTGGCAACAAGACCCTTTTGGTAACTACCTCGCAAGGATTGTTTTCCCCGAAAAAATCAAAGAATTCAAGGTAAATGTAGAAGTGATTGCCGAAATGAAAGTAATCAATCCTTTTGATTTTTTTCTGGAAAAATACGCCGATCATTTCCCTTTTAGCTACGAAGAGCAGCTTAAGAAAGAGCTACTCCCCTATTTTGAAATCAAAGAAGAAGGTGAATTATTAAAAACCTGGCTCAAAAAAGCCGAAGCATTCAAAGGTCAAAGAACCGTAGACTTTCTGGTAGCACTCAACCGAGAACTTAATCAAGACATTGCCTATACAATTCGCTTAGAGGTTGGTATTCAGTCATGTGAAACTACCCTCGGAAAAGCACTGGGATCCTGCCGAGACTCAGGCTGGCTTTTGGTGCAAATCCTTCGCCATTTCGGACTTGCCGCACGGTTCGTTTCGGGTTATTTGATTCAACTTAAACCAGACCAAAAACCCATCGAGGGACCTGCCGGACCCGAAAAAGACTTTACCGATCTGCACGCCTGGGCAGAAGTATATATTCCTGGTGCTGGCTGGATAGGCTTAGATCCTACTTCCGGGCTTTTTGCCGGAGAGGGGCATATTCCGCTTTCATGCACTCCTGACCCGGCCAGTGCTGCGGCTATTACAGGACTTTTAGAACCTTGCGAAACCACCTTTTTTTATAGCAATGAGATCACTCGCATCCACGAAGACCCCCGCGTAAGCAAACCTTACAGCAAAACCCAATGGCAACACATTTTGGCACTTGGCAAGCATCTCGAAGAAGACCTCAACGAAGGAGATGTGCGCCTGACGATGGGTGGCGAGCCGACTTTTGTCTCTGTGGATGATATGGAATCTGCTCAGTGGAATGTAGCAGCCGATGGTCCCGAAAAACGCCAAATGGCTTATAAACTGATTGCTAAACTCAAAGAATCTTTCGGTAAAGAAGGGCTCATTCATTACGGACAGGGTAAATGGTATCCTGGCGAACCCCTCCCCCGCTGGCAATACGGCTTGTTCTGGCGCAAAGATCAACATCCTATCTGGAAAAAACCTGAATTACTGGCTGATTTGAATAAAAATTACGGCTTTCATCATACCCACGCCGATCTGTTTATTAAGGAGTTGGCCAAATACCTCAATCTAAACCCCAATAATGCCCAACCAGCCTACGAAGACATTTATTATTTTCTCTGGGAGGAGGAAAATTTACCCGTCAATATAGACCCTTTGCATATCAACCTCAGAGATAACCGAGAAAGAAAAACACTTTCCGAACTACTGCAACAAGGTCTGAACAATCCCAAAGGTTTTGTCTTGCCGATTCAGTGGAATTATTTCAATCATCGTTGGTTGAGCTGCGCCTGGGAGTTTCGACGCAAGCATTTATTCCTTACGCCCGGAAATTCTCCCATCGGGCTAAGGTTACCTCTGGAGTCACTGCCTTATCAAGTAGAATCACATCGCTATAAACCCGTAGATCGTAGCCCTTTTGAAGAACTGGGCGAGTTAGAGGAATTTCACGAAAAGGTACGTCTTCGGTATGCCCAGCCCGTCGACGAAAGCATTCCCCTGGAATTGCTCCAACCCAAAGTATATGAATTTGAAGAAGAGGAAGACGACGAAGCCCAAAATTATCCATTCAGACAGGAAAAAATAGAAAAAGACACCTTTGAACCTGCCTTCAAGGTATTTACCATCAAAACGGCTATTTGTATTGAGCCTCGGGAAGGTAAACTTTTTATTTTTATGCCCCCCTTAGATTATCTTGAGCATTATTTGGACTTACTGGCAGCCATCGAACTGACAGCCGAAAAACTGCAAATTCCTGTAGTTATAGAGGGTTATGAACCACCCCGCGACAATCGTGTTGAAAAGCTAATTGTCTCTCCTGACCCTGGTGTGATTGAGGTCAATATCCATCCGGCACGTCATTGGGACGAGATGGTGCAAAACTATGATATCTTGTTTGAGGCAGCCAAAGCCTGTCGCCTGGGTTCAGAAAAATTTATGCTCGATGGCCGACATACTGGCACGGGCGGCGGTAATCACATCACCATTGGTGGCAAAAACCCTTCTGATAGTCCCTTGTTAAGGAGACCGGATTTGTTGCGTAGCTTGGTAGCTTACTGGCAAAATCATCCCGGACTGTCGTATTTGTTTTCTACAGCCTTTGTTGGACCTACCAGTCAGGCTCCGCGAGTAGATGAAGGCAGGCAAGAAATGCTCTATGAGCTGGAAATTGCTTTTAATCAAATCCCCGAAAACGGATCCATGCCTTACTGGCTTGTAGACAGGGTTTTTAGAAATATTTTGGTAGACATCACCGGAAACACCCACCGAGCTGAGTTTTGTATCGACAAGCTCTACCGACCCGATTCAAGCTCCGGGCGACTAGGCCTGTTGGAGCTTCGTGCCTTTGATATGCCTCCTAGCAAAGAAATGTGTATCGTTCAATTGTTACTTATCCGTACACTAGTAGCCTGGTTCTGGCAAAAACCCTACAAGAACAATCCTGTGCGTTGGGGTACCGAACTGCACGATAAGTTCTTGTTGCATCACTACGTCAAGGAAGATCTCAAAGATGTAATTGGGCAAATTCAAGAATTTGGCTATCCCTTTGAGATGGAATGGCTAGAGGCTTTTTTAGAATTCCGCTTTCCCCTTCTGGGCAAAGTACAGGTGGGCGATATCGAACTCTTGATTCGAGCCGCTATTGAGCCCTGGAATGTACTGGGCGAAGAAATGAGCAATACCGGAACGGCACGTTTTGTGGATTCTTCCCTTGAACGGGTAGAAATCAAAGTCTCTGGGCTAAATCCTGAAAGATATGCCATTTTATGTAATGGGCTTCGAATTCCTTTGCGTGCCACAGGTATTGTCGGGGAGTATGTGGCTGGCATTCGGTACAAGGCCTGGGCACCTCCTTCTGCCCTACACCCGACCATCCCGGTAGATGCTCCTTTGGTTTTCGATATTTTTGATTTATGGAATGGACGCTCTATTGGTGGATGTACCTACTTTGTATCGCATCCGGGCGGACGTAGCTACGACAATTACCCTGTGAATAGCTATGCCGCTGAAACACGCCGCGAAAGCCGATTCTGGGATTATGGACATACACAGGGGGCTTATGTACCTAAAACTACTTTTGAGGGTACTCAAAAATATGTGGAGATACGCCCCGAAAGCATCGAGCCTCTGATTTATGTACCTCAAGAAGTCCCCGTAAATCCCGAATATCCACACACTTTGGATTTGAGAAAGGTGAAGAGAGTCGAGTAAGGGATTAGATTTTATGAGAATACTGCGCATGATATAAGGTGAAATATGCAGCACCGATGACAATTTTTGTGTAAGTCTTTGTGGGGTATCATTCCTCAAGGAACAAGAATCCGCAGGATAAAACTCAACAAGGATTTACACGAAAATTTTCAGACAAACAAATTTGCTTAATCCTCCCAAATCGCAATTTGTAACCGACTTTTCGCACCCCCCTGTTTTTTTGTAAGTTTTCTTCTAAAACTCTATAAAATATCGCAAAATATGGGTTTTGATAAAATATAGCATGTAAGTTTTATAAGAATAGTTATATTTCATATAAATATTTCGCTAGGGTGCGAAAAGTCGGTTGTAACAAATCCCCGTTTGTTTTTCAGAGCAAAGAAGATTCCTGATGAGATGACTTGGACGGAGAATGCCATTTCAGGTATTAAGCCGGGGTTTGGATGTCTAAAACCTATTAAATTTTAATTTTTATTAGTTAAAATATAAATAAATTAATAATTTTGTTTTTAACCCAAATTGCCAAATTTTATTTATTCGTTTTTCAATAATAACATATTATAGCCCGATTTTTTAGTTTATAGTTTAGCTATTATTATAAAACAATAATGGTTATTTTTTATATTTATAGTCATTTTCGTTGAATATTTCATTTGATTGCTTAAACAAAAAAAAAGACAAGCTGTTGAATTGTCAAGATTTAAAAAAATTCTTACACTAATTGTTTAACACAAATAAAATTTCTTATGAACACTTCTTCTTTGACTAACATTCTGCTGGTAGCAGAACTAAAACCTGCCGATTATGTGGGTTTTACATTTTTCATTGGCTTTATGGCGATGACTGCCGCTTCGGTTTTTTTCTTTATTGAGAGCAATAGAGTATCCGGCAAATGGAAGACCTCCCTACTGGTATCAGGCTTGATCACTTTTATCGCTGCTGCACATTATTGGTACATGAGAGATTATTGGGTAACCAACCAAACCTCCCCTACTCAGTTCCGCTACATCGACTGGATTCTGACTGTACCTTTGATGTGTGTTGAGTTTTATTTGATTCTCAAAGCTTTTGGTGCCAAGATCGGTTTACTTTGGAAAATGATTTTTTATTCAGCCTGGATGTTGATCACGGGTTATTTGGGTGAGACTGTTTTTAGAGACAACAGCGTACTATGGGGCTTTATATCTACTTTGGGATATGTAGGCATTTTATATGAAGTATGGCTGGGTTCGGCTAAAAAGCTTGCCGGCAACTCCAACGATCCGATCTTACAACAAGCATTTGCTACGTTGGGCTGGTTTGTATTGGTAGGTTGGGCGATTTACCCGATCGGATATATGGCCATTGAAACAGACGGCTGGTTGAGTGGTGTATTGGATGTCAAAAACCTGGATTTGATCTACAACATAGGAGATGCAGTCAATAAAATCGGTTTTGGGTTGGTAATCTACGGGCTGGCCGTCAACTCTATGGAAGCCGAAAAAGTGAAGATGGCCTAAGGATCGTACCGTGAATGAACTGTCAATAAAAACTGAGTGCAGAGAATCTACAATTCTCTGCACTTTTTAAAAAATTATTGTATGGAACTATACGATTATGCCATCACAGGAGCTGGTTGTTCGGGTATGAGTTTGATAAACCATCTCAGTACCAGTACCTTGAGCAGCAAACGAGTTCTGCTGATTGATAAGCAAGATAAAGAAACTTCTGAGCGCACGTGGTGTTTTTGGAGTCAAAAAAAACCTTATTTTGCCGATATAGTCTTTAAATCCTGGGATAAAGTTAATTTTACTTACAGTCATCATTCCAAAACACAGTCTATCTTTCCCTGGAAATACCACTGCATTCGTGGTGCTGATTTTTATAGATCTATCCAAAGCCAGATGGCTTATCGAGCACAGATTACTTTCAAAAAAGCGACATTAAAGAGCATTTATGAAAATGATGATTTAGCCGTGCTTGAAACCGATCGGGGAAGTTATGCGGCAAATTTTGTGTTTAATAGTATTCCCAATTATGATTTTTATCAGCGAGGTGATGCCATTTCACTCAAACAACATTTTTACGGACTTTTTATAGAAACCGAAGAGCCTATTTTTGAGGCTGATTGTATGACATTGATGAATTTTCAGCCAGAAATCTATGCAGGTGCGGGTTTCTTTTATATTTTGCCTTTTACGGCACATTGTGCTTTGATAGAGTTTACGGTTTTTTCAGAAAATAGCTGGGCGGTGGAGAAATACAGGTTTTATTTAGATAAATTTATCAAAGATTATCTCCATATCAGGCAATTTATCATTACAGATACAGAGAAAGGGGTCATCCCTATGACTGATTATTGTTTTCCTGAAAGGATCGGCAATTTTCAAATGCAAATCGGTACAGCCGGTGGAATGACGAAACCCAGCACTGGATATACCTTTAGGAATATTCAGAGGCAATCTCAAAAGATAGTTGAGCACTTAGAAAAGTATCAAAATCCATTTTATAGCCGCCAAGCAAATACAAGGTTTAGATTCTATGACCGTTTGTTTTTGAATATTATTCGTCAATATCCTGAAGAAAGCACGCTGATTTTCAGGGATTTATTCCTTCATAATCATTTTAAAAAAGTATTTTGTTTTTTGAATGAAGAAACTTGTTTATCCACTGAGCTCAGTATTTTTTCAAAGCTACGCTGGAATCCTTTTTTGGAAAGTATCAAAGATTTATTTCTTAAAAAAAACATGATTTATGACTGGTTTCATTCGTCTTAAAGCGGAAGTGCTGATTTTGTTTGTTACAATTGTTGCTATTAGTACTTCATTCCTACCCTGGAAACCTCTGGATGGAATGAATATCATTTTTTTTGTACTGATGATGATTCTGACGGGTATTCCACACGGTGCGATAGACCATTATTTGTTTTCTGTGCCCAAGGAATTACCGCTTTTTAATGCCCGATTTTTTGTAACATATCTTGGATTGATGGTGTGTTATGCTGTTTTATGGATTTGGATGCCATTTTTGAGTTTAATTGTATTTTTTTTATTGTCGGCATATCATTTCGGTCAGTCGCAACTTTATTATTTCAATATTCCAGAGCATCACTTCCTTAAAATTTTTCTGTATGTGCTTTGGGGATTGGGGATACTCACGGCATTGCTGAGTTTTCACGAACAAGAATCATTGGTTATTTCAGAGGAAATGGTGGGGCAGCATCATCTGACAAATTATTTATTCCGGGAAATCTTTCCGTTACTTTTTCCTGGTTCGCTGTTTTTATGGCTGTTTTTGATGATTTTGCTTTGTTTTTTCTATAAAGCAATCAGCCTCCGGCAATTATTCAAGGAAAATATAAACTTGGTTTTGTTGTTACTTCTTTTCAAAACGCAGGATTTATTTACCGCTTTTACGATTTACTTTGGCTTTTGGCACGCCATACAATCCATACAAAAGGAGATTCAGGTTTTACACAGGCCTGAGCGGCCTTTTGAGCTTTGGAATTTTTACAAAGCTGCCCTCCCTTTTACGCTGATCAGTTTGGTAGGAATTATTTTTTTAATCCTACTTACACAATTTTTAGAGGCGTTTGTGTCTCCTGTGGTAGTCTTTTTTATGGCTATATCTATTTTAACCTTCCCACATACTTGGCTTATGTCAAAAATATATACTAAACTTTGACGATAGTTTTAGAGCTGAAAAGAAACCCTTGGCTGTGGTGAAAAAATAAAAAAAATTGCGTTGAGGGGTTTGTGTTATACTCAGTTTTACTTTGTATCATTTCGCAGTTGTGCTATTTGTTGAGCAGTTAGACCTGTGTGTTTAGCAATTTCTTCATTTGAAAGGTTTGTTTGAAAAAGATTTTTAGCAATTTCAATTTTGCTATTGAGTTCTGCCTGTTCTACCGCTTTTTCTACCGCTTTTTCTACGGTTTCTTTGATAAAGGTATTTTGATCAAGCCAAAACTTTTGCTGCGACTCGTAGTATTGTTTTTCTTGTTCATCCAAATACATCACATCCAGCTGTTGACTTGCTTTGCGTATTTCTTTGATTTCTGCCAGTTCTTTGGGCAAAGTTTTGTTGTCGTACTTGTGGGCACTATTCAGGAAGGTTATCCATCTTTCCAAAGTCGTTTTTAATTGCTCTAGTTTGCCTTTGTACTTTTTGAGTTCTATAAAGTACAAATCCAGGTAGTCTAAATCTTTGTGTTGTTCGTTTGTGTTGCCATCTTTGAGGGTATAAAATCGTTGATATTCTTTGTCATCAAAAAAGTTGAAATCCATCAGGCTAATTACAATGCACTTTTTTAAGTCTGAATAACCTACATCGAGGGTATTGTCATTATTTTGATTTTCTTCCAAAACATAGTCCAACTGTGAACCGAAGATTTTCGCCCAATAAAACAATGACCTTTTGCCATAAAACTTGCTTCCTCTGATTTGCATTTCCACATCAAACAATCTGCCGTCTTCACCTTCGGCTTTGATGTCGAGGATAGATAATTTGCCTTCGGCGTAGTCGGATACGTTGTAAGGATTTTTGAGCGTAATTTTGGCGATTTGTTGTGAAAGTGGCAAAATGGCATTGATCAAAGACAAAAGAATGTCTTTATTTTCCTCCGAACCAAAGAGTTTTTTAAAAACTAAATCTATTTTGGGATTGACTTTGCTCATCATTTCTCAGTTTTTGATTGCTAGGCAATTTACGCATTTTTGTGTAATTTTTGTAAGAGATTAAATGCGAATTCCTAAATAGCCCCAAAACATCTACAGCTTTACAAATTAAAGATTTAAAAAAGCGCTTTCTGTGTTCTTAGGCAAACAGACCACAGAAATATGATTCCTTTTTAATTCTTTGGTTCTTTTATTTTGTTTTAACTATCATACATACTTCCTACGCCTGACTCATCATCCCAAGAGCCGCTTGCGCCAGCACCGCCGAATTCACCTCCGCCAAATTCGCTGCTGTCATTAAAACTGCCACTGTCAAAATCATTAAACGGTTGGTAGCTGTGGCTGTGATAGAAGTCATCCCGCATGAAGTAATACCAAAGTACGGGGTCATTGTCATAATAATAATTCTGCGCGTTGTTTTTGTTGTAGGTTTGGGTCTTGCCTTGTTTTTTCATTTCTTCTACATAGGCTTCACGGCTTACCTTTTGATTTTCATAATCTACACTGCATTCATCGCAGATGGGTTGGTGTGTAAAGGCGCAGCGTGCAATGGCAGGTCGTCCGCACTGTCGGATGACAAAAAACCCTCTTTTACAGGTACATTTTTTTCCTAAGATGTTGTCTTGTTCCATGATTTTGAATTTGAGCGAATATTTTTAAGGTTGTTTTTGAACGGGTTCGGCTTTTTTATAGGCACCTGCGATCAGCCCCAGGAAGGTCTGAAAGTCAGGAACGGCTTGTATATCTTTGGTTTTCCATCGGAAGTTTACCTTGAGGGAGTTTCTTCTTTCGCTGGGTCTGTGTTTCATTTTGATGCCCAAGGCATTGCGAAGCTCAGAGCCTACATTTCCCACTTCATAGCGTTTGTTTTGCAGGGCAAGCGTAACCCAAAAATTGGTACGAATCTTATATTTGGTTTTGGTTTTGATTTTGGTTTTGCCACTGCTGCCTCTTTTTTTTCGGGTGATGCGGTAGCGGGCTATATCGTCTTTGATGGTAATTCTTAGCCTAGAGCCGTCGTTCAGGCGGGCAGTCAAATCCAACCAGGGATGTTGGTGTAGTGTGGTGAGGATTTTGGGATATTTTCCGAACATACTTGCGATAATAAAACCAAAGACGCTGACAAAAAACATGATAAAAGCAATAGGAATCAAATTTTCATTATTAAGAGCAACAGCCAAGATAAAAAACGCAATGATAACCAGGAGTATAATCCAACCGTATCGGGAGAAAAAAGATGGTTTGTAGTTTTTTTCCCGGTGTACTTCATTGTCTTTGCGATCTTTGCGACGGAGGTTAGTTTTGAGGTGAATGAGTTCTGTTTCGGGGACTTCTTCTTTGAGGAGACTAATCAAGGGCACGACAAAGAGCCGAAGCTGATTACCAATATCTTTACTTTTGAGGTAAAAATAGATCATCAGCGCTCCCCCACCGACTACAAATGCCAATGCTACAAAAAATAAAGCGAGACTGATCATAAAAGTGCTGCGATTTTCAGAGCCGAAAGCAAACAAAAAAATAGATACAAAAAGGGATATCCCTAAGACGATTCCCCCAAATGTGCTAAAATAATACCGTACCGAATCGGCATAATGGTCAAATTCGGCGGCTTCGTCTATAAAATTGATCCAATAATCTGGACTGTGCGCTCCGTCAATCGTTCTGGTACGAATGATTTTTTTTTCTTCTGCATTCATTTTCCAATAAATGCTCAGTGCTTTTTTTAATCTTTGAAAAGCTCCAGGTTTGCCTGAATGTGCCATATTGGGTTATGGGGTTAGGTGTTTTTTTCTGGCATTTTATTTTGGAGGAGTACACAAAGCCTATACCCAATCCTCAATCTCCAAAACCAAATACCCAATGATTAACAGTCAAATTTAAACAAATAATCAGAGTCCTTGTTCAATTTCTTTATAAAACTGTGCCAATTCCTGCTTTTTTTGCTGCCAAAGATGGTTTTGGCGAATATGTTCCTGGGCTGCTTCCCCCAGTTTTTGGGTATAATCTGGGTTATCGAGTAGGAGGCGGATGCTCCTAGCCAGCTCAATAGGTCGGTCAGCCCTTACAAAACTCCCCAAAGAATTGTCAGGCATAATCTCTCGAATGGCTGGTATATCGGAGGCAATGACTGGCGTAGCCAAAGCCATAGATTCCAGGACTTTCAGTGGGCTACAGCCCTGTTGGAGATTGCGGCTACACTCTTTGAGGGGCGCTACCGAAAGCGTTGCTTGTTTGATCCAGGTGTATAATTCCTTTTTACGAAGTTGATGCTTCCAGATGATTTTATGCTGAATTTCAAGTTTTTCGGCTAGTTTTTGAAAAGGGCGGCTGTACCGGGGGCGATTGGATGAGCAAATCACCAACTTGAGGCGAGAGAAATCGGCAAGGTGTATCATAGCTCTCAGTAAAGTATCTACTCCTTGCCAGCTTTGTAGTGCTCCAAAATAGATCAGGTATTGCTCCGGCAAGTCATCTCTATAAGGGAGGTTTTGAGGTATCTCCGCCCCATTGCCGATTACTTTAATTTTTGCAGAGGGTACTCCGCTTAGTAGCAAGTAATTGCGGATCACCTGAGATGGTACCAGGATATGGTCAGAGGCTTGCAAGCAGTATTGCTCTAGTTGTTTGATTTTGTGGAGGGTTGTCGCCATGATCTTTGGATAGCGAAAGGGCAGTTCGATAGAGGGTAGTCCATTTACTTCAAAAACGGTCAAAAATTTTTTTTCTTTTTTTTGTGCTAGGATAGGAATACCGCTCCAGGGGTCACGGAAATGGCAAATTTCCAGGTTTTTCTGGTCTGCCAGAAGATCAAATAAATAGTTTCCGTATGCACGGGTACGCTCTAAAAAGTTGGGGATTTCCTCTGAAAAGCGGGTAATTTCCACCCCTTTTTCCCACTGATAATCAGGAAGTTTGGGAGAGCCTAACACACTCAGCCAACCTCCTTTTTTGTAGTCGAAAAGTGTCCCAGCAAAATGATAAATATGGGTAGCAGCTCCTTTGGCCGTCGGATACACATCAAAAGCGGCATACAGGGCTTTGTGTTGATTTTCAAGAAACATCAATAGCGGTTAGTTTATTTCGTGAATTGTATTTTTAGTTCTAAATTTGGGCAATATACTTAAATTTTGAAATAATCAATATGTATACACAAGACTGGGCTTCGCTAAGCAAATTTTTTTTGATGCTTGCAGCCTTGCTGGGCGGTTTATCGGTAGCTATCGGCGCATTTGGAGCGCATGCCCTGAAGGCTACGCTGGAAGCCAACCAACGTTTGGACACTTTTGAATTGGCCTCGCGCTATCAGTTTTATCATTCATTGGCACTGCTGGGTGTAGCTTTGCTTATGCTTCAGATACGGCATATCTACCTGGTCTATGCTGCTTATGGCTTTATCATGGGTATTTTGATATTTTCGGGTTCTCTGTATGCATTGGCACTCAGCAACAAAGGCTGGCTGGGTGCTATCACGCCGATCGGAGGAGTAGCTATGATAGTGGGCTGGGTGTTTTTATTTATAGGTATCTATCAAGGAAAAATTCAATAAATCATTAAAAATGACAACTCAGCAAACCCAAAACCCTCATTTACAAAGAATTCACGGAGAATTGCGGGCTTTGATCGCCGACGTCAGAGACAGCTTTGCGGGTCTCAGCCCGGAGCAGTTCAACTGGAAGCCCGAACCCAAAAAATGGAGTATCGCCGAATGTATGCAACATCTGCTGCTGGCCTATGGCAGATACCGCCCTCAATTGGTCAAAAAAATCAAGGATATTCCCCTACCCGCTCAGACTTTTCCTGCGTATCGCTCTACGTATATGGGGCGTATATTTATGGGTTTTGTGAATCCGGACAAATTCCGTAAAACACCCGCCCCACCGATGTTTAAGCCTACCAAGGGTTCTTCTTATCCTTTAAGTTTTCAGAAAGAATATTTAAATTATTTGGAAGAATTGTGCGCTTATATTCAAAAAGCTGATCATTACAATCTCAATCAGGTGAAGATCAATTCCTCTTTGGGATGGATTATCCGGTTTAATTTGGGAGATTATTTTGAAATAGAATCCATGCACAACCGCCGACACGTGGGGCAAATGAAGCGCGTTATGCAAAAAGAGCATTTTCCAAAATCTACTTAACACATTCAACTATGCTGTATCAGTTACATAAAGTGAGTCGTTTTTGGGGAAAATCCTCTTTCAGTATTTTAATTCTGCTAAACCTGATTGTACTTGTATGGGTGATTCGGGGTCAAGAGGATGACTCCAATCGCTTGCCCAAAGCTACTGTCCAAGATTCTTTGTCAGAGGCTTCCAGTCAGGTCATCGAGTACACATTGCCCGAATCGCTTGATTTTGCTGGAGAAAAAGTACCTTTGGATCAAACCCTGGTCAGAGAACGACTGGATGAGGTTTTGGTCGCTACTTTGTATCGCCACGCCAATACCATTCTTCGATATAAAAGAGCCGCCCGTTGGTTTCCTGAGATTGAGCGTATTTTAAAGAAAAATAAAATCCCAGATGATTTCAAATATCTGACCGTTGTGGAGAGCAACCTTCAAAACCTGGTCTCCGTCAAAGGGGCTACAGGGTTCTGGCAGTTTATGCCCGAAACCGCCCAGGAAAAAGGACTTGAAGTAAGTGCTCAGGTAGACGAACGCTACCACCCCATGAAATCTACTGAGGCAGCCGCTAAATATCTCCTACAAGCCCACCGCATTTTTAAGAATTGGACTTTGGTGGCAGCGTCTTACAATATGGGGATGCGAGGTCTGAAAAATCAGCTCGATCAGCAAAAAGTAGATTCTTTTTATGAGTTGTATCTCAATGCCGAGACTGCTGCCTACATCTATCATATCCTGGCGATCAAGTGTATTTTTGAAAACCCTGACCAGTACGGTTATCCCATTGAAGAAAAAGACCGATATCAACCCATAGATTTTAAGGAACTTACCATACAGACCTCCATCCCCGACCTGGTTGCATTTGCCCAAGAGCAAAAAATTAATTATGATATTTTAAAAGTATACAATCCCTGGTTACGCAGTAAATCGCTGCTCATTACGCAAAATACCAAAAATTATGTGATTTTAATTCCCAAAAATCTTCACAATTCGGGAAATTGAGCTTCAAAGCAAATAAAGTTTTTTTGAGTATTCAGTTTTTTTTTCTAGTATTGATGAATGGAAAAAAAACTCATTTTGAGCCATGATTTGCTCGAAATCACCATGCACCGTCTTTGTCACGAATTGATCGAGAATCATGGCGACTTCCAAGATTCTGTAATTCTGGGATTACAGCCACGAGGGATCTTTGTGGCCGACAAAATCAAAGAAATCTTACAACAAAGCATTTCAAAGGAAATTCTTACAGGATATTTGGATGTGACCTTCTACAGGGATGATTTTCGCCGAAGAGATACACCGATTAAAGCCAATGCCACTAAAGTTGGTTTCATTATTGAAGATAAAAAAGTAATCCTGATTGATGATGTATTGTATACCGGACGTACGGTCAGAGCAGCTTTGGATGCTATGATTGCCTTCGGCAGACCACAAAAGGTAGAATTATTGGTACTCATCAACCGGATGTATTCCCGAGACCTCCCCATAGAACCCAATTATGTGGGAAGAGACGTAAATACAATGCTCTCACAAAGGGTTCTGGTAGAATGGAAGGAACAGGGATTTACAGAAAATGGCATTTGGCTAGCAGATAATTATCAATAGTGCTAATTTGCATAAAATTGTAGATTATATTTTTATTCATTATACACCTTAACTCAATTATTCTTATGGAAGAATACTTCTTGCCTTTTTTAGTATTTGCCATAATCGTTGGCTTTTTCACTTTCTTGTATTTTGTACCGATTAATCTATGGCTTACTGCCATGTTCTCAGGAGTGAGAGTAAATCTTTTTACGCTGGTTTTTATGCGTATACGCCGTGTTCCTCCACGACTCATCGTAGAATCTATCATCACTGCCGTAAAAGCTGGGCTGAAAATAACAACCGACGAACTTGAGACCCACTACCTTGCTGGCGGAAATGTGCCTTTGGTAATCCGTGCACTAATCTCAGCAGATAAAGCCAATATTGCACTGCCTTTCAAACAAGCAACTGCCATCGACCTTGCTGGAAGAAACGTGTTTGAAGCCGTTCAAATGTCTGTAAACCCTCGTGTCATCGAGACACCTTTTGTGGCTGCAGTTGCCCACGACGGTATTCAGCTTAAAGTCAAAGCACTCGTGACAGTAAGAACCAATATCTCTCAATTGGTTGGTGGTGCCGGAGAAGACACCATCATTGCCCGTGTAGGTGAAGGAATCGTAACCTCTATCGGTTCGGCCAAAAGCCACAAACAAGTACTCGAAAACCCTGATACAATCTCCAAATTGGTCTTGAGCAAGGGGCTAGATGCTGGTTCGGCTTTTCAAATTCTTTCTATTGACATCGCCGACGTAGACGTGGGAGAAAACATCGGTGCCAAACTTTCTATTGAGCAAGCCAATGCCGACCTGAAAGTAGCCGACGCAAAAGCAGAAGAAAGAAGAGCTATGGCCGTTGCCCTTGAGCAAGAAATGAAAGCCAAAGTCATTGAAGCAGAGGCAATGATCCCACAAGCCATTGCAGAAGCTTTTAGAAATGGTAATTTGGGCATTTTTGACTATTACAAAATGCAAAACATCAAGGCAGATACCGATATGCGTAATTCCATAGCTACCACCGATGGAGACAAAAAACCCTCTAAACCGGAAAAATAATTGATACATAACCGTCCATTGTCCACGGTTCGTAGTCCATAGGGAAATCCTATGGGCAAGCGTCTGTGGACTACGGACTTCTTAAAAATATGCGTACAAATCTTTTTTACAGCCTTTTTTTATTCATACTTGCTTCCTGCTCCAACTCATCAGATGCCTTCCTGAACAAAGGCAAGGAAATGATGCAAAAAGGAGCATTCAAAGAAGCCCTTCCCTATCTGAATACAGCCATCAATAAAAACACAGACAACGCACAGGCTTTTAATGTGCGCGGAGTGGCTCATTATAATCTCCAAAATTTTAGTGAAGCTATCCTGGATTTTAACCGCGCTATCGAAATCAACGCTTTTAATTACCAACCTTATTACAATCGCGCCCTGGCCAAAACCTCTTTGGGAAATACCGAAGGCGCATTGGAAGATTATAACAAAGCCATCGAGATCAAAGCCGATACCCATGATCTTTATATCAATCGCGGCCAGATATTCTACGAACTTAAGCAAACCGATAAGGCTCTGGAAGATTTCAACAAAGCCATCTCCATGTATGCCAAAGATAAAAACGCCTTCTATAACCGTGGAAATATCTATTTTCAACAACAAAACTTCGACCTGGCTGTCAAAGACTTTCAAGAAGCCATCAAACTGGATCCTAAGTTTGCCAAAGCGCATTATGGTTTGGGTTTGGCACAGGCCTACCTGGGTAAAAACGAAGAAGCTTGCCTCCATCTCCTCAAAGCCCAACAAGCCGATTATCCAGATGCCAAAGCTGCCCTAGAGAAATATTGTAAAAAGAATTGAGAATGGACGATAGACGATGGACTACCGCCCTCACCAAGCCTCTGTTGAGCGAAAATATAGTGAGTGCTAGAATTCTCTACTGCCCGGCTTGGTGTCTTCACCCATAGTTTTTCTCCATAGAGAATTTTATCCTGCGATGCGTGTAGCGTTTTTCTCCTTGGAGAATTTTATCCTGCGATGCGTGTAGCGTTTTTCTCCATAGAGAATTTTGTCCTGCGATGCGTGTAGCGTTTTTCTCCATAGAGAATTTTGTCCTGCGATGCGTGTAGCGTTTTTCTCAAAATAAAATTTTGAAAAATAAATCAAAACATATACTATATAAGGCTTTCTCCTTTGTTCGTCTCTGCACCTTTGGGCTTGCAAGGTATTCATACGGAATTTTTTTTTTTGAGAAGTAAAACTTTTTCTTCCCCACGATCATCTACCAATCACAGAAACTAATTTACGAGGTTATTGAATACAGATGAATTCATGATGCAGGATCGGCAAATCTTGGAACGTGCACAAAGGGGAGATCATAAAGCTTTTGATCAATTGATCAAGCTTTGGTATCCAAAGATTTATAATTTTAGTTATAAATACTTTGCTGACCACGATGATGCCTGTGAAGTCAGTCAGAAAACCTTTATCGCAGTGTATACCAAATTGTCTCAACTCAAAGATTTGGATAAATTTCGCCCTTGGATCTATCAGATTGTCAGTAATTACTGCCATGAAACCCAGAGAAAAAAACGCCGAACCTGGATAAACAAGCACTTCCCTCTGACAAAACGTGACCCTGAACAAGCTGTCATAAGCCTGGATGTAGAGGGGAGGGAACGAAATCTGCAAAGTGATTATACGCTTTTTCAAAACGAACTGAGCGGGTTGCTTCGAAAAGCACTTTCTATGGTTTGTGAAGAACAAAGAATCATTGTGATTATGAAAGAATACGAAGGGTTTAAGTTTTCAGAAATTGCCGAAATCCTACAAATCTCCGAAAATACCGCCAAATCACGGCTTTATTACGGACTCAAAAAATTAAAAGAAATATTTAAACATTGGAATATTACTCAGGAAAATCTCAACTATGAACGCTAAACCAGATCAAAATACCCTGATGGCTTATCTCTATGATGAGTTGGATGCCACCCAAAAGGCTGAGGTAGAAGCTTATCTGACTCAGCACCCCGAACTCAGCGAAGAACTGTATCAATTAGAAGAAACCCGAAATATTTTGAGTAATCTGGAGGGATTAGAACCCGAAATACCTACGTTTATTCTGCCTGAAAAACCTCCGATTTCTTTGATCAACATTCCCAAAGCTTCCAAAAGTACTTTTTTAAGAAATATGCTGGCCTCAGCAGCTATGATTTGCCTTTTGATGCTGCTAGGGTCTCTGACAAGGCTTCATATTGCCCTGGAGAACGGAAATTTTAGCCTAAGTTTTGGGAATCAAAACAGTCAAAATCTCTCGGAGGATAAAAAAACTTCAAGACTTATTCCGGGTGATTATTCCGAAGATAGCCTTCAAAATCTGATCAAAAAAGAAATTGAAAAAGATAAATCTTTACTGATCACTCAGTTGGAAGATTTGAATAAAAAAATTAATGCATTGCCCAAACCAACCATAAGCCCGCAAAAAAGCCCACAGGAGCTTTTAAATCGCCAAGATTTGGATAAACTTATGCTGGAATTTCAGGAAGAAAATTTAGAAACTATGCTCAAACTGCTGACCTTAGCCCATGAAGACCAGCAAAAATATACGAATGAAATCCTGGGTGTTTTTGCAGAGTATCTTGAAAGGAGACGTGAACAGGATCTTCAGAAAATAGGACAAAACCTGAATAACCTCCAAATCAATCAACTCAAAAACCAACAAGAAACTGATCGTATTATAGTCAAATTGATTGAATCTGTAAATATTAACCATCATAATTAACATGAATACTACTTTAAAATTTATCTTACAACTTGGATTATTATCGTATTTGATTTTCTTTCCAAATATGCTCCCTGCCCAAGAGCTTGATACCCAAAGGCTTGAGAGAGATATTGATATTGCTCAGAGCATTCTAGCAAAGCTTTTTGGCAGCGAAGAGTCAGCATATATGCAAATACATCACCTTAGAAATAGTAGATTTATCGCCAGTTCTCCCAAAGAATCAGGTATCGGATATTATGTCAAGGGGCAAGGGGTTGTACTTCAGATAAATACCCCTACTAAAAAATGGATGGTAGGCAAAATAGGAGGAGATTCTTATGTCATTGATGATCAAGAAAATGACTCTGATATGGAAACGACTGCACCCGAGGTCACTCCAAAGCTTGACAAAGAAAAAATCAAGAAATTGATGGAGGAATTTTTTTATAAATATGCAGACCTCATCGGGCAGCTTAAGCCCGAAGACAAGATCATTCTGGTATATGACGAATCCATAGATGACCCTGTGACCTACACTTTTCCCAAAGGCAAAGAAAACACAGCACAAATCAAAATAATTGGAGAAATTGATCGCCAAAGCGTCGCCGACTTGAAATCCGGCAAGCTTTCAGAGCCTGATTTCGTGAAAAAGATAGTCTTTCACGAGGTGCAGATAGAAAAAAAGAATGCCTTTGAGTTTGATATATTTTCAGGTATTCTCAAGACGCTATTTCGGGAAGGAAGCAGTGAAAATGTACGGTGCGATGAGGATGTGGAATTTAACTATATCGATGGTTTTGGGGTCAATTATTACCTTTCACTTTATACCAAGCACGAATCTGATTTTCACGATCTATTGGGAGACGAATACAATGTATACCTCCGTGGTCGTACCATACGGATTATGAACTTACCGGAAGATCCAAGTGTAACCATCAATGCAAAAAAGAAAAAAGATATTCAGGAAGTCAAACAGTACCTTGACTCCCTCCAAGAAGTGGAAAGCAAAAAAATCAAACTGGCTTTGGATGAAATTGAGCCTAAACTTCAGGAATATATCATCGAGTATGGCCGCACCTTAAAAGCCCTCAAACCGGACGAAGTATTGGTCATCAATGTAAGAATTAATCAATGGGTGCATCCTTTTGATCAGGAAGAAGAAAAAGAAATTCTGATGCGTTTGAGTGTCAAAAAACCTGTATTAACAGCTTATGACAACCGCGAAATTAGCCTAGAAGAAGCCAAGACTAAGGTAGAAATTACGAGATAGGAAATAAGATTTTCCAAATCTTAAAGATTTGGAAAATCTTATTTTTCCCCAAAACTCAGGGGTTATTTTGAATAAATTCTACGATCAGCTCTGCCCATTCTTCGCCTTTATCTTCCTGTAAGAAATGTCCTCCACCTGCAATGGTGGTGTGTTTTTGACCTTGAGTACCGGGAATTATTTTCTGAAAATAGGCATCTCCTCCTCGGGTGATCGGGTCAGAATCGCTAAAAGCAGTCATAAAAGGTTTTTTCCATTGGCTGAATACTTCCCAGGCTTTGAGATTGGCAGGCACCGCAGGGTCTTCGGCAGCAGTAGGTACCAAAGTCGGAAACACTCTGGCTGCGGCTTTGTACGAATCGTCTGGGAAAGGAGCGTCATAAGCGGCTATTTCAGCTTCGGAGAGCGTACGTACGCACCCACCGTTGATGATCTTGCCCACGTTAAAATGTGGGGTTTCTTGCGCGTATTTTTGCCATTGCAAAAAAGCATCTGAGGGTTTGCCCTGCCCACTAGGTAGGAAGGTATTGGCTGCCGAGATACGTTTGAATCTTTCTGGGTTTTCGGCGGCGAGTCTCAGACCGATCAGCCCGCCCCAATCCTGACACACAAGAGTAATGTTTTTCAAATCTAAAGCCTGAAGCCAGGCACTCATCCAATCCACGTGTTTTTGATATGTATAGTCACTTTGCGCTGTCGGTTTGTCGGATTTGCCAAAACCCACCAAATCGGGTGCAATCACCCGAAAGCCCGCTTGGACAACAATTGGAATCATCTTGCGATACAGGTAAGACCAGGAAGGTTCGCCGTGCATCATCAGGACAATCTCTTGGTCATTTTGCCCTTCATCCACATAGTGTATTCTTATAGCACCTTCTATTTCTACATAATGGGGCATAAAAGGATATTCAGGGAGATTATTAAATCTTTCGTCTGGAGTTCGTAATAGTTTCATGGGATAAAAATAATATTTTCATAAATATATTACTATCCATTTATATTCTTACAAGGTTTTTCTAAAAAAAACCCGCTAAAATTTAAAAAATTTCGGTTTTAATTCCAAAATGCGAGTTCGAGGGCAATTTCCAGTTCTTTGCCTGAAATAGGATAAAATAGATAATTGACTGGGGTAGTTTTTTTGGCTCTAAGAAAGAGGTAATTGCTTGGGGTTTTTGTCAAGTAGATCACCGGGATCGGGAATTTTTTTTTGATTTGTTCTACGATCAGGATAGATTCAATATCTTCTTCGCTGCCTAAAGTAGCCAAAATGAGGTCGGGGATGGATTTTTGAATGGATGAGACTACTTTTCGGGAATTTGGGATAATATCCAAGATGCTACAATCGAGACTGAACAAAGATTCTCTTAAGTCTGAAGCAGGAAATGTTTTAGAGTCAATGATCAGAATTTTTCTTTTGTCCATTCCGAGGGTGTTTATTGAGTTTATGCAAGTAGAGATCTTGATTTAGGAAGATCATACTTATCCGACTTTCTTATAATTAACAGATTATACGGAAAAACATTACATATCATCTACGAAAAATTTTGTTAAAAAGAACAAAATTTAATAGATTCTTAGGCTTCAATTTTTGTAAAAGTGTATGTGGATATTTTCTTTGGATGTTGAATGATTAAACAATTATTGTATTAGCCTAGGTATTTTTGCACAGATTTGACCATATCGGAGAAGAGCATGTTTTTGTGAAGTTTGTCCAAAACAAAGCGATTTTCTCCATCAATGACTAGTATTTGCCCTGTTTCTTTGTGGTTTGTTAGATTGTAGATTTTTAGGGTAGCAGCCCATTGTGCCGCTTGGTTTGGGTCAGTGAGGTCTAGCTCGAGGAACAGGATGGCATTGCCTTCAAATTTATTTTTAAGGCTTGTATATTTTGGTGCTATCATTTTGCTTGCTTCACACCAGTCTGCGTGCATTTTGATGATGATGAGTTGTTTGATCAGTCTTTTTTTTTCGGCATTAAATACCCTCAAAATTTGCTTATAAAACTGATCTATTTTAGCCAAAGCCCTCATGGTGTTAGGAGTTTACATAATTTGATCTACAATATAAACCATTTCAAGTTGAAACACAGTAATAATTTGTAAAGCCCAAGAAAGCATTTGCAAACAGCCTCTTTTGCTTTGTGAGCGACTTGGGTTTGCCATTTCATTTCAGCCTTAAAATTGCCAAAACATCATTGCGATAGCTCTCACTAAGGGGAATATCAATTTGTTTGGATGATTTGGAATCGTCTTTTTCCAAAAAAAGTGTATTTCCATCGAGAGCCACTATTTTATCAATATTGACGGCATAGGAGCGATCTGTACGAATGATATTGGGGTGTTTGAGCTTCTCGAGGAAGGTTTTCAGGTTTTGAGATTTCATAGAGATGACCTGATTGGTTTGGGTAATGATATGACAACCAGACCCGTCGGCCTTGAGGTATAGAATATCTTGAATAAAAACTCTAAGCCAACGTCCGTCTATTTTTACAAAAACTCGATCATTGGCGATATTGTATTCGGGTTCGGAGGGCATCGATTCTTCTTCTTCGGCATCCTGATGCGTATGGTTGTAGATAGCCAGCTCGATGGCTATCCGCAGTCTTTCTTCGGAGAAGGGTTTTAGGATATAATTAACAGGTTTGGTTTCTTTGGCTCGATTGAGTAGTTCTTTTTCAAAATGAGCTGTCAGATAAATGATAGGAATATCCAGTATTTTTTTGATTTCATCGGCAGTTTGAATGCCATCCATATACCCATTGATTTTAATATCACAAAGAGCCAGGTCTGGGGCATTTATTTGAATAGATTTTAGGGCGGCTTCACCGGAAGCTACGGTGTCGGTCACTTGATAGCCAAATTCCTCAAGAGTTTCTTTGATATCCTGAGCTATTTCAAACTCATCTTCTAAAACCAGTATTTTGACAGAATTATTATCCGTATTCATAATTTAAACTTTGTGGCTTTGTTTTATTTCATTTTGAGGGTCAATTCAAATTTTGTCCCTTCCTGACTACTCATTTTAAAAGAGCCATCGAGCATTTGCGTAATCAAATTTACTAATTTTAATCCAGAAGATTTGGCTTCGGCAAGATTAAATGTCTCTGGAATCCCACGTCCGTTATCTTCTACTCGAATTGCAAAAGTTTTATCTTTTGTTTTTTGAATATCGATGACAAGTTTGGGCTGTGTAATTCCTTCAAAGGCATATTTGAGCGAATTAGTAACCAACTCATTGACAATCAGGCCAAAATAGACGGCATCTTTATGAGCAATTTCAATATCAGGGGCTTTTACCTCGATTTTAAGCGGCTTATCGCTAAAGCCGTAGAGCTTTTCAAGTACCCTTGTAATTTTGAGCAGATAGTCACTCAGTTTGGTGAGTCGTGCATCATTTTTACTATAAAGCCCCACGTGCACGGTGGCTATATCGAGTACCCGGTTGTTAATTTCTGTGAGGGCGTTTTTAGAGTTTTCATCCGGTAGTCTTCGAATTTTACGTTTGAGCATACTTGAGATGACTTGCAGGTTATTAGTCACCCGATGATTGAGCTCTCTGAGTAAAAACTCGATGAATTGGTGGCGACGATTAAGTTCTGTGGATTGACTTTTAATTTTTTTATTGATATAAAAGTAATAATAACTCAAAGAACTGATCACAATCAACACGATAATCAGGGCAAGAATGATGATGGTTTTTTCTTTATTGGCGAGTTCGGCCTGAAAGAGTTCTTTTTCCTTTTCGGCAAGTTCTTTTTGTTTTTCAGCAAGTACTTTTTCCACGTGTACCAGGGTATCTGGGTTTGTTTTATTTTTAAGGTCGGTGAGTTCTTCGCGGAGGCTACTGAGATAGTCTGCATATTTATTGAGAGAATCCTTGAGTATCTGTATTTTTTCGGTGTTGAGGTTTTTAAAGTTCAGGGTGTCCAGGCTATTAATAAACCTCCGAAAACTTTTCTCGATTTTGTTTCCTTGCAAATCTCTTTTTGAATCTGCTATCCGGTTGGTAGGATCGGTCAAGCTTTCTTCACTTTCTCTATCGGCAGTAGTTGTACGTTTAGGAAACACATAATTCTGAAAGCTCAGGGTGTTATCGCGGTTGAATTCATTGAGATTGTTATAAACGATTTCCTGGACAAGATTATCCTTGGTCAATAATATGGTGAAAGTGTTTTCAGGATTAAATCTGCTTTCAGGGAGATATATTTCAAAATAGCCGTCGTGATTTGTGTTATCGTGTACCGATTCTATCCCTTTTACCTTTACTTCTACGCCTTCAAGGGCACGATCTCCTTTTTGGATAAAACCAGACAAGCCGATGCTTTTATAGATATGATTACTGTTATTTTGGATACCAGGAATTTTGATAAGATAAATATCCACACTCAGATCATTTTGAGAAACCTGGCTTAGGCTAAGAAAAGCAGTGGTTTTAACGGTGTTTTTGTCCAAAAGCATTTTATAATTATTTTTTTCCGCCACCACTTTAAAACTACGCTCTTTGTCCTTGGCTGCATTTCCGAGGGGCAATGTAAATAATCCCTCTGCATTGGTCAAAGCAGTGATTTCAGAGTTATCCCGAATGTAGACTTTCACGTCTTCCTGGGGCAAATAAATTACCTCTCCATCTGGGCGTGTGATTTTTTCAAACACTGCTCCGCTTAACTGAGGTTCTTTAACTCTTTGAGCCTGTAACATCCCAAAGCTCAAGAATAGTATTATTCCAATCAGAATATTCAATCTTCTTATCTGCATATTTTATATGTGAGCTTTTGCATCAAATTTTAGAAACGAAAAAAAACCTTGAGGGTGAGTAAAATTCCTAAAAATTAAAAATAGCTCAAAAATTCAAATAAGCCTCCAGATTGGGTTAAATATCGCAAAATCTATTTAGAACTCCTCTCTGATACTACCTAAAATACTCAATCCGGTAGGTATTTTCCCCCATTGGGAAGGGATGATTATCCCCCGGAAACCATAAACACTGAAAATCAATTGTTTGCAGGTAATTTCCTTACCTGGCACAGGATTCGCCTATGCAAAGACAAATAACTTTAAATAAATTATTTTTTGAAATGAAAAGTACTTACAAACTAATCAATATGGAATCAAGCACTAACTACAACAAATCTTTAAATCTAAGTAAATTTTTCTCTTTACTAGTCATTGAACTACAGCATTTGTTTTTAAGTATCGTAAGTTATTTTAACCGCAACAAAGTCCGTAAAGTAGTCATTGTCGGACAAGGAGATCTCTGCGGTTCTTTGCTTAATTTCTTTGATTCTAAAAAAGCCTACAGCTATCAGCTTATGGGCATCTTTGATATTGAAAAGAATAATCCTCTGGTTAAAGGTGATATAGAGGATTTAAAATCATATTGTTTAAGAGAAGAAATTGATGAAATTTATTTTACACGCTCTACCCGTGAGCAGTCTCTGATTGCCGATCTTTCACAGTTTGCCGATCAGAATTTTATGTACTTCCGCATCGCTACCGAAGCCAATGTAGTGGCTGATAAAGCCCAGGAAGTAAACACTTATTATTTTAATGATGTGCC
>JANRIC010000089.1:0-14878 GCA_033765345.1 Microscillaceae bacterium
GGCTATACCCAGGAGGAGCTAGAGACTTATTTTGGAGAGCGCATCGATGAGATGTCTCCCGACTTTGGAGGTCGAGAGGCATTACTGACCAAAATTAAGCAGTGGTACAATGGCTACTCTTGGGATACCAAAAACTTTGTGTATAACCCCTTTTCTATCCTGGGTTTTTTTGACAAAAGATCATTTGAGAATTTTTGGTTTGAGACTGGCACGCCTACTTTTTTGCTCAAAACACTTAACCGAGAAAAACAATACAACCTGGACAATATCCGCTCGACGGCACTTACCTTTGGTAGTTTCGAGCTCGGCAACATTACGCCTGAAGCCCTACTCTTCCAAACTGGCTACCTAACGCTCAAGGCGGTGGATAAGCGCGGTGTTTATACGCTTTCTTATCCGAATTTAGAAGTGAAAGACTCGCTCTTGCAATATCTGCTGGCCGAATACAGCCACGAATCGCTCACTTATGTTTCCCCTCGGGTCGTAACTATGCTTGAGGCTCTGGAAGCGCATCAGGTGGATGAGTTCGTGAACACACTCAATAGTCTTTTTGCTTCCATTCCTTATCAAATATTTATCGCCCATGTGGAGGCTTATTACCACTCGGTGACCTTCCTGGCCTTGAGCCTGATGGGTTCCTTTGTGCAAGTAGAGGCCAGTCAGGCCAAAGGTCGCCCCGATGCTGTGGTACACACCGATGATTGCATTTATGTCATGGAGTTTAAGCTTGATGAGAATGCCGAAGCAGCTATGCAGCAAATCAAAGAACGCGGCTATACCAAACCCTATCTCCACTTGGGTAAACCTGTCAAAGCAGTAGGGATAAATTTCAATTCCAGCAAAAAAGAAGTAGACCAATGGTTGGAGGAGAAAGTATAAGCAAAGGGAAGAATTTTCAAGCGTATGATTTAAAAATATGGAAGGATGTAGGATATTTGAGGTAAAATTAAACTATACTTGCTAAACCTCAAAGATTTTATTGTTTTTATTTTAAAAAAGTATGGTTTGGCTTGAAATAAGGAAATCTTATAAACTCTGTTATGATGAAAAAAAGAATTTGCTTGTTGGTCTTATGTGTGTTTCTAAGCGGAAGAATCTTCGCACAAGATATGATGACTGCTTACGTGATTGTAGATAAACTATTGATGTACGAAAGCCCTACTTTAAAAGCCAAACAACTGCACGAATTCAATGTAGGAGCTAAAATTTATTGGACAGGCGAGGGTAGCTCGAGTACCGAAACTGTTCGGGGAGTGAACAAAGAAATTTATTGGAGTAAAATATCATTTCAAGGGCAGGAAGGATGGATTTTTTCAGAGGGAATTTGTGAAAGATTTTTGCCGGCTTTTTTCTCTCAGCCCTTAGACACCAGCTATTCGGGAGATTGGGTACTTCAAATGAAGGAATCCCAAGCAATCGTCAAGGCCTTGATAGATCAAAATGTATTAAAACTTGATGCGAATACTTTGAAGTTCAGGGCAAAAAACGGCAAAGAAATTCTGGTACGTGAGTCGTTCTGCCAGACTTCTGACGCAGAACGGCTTTCAAGTGACGGACACAGCATCAACTTTATTCAGAGGAATGCCCAGAATCCCTCACTCATCGAGATCATAATGGGTATGGTAGCCTTTGATATGAAATGCTACATCAACCTCGATACTGGGAAAAAATTCAATTTTCCGGATTCAAACCCGTGTTCTGTTTCGACCGTTTCGCCCTCCGGCAAATATGTTTTAGGTGTAGATATACAGTTGGAGCAAGTTACATTGGATCTTTTTGATTTTGATTCCCAAAAATTACTCAAACAAATAAAACCTGCCAGACTTAATTCATATATCATTCAATTGAATTGGATAGATGATCAGACCGTAGAAGTGCTTGAAATCGACGAAGAAGGAGAATATTTGCCCAAAAAAACCTTGCGTATGGACCTTTAAATAAGAGATCACAGGAAATTTGCTTCAAAGATTATTTTTCGCCCGGAATAAGAAATCATATCAAATTATCAAAACTTAATCAAGTTCGTATTCGTCCTGATTTTAGTATCTTGAGCACCCAATTGATTTATCTTTTTCGGATAAAATCTTGATGTAACAAAATGAAAATTTATCCCATTAATCAGGATAGTGCCATCTATATTCTGAATCATTTTCCTTATCTTCTCAACAAAAAAGAACGCCTGGCCAAGCGACACCTTTGGTCTTTGGAAAAACTCCCCCACGATCTTAGCCACCACGAGCAAGGTCCTGGGTTTAAAAAAAATAATTGGATTAGCAGTGACCCCGAAGTGCTAAAATTGCTCAAAAACGGCTACGAATATTTTATCATTCGTACTGCTTCTAGGATTTTGGAAGAAAATGCCGACAAGGTTTTTCTCAATAACTGCCCTCGATGCAATCGTCTGGCACGTACACCACAAGCCCGCCAATGCCGTCACTGCGGACATACCTGGCACAACCTCACAGTGGCTAAGTTTAACTTCCAGACTGCCATACAGCACAACAAACTTGCATTTTTCCTTCTAGGCCGGATCAGCCAGGGAAAAGTAAAAGTTGGGCACTATATTGACCTGACTAAGATCGGGCTCAATGCCAAGCCCAAAATCTATCACATTGAGCACGGACTCAAAAAAAAGGATGGACAAATCTGGGATGATATCGCCCTTGGTACAGACGATCTGAGCCTCGAACAGCAGGAATTTTTAAAAAATCTGAGTACTTTTACGCACACTTTTGACATTGTTCTAGACCAATAATTTTTATGAAAAATACCATCCAGGTCATCGCTTTTGATGCCGATGACACGCTTTGGGTCAATGAGCCACTGTTTCAGGAAGCCGAAAAAAAATTCTGTTCCATGCTCGAGGATTTTTTGCCAGCACATACTGTATCCAGACAACTGCTTGAGATCGAGATCCGCAACATGACCGATTATGGTTATGGCGTAAAGGCTTTTATGCTTTCTATGATTGAAACTGCGATTGAAATATCGAGTAAAACCATCGGAGTAGATGCCATCGATAAAATCATCCGTATCGGCAAAGACCTCCTGCATAAACCCATTGAACTGATTGAGGGTGTAGAGGATGTCTTAAAAACTCTCCAGGGCAAGTACAGACTGGTCATGGCTACCAAAGGTGATTTGCTTGATCAAGAAAGAAAATTGATTAAATCCGGTCTGGAAAAATATTTTCACCACATTGAAATTGTCTCCGAAAAAGACGAAAAGGAGTACAGCAAACTCATTAAGCATCTCGATGTTGCCCCGCATGAATTTTTGATGATCGGCAATTCTCTCAAATCAGATATAATGCCGGTACTGGCTCTTGGTGCTTATGGTTTTCACGTACCCTACCATAGTACTTGGGCTTATGAAAAGATTGATACCAAAATAGAACACCCACATTTCAAACAATTAGAGCGAATTACGGAAGTATTGGATTATTTGTAGTTTCCTAGAATGGTATGATGCTGAAATCAATCTAAAGACTTACAATAATCCCTGGGCCGAGCAGATAAAACCATTTTTCTTCGGAAACCAGATATCCGCCCCCAAGATAAATGGGGAAGGATAGTTTTCGTTTTTCAAATCTTTGTAGAGGGTACAAGCTCCCCAAAGCAACCAAACCTACATCTCGGTTTTCGTTGCTTTCGCTGAAATTAAAGGCATTTAGTGCCAAAAAACCAGCTCCAAACTTGTACGGACGGAGGGTATTGATTTTTTTGGGGTGATAAAAGCTAAACTGGGCGATAATAGCCATGCTGATTCCTCCAAAATTGCTGAAACCCTCTTCATTGATTTTTTTGATCAGCAAACCTCCGGGAAAAGAAACCTCCAAGTCAAATCTATTTCCTTTGCTTAGAACGATATCTATTTTTTTGCTGAAACCTTCGCCTTGGTATTTATCGCTTTGGTGGCGAATGCTTAATTCTATGGTACTCCATTCGTAGAGATTATACACCTGAACACGAAGATATTCGTTCAGACTGATGTTTTTGCCAATGCATCCGTTTTTGGGATAAAATACATAACGGGGAGAATTTGCTCCGGGACAAACCTGTATATCCCTGACTTGCCGAGTATCTAGTAATTGATTACGACTATCTACTACACGAATTTCAATCTCAAGATATTGTGTGCCAAAAAGTCGGTCTCCACTATCGATTTTATTTTCATCAAAAACAATGATAATATCTTTTGTTGAATGATGTACCACCAACTGACGTCCAATATCCTGGAAGGGAAAAGATTCTTCATTGGTCGTATGAATTTGGATAAAGTCCAATTCACGGGGCATCTCAAATTCTTTGACATAGAACAGAAAATTGGTGGCTTGTGCGTGATTATACAAGGCAATGGTTTTGGTTTTAATGTCCATTGGCACTAGAGCATTAAACAACAAGACCTTGTCACTTCTAAGAACCGTATCAAGTTGGACATGCTCAAGCCCTTCAAAACGAAAGTTGGATTTGCTTAAAGACGTACCCTCGATTTTGATTTGAATCTTCTCACCCGGAGAAACCTGCCTGTTGCTGGTCCAGTCTTTACCCTCCCGAAGGATACTGACCTGATCGATCTGCAAAGCTGGGTTGATCTCAAAATTGGTAATAAACCGCGCCAAATCCCCATCTTTGATGTATAAATACCCTTCATTGCGTTGATGATAATTATATACTCGCAGCCAGCACAATACCCTGCCATTGTTGAGTAATTTACGGGTGAAAATTTCAGCTTTGAGTGAGCCGCCAGGGTTTTCGGTATTCTCGATGCGGTAGGTTTTGTTGAGTAATAATCCGGGGTAATAGTTAAGTTCCATTTCTACGCCCTGGTTGCGGTTAGGCTCATTGAGCACTACTTCGGGCAGGCTACTTTGCAAAAAAATAAGTCGGGCATTTTTGACCCTAAAGTCATAAACGATGGGAGCTAAATTGCGACTGATTTTGGCAGCTTTATTCAGAAAGACCTGCTGGGTTTGTATGGGTACCGTGACTTGGATCTGCCCTGTACGATGAGCCAGTAGTTGCAGATAAATCTTATTATTTTCGCGAATGATTCTGTGATCGTATAGATCATCTTTTTTCCATTGGCTGGAGGTCAGGATGTTTTGTGGATAATTGCTGATGATCTCAAAGCTTTTTTCTTCACCGATAAACAGTTCATTGGATTGGGGATAGATTTCTGCAAATGTATGGGTATAAGGGAGCAGGGGCAATTCATAGATTTGTTCTTTGGAGCTACCTCCTGGCGAATTTCGATAAAATAAGCGAAAAGTAAAGCTTAGAAACTCACTCTCCATCAAATCATTAAACTTGACTTTGAGGCGATAATAGGCGTCATTGATAAAAACAGCATCTTCCAACAGCTCAAAGTCAGGGCTATCAATTAACTCCAGGGAGTCCATTTTGACCCAGGAATAAGGGTAGAGCCTGATTTCTGCCTGTGTTTTTTGATTGGGATAATAGAAATAAAGCTGGAATCGGCTGTTGGCATAGAGTGTATGTTGGCTGCGCGAATACAAAGCTGTGTCTACTCGAAGCTCAATATCCCGAAAAATCTCCTGAAAATAGATTTGTGCTGTCAGGGGCTGTATTGCCAAAAGAATAAAAAGTATGGGCAAAACGAGGATTGAATTTTTTCTCAAAGAATTAGACATGGGGTTTTTGTATTTAATCCATTCATTGGAATGCCAAAAATACAACAAAGATTTTTTCAAAAGCCTTATTAGGCTTTAATTCCCATGACTAAAATATCGTCTCGCTGGATAGTTTCTTGCTGAAAGTCGTCTAAATATTGAATAAGAATATCCTTTTGAGCACTTAAAGGGAGATGAATGTGATCTTCTATAAAGCTTCTGAAGCGTTTTCGTCCGAATTTTTTTCGCTCAGGGTTCGGGCTGTCGATCAGTCCGTCACTGGTCATATAAAGTACAGCATCCGGGTTGAGGATTAGAGATTGGTCTTCAAAGTGAGATTGTGTCTGAAGATCAACTTGTACAAAACCTCCGATAGACTTCCGATTGCCTTTTAACTCCATAATCTCCTGATCAAAAACAAAGATACTTTGTTTGGCACCGGCAAAAACGAGTTCTACTTTTCCTGTATCCAGTTTTTCCATTCGGCAAAGGCTTACATCCATACCATCCTGATTGCCGGTTTCCATTTGACGCAAGCCTGATACGATACCTAGGTGTAAGAGCTCGAGAATATCAGCCGGGCTATAGACACCTTGTTGATCTACGATCTCGAGGAGTAATTTATTACCAATGACCGACATAAAAGCTCCGGGAACTCCGTGTCCGGTACAATCAACCACTGCCACAAAGAGTTTATTGCCCACCCGATGAAACCAGAAGAAGTCGCCCGAAACAATATCTTTGGGGCGATAGAAAATAAAATAATCTGAGAAATTATCACGTAATTGCCCTTCTTGGGGAAGTAGCGCACTTTGGATTTTGTGGCCGTACTTGAGGCTTTCACGGATTTGGGTATTTTGGTGGTGGAGAGCCTTGTTTTTGTGTTCTAATACCAGTTGTGTATTACGAAGCTCTTGCATACTTTTGTTGAGGGCTTCGTTTTTCTGATTAAGGTCTTCTTTACTTTTTTGAAGTTGTTGATAAGCTTTTTCTAAAATGAGCGAATTGGCTTTGATTTTTTCGTTTTGTTCGTTGAGTTGTCGGTTTTTTTCGGCGATATTTTCCTGAGTGGCTTCGAGTTCTTCCATATTTTGGCGAAGTTCTTCTTCGCCGGCCAGGAGTTGTTCGTTTTTGATCTGAATTTCACCTTTTTGCTTGGCTAAGGCGATATTTTTACGACGATTTTGGATAAAACCTGCCATTACAAGCACGATGATAATTCCTAAAAGGATGATAACACCGACGCCGTATTTTCGGATATTTGCCTCTTCATTCAGTTGGAGTTGCTGAAGTTTTTTCTCATTTTCAAGCAGCTCAATTTCTTTTTGTCTTTGCTGTTCTTTGGCTGTTTTTTCTTTCAAGGCAAGTTCCTGTATTTTTTTATTTTTCTCCAAGAGGTCAATGGCTTGTTGTTGTTTGGATGCCTCTGATTTTTGTTGGGTAATCTGGAGGATTTGTTGAATACGTTCTTTCTCCAATTGTTGATTCCGCAGGGCTGCGGTCTGTAATTCTTGATTTCTTTTGAGCAAGGTTAATTCTTTTTCTTTGAGGGCAAGCTCTTTGGCTTTTTTTTCTGCTTCTAATTCATATTGTTTGAGAGAAAGGGCTTGTTTTTCCTTTTCAGCCAGCAGGAGTTTAAATTCGTTTTCTTTTTTCTCAATAGTAAGCTGATCCTGAAACAGATCGAACTGTTTTTGAAACTGTTGATTTTCAAGCTTATTTTTTAGATTTACATACAGATCGATGTACTTCTCATATTTTTTGGTTTCGGCTGTTTTCTGGTGTATATCCGTCAGGATTTTATAACTATTGAGCAGTACTTCATCAGCCTTGTAATTGGTGGCAATTTCTTCTGCTTTCAAACCCTGTTTTTTTGCATTGAGGTAGTCTCCTCTTGCCAGTGAATTGGCTGCCAGATAATTATAAACGCGTGCAATCCCTACCGGTCCATGCTCACCATTATCCTGATTGATGGCATCCATATAATACTTTTCTGCCTTTTGATATTCCCCCAGATTGGTATGGATACTGCCTAAATTGATCAGATACTCAAAATTTTGACTGGATATTTTTTTAGATTCTTTAGCGTCGTGCAAATTTTGATTCATCAATACCGCCTGAGAGAAATAAGAGAGGGCTTTTTGTTTGTCACCATTTAATTGGTGTAGATTGCCCAACTCGTTCAAGGCCTCTGCCAAAGCTATCCCATCATTTTGTTTGTTGATGATTTCTAGTATTTTCTCCTGGTATACGATAGCCTCTATATACTGATGGCTTGTTTTGTAAATATCCCTGATTTGGCGAAGCAATCTGATTTCATTTTTTTCATCTTTGTCTTTTTGATAGAATGAGAGCAGAATTAGATAGTCTTTGATGGTCTGATCAATTTTTCCAAGTCGCAAATGGGATATAGCCATACTTTCTAGGATGGCATAATTTTCTTGTGGTTTAGAAGTATTTTTATTGAGTTCGTAAGCTTGTTTGAAATATTCTACGGCAGTTTGATGGAATTCCTGTTCCTGATGAAGGAAACCCATTTCTGTGAAAGCAGCTAATTTAAGCCCATGTTGGTTTGGAATAGTACTGAGGTAATTGATGGATTGTAAGTAAAACTCGGAGGCTTCATTATGTTTTTTTAATTTTCGGCCAATTCTACCCAGCAGCAGAGAAGATTTTGCCTGACCCAGCGTATAGTTTTCTTTCTTGGAAAGATCCAAAGCCTCAGTAGCTTTGTCTCGAGATTCCTTTAATTGATCACTATTAAAACTTTTTACTGCTTCATTAATTAAAGACTCGATCTCACTGGTATCCGAAGGGAAAAAGTTCATAAAACTTTTTGTGCTTTGGGCTTTTATATTGTAGGAATAACATGCCAAACAAGCGCAAATCACAATGATCCAAGTCTTTATTTCTTTCCCCAATTTAATCATGCCTAATAAGTTTAATTTGTCTTTCCTGAGTTATAGTAGTTATGAATGAAATGCAATAATTAAGCAGAAATCATTCTATTTTAAAAACTTTTTTATTTTTCCATACAAATAAACTTACATCTACTTGATGTAATACCACAATGCAGGATTATGTCCAATTTTATATTTTTCAAAAAATGAACTCAAAGCGAATGCCATATTTTACTTCTATGCAAAATCTGATTTTCTCTTGCCTTTATTTTTTTTAATTATATTTACCACAAAATATAAAGTTTTCTTACAAAAATTGGAAACAAATTATTTTTTCCGTATACTTGTGGTCATATTGACTATAAGTAATCAGCCTATAAATTTTATTAATATATTTTAACTAACCTCTTAAAGTAATGAAGTTTTTTATAGACACAGCCAACCTGGCAGATATTCGAGAAGCTCAAGACCTAGGAATTCTCGATGGAGTAACTACCAATCCTTCTTTAATGGCCAAAGAGGGGATTCGTGGAGAAGAAGCAGTACGCCAGCGATATTTGGATATATGTGATATCGTAGACGATAATGTAAGTGCCGAAGTGATAGCCACAGACTATGAAGGTATCTTGCAAGAAGGTCGCGCCTTAGCCAAACTTGATGACAAAATTGTCGTCAAAGTGCCGATGATCAAAGAGGGTATCAAAGCTATCTGTGCCTTCACAGCCGAAGGTATTCGCACCAACTGTACCCTGGTATTTTCAGCAGGGCAGGCACTTCTGGCTGCCAAAGCCGGAGCCAGTTTTGTATCACCTTTTATCGGACGATTGGATGATGTAGCCATTGACGGTTTGGATCTGATTCGTCAAATCCGCCTGATTTATCATAATTATGAATTTGATACCGAAATATTGGCTGCTTCTATCCGCCATACCATGCACCTGATTGCCTGTGCAGAGATGGGAGCTGATGTTGCTACCTGCCCTTTGAGTGTCATTACTGGATTACTCAATCATCCCTTGACCGACATTGGGCTTCAAAAATTCTTGAACGATTATAAAAGTGTAAACCCCAGTTAAAACTAAATTGATGAATACACCGGAGCTTCAAAATATTGCTTCTCAAATTCGCAGAGATATTGTCCGCATGGTACACGGTGCCGGAAACGGCCACCCAGGAGGCGCATTGGGTTGTACCGAGCTTTTTACACTACTTTATTTCAAACTGATGAAACATTCGCCCGAATTTACGATGAATGGGCTGGGAGAAGACCTTTTTTTCTTATCCAACGGGCATATTTCGGCAGTATGGTACAGTAGCCTTGCCCGTAGCGGGTATTTTCCGATTACAGAATTGCAAAGCCACCGTAAAATCAATTCTCGTTTGCAAGGGCATCCAACTACGCACGAAGGTTTGCCAGGTATTCGGGTAGCATCAGGCTCATTGGGGCAAGGGCTTTCCGTGTCTATCGGTGCTGCACTTGCCAAAAAGCTCAACAAGGACCCTCGTTGGGTGTATGTATTGATGGGAGATGGAGAATTACAGGAAGGCCAGATTTGGGAAGCAGCCATGTTTGCCCCACATAATCAGGTAGATAATCTGATTGCTTTTGTGGATTACAACGGTCAGCAAATAGACGGATCTACTCTTGAGGTACTTGAAAACCCTAACCTGGATAAAAAATTTGAATATTTCGGTTGGGAAGTGCTACAATGCAACGGCAATGATCTGGAAGAGTTGGAAGCCTGTATTCTAAAAGCACAGTCTCTTTCAGGCAATAAAAAACCGATCATGATCCTGATGCATACCCAAATGGGTTATGGCGTTGACTTTATGATGGGCTCGCACCATTGGCACGGAGTAGCTCCCGATGATGCACAAGCCCAAAAGGCTCTTGCACAATTGCCTGAAACTTTAGGTGATTTTTAAAAAATTATTGTTCAAAAACTTAAATTATAGCCCCGTGGCAGATATACTATTTAGTTTTACTGAAAAAAAAGATACCCGTTCCGGTTTTGGTGAAGGACTTTTGGAATTGGGTAGAAACAACGATAAAGTAGTTGCGCTTTGTGCCGACCTGACTGGTTCTTTGAAAATGGGTGAGTTCAAGGCCGAATTTCCTGAGCGTTTCTTTCAGGTCGGAATCGCCGAAGCCAATATGATGGGTCTGGCTGCCGGAATGACCATCGGTGGGTTTATCCCTTTTGCCGGTACGTTTGCCAATTTTGCTACCGGGCGTGTCTATGACCAAATCCGACAATCCATTGCCTACTCCCATAAAAATGTAAAAATATGTGCTTCTCACGCCGGGCTTACCCTCGGTGAAGACGGTGCCACACATCAGATATTGGAAGATATAGGCATGATGCGTATGCTTCCTGGCATGACGGTGATCAATCCCTGTGATTTTAATCAAACCAAAGCCGCAACGATCGCCATTGCCGAACATTACGGTCCGGTATACCTGCGCTTTGGGCGACCAAAAATGCCCGTTTTTACACCCAAAGATCAAAAATTTGAAATCGGAAAAGCCATCCGGTTTATTGAAGGTTCTGATGTGAGCATTTTTGCTACTGGTCACTTGGTTTGGTATGCCATCGAGGCACAGGCCATGCTGGCAGATCAAGGTATTTCTGCTGAAATCATCAATATACATACCATCAAACCTTTGGATGAAGAAGCTATCCTGGAATCAGTACGCAAAACACGGGCGGTAGTCAGTGCCGAAGAACACCAGATCCATGGAGGTTTGGGAGATGCCATCGCACACGTTTTGGCCAAAAAACTTCCTAGCCCCATGGAAATGGTAGGCGTGCAAGACTCATTCGGTGAAAGTGGTACTCCCGAAGAATTGATGGAAAAATACCACTGTAGCCCCAAAGACATTGCACAAGCAGCCATCGAAGTGCTGAAAAGAAAAGTATAAATCTTTACCTAAAATTAAATAAAGCGTATGTATTTCCTGGGTTATGATTTGGGCAGCTCTTCTGTAAAAGCTACGCTCATCGAGGCTGAAAGCGGGCGTTTGATTGCTTCGGCAAGTGCACCCGAAGTTGAAATGGAAATGATCAGTCTACAAACAGGCTGGGCTGAACAAAATCCTGAAATCTGGTGGCAAAATCTAAAAAAAGCTACCCATCAACTTTTAAACAAAGCAGCCCTGCCTGCCGAAGATATTAAAGCCATAGGCATTTCTTATCAAATGCACGGGCTGGTACTCATTGATCAAAATTTGGAAGTATTGCGCCCCTCTATCATTTGGTGTGATAGCCGGGCCGTTGAAATCGGAGCCAAAGCACTCGATGAACTGGGTGAAATATACTGCCTGAAACACCTGCTCAATTCTCCGGGAAATTTTACCGCCTCCAAACTCAAATGGGTCAAAGATCATGAGCCGGAGATTTACCAAAAGATATTTAAAATTCTCTTACCAGGTGATTATCTAGCCGCCCGTATGACCGGAGAAGTGAATACCACCCATACCGGACTTTCAGAGGGAATTATGTGGGATTATCTAGAAAAAAATGTATCCCATCGTCTTTTTGATTATTACGGACTGGATACTTCGCTGATTGCACCCATTGTACCCGTTTTTTCAGAACAGGCCACTTTGCACAAGTCCATCGCCGAAGAATTGGGGCTTGCTCCAAAAACCAAAATCTGCTACCGTGCTGGTGATCAGCCCAACAATGCTTTTTCTTTAAATGTGCTTCATCCGGGTGAAATAGCCACTACCGCTGGTACTTCAGGGGTTATTTATGGCGTAACAGACCAGCCTGTGGCAGATTTACATTCCAGAGTGAATACTTTTATTCACGTCAATCACCTCGAAAACAACCCCAGCTACGGCATCTTACTTTGTATCAATGGAACGGGAATTCTAAATAGTTGGCTTCGGAAAAACTTCCTGACACAAGGCGAAACGATGATGTCTTATGAAAAAATGAACGAACTCGCAGCCCAGACTCCTATCGGCGCAGATCATTTATTGGTGCTACCCTTTGGAAATGGTGCCGAAAGAATGCTACAAAACCAAAATATCGGCGCATCTTTTCATCATCTCGATCTCAACCGACATCATCAGGGACACCTGTGCCGTGCCGTCCAGGAAGGGATTGTATTCTCGATGAATTACGGCTTCGAGATCTTAAAAGCCATGGGGCTAAACTCACAAGTGATCCGAGCAGGGCAGGCAAACATGTTTCTGAGTCCTTTATTCTGTGAGGCTTTTGTAAATGTAGCTCAGGTAAATCTTGAACTTTATAATACCGACGGTGCTCAAGGGGCAGCCCGTGGCGCAGGAGTCGGCTTGGGATATTATCAAAATCCCACCGAAGCTTTTCAAAGCCTGGCCTGTCTGCAATCTTACAGCCCGGACGCTGAAAAAAGTAAACGTTATCAGGAAACTTACCAGCAATGGGAAAAAATACTTAAACAACAAATTTCTTAATCTAAAAACTTATAAAAATTAACAACATGAATATAGTAACCGGAGATCAGGAATTTTTTAAGGGTATCGGAAAAATATCCTTTGAGGGCAAAAGCTCTAAAAACCCTCTTGCTTTTAAATTTTATGATGAAAATCTTGTAGTCGGAGGCAAAACGCTCAAAGACCACCTTAGATTTGCCATCGCTTACTGGCATACCTTCTGTGGTACAGGTGGTGATCCTTTTGGCATCGGTACCAAAAATTTCCCCTGGCTACAAAAATCCGACGCCCTAGCCCGCGCCAAAGACAAAATGGACGCAGCTTTTGAATTTATCACCAAAATGGGGACTCCTTATTATTGCTTCCACGATTTTGACCTGGTAGACGAAGGCGCGACGATTGCCGAATCAGAAGCCCGTTTACAAGCCATCGTAGATTATGCTGCTCAAAAACAACAAGCCTCTGGCGTAAAATTACTTTGGGGTACTGCCAATCTTTTCTCCAATCCCCGCTATATGAACGGTGCCGCTACCAATCCCGACTTTCAGGTAGTGACCTATGCAGCTACTCAGGTAAAAAATGCCCTCGATGCTACTATTCGTCTGGGTGGAGAAAATTATGTGTTCTGGGGTGGTCGTGAAGGTTATCTCTCTCTCCTCAATACCGACCTTAAGCGTGAAAGAGAGCACATGGCACGCTTCTTACACCTGGCTCGTGACTATGGCCGCAAAAACGGATTTACGGGTTCTTTCCTCATAGAGCCTAAACCCTGCGAACCTACCAAACATCAATATGACTATGACGCTGCCACAGTGATCGGCTTCCTGAGAGAATTTGACCTCATGGATGATTTCAAGCTTAACCTTGAGGTAAACCACGCTACCCTGGCGGGTCATACTTTTGACCACGAACTAAGAGTGGCCGCCGATGCAGGTATGCTGGGCAGTATCGATGCCAACCGAGGCGACGATCAAAACGGCTGGGATACTGACCAATTCCCAGTAAACCTGTACGAACTCACAGAATCTATGCTTGTTATCTTAGATGCTGGTGGATTCCAGACCGGAGGCATTAACTTTGATGCCAAAACCCGCCGTAACTCTACCGATCTGGCAGATATTTTCTATGCACACATCGGAGGTATGGATAATTTCGCCCGCGCTTTGATCATAGCCCATCAGATTATGGAGGAATCCGACTATAAAGCCATGTTAAAAGAGCGTTATGCTTCCTTTGACCAAGGTTCAGGAAAAGCTTTTGAAACCGGAGAACTTACCCTGGAAGCCCTCCGTGACCTTGCCATTCAGGACGGAGAACCTGCCCAAATCAGCGGTAAACAGGAATTGATCGAGAATCTGATCAATCAGTTTATTTAAACCGGGATTGGGAGTAAGGGGTTCTTTATAATTTTACTTGAAGATAAATCTACTCAAACGACGGGGTCGCTTTAAGCAACTCCGTCGTTGCGATTTCACAAAGAGCCACAAAAAAAAGCTTGCCGTCACCTGACGAGAAGAAAAAAATACGAAAAAAAGCTCGCCGCTACCCGACGAGAAGAAAAAAATACGAAAAAAAGCTCGCCGCCACCTGACGAGAAGAAAAAAATACGAAAAAAAGCTCGCCGCCACCTGAGGAGAAGAAAAAAATACGAAAAAAAGCTCGCCGTCACCTGACGAGAAGAAAAAAATACGAAAAAAAGCTCGCCGCCACCTGAGGAGAAGAAAAAAATACGAAAAAAAGCTCGCTGCTACCCGACGAGAAGAAAAAAATACGAAAAAAAGCTCGCCGCCACCTGAGGAGAAGAAAAAAATACGAAAAAAAGCTTGCCGCCACCTGAGGAGAAGAAAAAAATACGAAAAAAAGCTTGCCGCCACCTGAGGAGAAGAAAAAAATACGAAAAAAAGCTTGCCGCCACCTGAG
>JANRIC010000096.1:0-16850 GCA_033765345.1 Microscillaceae bacterium
TCTCTTGATGATCAATTTTGCCACGAATGCACGAATAAACGCCCTTATTCGTGCATTCGTGGCAAGCAATTCTTTCAAATGTTTAGTGGATAGCAAGTCTAATCAAGATGTGTCACCCACAAAATTTGTCAGAGAACCAAAATAGCTTGCAAATTATTTTACACCGATTACAATTTTACAAACACAGATTACAATTTTACTTACATAAATTACTTTTTTATTCCATCTAAAAAGCCTTTTTCCCATCCGTATTTGGCTTTTCTAAAAACCCAATTAGCAACTTCCCAAACCAAGCCAGACTTTTTTCTTAAAAAATCTTAAATTTTTTTTCAGGCACTTGTCATGTTTTGCCCCTGAAAAGATAGTGTCTGTGTAAGTACAAACAAAGCGAGCCTCGGTGCTTAGGCGAGCAAGCAGCAAAGGCTTCTCCTAACAAGCAGCACTCTTGCCCTGAGCGCATCAAAGCGTACTTAGCCCAGAATAGCTTCCTGGGCTAAGCTGAGAGAGGTTTGTCTTTTGAGTTTACACCCAGGAAGATCGCCGAAAATCCTAAAAAGAGTAGGCAATTATTATTGGCTCTTACTTAGAATTGAACTGATAGTTTTAGAAGGTAGTCTTTTGGCGAAATTATGGGCTCAAAATTATTGAATTTTAGTTATCAGTCTGAATTATGGTAAGAGCCTTATTATTTATTTTTATCATAAAACAATGTTTCAATTCGTACAAAAATTCAGCTATTGGGTTATTTTACTTTTCGGATTGTTTGCTTGCCAGACAGACCCCAAAGACGAACCCACTCCTTGTTTCCAAATTGAAATCGTCAGTGGAAATCAACAAAGCGGACTGGCCGGTAATGCCCTTGCCAATCCTTTGGTGGTCAGGGTTACGGATGATCAGGGTCAGCCACAAGCCAATGTAAGCATTACCTGGACAGTTAGCTCTGGTGGGGGAAGTGTAGCGATAGGTGGCTCTACCAATGCCGACGGTCTGGCGCAGGCTAACTGGACTTTGGGCAGTGCTGCCACGCAAACGCTTACAGCCTCACTGGGAGCTAATTGTAGCCAGCAGTCCGTAAGCTTTCAGGCGCAAACCCAGGCTCTAAGCCTAAGTAATTTGCAGCTCAAACTCACCGGAATCAAAAACTGCAACGGCACAGGCAATAGCTACGATGCCAGCGTGGACTTTGCCACGGACATCAATCTTAGTCAAACTGCTTATCAATTGCAAATTACGCTGCTGGGGCAAAACGGCTCTCAAAATCAGCTCAATGTCAATCCTAGCATCCAGGGTACGAAGTTGCTTTTCCCCTTGTGTCTGGAGGCTGGCAGCCAGGATTATGTGGATGTAAAAGCCAAACTGGTAGTAACCAATACCGAAAGCAATACGCTGACGCAGAGAGTGGAAAGCCCTCAGCTCGAGCTGGTCAGTATACAGGATGCTGAGTTTAGCTTTTCTGGTACCTGCTCTGGGGCAAATCGCGCCAAATATGATTATGTGCTGGAATACGAGGGCAATTTTGATACAGATAATTTTGCCTTTAAAGTGGATGTAGCCTTTACGTACAGCGACGGAACAACGGGAGACTTTACAGCTACATCCACAAAACTGGCCAATAATCGCCTTGCTATTTCTATATGTGCCAGCTATGGCGATTTGGAATACATTGATTTTGATTTCAGATTACTACTCCATAATACCAACAACAGTGGTGCGCTGACAGGCTCTTCGGTACTGATCAGCAATTGGGAGACAGAGCGTACCTTTAATCCAATTCAGGTAGGTACCCCTACCTATACCTTATTGGGTATTAACTCTTGTAATCTAAATGGAATTACATCCAGTTCATTTAGGGTAGACCTGCCTTATGACTCTTGGGTAGATAATCTGGATGATTACGATGCAGAGGTAGATGTAGCCTATCAGTTTTCATTCACAGGAAGCGGTACATTCAGTGGTGATGCCTTTATTGGTGCTACGGCGATCAGTCATAATCCCTGTTTTGCTTTTGGTACATTCAACAATACCTATGTAGATGAGACCTTCCATGTTAGGATCAAATCTGGTAATAATCATATATTAAGCAGGATTGTGACGGTGCGTATCTTCCGCCCGGCAGGAGGGAATAAAGGCGAAGGCAGCGGCAAATCTGCCCAGAATACTCCTTTAAAATATAAAATTCTGCCTTCAGCCGAATTACCTGTGGTAGAACCTGCACCCGTCCACTAGTTTTTTTAGAAGAAGGAGGCAACTCCTTCTTCCACTCAAAAAAAATAATTTGTCCCATTTAAATTCAACAAAACAATGAAAAACGCACTTAAAATAGGCTTTTTATGCTTCTGTCTTTTCTCTGGTATATCTGTCAAAGCACAGCTTTACGGCAATTACGAACTCAAATTTACGGCCGGTACCACCGAACACCTCGGCTTACTCCGAATGTATGCCAATGGATTCAGCGGCTTGTTGAGGATCAAATATTACAATCAGCTCCTATCCGATTATACGGTGGTGGAGCAACAGGTACGCCTGGAGAACGGTCCTAACGGAATACGCCTAGCAGGTTATTACCCGGTTTTTGCCAATACACAGATTAGCCACCCTGGCTACATCGCTGATAAATTTTATTTTCTAAGCAACGGCAGGGTTGTGAATGTAGATGACCTGGGCGTGCAAGCCGAAACTTACAGCCGCCGCATTTACTATGATTGGGACTTGACCAAGCTTTGCCGTGAATTCAATTGGTAGGAATATAGGGGGCGAGGTAAGGTTTTTATTTTGAAGTAACATTTTATCAAAACTTTTAATTTTAAATAATCAAACAACAATGAAAAAATCAATCATCCTTTTTATAATCGTATTTTGGGGTATTTATGGAAATAATTTTGCACAGACACGCTTTCACATGGGCATCAAAGGCGGTGTCAATGTAAGCAATTACTGGGTAAGCGATCAGATAGAAACAGATATACTTTATGGCTATAATTTTGGAGTACACGCCCGCCTGATGTTTAATGAAAATATTGGGCTACAAGTGGAAGGACAGTACGCACAGCAAGGGGGGAATGTTTTGGGCGGATACTATCAAGGTGAATGGCGTCAGGAGTACTTTCATATCCCTTTGTTGCTTCAGGCACACTTCGATGGCGTGTTTGTAGAAGGTGGCGCACAATATAGTAGCTTGATTTCATCTACGTTTGCGGGCTATGACGATACGCAGGAAGTAAGCAAAGAGGATATAGGTCTTGTAGTAGGAGCAGGGTATAAAGCAGGGCCTTTTCTTTTGGGTTTGCGCTATGCCCTGGGTCTGATAGATATAGATGCAGCCGCTTATTCAGGAGATACCTTTACAAATCAGGTATTGCAGTTGAGCCTGGGGCTGGAGTTTTGAAGTATTTGATTTATAAAAATTTGAAAAATCCCTTAAAAACTTCTTTTGATGTTTTGGAGGGGTTTGGAATTTGAGTATATTTCAGCACGTACAATTATTTTGATTGTGATTTATATCGTATTTTAATTAGTAATCAATAAATACCAAGATGAGAACAATTATTTTTTTACTAATTTATTTATTCAGTCAGGTAAGTATCGCCTATGGGCAAGATATAAGTAGTGATACGTCACAAGCCAATTTTTTTTATAAAAAGGCTGAGAATTTTGTGCAAGTTGGGAGTTATGATAGCTCCCTTTACTATTTCAGACAAGCCAAAACAATTTATGATCGATACACTTTACCAAAAAACAGCATAAATTCTGAAATTAAGATTTTTCAATGCCTGATTAGTTTGAGTAAATTTTATGTCGATGAGTATGAGGCTACTACTGCGGGAAATTATTTATCAGAAATACAAGAACTCAAGCAAGAATTATTGCTGGATAGCATCTTACAATCTTCGTTTATAGAAGTCAAGGGTGAACTTGCCTATTTAACCGGCGACCTAACAAGTGCTCTTGATTATTATAAAAAAGCAGAATTACTTGGCAAAAATTTCCTGATAAAAAGGATTTTATGGAGAAAAATCGGGAAGGTTTATTTAGATCAAGGCAAATTTGAAATGGCAAAAGTTTTTTTTGAGAAGCAGTTAAACTCAGGAAAAGAAGTTGCATTAAGCCCCTCGGATTCGTCAGACATTTTCTTAAACCTGGGCATCGTGGATACTCGACTGGGTAGTTTAGATAAAGCAAAAGAAAAAATAGAAAAAGGACTTGCTATTCAACTGAGGCTCACCGGAGAAAACCATGAAAATATTTTGGTTGCTTATTCAACTTTGGCGGTGATTAAAGCTTATAAAGCTGATTTTGCTTCGGCAAATGAATACTTGAATAAAGTTCTTAAAATTGAAATTGCACACAAAAAAACACAAAATATATATAGAGCAGAAGCATACTCTAAATTAGGCACCATAGCCTTACAATCCGGAAATTTGCCCAAAGCAGAAGAAAGTTTCAAAAAAACACTGGATTTAATTGAGCCTATCAAAGGAGAGAAAAACTCTACAGCAGCATCCGCTTTTTATGGAATGGCTGTCATAGCTTTTTATAAAGGAATTTTTGAATCTGCTTTAAAAAATCTTTATAAATCTAAGGAAATTCAGGTTTCTTTGTTCGGAGAATCACATCCTGAGGTAGCTAAAATATATTCTGTATTAGGAGCAATATATGGAACTACTGGGGATTTTAAGAAGGCTCTTGAAAATCATTTGATTGCCTTAAAAATTCAAAAAGGCATAACCGGGGAAAGCGAGATTAGCGTCATTCAGTATCACATTAACCTGGGTGTCGTGTATTTCAGCTTAGGCGATTATAATACTGCTACCGAATATTATTTAAAAGCGTTGGATTTAGGTAAAACATTATTGGGAGATAAGCATCCATTAATTGCCAATAATTATGGCAACTTAGGGGTAGTGTATAATGCTACCGGGGATTATTATCTGGCTCTTGACTACTTCCAAAGAGCATTAAATATTTATTTAGCTACTGTTAGAGAACGACATACAGATGTAGCAAACCTCTATTTAAACATATCTTTAGCTTACCAAAACCTCAAAAAATTAACAGAAGCCTCCGAATTTTCTTTAAAAGCCATTGATATACAAAAAAACATTACCGGAGAATTACACCCCTGGATAGCAGGCGCATATCTGAATCTTGGAAAAATATACGTGGAGCTACAGGAATACAAGACAGCAGAAGAGTACTTCAATAAGGCTATAACCATTCAGAAAAAAATTACCGGAGAGACACACCCTACCATCAGTGGAGCTTATGAAGGTTTAGGCATCATAGCTTATCTTAATCAAGATACTGAAATAGCCCTGAAAAATCTGGAAGAGTCTCTTAGAATTAACCTGAAACTAGGAGGGGAAAAATTTATTAATGTTTCAACAAATTACTTTAATATAGCCAATGTATATTACTCCACTAAAATGTATGACAAATCCTTGGATTATCACCAAAAATCCATAGATATTTTATTAACGACCCAGAAGCAGTATCTTCAGGAAAGCATTCAAAATGAAAAACTGACAAAAAAATTATTGTATCTCTTGAATCCTTTACAAAATAAGGCGCAGGTATTGCTGGAAAAATATAAATCACAAAGCAAAGACCCATTACTTCTGCAACAATCTCTCGATACCTATGAGCTATGTGACTGGGTAATGAATACCCTCAAGCGAGAGGCTTCCCAAGAGATTGACAAACTTGAATTACAAAAAAAAGCACCTAACATCTATTTGCCTGCTATGGAAGTTTGTCAGAACTTAAATCAACCTACAAAATCATTTTACTTTTCTGAAAAGTCAAAATCCACCATTTTAGCGGGAAGCATGTCTGAGTTAAAGGCTAAAGAACTTGCCGGAATTCCTGACAGTTTGAGGCAAATAGAGTATAAACTCAAAGTAGATATTGCCTATAATCAACAAAAAATCTTTGAAAAACCTGATAGTACACAATTAATAGCTTATCAAAATAACTTATTCAAATTCAACAGAGAGTTAGAAGCACTCATTAATCAATTTGAGAAAAACTACCCTCGATATTACGATTTAAAGTATCGGGTTAAGGTTAGTTCCGTAGAGGATATTCAGAAGGCTCTCAAACCTCAACAAGCTTTGATTTCTTATACCCTGGGAGATAGTGTGCTTTTTATGCATTATATAGATAAGAAGTCTTTTCAGGTTTCTAAAGTAGACTGGAAAAACCCTCAGGAATTACTCCTGGGTTTTATGCGGCAAATTTATAATAATGATGCGCCACAATACTCAAATGCAGCGCAGGCACTTTTCCAAAAACTATTCCCCATGGAAATACCCGCAAATATCAACCATCTCATCATCATTCCAGATGTAAAATTAGCCCATATTCCTTTCGATGCTTTAATTAGCGAAAATCCCGTAAACCCGGTTTGGAGCGAATTAGCCTACCTGATTAAAAAGTATCAAATTTCCTATGCCTATTCTGCTACATTATTTTATAATGACATTACATCATCGAGAACATCAAAACCCGCCCAAAAGGATTGGATAGCCTTTGCACCCGTTTTTGATGTATCCAATACAGGTGGGCTTACCCTTCAGAGCGAGGAATTACTCCAGGAGTTGGATTCCTTGCGGGATTTTGAAAATGAGCGATATTTGAAAGGAAAACACATAGAACCCTTACCCAATACCGAAACGGAGGTTAAGGATATTTTTAACCTTTTTAACCAAAAAAAGAAAAAAGCAAAAGTATTTATCCGTCAGGATGCCCAGGAAGAAATCGTAAAAAGCGGGGAATTGTCAGATTACCGCTATATACACTTCGCTACACACGGTTTTGTTCGCAAAGATCGACCTGAAATCAGTGGAATTATACTGTTTCAAGACAGTACTTCTCAGGAAGACGGTTTTTTATATGCCTCTGAAATCTATAATTTAGAGTTAAAAGCCGATTTGGTGTGTTTGTCTGCCTGTGAAACCGGACTAGGTAAAAAAATAGAAGGGGAAGGTATTCTTGGATTAAGCAGAGCTTTGCTTTATGCCGGGGCAAAAAATATGCTGGTGTCATTTTGGAATGTCAATGATGCCAGTACAGCAGAGATGATGACTCATTTTTATGAAAGCCTTTTGACCCAAAAAGAGAAAAATTACAGTCTGGCTCTTCAAATAGCAAAGCTCAAGCTCATTTCCGAGAAAGACAAAAAAGTAAATAATATCAAAAGTTATTCACATCCTCAAGTGTGGTCGGGTTTTGTGTTGGTAGGGAATTAACTCGTTCAATCCTTTTTCTTCACATAAAACTTCCCCGTATACAGTGGCTCATAACCTTGATAGAGGATTATCCAATAATAAAGCCCAGGCTTCCATAAGTTAAGGTCTATTACTTTACTGGTTTCAGAAGGGCTAACTTCAAAAGATTGTATAAGTTCGTTTTGATTATTAACGATCTCGATGCTGAGTTCCTCGATGCCTCCGTTTTCCCATTCCAGGGTTAGATTTTGGGTGAAATTTTGGAGATGTTTGGGCTGGATGCCTTTTACTTCGCCCTGACCGCGATCTCCGCTACTTCTTAAAGTACGGGCATCGAGGTCAGGGTTCGGGTTGAAGGCGAGCATATCTACCGAGGGTTTCGGTTGATTGTTAGGCGTGGGAGGGGTTTCTTTCGAGTTTTTCTGCTTTGGCGATTCTATCTTTTCATCTTGCGGAGTTGGTTGTTTTTTTTCTGTGATGTCAGGTGTAGGTGCAAGGGTATCTTGAGGTTGTACAATTTTGGGTTCTGTATCTGTGTGATAGAGTGATTGCAAAACAGCCCAACTCAGTAGAAAAAGCAGAATAGAAGCAGCTACCCAGAAAATCGGTCGCCTGGTTAGTGGTATGATTTTAGCAGTTTTTGAGCTTTCTTCAGGCAATACAATAAAGGGGCGAATACGCTCAAAAAGCAGGTCTTGATCCAGGCCAGTTTTGAGTTCGGGGTTTTCCCGGCTGAGTTTTTCTCCTATTTTGGCCAGTTGCAAACCTTCTATGATTTCCTCACAGTAGCATCCTGCACCGCAGGCATCAAGTTGGTCATCTACTTGTTCTTCTTCTTCCGGCGAAAGCTTCAGATTGACATAAGCCTGTAATTTGGCATGAACGGTACAAGAGTTTTTTGTGGAAAGGCTTATCTGTGTATTTTTATTGATTTTCATGGTTTTAAAAATTGTCGTTAGCCCAATAGTTTTTAAACTTGCGTCTGGCTCTGGTGAGTAGTTGGCGGTAATTATCCACAGAAAGCTTAGAGCCGAATTTCTGTTGATATTCTGTTTGGATTTTCTCAACAATTTCCTGTTGATTATAATGTTCTCCCCAATTCATTTCTGCTTTTAGAATGAATACCTGGTTCTCCGGCAGGCGTTTCAAAACTTTCTCAAAATCCGCATCAAAAACAGATTCCAGCAGTTTATCCTCTCCGGCATTCTCCGAAAAATCCGAAGGAATCTTTACCTTGGCTTCTTTGAGCATCTTCAAGGTACGATTTTTGGCAATCACAAACAGGGTAGCTCGGGTATGGTTTTTATCCGGCAGACGGGTCACATAGTTTTCTTTGCTAAAGAAAGCCGACCATGTATCCTGAATCACGTCATGGGTACTTTCGGTTAGCTCAGGCTCTGTGAATATACTTTGCAACATCTTTTTGATAAAAGGAAAAAGATGATCATTTACTTCAAAAACAAGGCTTTTGATACTTTGCTGATTCATCAGGACGCACCATTACATCGTTTAATCGTTTAAACTGATAGCGCAAATTATAGAATTTATTCAAAAAGACAAATTTATCCTTTACTTTTGAATCAGCGGAGTACCCATTGCTCTATGTTTTTCCCTAAAACTCAACCCCAAATACTTCAATCCTCAAAAAATTCCTTCCCTTCCCAGTGAATATATCCCCAACGCCCATGATATTTGACCAAAGCATAATTGCCCTGAAAGTTTTGCACCAACTCATATTTTGCTTGGATAGCCCATTTTTCATAGCGATCCAAAAACCCCCATAGGCTATCTTTTTTGGCTGCCAATCGGTCGAGGCTATGGTTTTCTGGTGAAGGGATCAGCATTTCCCGATAGCTAAAAGAAATAATTTCTTGGTTTTTGAGGTCAATTACTCCGCAAAGCCCATTTTTAGCTGCAAAAAGATATGCTCCCCGGCGGGGAATGGGCTGCGAATTTTCAGCATAATCATAGATCAAAGGGATGATCTCTTCCCCTTCGGAATTGATAAAGCCCGTTTTATAGGTATCTCCTTCCCGACGCACTACCTGTGCCAAACCTTGCTTAAAAGGATATACTTTTTCATAAAAACTGCCCAGTAATTTTCCTTCATGGTTTAAAAACCCTTCAAGACCCCGACTTTTAATTTGTAAAAATCCTTCCTCAAAATAAGCTTCAGGCAGTTGATAATTTTTATCTAACTCAAATATCGTATTTCCTTTCCTATCTATGCACTTCCAGGTGGGCATCAGACTCGACGGAGAATCACTAACCAAAGCCCTGCCCTCCCGAAAAGTACCCGCCATTGTATATTGAAAGGGAATCACTACCTCGTGTAGGGCATTTACATAACCCCACTTACCATTTTTACGCAGGGGAATCAAACCCTCCTCAAACTTGAGGTATTTATACATTTCTTCTACAAAATCATATTCAAAAGGAATTTTAATCGCATTTTCACGATCTACAAAGCCGATTTTTCGCTCGCCACCTTCCATCTTAACGGCACAAAGCAGCCCTTCCGCAAACGCTCCAACAAACTCGTATACCGTAGGAATCATCTCCAATCCCTGATAATTGATATAACCCCATTTGCCATTCTTCTTGACGCGTGCAAACCCTCGGTCAAAGCGCAGTTTAAGATATGCCCTGGGAGGAATCGGCAAAGGTTTGCTAATCTCAGTCCAGTTTAATACAGAAGATGAAATATCCTCAAAATGATGATCTTCTATTTCTTCTACTTCATAGAGGGGCAAAATTTCCAAAGTCGCATCATAAGTATTTAATACGCCCCATTTTCCTTGCACATACACCCCCAAGAATCCAGGTATCCCGCATTCGCGCAATAGATCATACCTCAGCACAATTTCTTTGCCCTCATGGCGCGGCACAATGCCCCAACGCCCCCCGTGCCCATCTTTATCTCCACCTTTACACACGACGATACGCTCTTTTTTGAGCCCGCCATATACCATATCATAGGCACAAGGCACAAATTCCTTCCCTTTAGAGTCAATCAAACCCCAATATCCCCGTTTTTTAATTCTTGCCAAATCCCCTTCAAAAAACTCTACTTGCTCATACATACACGGAATCACAAGATGAAGCTGTTTGTTGGCAAAGCCCCATGAATCCCCCCGGCGATAAGGAATCAGCTTTTGGGCAAATATTGGCATGAAAAAAAGCAGGGCTACTCCCAAAAAAAATAAGCGCAAATACATATTATTTTTAATTATCTTTAATTTTATTGGATTTTGTAAAAATAGCTTTGTAATTTGAATTTTACTAGAAGACCTTTACCAACTGATGTAATGTAATTCTTTAAATTTAAATGACTGGAAGAATCATGAAAAAATGCTTATCCTTATTTGCGGTAGTTTTTTGCATCAACTTTATACTCGCACAAACTCCCAAAGCTCCTTACAAAAGCTCTAAATTTGAGCAATTAGACGAAATACTACCTACACCCAATGTGTACCGTACTGGTGACGGCTCTCCAGGACCCCAATATTGGCAACAAAAAGCCGATTATAAAATCAAAGCCGAACTCGACGAGGCAAAACGATCTATCAAAGGAAGTGAAACAATCACTTACTACAACAACTCCCCCCAGGATTTAAATTACCTTTGGGTACAACTAGATCAAAATCGCTTTAATAAGGATTCGGATTATTACAAGACCGAAACCTTTAAAGTAACTGAAAACCAAATCAATGGTCTTTACTCCTGGGTAGCAGGTACCGAAGCAGAATACGGCTATCAAATCTCAAACCTCAAAGATGCCGAAGGTAAAGCACTCAAATATACCATCAATCAAACGATGATGCGTATCGATCTTCCTCAACCCCTCAAGGCGAATGGCGGTAAGTTTGTTTTTTCAATGGACTGGACGCACAATATCCGCGAAAGAAAACGTGTAGGCGGCCGTGGAGGCTATGAATACTTTCCCGAAGACGACAACTGCGTATTCTCAGAAGCGCAGTGGTTTCCCAGAATGGCTGTGTACGATGATTATGACGGCTGGCAAAACAAACAATTTCTCGGACAAGGCGAGTTTGCCCTTACTTTCGGAGATTATGAAGTAGAGCTTACCCTGCCCGAAGACCACGTAGTAGCAGCTACCGGAGAGCTACAAAACCCTCAAGATGTACTGTCTGAGGTTCAAAGAAAGCGTTGGGAACAAGCCAAAACCAGTGCCGAACCCTTAGTAATCGTAACCCAAGAAGAGGCTATTGCCAATGAAAAAGATAAATCTACCAAGAAAAAAACCTGGAAATACAAAGCCCAAAACGTAAGGGATTATGCCTGGGCAAGCTCTCGTAAATTTATCTGGGATGCGATGCAAGTTGAAGTAGGTGGCAAAAAAGTTTGGGCAATGTCTTATTATCCCAAAGAATCCAACCCACTTTGGGGTGATTTTTCTACCCGATTGGTGGCTCTTACCCTGAAAAACTATTCCAAATACACCTTTAATTATCCCTATCCGGTGGCAATCTCTGTTGAAGCTTCCAATGGTATGGAATATCCGATGATTTGCTTCAATTACGGTCGCCCTAATCCTGACGGAACCATCAACGAACGTATACGCCAGGGAATGTTCGGGGTGATTATTCACGAAGTAGGACACAACTTCTTCCCGATGATCGTCAATTCGGATGAGCGCCAATGGACCTGGATGGATGAAGGAATCAATTCTTTTTTGCAATACCTCACCGAGCAGGAAGTACCCAAACAGCCCTGGGCACCGGATGTATACAAAGAAAGTTTTCCCTCACGCCGAGGACCTGCCAAAAATATCATCTCTTACATGCGTACCGACCCTGCACAATTGGTACCTATTATGACTAATTCGGAGCAAATCCACGAATTTGGCAATAATGCTTATGGCAAACCAGCCACAGCTTTGAATATCCTACGCGAGACCGTCATGGGGCATGATCTATTTGATTTTGCCTTCAAACAATACTCCCAGAAATGGATGTTTAAGCATCCTTTACCAGCCGATTTCTTCCGTACCATGGAGGACGCTTCTGCTGTAGACCTGGATTGGTTCTGGAGAGGTTGGTTCTACACCACCGAACCTTGCGACATCGCTATTGAGTCTGTAGAGCTGTATCGCCTTCCCAAAGATGCTCAGATTACTGCCAATGCTGAGGCGCAATTGCTTGCTGCCAAATACATCAAACCTGAATCCCTTGCTTCGCTTTTTGCCAGTAAAGAAAAAAGCGGCGTGAAAATTACCGAAGCCGAGAAAAAAGTGCTGAATCCAGAGAGTTATTTCTACAATGTAAGCTTTAAAAACGTAGGTGGTTTGATTATGCCCATCATCCTTGAGATGAAATACAAAGACGGTACTTCTGAAATTGTGCGTGTACCTGCCGAAGTATGGCGTATGGAACCCGAAGGTTTTACAAAAGTTTTTATAGCCAAAAAAGAAGTGGCCTCTTTTGTATTGGATCCCAAAGAAGAAACAGCCGATATTGATACATCCAATAATATCTTCCCAAGAGCAGAAAAAGCAGAATCCGATTCTAAATTCAAGGAATTTAAAGAAAAACAAGAAAAATAAACAAGAAATATGAATATCCAAGTGATTTGTATTGATGACAAAAATCGTCCTAATGAAGTACCTCTGAGCCGTTGGATTAAGAAAGGTGAGATTTACCACATCATTCAAATTGATAAACTGACTGCACAAGGCGGTATCTATGGCTGTAAACTGGCCGAAATAGATAATGATGACCTAGCACCTTACCAGTATTTCCGATTGACTCGCTTTGCTGTACCAGTTTTGATGGAAGATGAAGAAGCCATCTTAGATCAAATCGACATCAGCGAGCTGGAAGAAGTACTCAAGAAGGAAGAAAAAATAGAGAAAGTTTAATCGTAAATATTTTAAAGTGTTGGTTTTTTGCTTTTTGCCAAAAACCAACACTTTCTTTATAAAATGCTGAATTTTTCAAATCACCTCTTAAAACTCAAAACGTATGCTCAAAATCACCCCCGTATACATCGCCGAAGTACACGCTACCGGAGGGCGCAACGGACACGTAAAATCTACAGATGGAATCATTGACCTGGATACTGCCATTCCTACAGGTATGGGCGGAACAGGAGGACACAAAACCAACCCCGAACAGCTATTTGCTGCCGGTTATGCGGCTTGCTTTGGAGGAGCCATCGGGTGGGTAGGAAAAGGCAAGGATATTAGCGGCTTCACGATCCAGGCTCAGGTAGGGTTTGGCAAAAGTGAAGAAGGTATTTATGGCATCAATGCTAAACTGGAGGTGCATTTCCCCAATCTTAGCATAGAAGAAGGACAACAAATCGTAGATGCTGCCCATCAGGTCTGCCCTTATTCTCAGGCTACCCGAGGTAATATCGAGGTAATCGTTACAGCTGTTTAAAGATTTAAAGTCAATCGTGGATTGACGATAGTCCATAGACGATAGTCCATAGATTTTATGTAAAATTGATACATTTTAATATTCAAAATGCTATGGACTATTGACTATCGTCTGTAGACTATCTATGAAGCATTCAAAGCTTCTTTTACTCTTTCGGCGGCATCTTTGAGTAAGATAGCAGAAGTAACTTTTAGCCCGGATTCATTGATGATTTTGGCACCTTCTTCGGCATTGGTTCCTTGCAGACGGACTATGATAGGCACATCAATATTGCCGATATTTTTATAAGCTTCTACTACACCATTTGCTACCCTGTCGCCACGAACAATTCCACCAAAGATATTGATCAGAATAGCTTTTACATTTGGGTCTTTGAGGATAATTCTAAAGCCAGCTTCTACGGTTTTGGCATTGGCCCCGCCGCCTACGTCCAGGAAGTTGGCAGGCTCACCGCCTGACAGTTTGATAATATCCATAGTAGCCATCGCAAGCCCGGCACCATTTACCATACAGCCTACGTTTCCGTCCAGCTTGACGTAGTTCAGATCAGATTCTTTGGCTTCTACTTCCAAAGGGTCTTCTTCACGAATATCTCTGAGTTCGGCCAGGTCAGGGTGGCGATAGAGTGCATTGTCATCCAGATTTACTTTGGCATCTACGGCCAGGATACGGTCATCAGAGGTTTTGAGGGCAGGGTTGATTTCAAACAAAGAGGCATCAATATCATTATAAGCAGCATACAGTGCTTTGATAAATTTGGTCATTTCTTTAAAAGCCTTGCCTTGTAAGCCTAATTTGAAGGCAAGCTCACGTACCTGAAAATCCTGCAAGCCCACACGGGGATCAACGGGTTCTTTGATGATTTTCTCAGGGTGGTGTTCGGCTACTTCCTCAATATCCATTCCTCCTTCGGTACTAGCCACGATGATATTTCGTCCAGTGCTTCGATCCAGAAGAATACTCAAGTAAAACTCCTTGATTTCGGATGCACCGGGATAATACACATCTTCAGAGATCAACACTTGATGTACTTTTTTGCCTTCCGGTCCGGTTTGAGGAGTTACTAGTTGCATACCGATAATTTGCTCGGAGAGTGTACGGACATCCTCTATGCTTTTGGCTAGTTTGATTCCACCGCCTTTACCCCTACCTCCGGCGTGTATTTGGGCTTTGACTACAAACCAACTAGTGCCGGTATCCTTATTAAGTTGTTTGGCAGCCTCGACAGCCTTGTCGGGAGAGTCCGCCACAATGCCTTCCTGGATTTGAACGCCGTATTTTTTCAGGATGTTTTTGGACTGATATTCGTGTAGATTCATCTTTTAATCCTTTTTACCAATGAATTTTGAAATTTTTTAGATTTGAAATACCTTGCCATCGTTAGAATTGCAATTAAGCACTAAACTAAGTTTTTTAATTTAAAATCAAAAATTTTCGGGTTTTACCTGGAAAATAAAAAGATGCTACGATGTATACTTATGAAACCCAAGTCCGTGTACGCTATGCCGAAACGGATCAAATGGCTTATGTGTATTATGGGAATTATGCCACCTATTATGAGGTGGCGCGTGTAGAAGCATTGCGTCACGTCGGGTTTTTATACAGCAGGCTGGAAGAACAAGGCGTTTTGATGCCTGTCCTTGAGCTACACTGCCGCTACATCCAACCGGCTCGGTATGATGATTTGCTGACCATTCGGGTATCTATCCCTAAGCTACCCGCCGCCCGGATTATCTTTGATTATGAAATCTACAACGAAGCGCAGGTATTGCTCAATACTGGGCAGACTACCCTGGTCTTTGTAGATCAGGCAAGCAAGCGGCTTTTACGTTGCCCACAGGAATTACTGACACTTTTTGAGCCTTATTTTGCATCCTAATCGCTTTTGTTGATTTACAATCTGGGAATGAATGGTGTTTCATTCCCTTGATTTTTATGCTTTTACCAGTTTGATAGACTCCGAATTGATGCAAAAACGAAGTCCGCTTGGCGGAGGTCCGTCCGGGAATACATGCCCGAGATGCCCTTCACAGACATTACACATCACCTCGACACGTACCATCCCATAAGAAATATCTTTTTCATATTTAATGACGTTGTCTTTGATCGGTTCTGTAAAGCTAGGCCAGCCCGACTTGGAGTCAAACTTGATTTCTGAATCAAAAAGCAGGGTATCACAACAGATACAAGCATACTTGCCTTTATCATAGATATGGCAAAGTTCACCTGAATAAGCGGCTTCGGTTCCCTTTTTTCGGGTGATGCGGTACTGTTCTGGGGTCAATTGAGCTTTCCATTCTTCCTCAGTTTTTTTTATCACCTGATCTGGTGCTGGACTCCCGTGATTGACATATTTGATGACATCGTTCCAATTCATAGTTTTTAATTTGAATGTAACATTAATTTGATGTTAAAGATAACAAGATTTTGCTTCAATCTATGTAAAATTAATGACTTAAAGGCGTATAATGTGTTTTATTAGATGACTATGCCCAATTCCCCTACTATTTAAAACAGTTGAGTTTTCTAGCTATCGGGAGAGCAAAAATATGGAAGGAATTAATAAAAAATTAACTGTTTTAGCGTGCCGATATTCAAAATGTTTGAAAACACCGTTCTTTGGGATATTCCAAAGAATCCTCTCAAAGTATTCGGAAAGTCTGCGAATTCCACCCGAAGGCTTGGGACGTTCTCACTACGAAAGCCTAAGATAAAATATTCTTTGTAAAATAGCTGGATTTTTACATACAAAACCCGAAAGCCTCTAGATGCAGACTTTCGGGTTTGTTGTTGGCTTCTTGAGCAGCCTACAGCCTTAGGCATTCGCCTAGATGTTCAGGAGAACATCTTTTTATTTGGATTGAAAGTTTGGTTTCAGATTTCAAACCCAAAACAGCAAAGAGTAACAAAATAAAATTTACATACTTTATTAGGAAAATTACCCCTCAAGCCCTAATTTAGTATCAAGATCAAAACCTCCTTCAACAATGGCTTTATCTTCTGAAAACCAACACAAAGACTGGGCTTCAAATCATCGGCGCAAACAAAAACAAGAAACCTCCCCGACCCAAACATCAGACAATGCCTTTCAAAAAGAGACCAATAAACTGCTTGAAAACAGGCAAAAAAACCATCACCAGATCGCCCAAGCCAAACTTCTTGAAAAGGTCAGTCCGAACCCTTTTTTACGTTTAGCCGCCAAAATACATCCAAACGACCC
>JANRIC010000101.1:0-8481 GCA_033765345.1 Microscillaceae bacterium
CAATACTATTAGACAAAGGTTTAGCAGATTTGTACGCAAAACTTTATCTTTTTCTAAAAAAGAGTATATGTTAAATTTACATTTCAAACTTTGGGCCTATCAATATAATCTTAATGTTATCAGTTAAAAATTAACACTATCCTCAAATAAAACTACTGCCAACATCGTATTGGCAATAGTGGGGCTGAACTCAACATCTGCAATTCTATGGGGCATTTGTGCAAATGTTGGGCTGACGTTTTTTAAATTCCCCACCATCGCCAAGCCGTGTCCGTTGGCTGCAATGGGTAGGGCTACTGGTTCATCAACAAATTTGACAAACTTAAATGGTACAGATACGAGAGATACAAAACAATGAAATTGATAGGATTAAAGAAATTCAAAGAGAGGAGGAGATATGTGGTTACTATAAGTTGAAGGATGGTTTTTTGGTCGTTATTGACAAGTATGAACACGTTTACTCATTTGATAAAGATGAACTATCCGATATAATTAACAGACAAAGAAAGATAAAAAATGAAGGAGGAGTAGTAATCGGAGCATTTGACGATGAAAGCATAGCGGGGGTTATTTCAGTTGAGAGTAAGAGGAGAGGCATTGAGATGAGTTATTGCAAAATGGACATTCTGTATGTAAGTAATACTCTGGCTCTTACCATAATTTAGACTGATAACTGAAATTCAATGATTTTAAGCCCATAATTTCGTCAAAAGACTACCTTTTAAAACTATCAGTCCAATTCTAGGGAAGAGCCTACTCTTAGAAGATTGGGGATTGGTAGCAGACTTGTTGAAGAAAGTAAAAAGGCTGCCCGAAGTTTTGGTGCTGGCAAATTGTACATTTCCGCAACACCGACAATAAACACGGTGGACTTTTATTTGAAGCAGGGAGCGATTTTGACAAAGGAGTTGGACTTGGAATTGTATCAAAGAGAGCCAGACGACATTCATTTAGAATTAGAAACAGGTTTATAAAATCCCACATGCAGCCAACAGCCGTTTTGCAAAAGCGGGGGTTAAGTGCTTCTATGAAAGTGAAGTGCTAAATTCAAGCTTTGTGCATTTAATGGAGTTTAGTGCTGAAAAATCCCGCCTTCGTAAAGCCCAGAACCATTATGCACCATTCCCCCTACCCTTTAAAACGGTGGAGTTTTGCGGCTAATGGAAGTTTTGTAACCGACATTTTGCATCCTTATTAAATGCCCTATTTTTGAAACTAGGGGCAAGAAAAGTCGGGACTAAGGTCTTGGGCAAATGTGTGTAGTCCATCCCCTTTACAAAGTATACCTAAGCCCTAAAAATAAGCGAATGCCTTGATTGGGTGCAAATACATAACTCGGATCAAAGGTTAGTGCCTGGGGATTGTCAGCAGTCGGGATCACCTGCCCTTTGCCGTCGAACTGCACCTGACGATCAAAAGGATCAAAGGCACGAGCGATGCTGTTTTTGGGCGGAGTATAATTGAGTAAGTTTTTAATGCCTCCGTAAAGTTCCCAGCCTTTTTTAAAGGATTTAGTCACCTGGATATTCTGAATACTCCACCAAGGAGAATATTCCGGGCGACTATCCAAATCACTTAGCAAAGGTAGGCGCATCGGCCCGTACAGATTACCTGTGTAATCAAGGGTCAACCCTAACTTAGGAAATGTATACCCTATGCTCCAGACTCCTGAGAACCTCTCCGTAAGCAATTGCCGGACGCGTAAGCCGTTTTCTTCAAAAGTCACATCCATCGCCGTAAAACCACCCAAGATTTTCAAGCCGTTTTCCCAGGCAATGTCCATATTGAGTGAAACACCGCGCGAGATAGCCGAGCCATCTAAATTGGCATAAATAATTTGGTTGGGATTGGCTTCATAATCAGGAATGATCCGATTGTTAAAATAGGTATAAAACACACTGGCATCCAAACCGATGAAGGTGTTATTTTTAGTGAAAATTTGCTTGACATAGTTGATATTGGCATTCCAGGAGGTTTCAGGCTTGAGGGTTTCGGCAAAAACCACTCGCCTAGCTCCAGTCAAAGCTGCATGGTCTTCTGTAAACACATTCGCAACCCTAAAACCATTGCCTAGGCTAAATCTCAACACATTTCTTTTATTGGCAGAACTCCATTTGTAATTCAGCCGTGGTGAAAAAATATTGCCGTGGTCTGTGTCATAGTCATAACGCAGTCCAAACAAAAGCTTATGCTGTGTGTTAAAGCTAACTTCATCCTGAATAAACACGCCAGGCAAATGTTTGACGGATGGTTTATTAGCCAGGGCACCCAACGTATCAAACCCAGCGGTTGCCGGAGTATTGTCATCATAATAGGTATAACGGTACGCAATACCACTCAGAAGATGGTGTTTGATGCCCACAGTTTTGTTCCAGGTGAGCTGCCCAAAGCCGATGTACTGGTCTGCCAGATAAAGCGTATTGCCATAGACAGAATTCTGTCGGTGGCCATTGGCACTGAACTGAAAGTTGATCGTTTCTTTTACAGGCAATTGATACACCCCAAAAACCTCCCAACGGCCTGTATAAATACTTTCGCCATAAACTTCATCCCCACCTCTGAATTCTTTTGACCAGCCCAATTCGCCTCCCCAACGATCTTCATAAACATAACGCCCTGCCAGGGTAAAAACCCGTTGATTTTTGCGTTGAGTACTGATTTTGTTGAAAAAAGAAATTCTGTTTTGTAAGGTGACATCCGTAAAACCGTCTCCATTATGATCGATAGGGTTCTGATAATTGAAATAATTGATCCCCAGGAGTGATTGTATCTTTGAACCAAGTTTGTACTTCACACCCAAATCTGTATTGACCTCACCCCAACCAGTAGCCAATACATCGGCAGAAAGTAGAGGAGAATTAGCTGGTTTTTTGGTAATGATATTGATAAGACCACCCACAGCCTCAGAACCATACAAAGTAGAGGCAGGCCCTTTGACGATCTCCACCCGCTCGATCAGGGATTGTGGAATACCCGTAAGCCCATAGACTGTGGATAACCCGCTCACAATCGGCATTCCGTCAATCATCACCATCGTATAAGGACCTTCCAACCCATTGATATGGATATCACCGGTATTACAAACATTACAATTGAGTTGTGGACGAACTCCATTTACATTCTGTAGCGATTCAAAAATAGAAGGGCTAGGATTCGCTCGGAAAAACTTAGGACTGTAGACCTCCACCGGAACGGCACTTTCCAACTTACTAACCTCCATCATAGTGCCTGAAATCACGATTTCGTCCAAACCGGAAGATACTTCCTGAAGTTCAAAGTTGAGGGATAGGTTAGGGCGGTAGGGACTAAGCGTAATTTGACTGACCTGGCTTTCATAACCCAGCAAAGAGGCTACTACTTCATAACTTCCAAAGGGAATATCCGAAATCTCAAAGTTACCTGCTGCATTGCTTGAACTCCCCAGGGTAGTATTTTTGAGGGCAATCGTGACAAATTCCAGGGGCTTACCTTCTTGCGAGGATATTCGACCGGATAAGCTACCCGTTTGTGCCAGACTCTTGTCAAAAACCCCTAAGCTGCAAAAGAGTGTTAAATTTATATAAATCGTAATTATCCTCATATATACACATAATTTTTATTTCGTGTATACAAAAATATAAATTTAGATTAATCTAAAAAAATATTTATCTAAAAAATAAATAAAAAAGGTAGAAATATTATTTGAACATATTTCTACCTTCTAAAATCAGTGTTTCTCCATATCAAATTTTATTTTTTGGTAGTATCAAAGACCTGATGCACACATAGTTGCCGTGGATTGTGTACTCACAATCTATTGTTTTGAACGAACAGCATCAATTTTTGCCTACTACCCTATTTTTTTACGGCACTGATGGCAGTTTGAAAGTTTTTAGTGACTTCTTCCCATTGAATCACATTCCAGATCGCAGTCAGATAGTCGGCGCGTTTGTTTTGGTATTTCAGGTAATAGGCGTGTTCCCAAACGTCAATACCCAGAATGGGCGTCCCGACTTGTTTTACCAATCCACTCATCAGGGGATTGTCTTGGTTAGGCGTAGTGCTTACAAATAGTTTTTTGTTTTTATCCACAGAAAGCCATAGCCAACCGCTCCCAAAAAGGCCTTTGCCTGACTCAGTCATGGTTTCTTTGAGCTTATCCAATGAGCCGAAAACCCCATTGATGGCAGAAGTAAGTTCTGCGCCAGGCTGTGTATTGGCTTTAGGGCTTAGTATTTTCCAGAATAAGCTGTGGTTGAAATGACCACCGCCATTGTTGCGTAGGGCTGCGGGAGTTTTGGAAGTCAGTTTAGGAAGAATATCCAGGATAGTTTTATTTTCAAAAGCACTTCCAGCCACAGCCTTATTCAGGTTAGTGACATAAGCTGCGTGGTGTTTCCCGTGGTGGATTTGCATGGTAGCAGTATCTATGTGAGGTTCAAGAGCCTCAAAACCATAATCCAAATTGGGCAAAGTAAAAGTATCCGCAGCAGGTGCAAAAGCCCAGCCTGTAATCGGAGCAAATAAAACCGCGCCAGTAGCCAGCGCATTTAATTTTAAAAATTCTCTTTTGTTCATAGTATTGAGTTTTTGTGTTTTCAGGTAAAATTACCATAGTTTTCCCAGAATGCCTTTAGAAAAACTTAATTAATCATGAGATCACACTCAGATGAAAGCTTTGAGATAAATTTTAGGACAAGTAAAGACAAAACAAATTGTTTTATTTATATTTAAGCGAGAAATTTTAATAGTTATTAACCTAAATCCACTCAAAGATAGAACCATGACAAATTCAAAAAAAATTCTGATCATCACCGGCGACGGCGGGGAATCTTATGAAACGCTTTATGCTAAACATCGCATGGCTGAGGCAGGGCATCATGCTGTAATTGCCTCTACTTCACGCAAAAGAATTCATCTGGTGATTCATGATTTTGAGCCAGGTTGGGATACCTACGTGGAGCGTCAGGGCTATTGGATGGAGTCTGACCTGGGTTTTGATGAAGTAGATTCGGATGAATACGATGCACTGCTTATTCCCGGAGGTAGATCACCAGAATATTTGCGAAATCACCCCAAAGTAATTGCTATTGTCAGGGAGTTTTATGAAAGCGGCAAATTTATCTTTGCTATCTGCCACGGAATACAAATTCTTGTCACAGCCGGTTTGGTAGATAAACGACGGATTACCTGCTACGAGCACGTAAGGTTTGAGGTGGAATCCTGTGGAGGGGTTTATGTGGCAGATCGACAGGCTGTCCGCGATGGAAAACTCATCACCGGACAAACCTGGCAATCGCACCCCGAATTTTACAGGGAAGTATTTGCTTGTTTGAATGAATAAAAATTCAATGGCTTTCTGTTTTTTTCTTTTTCTTGAATGTAAATGTATACAGCATCCCAACCGTAAATCTTGCTCCGGTTTCGATGTGGGCTATTTCCTCCACATTGAAATTCTGAGCAATCGGATGCTGGTATAAAATATTGATATTCAGATTATTATAAAAAGATTGTAGCCCTACACTTCCAAATAAAGCAGAACCTCCAGTATTGACCTGATCGATCTTTCCATCTTGGTGCATTCCGGCACGCTCATAATAAGCTCCCAGATAAGGCAGAAAGGATATTTGCGGTTTTTCAAACCAATAGATCAAATACCCACTTGTATTCATCTGATTACCAAAGAGATAATTCTCATTGTTGCGGCTGTTGAGCTTGTAGGAAGATTCCACATTCAGTCCCAAATTCTTGTAGCGAAGGGTATAATTCAGCGATAATAAATAATCCAAGCTCCCCGAACCAAGCTGGAAGTTGCGATTTATTAATTCTCCCTGATCTTCTTTTTTGAATTCTCCCAGTGGAAATTTAAGCCCTCCACCGATCATCAATGAGTGTTTCCAGTCTTTTTGTACCTGATCTGAGGTATTAAACGGTGTATAATAAAGCAACAGCATAGGGTCACCCAAACCTGTAGAACGGACATTTTGGTGGCTGCCATTCATCTGATTGACCAAATAAGGAACCATAAAACTAATCTGTAGCTTTGCATGTATGCTGTACCTCCCCAACAAGTCGTATCTTTGATAGGTATCTTCCGAAAATTCATCCTGATTGTATTCGCTATTATATTTTAGAGAGGCATTAAACGTGGCGTGGCTGTAGCGAAGACCTACAAAATGGTAATTAAATCCGGGTAAAATCCCGAAATAAATTCCTCCCAGCCGACAGCCGCAAATATCACAAGCCTGCCCAGATTGTGAGAAAAAAGTCAGAATGAAGCATAAAACGAGTATTTTTTTCATAAGTCCTATTATTTATTTTGAAAGCGGGTATTCGCTCTGAATTCTTGGTCAGTAAGGGTGCGCAAAAAAGCAATGATTTTTTGCTGTTCCTCAGAGCTCAGTGAGATGCCGAGTTGATTGCCTTTTTTTAGGATCGGGTCTAGGGTCTCAGAATCTACTACACCCTGCACATAATGCTGAAGTACTTTTTCTAGGGTGTTGAATTGGGCATTGTGCATATAAGGAGCCGTCAGAGCTACATTACGCAGACTGGGTACTCTGAATTTGCCCAAATCGCCGCTAAATTCCGTAATTCGGGCACGCCCCTGATCGGGAAATTGACTACTTAGCCCATTATTGCGATAGCTGAAGTCTGAAAATAGTTCTCCTGAATGGCAAGAGGCGCAATTCGCCTGAAACAATGCCAAACCTTCCAATTCTTCAGAAGTGAGTTGTTCGCCTTCACTCCGCACGTGCTTATCGTAGCGTGAATTGGCCGAAACCATCATGACCATAAACTGCGAAAGTGCCTGAAGCATATAAGGCGAAGTCACCTCTTCGACCCCAAAAGCCTTTTTAAACAAAGTTGGGTATTCAGGATGATTATTTAATTTAAGTACTATGTTGGATAATTTTTCATCCATTTCAAAATCCGACTCAATGGCATTAATCGCCACAAAATCCAGATGTGTCACGCCTCCATCCCAAAAAAACTCCTTCATAAACGCCAGATTGGCAAGTGCGGGAGCATTTCGAGTGCCAGGCTGATTATCCACCCCAATGCTTAGCGGATGCTGCTGCGAATCGGCAAAGGCAGTCGACTGAATATGGCAATTATTGCAGGATACGCTGCCATCACGCGACAAAATCGGATCAAAAAATAGCTTTTTACCCAATAAAAAGCCGTCTTTGGTCACCGGATTATTTTTGAAGGTGTAAGTCGGCTCCGGGAAGTTTGCCGGTTTTTTGAATACAAAGGTCTCGTCAGGCTCAGGGTCTGCACCACAACCCAGCAGAAAGAGTAAAATACATACCTGACCCAGGGTCAGGTATGCAAGATTAAATTTTAGGCTCATTTTATTGATGTACGTGATCCAGAATAAAAGCATCTTCCAATTGGTTGGCAAAAACTTGCCCTGGTGCCGGTGAATGTAAAGAATAGGTGGTAGAAAAATCTACCTGTGCTCCATTCAATACCTTGAGTACATCTACAATGATATGCGGCTCTGGTTCTAAACTTTCGGAGACAGTCACGGTAGTTCCAAAATCCAGGGTAATGGTTTTGACATTATTGACAAACTTTTGTACTTCGCCTTGTGCCGGAGTGATGTTTTTCCAACCACCTACGTGAATGGCAAAAGAATTTTCGTAGATTTTCCAACCACTGCCGATCACTTCTTCTTGAGGGGAGTTGGGGGAAGTACCCTCCATCGCAAAGCCGATATAACCTGCGTTCCAGTTCCAAAACCAGGCTCCTTCGGCCGGGTCTAAAACACCTCCGGCTACACCTTCTTGAATACCTTCTTCTTCGATGCCAACTGTAAAGGTGATTTTGTTGTATTTTCCGGCAGGAATGTTTTTAAGTGTAATGAATTGTGAAGCATCCTCCCCTTCCAATACGTGGTAATACCCTTTGACTTCGGCTGCATTGACACTGACATTCATTTCATCTTCATATACTTCACCGTTCGGACCTTCCAGCTTAATTTTACTGATATAATAGCCGAATAGGCTCAAATTAAAAGGCTGTCCGTTGGCAGTGATATAGGGATAATTGGTAGAACCTGCGCTGTCCAGTTTGAGGGACTCTGTACCAACCATGTGGTCAAATTCTACGACCATTTGTCCGAATTCGGCTTCCGGCTTAGTGTCTTCATTACAAGAAGTGAAAAAAAATAAAGCTAAAATACTGAATAACAGGAGATTGATTGTTTTCATTAATATATATGTTTAACTAATAATAAAAATTACACAAATATTTAAATAAGAGCTAAGACTGCCGATAAATACCTATGCAACAGGCTTTTATCGCAAAAAGATAATATGATCAACTTGCAAATCCAGCAAATGCAATGCTGTCACCGACTTTTCGCACCCCCCTGTTTTTTTTGAGTTTTTTTGTAAGTTTTCTTCTAAAACTCTATAAAATATCGCAAAATATGGGTTTTGATAAAATATAGCATGTAAGTTTTATAAGAATAGTTATATTTCATATAAATAT